>NZ_LR778174.1:0-600000 GCF_902810435.1 Veillonella parvula
ATGCAAACATTTGTAAAAAACTTAATCGACCAGCAGCCGCAAATTAGCAAGGCTTTACAAGATGCGATTACCACGGTCATCGGTTCCCATCGAGATATGGTGTTATTCGATTTTAATCAAGAGAGTATAGATACTAATTTTGTTGATGAAAGTCTCATCGATACGCCAGTTGTAGCACCTCCAATGCCTTTACCACCTATAGTAGAGGAAAAGGCTCATCAAGAGGAATTTTACACACCAGTCTATCAAGATCCTGTCTATATCGACCGCGCGCCAGCGCCTGTGGATATTCCAGACGAACCAATGATAGCGACACCAAAGAAACCGACAGAAACAATGTCAACATTGCAGTCTGATAATGTTCCTGTAGACTTGTCATTATCTAATCTCAATCCGGCGTACCGTTTTGATAACTACGTAACGGGCAACGCGAACCGCATTCCGTTTGGGGCTGCTCAAAATGTAGCTGAGTTCCCTGGTGGAGACTATAATCCGCTCTTTATTTATGGACCTTCAGGCCTGGGTAAAACGCATTTGATGCATGCCATCGGCAATGCTATCAAGGAAAATCATCCACATATGAAGGTCATGTCCATTACGAGCGAAAACTTTATGAATATTTTCGTCGAAACATTGCAGCGCAACCAAGGTAAATTATTCCGCAATACATTCCGCAATATCGATGTTCTCATGATTGACGATATTCAGTTCCTTGAAAGCCGTGAAAGTACGAAAACTGAGCTATTTAATACATTTAATGAACTATTAAATAACAACAAACAAATCGTGCTTACCTCTGATACTATGCCAAACGATATGGAGCAGTTCGAAGATCGTCTTCGCTCTCGTTTCCAAGCTGGCTACATTGCCACAATGGAAAATCCAGATTTAGAAACGCGCATCGCCATCTTCAGATCACTGCTCGAACGTGAATATAAAAAGAACCGTATTATTCGCATCGATAATGATTCTATTAACTACGTAGCATTGCAATTTAGCGAAAACGTCCGCGTGTTGCAAGGTGCTTTCACCAAACTCATCGGTACAGCGTCCATCGATCAACGTCTAGAATCTATTGACCTAGAATACACAAAACACGCCTTGGCGGGTCTCGTTCACACAGAAGAGGTGAACATAGTTAATATTGAAAGCATCCAGAATTTTGTAAGTTCTTATTTCAATATTAAAAAGCAAGACTTACTCGGCAAAAAAAGAAAAGCCCAATTCGCATTCCCACGGCAAATCGCCATGTATCTATGCCGCGATATGATCAATGAAAGCTATCCACAAATCGCAGCAGCTTTCTCTCGTGATCATACGACAATTCTCCATGCGTACGATAAAATAACGAAGGAAATTGAAAAAAACGAAGAAACTAAACGAATGGTTGCAGAAATTAAACAGAAATTAACAACCTGTGGATAACTCTGTGGATATATAGTGAATAACTTTGTGGATATCACAAAACTCGCACTTTGGTGTGAATATGTGGATAAGTGGGTACAAACTATTAACATAGTTATGCACAGCTCATAATTCACACAATTATTGGCGCCGATTCACTTTTACACATATAAACAGACCCCTACTATTACTACTACTAAAACTAACAAACAATCAAAAAAATAGTAGAAACAGATCTATCGTAGAATATATATAGAGCATCTACAATAGCAAACATAGAATATTACAAACAAAACAAGTAATTATTAATGCTTCTACAATATATATAAATCGTAATCACAAACAACATATATATTAGAAATAATATAGTAGTTAATAATAAAATCCAATTATACAAATTAATATAAAACTTTCAAAAAGGAGTAACATATGCATATTACATTCCCAAAAGCAAATCTCCAAAAAGCAATTAACGTATTGCAAAAGGTATCTCAAAATAAAACAAGTTCCAACTTACCAGGCGCTATTTACATGACTACAAAAAATGGTCAAGTAGAATTGCAAGGTAACGACTTTGAACTCGGCATTCGCTTAACCATCGATGGAGACATTAAAGAACCTGGTACTTTAGTGGTAGGTTCCCGCTATTTCCAAGAATTAATTCGCAAATTGCCTGGCGATACTATTGAACTTTACAAACCAGAAGACGGAAATTCTTTGACTATCACATCTGGATCTTCTGAATTTAATCTTGTTACATTACACCCAGATGATTTTTCCTTGGTGGAACAAATTCACGACCAAGATCATGTAAACATCGATAGCTTTGCTATGAAAGAACTCATCGATTTAACAAATTATGCAGCTGCTACTGATGAAGATCGTCCTGTATTTACCGGTGCTCTTCTTGAAATCAAAGAAAACGAAGTGACTATGGTTGCTACCGATACACACCGTATGGCTGTTAAAAAAATTACCATCGATGAACCAGCAACGACTCCAATGCGTGCTATCATTCCAACAAAAACGTTAGCTGAAGTATCTCGTTTATTACCAACAGATAATCCAGCTATGATCAATATTATTTGGAATCGCACACAAATCGTATTCAATTTTGAATCTATTTATATTATTTCTCGCTTAATCGAAGGTACATACCCTGAATATGAAAAGGTAATTCCTTCTCAATTCGATTCTAGCGCTGTAATTGATCGCCGCGAATTTGCTGGTGCTGTTGATCGCGTATCCTTGTTGGCTAAAGACATCAGCTATAATGTAATTCGTTATGATTGGTCTGAAAGTAATGTCACATTGTCTACTCAAAATACTGAAATCGGTATGGCAAAAGAAGACGTAGCTGTTGAATTTAAAGGCACACCTTTCACAATCTCCTTCAATGGTCGCTACATCTCTGACATCTTACGTCATAGCACAGGTGACAATATCCACTTGTTCTTAAAACAAAATGGTCCTGTTGTCATTCGCCAAGACAATAATCCGAACTATACATACGTAGTAACACCAGTTCGCACGAATGCATAAAAGTAAAAGCAGGGCAGTAGTCAATGGAGGAGCTTGCGACGACAGAGACACTGCATCGCTTTGTTCTGAACGTAAGATTTTCTAGATAACAAAGTTATCTAAGAAAATCCACAGTGAAGAACTGTGCTTTGGGCTCCAACCAAATATAACTTTGGTCGGAGCGTGCAATTTTTCGAAGAAAAATGCCCAGCGAGCGACCTGGACTCAGTATGATATATATGCTTATGTTAATTGTCTACTTTAGGAGAACGTTATGAAAGAGCAACAGCAGGTACCCATTCATACGGAGTACATTCAAATTGATCAGTTGTTGAAGTTAGAAGGCATCATTGAAACAGGTGGTCAAATAAAATCTTTCATCGATGAAGGCATCCTTACCTTAAATGGTCAAGTTGTAACGGAAAAACGCAAGAAATGCCGCGTTGGTGATGTGATTTCTTGTGAAGGTCTCGATGTAGACCTCGTGATTACACAAGAGGAGGCATAATCGGTGAGAATTGACTCACTGCAGTTATTTCAGTTTCGTAATTATAAGGATGTACAGATACAGTTTAATCCTGAGATTATTGTTCTATATGGCACTAATGGGGCTGGTAAGACGAATATCCTCGAATCGATTTATGTTGGTACGATTGGTAAAAGCCATCGTACGAATGATACGTCAGATATGCTCATGTTCAATGCTGAAGAAGCTGGCATTGTGGTAAAGTTCGAGAAAAAGGATACGCCTCAAAAGGTAAATATTAAATTATTCCGTCAAGGTCCTAAGGATATTCGATTAAACGACACAAAAATATCTCAAAAAGAACTGATTGGTACATTAAATACAGTTATCTTCTGTCCTGAAGACTTACAGCTCATCAAGGGAACTCCGTCTGGACGTAGGCGTTTTCTCGATATGGAAATATCTCAGACCAGCGCTATTTACTATCATCAATTGATGCAGTATAATCGGTTGTTACAGCAACGAAATGCAGTTCTAAAAGAATATAGAGGAAAGAATAATATTCCTCTTGAAGAATGGGATTTGCAGCTAGCAGATATGGCGAGCTTTATCGTAAAGAAACGATTAGAAAGCTTAAAAAAAATTAATTTGCTCATTGATTTGATGAATCGTAAATTGACAGGTGGCCTTGAGAATTTAACCATTGGTTATGAACAGCCGTATATGGACAATGGTGCATTGGAATATACAAAGGAAGGCTTTTACGAACGCATTAAAGCAGCGTTGCCGCAGGATCGTCATCGATTGAGTACTAGCGTTGGCCCTCATCGCGATGATTTACGATTTTTTTCCGATGCTATGGATTTAAAGAAATTTGGATCCCAAGGTCAGCAACGAACCGCTGTATTGTCCTTAAAGTTGAGTGAGCTTGAATTTATCAAGTCAGAGGTAGGAGAATATCCAGTTCTTCTCTTGGATGATGTATTGAGCGAACTTGATGAGTCGAGACGAACGAATTTATTGCAGTTTATTCATAAACGAATTCAAACATTTATTACTACTACAGATATTCACGATTTTAAAGATTTGAAATCCGTTCAATTTATTTCTTGTGAAGGGGGACAGGTTCAGTATGGACAGCCTTGATCTTTGTTTACCAAAGGCCTTAGCAGAACTGAATTTACTGGAACAATATAAATTAAATACCCTTGTTCACAAGTGGCGTGATGTAGTAGGTGATGTTATCGCGGATCATACAAAAATTGTGTCCATCAAGCCTCCAAATATGGTTATCAGTGCAGATAATTCCATGTGGATGCAGGAATTACAGATGCAAAAACGTCGTATCATCGAGGCTATCAACAAGTATTACCGCCAAGAGGTAATCATCGATATTCGCTTCATCATGAAACGTCAGAGCTATGTGAAAGTAGAAATTAATACGTCTCTAACGATTCCTGATGAACAAATTATTACAAAACGTATTAACTTTGCAGATATCGTGCTTTCAAAAGAAGACGTAGACGCTATCGATACATCGTTGAAACAAACGGATAACGAAGCATTAAAAGCTGCTTTCCGGAAAGTACAGATTACGGCTCGTAAGAGAGAAATCTATTTAGAGCAGCATGGATACCATCGTTGTAAACGATGTGGCATGCATATGAAATCTAAAAAGGAAATCTGTCCAACCTGTGAATATGAATTGCATCGAAAACATATTAAGGACATTAAGTCTGTGATTAGAAAATATCCGTACTTTAAATACAGCGACTGTCAGCAATTTATACAGTGTAGTTTTTCAGACTTTGCAGAAGCGATGCGAGAATCCATATACTTTTACCTTGATAAGATTTATAAAGGATCTATCAATCGCCGTCATATGTTTATGGTGGCCATGCTCATTACCCACAAAAAACCTGATGAATTGACGGATCAGCACGTTATTAATTTGTGTAATAAATATCGGTCTAAGTTCCTTGCTGAAGAGGAGCAGCGCAAAATTGATGCCCTTAATGGGACATTAGAAAAGTAGAGGGGGATTCTTATGTACGTTCATATTGGAGATACCATTTCCGTGCCCATAGAATCCATTATTACGATGGTGCATGCCAAGGGCGGAAAGTCCCATAAAAGTCCTATTCATCACTATGAAACGCTAGAATATATCGCTATGGTGCCAGAGGAGCAAATTAAGACATATGTGGTTACTGATGCTTGTGTGTATGGATCTGGTATCAGTATTAAGACTTTAATGAGACGGATTGATGAGTTTTATAGTATAATAAAGAGATAAAGTTTAATCCTGTACATGTTTTGTCACTTTATTTCAATCAAGTGCAGTATGATAGATTGTTAGGAGGAGTTTGTTTCATGCCTGAACAAAATTATGGCGCTCAGAATATTCAGGTTCTTGAGGGTCTAGACGCGGTGCGTAAACGCCCAGGGATGTATATTGGTAGTACGTCTGCTCGTGGTTTGCATCACCTCGTATACGAAGTTGTAGATAACTCTGTAGACGAAGCGCTTGCTGGTTACGCTACACATATCGAAGTATCCATCAATCCAGATAACAGTGTTACCGTTGTCGATGATGGTCGTGGTATTCCAACAGGAATGCATGAATCTGGTATGTCTGCGGTAGAGCTAGTATTAACGAAATTGCATGCTGGTGGTAAATTTGGTGGTGGCGGCTACAAGGTATCTGGTGGTCTTCACGGCGTAGGTATTTCCGTAGTTAATGCATTGAGTGAATGGACTAAGGTTCAAGTATCTCAAAATGGTATTGTTCAAGAAATTTCCTTTGCTCGTGGTCATAAAACTTCCGAGTTGCACGAAATTGGCAAGGCCGAAGGCACTGGTACTACAGTTATTTTCAAGCCAGATGCAGAAATCTTTGAAACTACCGTATTTAGCTTTGATACATTGAAAATGCGTTTACAAGAATTGGCATTCCTTAACAAAGGCCTTCGCATTACATTGAGCGATTTGCGTTTAGAGGAACCTCGTGTTGAAAGCTTCCACTATGAAGGTGGTTTGGTTTCTTTCATTACCTTCTTGAACGAAAATAAAGAAGCAATTAACCCAACTGTTATTAACATTGAAAATACAAAAGACGATGTTGTGGTAGATGTAGCATTGCAATATAACGATAGCTATAGTGAAAACTTGTTGTCCTTCGTAAATAACATCAATACGATTGACGGTGGTACACATCTATCTGGTTTCCGTGCTGCCTTGACTCGTACCCTCAATGATTATGGCCGTAAATCTGGTTTGATCAAGGAAAGTGAGTCTAATCTTTCCGGTGAAGACGTACGTGAAGGTTTGACAGCTGTCGTATCTGTAAAAGTGTTGGAACCTCAATTTGAGGGCCAAACAAAAACTAAACTTGGCAATAGTGAAGTAAAAGGTATTACAGATGTTATCGTTACAGAAGGTCTTAAAACATTCTTCGAAGAACATCCTCAAGATGCGAAGAAAATCATCGAAAAAGCAACGATGGCAAGCCGTGCTCGTGAGGCCGCTCGTAAAGCCCGCGATTTAACGCGCCGTAAAAATGCGTTGGAAGTATCCAGTCTTCCTGGTAAATTGGCGGATTGCTCTGAAAAAGATACATCTATGACTGAAATTTATCTTGTGGAAGGTGATTCTGCAGGTGGTTCTGCAAAACAAGGTCGCGATCGTCGTTACCAAGCGATTTTGCCATTGCGTGGTAAAATCCTCAACGTAGAAAAAGCACGTCTAGATAAGATTTTGGCTAATAACGAAATTCGCTCCATGATTACCGCTTTTGGTACAGGTATTGGCGATGAATTCGATATTACAAAATCCCGTTATAACAAGATTATCATCATGACAGATGCGGACGTTGACGGCGCTCATATCCGTACATTGTTATTAACATTCTTCTACCGCTATATGAAACCATTGGTAGAGGAAGGCCATATCTATATTGCTCAACCACCTTTGTATCAAATCAAGAAGGGTAAATCTCATTGGTATGTATACTCTGATGCAGAGTTGACTGCTAAACTTGATGAAGTAGGCCGCGATGGTACTACAATCCAACGTTACAAAGGTTTAGGTGAAATGAATCCTGAACAATTATGGGAAACTACAATGAATCCTGATAATCGTACGATTCTACAAGTTAGCTTAGAAGATTCTATCGAAGCTGACAAAATATTTACGGTTCTCATGGGTGATAAGGTAGAGCCTCGTCGTAAATTTATTGAAGATAACGCAAAATACGTGCGTAATCTAGATTTATAAGAGGTGACCCATGTCTGAAAATCATAATAGTAACGTAGAGTTTACGTCTAATAAAGATCAACATTTAAAACGGTCCCTAAAGGCGCGTCATATGAATATGATCGCTTTAGGTGGCGCTATCGGTACTGGCTTATTCGTAGCTGGTGGTGAAGTGGTAAGTACAGCAGGCCCTGGTGGTGCTCTTGTAGCTTACGGCCTCATTGGTATCATGGTGTATTTCCTCATGACATCTCTTGGGGAAATGGCTACATACTTGCCAATTCCTGGTTCCTTCGGGACTTATGCAAAACGTTATGTAGATCCTGCCTTTGGTTTTGCCTTAGGTTGGAATTACTGGTTTAACTGGGCTATTACCTTGGCTGCTGAAGTATTAGCAGGGGCGCTCATCATGAAATATTGGTTCCCTGATGTACCTGCCATCGTTTGGTCTGCTCTGTTCTTGCTCATTTTATTTGGCTTGAACTATTTATCTACTCGTTCCTTTGGTGAAAGTGAATATGTGTTCTCTAGCATCAAAGTTATTACAGTATTCGTATTTCTATTCTGTGGCTTTATGCTCATCTTTGGTATCGGTGGTACATCTCCAGGATTTGCAAACTGGACTGTAGGAGAGGCTCCATTTGTAGGTGGCTGGGAATCTATTCTTGCTATCTTTATGGTGGCAGGATTCTCCTTCCAAGGTACTGAACTGATCGGTGTAGCCGCTGGTGAAGCGGAAGACCCTGAAAAGAATGTGCCAAAAGCGATTAATACAATCTTCTGGCGTATTCTATTATTCTATATCGGTGCTTTCACGGTTATCGGTTTCTTGATTCCGTACACAGATCCAAATTTGTTGAACTCTAGTGTAGAGAACGTATCTATTTCTCCATTTACACTCGTATTTGACCGTTTTGGTTTTGCCTTTGCTGCTAGCTTTATTAATGCTATCATCTTAACAGCTGTATTGAGTGCTGGTAACTCTGGTCTATACTCTTCTACGCGTATGCTGTACGCACTCGCTAAGGAAGGTCAAGCACCTCAAATTTTTGCTAAATTAAATAAACGTGGCGTTCCAGTGCCTGCGTTAATCTTAACGACAGCAATCGGTTTATTTGCGTTCCTAACAAGCTTTATCGGCGAAGGTACAGCTTATACATGGATTGTTAATATCTCTGGTTTATGTGGTTTCATCGCATGGGTTGGTATCGCAGTATCTCACTATCGTTTCCGCCGTGCTTTCATCGCACAAGGCAGAGATCTTAGTGAATTGCCATACAAAGCGTGGTTATTCCCAGTTGGCCCAATCTTGGCGTTCATTCTTTGCGTCATCATCATCTGTGGTCAAAACTACTCCGCTTTCACAGGTGATACCATCGACTGGTACGGCGTATCCGTTGCCTACATTGGCTTACCAATCTTCTTCGCAGTGTACATTGGTTACAAATACATCAACAAAACTAAAGTTGTGCCGTTGAAAGAAGTTAACCTTGATCGTGACTTCGATAGATAACATAAAATTAGACCTGTTCATTATGAAAGTAGTGAACAGGTCTTTTTTTGATGTATAATATGTAAATTTTTGATATATAGTATGTAATTTTTGGAGATATACTATGTAATTGTTTTATGTGAAAGCTATATTTGTTTTTATCTAAAAGTCTTGTTATAATAAATTAAAATATATTGTAATCAATTAGAAAGGATACAATTATGATTATTACTACAACTATGCATATTGAAAACAAACCTGTACAAGAGTACAAAGGTATTGTATTTGGTGAAGTCGTAGAAGGCCGTAACTTTGTAAAAGATTTCATGTCCGGTATTCGTGACATTGTTGGTGGTCGTAGTGGCAGCTATGAAGATTCTTTGATGAATGCGCGCAAAGCAGCTCTCGACGAAATGTCTCAACGAGCTTCTAAATTGGGTGCTAATGCTATTATTGGCGTATCCTTCCAATACAGCACAGTAGGTGCACAAAATGGCATGCTTATGATTACATGCAATGGTACAGCTGTAGTAGTTTAATAATAAATAATATAAATCCCCTAATCGATGTTTAAGTGTAAACTTTCACAACGATTAGGGGATTTTTACTAAGGAAATAAAGTTACTAGCTAATGCTATATTTTATGATGTTATGTAAATATTAGATATTTCGTTAGAAAAATATTAGACATTTCATTAGATTAATATTATATATTTTATTAGCTAAATATTAGTTATTTTATCTTATACCAGCTCGCATACATGACAGGTAATACGATAAGTGTTAGAACCGTTGCCACTAGTAAGCCGCCGCTAAAGGCGATGGCCAATGGACTCCAGAATACAGATCCCATAAGAGGAATCATGCCTAAAATCGCTGCGATAGCGGTAAGCATGATAGGGCGGAAACGAAGTGTAGCGGAGTTGATAATCGCTTCACGCGGTTCTTGTCCTTCTGACTTGTGGATTTCAATTTGGTCTAATAAGATAATGGAGTTACGGATGATCATACCCGAGAGGGCGATGATCCCTAGAATAGCCATAAAGCCTAATGGCGTTCTCGTAATATTGAGTGCTAATACAACACCGATTAGCCCCAATGGAGCAGTGAGTAGAGCCATTATCATGAGGGCGATACGCTTTAATTGGAACATGAGGATTGTCATGATTACAAAGAGCATAATTGGCATTGGTGTTAATAGCTTTTGAACGGCTGTTTCGCTCTTTTCAGCGGCGCCGTCTAGGTCAATAGAATAGCCTGTAGGCAAGGAATCGCGAATGTCTTGTAAGGATTTGTAAATCTCTTTCGTTTTCGCATTACCCAATATACCTGCTTTTACATTGGCATGCACACTAATGGTTGGCATCATATTGCGATGCCAAATAATACCATCCTCTTGTGTCATGGTAATGGTTGCAATTTGGCTTAGTGGTACATAGGATCCATTTCCTGTTTGAATTGGCAAGGATGAAAGAGCACTTAAGTTATGTTGCTCGTTGTCACCTAAACGGAAGGTAACAGGAATGGTTTGGTTCCCTTCATAGTATTCACCAGATTTAGTACCAGACAATAGACTTTGCAAGTGCAAGGATACAGCATAGCTATCGATGCCGAGTAAACGTGCCTTGTTTGGATCGATGTGAATATTGGCTACAGGTTCTGTATCTGGCCAGTCAAAGGCGATATTTTGTAAGTCTTTATCGTCTTGCATTTTAGCTTTTACTTGATTCGCAATTTCTTTTACCACCTTTTGATCAGGGCCAGCAACGCGAAGCATGACTGGAAATTTGGATGGTGGACCGATTTGTAAGAATTGCGTATTTACAAGGGCCGATGGGAATTGCTCGTTTAAATACGGAGTCAATTCAGCATAAAGTTTATCGCGATCCTCTAAGGATTTTGTAACAATTACATATTGCAAGAAGTTATTCCGTTGCAATTCCGGTTCCAAGGTGAGGACAAAACGTGGAGAACCTTGCCCAATGTAGGAGGTGAAGGTTGCAATGCGTTCGTCATCTTTCAAATGTTCATCGATGAGTTTTGCTTGGTTAGCAGTATACTCGATAGACGAGCTTTGAGGAAATTGCATGGATATGATGATTTCATTACGCGTTGATGATGGGAAAAATTCCTGTTTGATCAATGGTAGTGAAAGCAAGGATAAAACGAAAGCACCTAGGGTGGCTAGTAAGACTACCTTGTGATGTCCTAGAGCCCAATGTAATAGCTTTTCAAATTTATCATAGAAAGTCACATTGAGCTTGTGCATGATACGGTCTCGTTTAGTCCATTCCGATTCTGGCTTGGGAGCCTTGTTTTCGATGATTTTATAACCCAATACAGGGCTGACGAGAACAGAGGCGAACCAAGATAGGATGAGTGCCATAAATACGACGATGGATAGGGATTTTGTAAACTCTGCTACCATACCTTGTGCCAATGCTAATGGCAAGAAGCCTGCACAGGTAATGAGCGTACCCGATAGCATTGGAAATGCTGTAGATTGGTAAGCAAAGGTAGCTGATTTAAAGTGACCCCACCCTTCTTCAAGCTTAACGCTCATCATTTCTACAACGATGATGGCATCGTCTACGAGGAGCCCTAAAGCTAGGATTAAGGCACCTAAGCTAACCTTATGTAGATAGATGCCACCTTCATACATCAAGATGAACGTTGTAGACACAACGACTGGAATGGTGAGGGCTACAACGATACCTGTTCGTAAGCCGAGAGATGCAAAGCTTACGAGCAATACGATGGCGATGGCTTCAAATAAGGATTGAGAGAAATCGCCAATGGATTCCTTAACGATATGCGGTTGATTCGATACTTGATTGAGTTCGAGGCCGGCAGGAATCGTTTTTTGTAATTCCCCGAGTTTTTTGTCGATGGCTTCGCCGAATTCGATATTATTAGCTCCTGCGTCCATGGAGATAGCGATGCCAATGGCTGGCTTGCCTTTGTAATAGAACTGTGGATCGCTAGGGTCTTGGTAGGTCATGGTTACATCAGCCATGTCACCGAGGCGCAAGGTTTGGTTATTGATGCGGATCGGCATATCTCGCACCGCTTGAGGACTATCGAATAGGCCGTTGACGCGGAGATATACATTGTTTGTATCCGTTGTAATCACACCAGCTGGAACCATCATACTTTGCTGTTTAAGCGCTGTTAACAGCTGTTGTGTACTGACTTTATAGGATGCGAGTTTATCCTTGTTTATGGTTACATTGAGGGTTTGCTGTTGAACTCCAATAAGGCTGATTTTCTTAACATTAGGCACAGATAAAAGCTGACGTTTTAAGTCTTCTGCTTGTTGTCGTTTTTCTTCGTACGAATATTCATCACCACTGATGGCATAGATAATGCCATATACGTCATCGAACCTGTCGTTGATGGTCGGTCCTTGAACGCCTGCAGGCAATGATTTCCATTCGTCGTTAATCATATTCCGCGCTTCTTCCCAAGCGGGACGAATCTTATCGGATGGCAAATCCTCTCTTAAATTGATATAAATAACGGATTTGCTGCCATCTGTGAAAGATTTTGTATAATCTACACCAGGAAGGTCGCGTAGTTTTTCTTCGAGTTTATCCGTTACCTGATTCGACATTTCTTGTGGAGAAGCCCCCGGCCAAGCAACACCGACCACCATGGTGCGCATCGTAAAATCAGGATCTTCCATGCGTCCCATATGGGTGAATGAGAAGATACCGAAGGTGAGGAGCACAGCCATGAAGTAGTAGATAATGGACTTGTGTTTAAGAGCCCATTCGGCTAAGTTAAATTGTTTCATTGACTAACCGCCGTCCCTTCTTGTAATTGTTGGGTGCCTGCGGTGATGACAATGTCACCCTTAGCTAAACCAGATGTGACGATGACGGAGTTCTTACCGAATTCACCAGTCTTGATAGGCACGAGATGAGCCTTCTTATCGCGGATGATATAGACCGCATTATTACCGTTAGAGTCTTTCACAAGAGCCGTCAATGGAATAGAAATATTGGTACTATCTGTGGTAGATAGATTAGCATTGACCGTCATGCCTAGTTGTACCTCTTTAGGCGCATTTTGTAAGGTAATTTTTACGGTATATGTTCTGGCTACAGGGTCAGGAACTGGTGAAATTTCACGTACAACGCCTTGTACTGTTACATCTGGTAAGGCCCAGAAGGTAATAGTAGCAGGGCTTCCTACATGAATTTTACTCAACTCTTGTTCAGGAAGGGCAATGACTGCTTCTGGATTGTGACCAGCTGCTAAGGTACCAACGCTTTGACCGGCTGCTACGACTTGTCCTGCTTCAATATTGAAAGCTGTAATAATACCTGTATCAGGAGCCGTTAAATTAGTATAGCTATTTTGATTACTACTCAAATTAAGGTTTGCTTGTGCTTGTTGTAATTGAGCAGATGTGGCATTCAATTGGTTTTCAGCTTGGTCTAATTGCAATTTACTAATCGCTTGTTGTGCATAAAGCTCGCGGTATCGTTTAGCATTGGTTTCTGCCAATTCGTAGGCCGATTGAGCAGCTTTTACAGCACCTTCAGCATTTTGCACCTGAGCTGATGTATCTGAACCATTGACTTGAGCAATCACTTGGCCTGCTTGCACTACATCACCAACATTTACAAATTTGTTGATGACACGCCCTCCAATTTGAAAGGCTAAGTTTGTTTCTGTTTTATTATGAATGGTGCCTGCATAGCCAGCATCAGTAGTTCCAGACTCTTCACCTATAGTGATGGTACGCACCTTGAGACTTGTATCTTCAGGTGGTTTTTCTGATCCACAACCACTTATGATGGCGGTCCCTATTAATAGGGCGCCTATAGTTGCTATGATTCGTTGATTCATAGAATCTCTCCTTTGTCTACCGCATATAAGCCCTATGACACAGAACTACACATAGGTAGTAATCATAGGACTCTATATGTATATTAGAAAACTCTAATTTCTAATTATATATTTTATAGAAAAAAATAATTATATATTTTATACAATTTAATAATACTATATTTATATTGAAAGTTCTAGCCTTTATGCAGAAAATTAAAGAATTATATACTTAATTTATATAATTGATGATATATTTTAACGATAATTTTTAACAGTAATCTATATTTTGCTAGTATATGTATTACTTATATTATGAATACAAAATTGTAGCAAAAAAAGTGAGTTCTCTATTGATTGAGCTGTATCCAAAAATATGTCCAATTTTTGGGGTACAGTTCATAGTAAGAGAACTCACTTCTTTAGATTTTGTCTATATTATTTGAGCTTTATTTTTCTTCTTCTTGTTCTACAATAGGTTCTTCATAGGTTACAAGGATTTTATCGATACGAGTATGATCCATATCGATGACTTCAAAGGTATAGCCGTTCCATTTTGCCTTGTCGAGTTCCTTTGGAATACGACCGAAGAGGACGTTTAAAAGACCGCCCATAGTTTTGTACAAGTCGTCTTCTTCACCTGGTAATTCTTGATCGATGTGAAAGAATTCTTTAAATTCATCTACGTTGAGAAGGCCATCTACGAGCCATGCACCATCGCGTTCGATGATCTTGTTTTCTTCTTCCTTGATTTCTTCCTCACCGGAAGGCATAAGGCCTACGATTTCTTCCATGATGTCATGCAAGGTGACAAGGCCAGTAAAACCACCATATTCGTCGAGTATAATTGCTTCATGAACGCCTTCTGTACGTAGAACGTTCAATAATTTCATGAGTGAAATGGATTCAGGAACAAGAACCGGTTCTTTCAAACAAGTTTTGATGATATCATGAATGGAACTTTCACTAGGACGTTGCATAATTTGAACTAATACATCGGATACGGTAACGAGACCTTTTAATTCATCTAAGGAATCGGTACCTACAGGAATGCGGTAATGGTTGGCATTCTTGAGGACCCCCATGATCTCGTCTTCCGTGCCGTTAAGATCAATCCATTTGAGCTGTGTACGAGGAGTCATTATATCACCTGCGTTCATATCTGCAAGATGGAAGATATTTTCTACGAGGATAGGTTCTTCTTCTTCGTAAGCACCCATGGCAACGCCTTCGGTAAGCATTTTATTAATTTCAGATTCTGTAACAGGGGCTTCTTCTTTTACAGTAACGCCTAGAATTTTTAAGAGGAATTCTGTGGAAATGCCGAGGAAGCTAACGATTGGTTTCAACGCCACAGATAGCCAGTAAATTGGTTTTGCTACTACAACGGCAATGCTTTCAGGGCTATTTAAGGCCAAGCGTTTAGGCACAAGTTCGCCGATAACGAGGGATAAATAGGTAATGATAGCAACGATAATGAAGGAGCTCACAGAGGCTGCGTATGGTTCGATGCTTGGAATATTTGATACTAAAATTTCTTCTAATGGACTAGAGAAGGTGGCACCAGAATACAAACCAGTTAAAATACCTACGAGGGTGATGCCGATTTGAATGGTAGAGAACATTTCATTTGGGTTCTCTGATAATTCAAAGGCTGTTTTCGCGCGTTCATTGCCTGATTCTGCTAACTCTTCAAGTTTACGTTTTTTCGCATTTACAATGGCTAACTCCGTCATGGAGAATAAACCATTTGCAATGATTAATACGATGATAATGATAAAATCTAAGGTCAGATCACTGTCCATGTAAGTAGATACTCCTTTTTAATGACATATAATTCTGCACATGAGAATAATAGAAATATTACTCCTAGTATACCATATCGACATTAATAAGTGTTTCATATAACAAAAGCACCCGATGTGGATGCTTTTGTTATATACTATAGGTGTTACTGGACTAGTAAATAGTACCCTAATAAGGGTATAGTATGTATAGAAATTAAGATTAATATCAGTATTAGGTCATATAATTTAGGCTTCATAATAGGATTATATAGATGGCAACAGAGCAAGAGTGGGAAAGTGTATTACAAATTAAAACCTCTGGTCGCGATGATAGTCGTTCCGATACGGAGCATCATCCGTACGAGCCGACGGATTATTGCGTGTTGGAGCGTTTAGCAAATAGTGGTCATATTCGCAAGAAAAATACGCTCATCGATTATGGTAGTGGCAAGGGCCGAGTGAGTATTTTCATGGCTTACCAAACGGGCTGCCATTCTATAGGCATCGAATACGATGAACGGCTCTATGAAAAGGCTTTAATTAATGGTGAAAGCCCGGCAACTCGTAATCGTGTAAGCTTTGTACTAGGTGATGCAGCGCTGTATGAATTGCCAGATCAGGCTGATCGATGCTTTTTCTTTAATCCCTTTGCACTCCATACGATTAAGCGGGTATTAGGAAATATTTTTGATTCGCTATATCATAATCCTCGGGAGATTAAGTTATTTTTCTACTATGTTAATGAAGAGGTGGAGAGCTTTTTAAATAACCATGTGCGCTTGGAACAAGAGGAACCTATTGATTGTAGTGACCTCTTTGAAGGAAGCGATACAAAGGAACGAATTCTCGTCTATTCAGTTAACTTGTTTTAGTGCAGTAATTTAAGACTTTTATAATAAAATAATTTAAGACCTTTAAAGACATTTATGTAACAATTAGATATATTTTGATGTAATAGTTAAAAATCCGATGGATGCAATACATATTAGATTGATGTAACAAATAAATATAAGATTTTAATATAGTAAGTTTATATATGAATATGATGTATATAAATTTGATTAAATAACCTCGGTTTGAATAGTGTTTTAGTAGTATGAAATGCATACTATTAGGAACGTATTTAAATTGAGGTTTTATTCTATTTTTAAGGAACTTTTACACATATTATTAAGGAAAAAGCAGATAAATTCTGCTATAATAATATATTAGAGATTATAAAATCAATTCATTTTTATGATTCTATACATTGATTCGTATACGCTAATGTAGCGGGTAGGACTGAGTGTATTGAATACAGGAGGTGCATATGGAACTCATCGATACAATGTTGATTGAACGCATTCGTAAAGCGTTAATTAAACGATATGACCGAGATCAACAGATTCAACAAATGATTGAAGAAATTGGTGCAGAGGAAGGTCTTAATGAGACCGAATTATCTATCGTTTACCAAGCTTATTTAGAGGTAAAAGAACGGGTGTACTATACATCTTCTCTCGTTGATTTGTGGAATCAAATTGAAGATGTTCAAAAACGTATGGCCTTATTGCATTCTTACGAATCTTTAGAAGAAGATTTATTTGGCGATGTGCTAGGCGACGATAAGGAAGATATCGTCATTTCTAATACATCTGGACTTGGCAAGGGTGCGAGTCATAATGATGATGCATATGCTATGGAACAGGTACAATTATCTGATGTTCCTGTGCATCATGATTCTACGGTGGGCATGAACCATATTAAATTGAACGAATTAAAATCTATAGGCGGCCTCTTTACTGGTTTTGGTGAAAGCTCCGGTAAGGAAATAGCAGATTTTGAAGATACTGCGATTGAGCACCTTGATGTAAAACCATTAGAAGGCGTTGAAAGTTTAGCAATTCATCATTTAGATGAAGATGAAGCGTTAGATGTAGATGGTCTTGATGAATTATCGAAACATAAGAAATCAGAGGCAGCTAACGTGGATGATGAGGATATGTCCTCTATCGATCCATACACGGCGGTGAATGCTTTATTATTTGGTAAAGCCGGTTTAGAGTCCGATAAAACAAATAAGAAGATGGAGAAGCTTCTTAAAAAGAAATTGAAACGCGTTGATGATGAATGGGCGCGTATCAACGGTTCTGAAGATAAGAAATCTAAGGAAGATAAAAAATCCAAGGAAGATAAAACATCTAAAGAGGATAAGAAATCCAAAGAAGACAAAAAGTCCAAAGGCGAGAAAAAATCTAAGAAAGATAAAACGTCTAAAGAAGATAAAAAAGAGAAAAAACACAAGAAGTCTAAGGAAGAAAAACGCTCTAAAGACGAAGAAAAGTTAAAGAAAAAGAAAGACAAAGCTGAAAAGAAGCTTAAAGTCTTAAATGATAAGTTAAAAACAGTCTTCTTGGCTGATACTTTCAAGAAAAAAGATAAGAAGAAAGACAAGAAAAAGGATAAAAAATCTAAAAAGGATGAATCCGTAAAAAAGTAGAATCGATAGTTTCCGTATGGAATAGTAAGGCC
Source organism: Veillonella parvula (assembly GCF_902810435.1). GTDB lineage: Bacteria > Bacillota > Negativicutes > Veillonellales > Veillonellaceae > Veillonella. Next base: position 18,272 of record NZ_LR778174.1, read on the forward strand.
TCTGAAAAGATGGCCAAGGAGAGTGCTAGTGCGAAGAAATCAGCAAGTGCTGGGACTATCGACCGTGGATGCGGTAAATGCAAACGATGTAAAGGTCCTAAATGTAAGAAATATCCAAGTTAATTGATAGTTATGTAATTACTAGAATATTACGTAACATATTACGAAGCATATATGTAGCATATATAAGTAGTTTATGTTATTTTATTTATCATTTAGGCAGTATAGTTATGTAGTTTTGTTACGTTTGTAACAATATAGTTGGATTAGTGATTTAACAATTTGGTTATACGATTCAACAGTTAGGGGTTAATGATGAACCGATGGCAGCGATTATTTGAAGGCATACGAACAGAGATTAAGGCATTTATCTTTTTCTCTGTTTTGTTGACTGCATTTAGAATCGTGTTTCTTGCAGTATTTCAATCACAACTAGCTTCCGTGACGATGGAGAATATCCTCACATCCTTATGGCTAGGATTTAGATTGAGTCTCAAGACCGTCGGTTCTTTGTGTTTACTAGGCTTTTTAGGGGGGACGTTGGTACATACCTTTGTGCCAAAATGGCCGTCCTTGCGCATTAAACAGGTCCTCTACTCCATTGCGACTATATTGTTGACCTTCCTGTTTTTGGGACGCATTCCGTTCTACAAGATATTTAACTCTTCCTACAATGCGATGCTCATCAACGGTAAAAACGATGATATCGGCGCCATTGTAAATACAGCTATCAACGAATATAACGCTTTAATGTACATCGTTGGAGCCGTTGTATTGAGCGCAGCGCTTTGCTATTTTTTAGTTCGTTTCCTAGAGTGGGGAGCCAAGAAATATAGTGATTACGCTGTTGACCTAAGGAATGGTGATGATGCGGATAATGTAAGAAATAGTGATTCTGCAGATCATCAACGACTTTGTACTACTTGGTATCCTAAGACGAAGAAAACGCAATGGATGACGGGCATTGGATTGACTGTCGCTATTGGCGTATTAGGTCTATTCTTTAGATTTGGCGGTGCTTTCAGCTATACAAATTCTATCAACTGGGAAAGTGCAGCCCGTCTTAGTTCAAATCTGTTAAACGAAAATATCCTCGATGATGTACAAGCGCTCTATCGTGTTAAAAGCATTGCGAAACGGACGGCTGAGCTGGAGGTTATCAACTTAACACCTCAAGAGTTAAACGAAAAAATCACTTCCGTTGGTGGTAAGTTTAACGGTACAAATTTTGACGGTTCTTTCACGAGAACCATTACGACACAACGATTAGCGGATCAACCGCAGTCTATAAACCTCGTTCTTGGAGAATCCTATGGCTTGTGGCCGTTCCTTGCTGAATATAACGAGCCTGGTGCGTACCTCGTTGAGCAAGGTCGTAAATACGCTGCCAGCCCTCAAGCGATGAGCACGCAACTAGCTCTTGCCCAAGGCACAGGCACGATGCCAGCCATCAATGGTTTGTTGACAGGGATGCCTGATACAGGGCTATATCCTAACTATGAAGGTGAAAGTTTCAAAGAACCTTACGGTTTAGGCATTGGTCCTGTTATGAAAAAGCTAGGCTACAAGACTGTATTTTGGTATGGTGGCTTTAGCACATGGCAAAATGTTAAAAACTTTGTTTTATCTCAAGGTTTTGATGAATTCCACGATGCCTCTGAAATGCCAAGCGAAGACGGCAACGCTTGGGGTGTAGGTGATAAATATTTATTTAAAGCTATTTCTGCCTACATGGATCAACATAGAGGGGAAAAAATTCTCAATGTTATCATGACCACGTCTAATCATCCACCGTATAGCATCAATGTGGGTAAGGAAGGCTACGATGTGAATAAGGTAAAAGGGCATTTGCCAGATTCTATCGAAGAAAACGATAAGCAATTGAACGAAATGGGCCATATTTGGTACGCAGACCACGTAATGGGTGATTTTATCGCTCGCGAAGAAATAGCAGATCCTTCTGCACTCTTCGTCATTACAGGTGACCATAGCGAACGCTTTAACTTTGCTCGTGAAGTAGGTCCTAATGTGGCATCTACAATTCCGATTATTTTTTATGGTCGTGGTATTCATAAAGATTGGCTTGCACCTAATGCATTCGGCATGAGCATTCAAATTATTCCAACCTTGGCGGAATTGGTAGGCCGACCTGGTCAAACTTATAAAGCGATGGTGCCAAGTTTGTTTACACAAGAGAAATTTGTATTTAATCATAGACTATATCTTGATAAAAGTGGCAAAGTGTTAGAACAAAGTGCGAGCATGCCTCAATCCTATGGAGATATGATTAAAAACATGCGCGAACTCGCAGCATGGCGCATTAAACATGGAAATAACATTAAGTGAGGAACATTTTAGCTAATGATATTTAGCTAGAACGAACTATATAAGTTTGAGAGTTTGTAAAACTAGTTTGGCTAGTACATGTTGTAAGAGGAGCATGGAATGGAGTTAATTTCGGTCATTGTACCCGTTTATAATGTGGAATCTTATGTTGCAGAATGTATTGAATCCATTCAAAACCAAACGTATATGAATTTGGAAATCATTTTAGTAAATGATGGTTCTACAGATGCTAGTGGTGATATTTGCGATAAGTATGCAGCCTATGATGAGCGAATACAGGTCATTCACAAAGAGAATGCTGGAGTTAGTGCTGCTCGTAATACGGGGATAGAAGCGGCTAATGGTGACTATATTGGCTTTGTGGACTCAGATGATTACATTGCACCTACTATGTATGAAGATATGTTAAAGCTCATGGCAGAACATGATTTAGATATCATAGAATGCACTGCTTTCAGAAATAATGGTGACACCAATATCGAAGGGTGCAATGACGGGTCATTAGAAATTTTTAATCGAGATGAAGCGCTAAAAATGGCTATGTACGATTGTTTTGTTGCTGTATGGAGTCAATTGTATAAGCGAAGAGTTATCAGCGATGTGCGTTTCCCTGTAGGCCGAAAATTTGAAGATTCTGCTGTATCTTATTTATTTATCGCTAATACAAAACGGGTGGGTCATATTAATCGCTGTTTGTATTATTATCGACTTAATCCTAATTCAACTACTCAAACTTCTTTTGATCCGAAATCTCGATGGGATTTTGTGCTCGGTTACGAGGAACGCTTGCAATATGCTATAGATCATCAATTACCATATGTTGATGATTGCAATAGTTTATTGATGAAAGCCGTATTATCCTGTTTAACAGCTTACTATGCAAAGCCAACGGGTAATCAAGTGTATTATGATAAATGTAAAAGAATGATTGAAACTTATCGTAATGATGCATCCTACAAACTATTAAATTCTAAATATAAGCTTTTTTTATGGTCCTTTGGTCGTGCCGATTGGATTCATAAAATAGGGGCTCGTTTATCGTATTTAGCAAAACAAGTACGTTCGTAAGTGAAAGGTAAAACTATGGCAACTGTATCTGTAATAATCTTAGCGAGAAATGAAGAACATAATATTCATGACTGCATTGAGTCTGTGCAGTTTGCCGATGAAGTTTTAGTTATCGATGATTTCAGCACCGATGACACCGTAAAAATCGCCGAAGAAATGGGTGCTCGTGTTGTACAACACGCCATGAATGGCGATTGGGGTACGCAGCAGACCTTTGGTATTGAACAGGCTAAGTCCGACTGGATCTTATTCCTTGATGCGGATGAGCGCATTTCTGAGCCTCTAGCGAAAGAAATTCAAGCTATCGTTGTAAACGAACCTAATAAAGCGTATTGGATTCAACGGCGCAATAAATTCCATCATAACCACGCTACACATGGTGTATTGCGTCCAGACTATGTGCTTCGCCTCATGCCTAAAGAGGGTAGCTATGTAGAAGGCTACGTGCATCCTGCGATTATTACGCCATATCCAACAGAAAAATTACAACATCCGATGTACCATTATACCTACGATAATTGGCATCAATATTTCAATAAATTCAACAATTATACCACATTATCTGCTGAAAAATATCGTGATAATGGTAAAAGCTGTTCTTTTATCAAGGATATAATTCTGCGTCCTACCTGGGCTTTCATCAAGGTGTACTTCTTACAAGGCGGTATTCTCGATGGGAAGATGGGCTTTATTTTATCCGTCAATCACTACTTTTATACGATGACTAAATATGTAAAGTTTTACTATTTACTAAAATCCAAGGGTAAATTGTAATAGAGGGAGCATTATGTTAGGCAATTTTGGAAAACATTGGCACATAGGCCGTACTATATATGGCAAACGCACATGGCGTGAAACGAGACGCACCTTCTTACATACAATGCGCTCTTGTCGTCATGACTCAACGGTTACGGAATTTGAAAACTTCTTTAAGTCCTATACGGCAGATCCAAAGCTGTTGGAAAAACATCCAAGTCTCTATGAATTGATGAGCCGTATGTTTTTAATAAAAAACTCTACACCACAGTGGCGCTTGGAAGCACTTCGCCAGCATTTCACCATATTACAAGAGGTGTTTACGGATGAAGCGATTCAGCTCATGTATGTAGACGAAGCGGAGTTTGATTATTTCGATAAAAAACGGGGTATTACCCTTTGGAGTTCCGATGAGCTCGATATGTCTGCTCATCTATATTACGAGCCGGGACAACGTAAGGAAGGCTTCTTGACGGTTATGCTCTTGCTCGAAGATAAGGGTGTATATCATGCAAATATTCGCTTTGCTAAGGGCCCTAATGGAGAGAGAACTCTTGTTATCGGTACTATTCAAGGTTATAAAGATGGACTTGAGCGAGCTAAGAAGATTACGAAAAAGATGTATGGTTACCGTCCTAAGAACTTCATTACCTTCTTGATTCGTGAAATCGGTCGTGCTGCGCAAGTAGAATCCATACTTGCTGTATCTGATGAAGGCTTCTATGCAAATTCACATATGGTGCGCGGCAATAAATCAAAGGTAGCCGTATTAGATACCTTGTGGGAGGATATCGGTGGTACAGTATTGGAATCCGATCCAAATTACTTCACCATTCCTCTTGAAGAAGAACGCAAATCTATGGAAGAGATTAAATCACAAAAACGTAGCCAATATCGTAATCGCTATGCTCTTTTAGATGAGTATGAGGCTATGATTCAAGAAAACATAAAACCGTACGTAAAGGCCTAGAGGTGTGCTATGCGCGTAGCAATTTTAGAAAGTATTGTCATGCCTGCTGGTCATGAGGTGGAGTTTGATCGCATCCTCATCAATGAACTGAAGCGTCAAGGTCATGAGCCAGTACTATTCGTGCCGGAGAACTTTCCTTTCAAAGTAGACTATGGAGTAGATATAGTCTACTTAGAAGGGGGAGAGGTAGTGACCTATGCGGGGGCGTCTAAATGGAAGAAGCCATTTTTATCCATTTTGCGAGAACGTCGTCGCCGCAGTTGGTTCACATCAGCAGCAGAAAAAATTAAAGAACATAATATAGATGCTTTGATCATTCCCACAGGGACATATCGCTATATTAAAGCTTTGTTAGACACGCCATTAAAGGACAGTAAGGCAGCAGTACACGTTATCTTCCATGGCATTGGCAAGGGCGAAATGGATCGCTTTATTAAGCAAGCCCATCGAGCTAATGCATATAAAAACGTGTACCTCGATGTTATTTCTTTGCGCGATGATATGTTGCGCCCTGATCTACCAAGAGTCCGTAAAATTTTGCCTCCTGTGTTCTTGCCATCGAGTGAATTGAATGGAGAACAAGGAAATTGTGTTACACAAGGCAATACTAGTATACAAGACAAAAAAGATGCGAACTCTACAACTTGTATAGGTGTTAATTTGGAAACTCCTATATCAACGAATAAACCGATAAAATTAGGCTTCTTTGGTCAGTTTAGAAAAGAGAAAAACATTGAGCGCTTTATAGATGCCTTTGTATCGCTTAATTATGATGACTCGGTACAACTCGTCGTTCAAGGGGCAACGGTAAAGCCTGAAGATGGGATATTATTTGAGTCTATCATCAAGAAATATAACCAGTATAGTAATATTAAATTCATCCATGCCAGTCTGATAGGGAAAGACTGGGATACAGCATTGTTGAGTGTAGATGCTCTATTATTGCCCTATGGGGCTGAACGATATCGCTATCACTGGGCAGCTATGCTATTTACGGCTATTGGCTTTCACAAACCTGTTCTTATATCTCCAGAAATTAATCCAGAGGTATTAGAAAAGTATTCCATTGGGGAATTTTTAAATTTAGATGATGTAAACTCCATCAGACAGGGGATTCAAACGTTTGTAGAGAATTTACAGCATCATAAAGAGCAATATAATCAAGGTTTAATGAATGCAAATGAGGACTACAGCCATCGTGCATTAATTCAATCCATCATATATATATAGATTTATATTATTTGTAAGGGAGAATTACTATGAGAGTAGTATTAAAGTTAAGTTTAGAGTCATGGATTGCTATTATGATTACGTTAATGGTGTGCCTTACAAGGCTATCCATGGCAGCTGGTCAAGTATTTTATGTTATTGCTATTTTGTTAAGTATTTTCTATATTTGGAAACATAGGCATGACCTATATGTTCCGTCCTATGTCAAAAAATATAGTAAAACGTTTGCTCTAATGTTGTTATTGTTATTGCCTTCCGCAGTATTAACGAACAATATAGCTGTAGGATTACCTGAATTTATCAATGTTTGGCTGTGGCGGATTCCTGTATTTTTCGTTATCGCCCTGTGTATTCGTGATAAGAAAACATTATTTACGATGCTTGCTGTATTTTTTGTGGATTTTGGTATTGATAATTTAGTAGCCTTTTATCAACATGTTTCAGGAATGACTGATAGAGGATGGGGATTTGGTAGTAGTGTGTTGACCATATCGGGTCTCATGGTTATGTTAGTACCTATTTTCTGCGTCATTTTATTAGATTCGGCCTTTCCTAGCTATGTGAAAGCATCCGCTTTATGGGCACTTGGCTGTGTTGGTTTTGGTATGTATGGTAATCAAAGTAGAGGATCTTGGCTCTTTAATATGATTATGGTACCTATCGTATCCCTGCCGTATTTGATAAAGCGTTTTGTCTATGTAATAGCAGTTCTTGCTACATTAGGTGGAGTTGTATGGGGCTTTAGTACACAGCCACATTATGTGGCTAGATTTGAATCCATTACCAATACGACCACAGATGGTTCCAACTTAGGTCGTTTTGATGTGTGGACATCGTCTATTAATATGTTTAAAGATCATCCTGTGACAGGTGTTGGTATTGGACAGTGGCGTACTATATATGAAGCATCCTATCGATTACCAACGGAAAATCAACATTTATATCATGCACATAATAATTTTATTCAACTTCTTGGTGAGGTTGGTCTGTTAGGTCTACTAGGGGTTCTCATCTTTTATGGATCTATTATTGTTGATAATTTTGTGATCTGGGTTAAGAAGCGAGATCCTTATAGTCTTTGCGCTATGATTGCCGTTATTTGTTATGTATTTGTATTTGGCCAAGTGGAGTATACTTTAGATAATTCTTCAGGAATACGTATCATGTATTTTATGTTAGCTACGATGCTTCAATTACGAGATAATTGAGAATCAAATAGTTGTACTGGAAGGTTTTTAATTACTACTTAATAGATAATTAAGTATGATCAAAATAGACTTAAAGGATAAATAATTACATAAAAGACAGGTGAAGTCTATGTTTTTATAGTTTTACATATTTAAATATGATACAATATATGTAAATATTGGTACATTGTATTCGCATGCTAGAGAGGTTGTTTTCTTAACATTTTGAGATTGAGAAAACAACCCTTTTTTATAATTTGGGGTATTAGTATGAATAGTTCTATCTGTAATAACAATAATAAAAAGTTATTTATAAGTAAGCTCATAGTGCTTATAGCAGATTATATTGCTATTGTTTTGGGGACATTAGCAGCCTATTATTTGCGTTTAAACTTATCAATTTTACCGGTAAGTTCAAATTTTAAGGTAGAAGAAATTTACGTATATGGTATTGTGCCTATCGTATTTTTAACTATATTATTGCTTAATAATGCTTATTCTGTGGTAACACCTTATTGGGATACGATGAAAAATTTATTTCGCAGCATTACCATAGGGGTTGTTGTATCGATTGTTCTCATGTACACAGGACATGTCATTAATGATGTGTCTCGTCTATTTGTTGCTTTTGCTTATATATGTATGCTCGTATTTATCTTTACCGAGCGTTTTATTGTAGGAAAAATACTTTCAAAAACAGGATATTTAACAATTCCTATCCTTCTCGTTGGGGCGGGTAAGACTGCAGAACTTGTAAAGAGGGCTTTAGATCGCATGCCGATTACTACCTATAAGATTATTGGTTATGTAGATGATAATCCTAAATCATCATCCATCGCTAAAGAATACCCATGCCTTGGAGCCTTTAAAGATGTAGAAAGGGTTATTAAAGATACAGGCGTTCAAACAGTACTGATTTGTGCTCCCGGACTTGAACCAAAAAAATTGGTTTCTTTAATAAATCAATTACAATTGTTAGTAAAACGGGTGGCCTTTGTTCCTGAATTATTTGGTTTACCTACAAGTAATATTACAGCACGTGGCATGATGGAAGAGCAGGCGGTAGTATTGCGTGTACAAAATAATCTAGCTCGCAAGTCTAATCGTATTATCAAACGTATATTTGATATTGTGGTTACTATATGTGGTGGGGTTTTTATATTACCATTTATGCTATTCATAGCTGTTATTATTTATTTAGATTCAGAAGGACCTATTATATATAAACAAAAACGAATAGGACAGAATGGAAAAGAGTTTAATTTTTATAAGTTTAGGTCTATGGTTAAAAATGCAGATACCATACTTGAAGAATACTTAAATACTCATGAGAGTGAAAAGATAGAATGGCAAAAGAATTTTAAATTAAAGAATGATCCTCGAGTTACTAAGATAGGTAGAATAATCCGAAAAACAAGTATTGATGAACTACCCCAACTATGGAATGTATTGATTGGGGATATGAGTCTAGTTGGACCTAGACCATTATTACCCAATGAAGTAGAACGATATAACAGCTATATTGAGGATTATAAGTTAGTATTACCAGGGCTCACCGGTGTATGGCAAGTAAGTGGTCGTAGTGATACAACATTTGAACAACGAGCGATAATGGATTCTTGGTATATTCATAATTGGTCCATATGGATTGATATTGTGTATTTGTTGAAAACCGTCTTGGCGGTTGTGAAGTCAAAAGGTGCTTATTAAATAATATATAGGAATTAGTATGAATACATATCTTATTTACATTGCTCCAGGTATTGGTGATTTTATTATTGCCATGCCGCTCATTCAGAGTATTAAATCGCAAGATCCAACAGCAGTCATTGATATGTTTACATGTAGTGATAAAAGACGTATAGGTCTAAACAAAAAGATGGTGGAGTTACAAGGGGATATTCGTCATTGTTACTACTATACCAAGAATGAACCATTTCATTCCTTAATGTTTTTGTTGAAAGTTGGTTATCATAGTTACGATTATGGTATTGTACTTGAACATTTTAGCTCTAAGTATATGTCATCATGGCCGAGTAAGATAATAAATTTTTGTTGCAAAACTACTATAGGTGCGCATAATCCATATAATGGTGCTACCTATGAAAAATCTATAAATCGTCCAGATAGTTATTATATATATGACTTAGAAAATGATATATTGAAACAGTTAGGTTTTGAGCCAACTGTTATGCAGCGTGAATCATATTCTGTTGATAAGAATCCTGTATTAAAACCAATCATAATTAATCATCCATCTATCGTTTTTTGTATAGGCTCAGGTCATGTAGCGAATGAAAAATTACATGATCCTTATGCATTAAGTCTTAAGTCATGGCCGACTAAGAATTGGGTAGAACTTGGAAATAAACTAGTTCAACGGGGTTATGAGGTTATCTTTATTGGTGGCTCAATGGAACAAGGGATGATTGAACCTTATCACGATGAATTAGATTCACGTATTGTTAGTTTTATAGGAAAACACTCTATTAAAGAGAGTTTTCAAGTGGTACGAGAAGCAGATCTTGTTGTCGGTGTAGATACAGGGCTTATTCATGCAGCCGCTATACAAGGAACTGCTACGTTAACACTTTTTGGGTGTACGGATCCAATTATTGTAAAGCCATTTGGCCCATATAGTAAGATTATTCATCATGCCATAGAATGTTCACCATGTTTAGGATATGATCAATCTTATACATGTACTAATAATAAATGCATGCAGGGAATCTCAGTAGCGGTTGTATTAGATTCTATATTACATATTTTTGAGAGATAGAGAGATAGGAAGAATAAATGGACTGTTATTTATTATTACTAGTATCGTATGTGACATATGTAGTATTAGGCTATAAGAAATTTAAATTGCCTATCATATCCCCTACAATGATTACATTGTTATCCTTAACGATTGTTATTGCTTTGGGATATTGGTATAGATATGAAATGGGAACAGAACTTTACTTTTATACCTTTATAGTAATCGCTCTTGGTGGAGGGGCTATTTTAGGCACTGGTTATGGTGTGCAGAGATGGGCTAAAATTAATTGGGGAGACCCAACATCTATTGAGAATATTTTTGACAGTAATCGCTATCCTTTAGTGGGGATAGTAAATCTTTCAGTTCGATATAAATACATATCTATGTATATGATATTTTTTATTTTATTTTCTTTATTCTGTGTATTCATTAATACGACTGGTGATAGTGATGTTAGTCGTATGACTCAATATAGAGATATTATTTTATATCCTCAATTACATCCTAATGATACACGATTTATATTTATTAACTCTCAATTTTATAAGATTGCATGGGCCATAACATATGTGTCGGCTTATGTAGCTATATATAATGGCGTTATTTTAAATAAGCCTATTTTTAAAGGAACGGGTCTTCTTACAATAGTTATTTTTTTCTGTATTGGTAGTTCTATTGCTATGGGTGCACGCCAACCAGCTATCGAAATATTTATCTTCATGATTTTGACGTATTTATTTCTCCTAGTTAAAGAGCAATATTTTGATCAAGTTAAAAGATTTTTATTTAAACTCATTCCTATTACTATAATTAGCCCATTTTTATATATTCTTTATGGTATATTAGTAGGTCGCCATGATGGTAATAATGTAACATTGCAACGGGTTACTGAATTATTAGCCGGTGGTATTTATGCGTTGAATATTCATATATGGGAGCCAGCACGCACTACTTATTTCGGACAATCTAGTTTTGCAGATGTATATGATAAATTGATTAATTTTGGCTTGTTACCAGAATCAGCACGAATGGCTTATCATGAATTTGATAAATTTGGCAATACATTATCTTTATTTGGGCGTTGGTATGAAGATTTCGGTATTTTGGGTGTTATTATTATGAGTATTATAGTGACTGCATTATTTTCATTAGCCTATGAATACTTACAACGTCGCTCTAATGGCGATATTTGGACTCATGTTTGGACAGCTATTTTTCTTACTGAACTAGTATCACTTGTATGGGCGGGCTATGATGATCGTATCCGTGCATTATTAGCATTTTATCAATTTGTTATTATTGGTTTAATAGGTCTATTTATTTACGTAGGTTATCGAGTAAAGATAAAGTAACCAAAGAGGTAGATTATGAATATTTCCATCAAAAAAAGAGATGTTTTATGGTCTTATGGAAGTATGGCTCTCACGATGGCAGTAAATCTCTTACTATTGCCACTTTATATCTATTTCTTTACACCTGATATGGTGGGACTATGGTATGTATTTATTAGTATAGGATCTATTGCTTTACTATTTGATTTTGGTTTTTCCATTACCTTTGCTCGTAATATAACGTATTGTTGGAGTGGTGCTCAAGAACTTAAAGCAAAGCATGTTGCTTTTTCTGAATCAAAAGAAGTTAACTTTTCCTTATTAAAAGCTGTCCTTAAAGCTTGTCAATCGATTTATGCTATCTTAGGTGGTAGTGCTTTAGTCTTAATGTACACTTTAGGAATGTATTATATAGGTAGCTTAGTTAGTCCTAGTTCTCGCTGGGAAGCCTATATCGCATGGGCAGCGTATGGGTTTGGAATTTTTTTAAATCTTTATTACAGCTACTATATCTCATTTCTTCGAGGTGTAGGTGCTATTACATTGGCTAATAAAAGTATTGTTTATGCTCGTTTATTGCAAATGGTATTTACGATTATTTTACTTTTATTGGGATTTGGTATTATTGGGGCGAGTATAGGCTACCTTATATATGGTCTTGGATTTAAGCTCTTTGGGCATAGATATTTTTATAAATATGAGCATATTGGTGAGAAATTGAGATTTGCTACAAATCTTGTTACTACATCTACAGCAGATATATTCCGAACTATTTGGTATAATGCGTGGCGAGATGGGATTGTATCTATATCTAATTATATATTAACTCAAGCAACTATTATTATTTCATCATTTTATTTAAGTTTGGCACAAACTGGTATGTATTCCATTGCTATTCAACTGACTACTGCAGTAGCTGTTGTTGCTAGTACACTATATAATACATATCAACCGGCCTTTCAAAATGCATATATCACTAAGGATCAGCCTCGTTTAAGAGAATTATTTTCTTTTTCGGTGACATTATTTATTGTGATTTACTGGGTTGGTATATTTGGTTTATGGCTTGTTGGGCTACCATTGTTAAATATGATTAAGCCTAATTTTGTTATTTCTGATACAGTTCTTTGGGGTGCAAGTATTATGCAATTTGTTATTTACTATCGGAACTGTTATACATCTTATTTCTCTTGTACTAATCGTATTATCTATGTAAAAAGCTTCATTCTATCTTCTGCAATAGGTCTTGTGATATCTCTTGCATTTATGGAACTTTTTGATCTTGGTATTTTGGGGTTACTTGGTGGGATAATTTTATCTCAATTGATGTATAACAGTTGGTACTGGCCCTACAAGACGCATAAGGAAATGGAGATGAGTTGGATAGAATCTATTGTGAAAGGTATTGACAGTGTTTTAGGTAGAATTAAGAAATAATTATATTGACTAATTATTTTGTATGATTATTTTTTCTATTTAGAAAGAGGAATTAATATGGAGAGTAAACCTATACGTATTTTACATATCATTGGAATTTTAGTTGGTGGTGGTGTAGAAACGGTTGTGATGAACTATTATAAGAATATAGATCATTCTAAGGTACAATTTGACTTTGTTGTTCACGACAATGATAAAGTAGATATTACAGATATTGTTGAAAAGATGGGTGGTAGAGTTTATAAGATTCCAGCCTATTATAAAAATATTTTTGGCTTTATGTATAGTATCTATAATATAGTAAGAGAGAATAAATATAATATCGTTCATTGCCATATGACAACCCTTGGTATATTTTCACTATTACCTTCATGGCTAGCAGGTGCTAAGGTTCGTATTTTACATGGGCATAGTACTACTGTTAAAAGTGAAATAAAGCGAAATCTTATGAAATTAGTATTACGTCCATTTTCGACATTTGTAGCTAATCGTCAATTTGCTTGTAGTAAAATTGCAGCTTGTTGGTTATTTGGAAGTGATAAAAATGTAGAAATTATTAAAAATGCAATTGAAGTCGAAAAATTTCAATTTAATGAGAATTATCGAAATAAGCTTCGTGAAGAATTAGGGTTAGAGAATAAGTTTATTATTGGACATATAGGTAGATTTATGTATCAAAAAAATCATGAATATTTGATACAAATATTTAATAATATAGTTCATAAAATTCCCTCAGCACATCTTGTTCTAGTTGGTGATGGGCCATTGAGAGAACATATCTTACAAAAAATTGAGAATTTAGGTTTATCCACAAGAGTGACTTATTTAGGTTTACGGAAGGATGTACATAAATTATATAGTTTATTTGATATATTTTACTTTCCTTCTTGGTATGAAGGTTTAGGATTAGTGGCAATTGAGGCTCAAGCTGAAAAGCTACCAATTTTGATGAGTAATTTTATACCAGATGAAGCTGTCGTAGATAATACATTAGCAAAAAAATTAAATATTACAGAAAATGATATAAATCTATGGATAAATGAAACAGAACAAATTTATCAAAAATCTAATAATTTTATTTCACGTATAGGTGTAAATGATATTATTAGTCGTAATGGTTATGATATACATAAAGAAGTAAAACGTTTAGAGGAGCTCTATTGTGAATACAGTAAAGGCTAATACTAAACAATTAAATATTTTAGTAGAAATTATGCATGGTTTAGGTGATACTGTATGTGCTTTAGCATTATTAAAAGGAGTGCGGTATTTATATCCTGATGCAAAGCTAACAGTACTTTGTAAGATGAATTCAGGCCGTGATATTGTTGAATCTTCATATATTTCCATAGATAAGATTATTGTTCTTGATGTATATAAGAATATATATACAACATTTAAAACAATAATGAATTTAAGAAAACAAAATTTTGATATAGGGATTAGTGCTGGCATTACACCAGTAAAAAAATCACAACTTTTTATGAAATTATGTGGGGTAAAACAACATATAGGTTTTCAAGCTTCGGGCACTAATAAATATGACTATGATATGCATTTTGTGGAAGCTAATGTGAAGACGTTAGGTTTAGAGTTTAATGATGAATTAAGACCACAGTTATATGTAGATACTGATAGTGATAAATCCATATGTCATTATTTTGATAGTTTAGACCAATCAAGACCTATTATTGGTTTATGTATTGGTAATGCAGACCCCTCTTTTACTAATCGTTGGCTAAGGGTTGGTCGTGTTTTTCCAAAAGCGTGGGGCATTACAAAGATGCATAATCTTTTAGACTTATTGATAAAAGATGGAAATCAAATTGTACTAATTGGAGGGCCTCAAGAGATACTCTTATTAGAAGAGCTAACCGAGTTTTTAAAGTTACCACATGTTATAAATTTAGTGGGGAAATGTAGTATTAAACAAAGTATGGCTGCTATAAAACGATGTACCTGTTCTATAGGTATTGATACTGGTATGCAACATATTGCAGGTGCTTTATCAGTACCTACAATATCTATATTTGGGCCTACAAATCCTAAATATATAGGAGCTTTTTCAGATTGTAGTTATTTTGTAGAATATGAGACCGATTGTAAATATTGCTTTGGAACAAATCAATACCTTCATTGTAATCACCGTCGTTGCTTAACAGAAATTACTCCACAACAAGTGATGGATACTGTGCATCAGGTATTAAAAAAGGGTAATCATGAGAATGTATAGTGCATATAATTGCTATAAATATTAGTTCATTTTATTAATAGGAGACATTACTTATGGATATTATTACACAAAGATTTGATGATCATTTAGATACTCATACGAAGATGCGTAATTATATTGAAGAGATTCGAGTAGTTGCGGATATATGTAAGAATGCTCTTGATAAAGGACATAAAATTCTTTTCTGTGGTAATGGGGGATCAGCTGCTGATGCTCAACATTTGGCAGCTGAATTGGTAGGACGTTTTGTAAAAGAACGGGAGTCTTTACCTGCTATTGCTCTTACAACAGATACTTCTATTTTGACAGCTGTAGCTAATGACTATTCTTATGATGATGTCTTTTCTCGTCAAGTAGCTGGTTTGGGACAGGCTGGAGATGTATTAATAGGCATTTCTACATCAGGAAATTCTAAGAACGTGGTTAAGGCCACAGAACTAGCAAAACAGAAAGGTCTAAAAACAATTGCATTTACTGGTGAAGGTGGCGGCAAACTTGGTGCTCTTTGTGATGCCGTAATAGCCGTTCCATCTAAGACCACAGCTCGCATTCAAGAAATGCATATAATGGTAGGACATATTATCTGTGAGATTGTTGAGGAAGACTATGATTAAGAAAACTATTAATAAGTTCTTACATGATAGTCTGCCGAATCTTCGTATAGCTGTCATTGGTGATCTTATGGTAGATCGTTATGTCTTTGGTGATGTAAGTCGTATATCTCCAGAAGCTCCAGTCCCTGTGAATCGAGTAAAACAGATGAAAGAAGTCCTTGGTGGGGCCGCAAATGTTGCTGCGAATCTTGCCAATTTGGATGTTCATGTATATGTCGGTGGAGTCGCGGGACAAGATACCCATGGAAATCTTTTACAAGACTTATTAGATTCTAATGGTATTGATAAAAGTGGCGTAGTGATCTCTAATGAAAGATCTACCATAACTAAGATGCGAATTTTAGGTGCTCGTCAACAAATGATGCGGCTAGACTTTGAAACAGTTCGAGATGTTGACCAACAGGAAGAGGAGGCACTCATTCGTTGGCTGACTATTCTCTGCCAAAAAGGATTAGATGGAATTGTTATCTCTGATTATGGAAAAGGGGTTTGCACAGACACTCTTTTAAGACAAATTTTCAACTTGGCTAATCAATATATGATACCAACTATTGTTGATCCTAAGGGAGCTCAGTGGAATAAGTATGATGGGGCTACCTTTATTACTCCTAATGTGAAGGAGTTATCTGAACGAGTTGGTTATTCTATTAGAAATGATGATGATAATATAGTGACTGCAGCTAAAGAGGCTCTAGATACTAATAATATTCAATATATTATTGCTACTAGATCTGAAAAGGGTATCTCTGTTATTGCTAGAGATGGCCGGATTTGGCATAATCCAGCTACTCAACAAGATGTTTTTGATGTATCTGGTGCTGGTGATACAGTTGTGGCTACGATGATTTGCTCTATCGCGGCTAATCTTTCTATGCGGACAGCTCTTCATGTAGCTAATGGGGCAGCTGGTATTGTAGTATCTAAAGTGGGTACTTATCCTATTCATCGACAAGAATTAATTGATTTGTGGATGTCTCTTCAAGAAGGAAAATCTATAGAAAAGTCACTCTATTCTTGGGAAGAAATGAAGACTTTAGTTCGACAATGGCAAGATCAAGGAGATACAGTTGTTTTTACTAATGGATGCTTTGATATTCTTCATAGAGGGCATATTACGTACTTGCAAGAAGCGGCTCAACTAGGTGATCGACTTATTATAGGCCTAAACTCTGATGCTTCCGTAAGGCGCCTTAAAGGGGAAACTCGTCCTTTAGTAGAGGGAGAAGATAGGGCTTATTTATTGAGTGCTTTGGGTTGTGTCGATGGTGTTGTACTTTTTGATGAAGATACTCCATTCCAATTATTAGAAACTATTCGACCTAACATACTTGTTAAGGGTGGAGACTATAAAGTAGATGAAGTAATTGGACGTGAATTTGTAGACTCAGTACAAATTCTATCTTTTAAAGACGGATACTCAACTACTAATGTGGTAAATAAAATTGCTAATTTAGTAAAAGACAATAAATTATGATGATAATAATAAGATAAGTATTGTTGTTACCTCACATGTATAGAATACAAGACGTTGGACATAATATAGATAAATCTTATATAAAATATACGGAGGAGCTTTAGATTTTCTTCTAACAGCTTTTTTAGTATTTAGGGGCTGTTTTGTTACAGCCCCATTTTATATAGGTGTCAATGGAATTAGTAATGTATTTGCCCTAAATTATTGAGTAGTTTATGTTTAAAATTTGATTTTTTTATACGTAAATACTATAATTTAATAAATTAATGTCTAAAAAATGAAGTTTTTGAACATTAATTTTGAAGGAATTAGATTAGAGTATAAAATATTATCGTTTTGTACATCATATTTTATGATCCTGCAGGAAAGATTGGAGAGATAGTATGAAGTTTGAACCTATGTATAAAATATACTATAAACAACCTTCTGATTGGCAGCGCATATTAGATAATCGTCGTAATTCTGAAAGCTCTATCTCCTTGCCTATTCCCATTCATGAATATAATAGACGTAATACATATGATGCTTTTTTTATATATCATCCTGTATTAGTTCAGCTTTTATTATCATTAGAATCTAAAAAAAGTGCTTTTATCAATTTAGTTTCCAAGGTTCCTACAGTTATGATTTTGCATGTAATGAATACATTTTTATCTACTGAAATCAAAGCAAGTAATGATATTGAAGGTGTTTATAGTAGTCGTAAAGAGATTAGGGCGGCTATACAGAATAGTCAGAATGATAAATTAAGATTTTCAAGTATTATTGCTAAGTATCAGTCTATTTTAGATAATCCTCATGGATTTAAGTTTGAAAGTAGTAAAGATATTAGAGATTTATTTGATGATATTATCAGCAATGAAATAGAAAAGAAAAATCAGCCAGACGGCGAGTTGTTTAGACGTGATTCTGTAGATATAGTGAATCATCAAGATAAAATAATTCATAGAGGGACATGGCCAGAGTCAGATATTATTATAGAGTTGGATCGAGCGCTAGGAATTCTTAATAATGAGGATTTAGTGTTACCAATTAGAGTAGCTATATTCCATTACTATTTTGGATATATTCACCCTTTCTATGATGGAAATGGGCGTACTAATCGTTTTATTTCAACAGCCTATTTGGCAAAATATTATCATCCTCTTATTGCATTACGTTTATCGGCTGTAATTAATAATAATAAAAAACAATACTATGATGCTTTTAAAATGACTACAGCCGAGATTAATGGGGGCGATTTAACAACATTTGTAATTGCCTTTATTTCACTTATTGAAAGAACGATAGATAGTGCGATTGAGCTATTAGATAAGCGCATAAATCGGTTAGTTGAAGAGAAATTTAAATTAGAAGCATTTTTTGAAGTTCAACATATCAAAGATTCACTGCTTCAAGAGATATATTTCTTATTATTACAAGCTCGATTATTTTCCTTAGGTGCTGGTATTAGTAAAGCTGAAATTATGAATGCTTGTGGTAAAAGTAGAGGTACTATTTTTAATAGATTTAAACAAATTCCAGAAGAACATCTCATAAGGGTAAAAAATAGTCGTACCGAATCGTATATGTTAAAAATAAGTATATTAGAGTAACTTGATAATATATAATTTGTAAGGACAGTTGATTATATCAGCTGTCTTTTTTATGTGTAAAATTTGTCACAACATTCTCATATATTTCATGTATTTTATGATGTATACAAGTCATTTTGGTAATTACCAGCTGGTGTAGTATTCATATAGTTTGAGAGAAGAAATATGAGGTATAGAGAATGAGAGCGAGCAATATTGAGTTGTTGCGTATCATTTCGATGATACTAATTATTATGCACCATTTTAGCGTGCACGGTTGTTTCCCCTTTACACCAGATTTAACGTTTAATAAGGTGTTTCTCCAAGTATTTGGTCTTGGAGGTAAGGCTGGTGTAGTCGCCTTTGTTATGATAACAGGCTATTTTATGGTTTTTAGTAGTTTTAAGCTGCACAAGTTTGCGAAGTTAGTAGGGCAGATTTGGCTTTACAGCATTGCCATGCTGGGCGTAGCTATGGGTTTAGGACTCGATACGGTGACGTCAAGGAATATGATGCTCGCTTTATTGCCCATTGGTGCCATGAGTTGGTTTGCCCAGAACTTTTTAGTACTCTATTTATTAACGCCTATTATTAATCGAGTGCTTCATTGGCTGCAGCATAAATATTACGTTATGCTCCTAGTGGTTTCCACGGTAATCTGGTTCTTAATACCGACGGCGCTGAATTTGTGGCCTAATGTACCGCATACTACCTTTGGATTTAAACATATTTTTTCCTTTATTGTATTCTATTCGATGGGGGCGTACATTAAGCTGCACGGCTCACATATAACAAAGAAAATAGGTATTATTTTTACCGCCATAGGCTTTGTAGGGGCCTTTCTAGGGGATATCCTCGTCGATGTACTAGCTATGACGAATCCAGTGTATATGAAACAGATTTTCTACTTTACGCAAAATGATTATGGCTTCTTTCAATTGCTATTAGGCATTGGCGTATTTATTATTTTTTTGAAAGCAAAGATCACTTATCACCCTTGGATTAATGCGGTAGCATCTACTACCTTTGGTATATACCTATTGCATGATAATAAGCTATTCCTTCATTACATGTGGGACAATGTATTAGCAACGTATCAGTACTATGATTCAATACTATTACCTCTGTATGCAGTTCTTGTAGTGGTGCTTATTTTTGTCATCGGTATGATTGTAGACTATGTGCGGTTAGATTTCATAGAAAAACCTGTGATGAAAGCAATCACGCCGAGCCTCGAGCGAATTCAGTCAAGGGTTGAGAAAGTAGTGCCATTATAATGCGATTATCAGTGTTTTTTGGTATAATATATAAGTATTCTTACCATAAAACGGGAGGTAATTATAATGCGTAAATTTTTATATATATTAGCGGCGTTGCTTGTATTAATTGGCATTAGCACAAATGATGTAGAAGCTCGTCAAGATGTGTATGCTACGACGTATCTTGGTAATAACTGGTATGTAGATCAAGACTCTGTAAAACGGGTGGGGGATATACTCAACTTTACGGTGTACACAACAGCAGGTCTTAGCTACAAAGTGACATCTAGTGATGACAACTATTACAATGCAGACGTATTTTACGATAATAATAAACTCGTATCGGATAATGGCCAATCTGTATGGAAGTCGCCAGGCATGATGGCAGCCATGCGCGTGGCCCGTAGATAAACAAAAAAGGCAGGAATTATTGATATGTCCTCCATTACTGAACATCTAGTAATGGAGGACATGTTACATAATCTCTGCCTTTTCTTTTGCTTTGGAAAAAGAAAATAGCCCTTCGTTACCAGTGACTGGAGAACTGAAAGGCCATTCCATCATATTCTTTATTCTTTTGGGATGAGCCCGACAGAACTACTCGTCTGGCTATCTACCTATATTAAAGGGATAAAGATATATATCGTCAAATTCGAATAAATGATAATATAGCTTTCAATAGATTTTTTTATAATTATGAGCAGCACTTAGGTGCCGCCTTTTTTTGTTATTTATTATTTTTTGATGATGAAACAGTTTTCTTATGTTTACAATAATAGCCTTATAAATTATAATTAAAAATGTTTAATTATAATTTATAGTGTGAATAAGAGAGGGTTATTATGAAACGCATGTGTAAAGCGAATTTATCCTTAGCGATTGCCCTGACGATTGCTAGCTCTGTAGTGCCGTATGTAATGGCAGAATATCCTGTTGTTAGTGCTGTTAAAGGTGAAACTTTAAACTTGGGAAAGGTACAAGGGACACTGTTTGGAATTGATGCAGATAATAAGAGTACTATTAATGCAGATTATGTATCTGGTAGACTAATGGATGGACGAAAGACTATCATTACTAGTCAAAATGGAAGTACTGTGAATATTAAAAATGGCGATCTTCAAGTTGGTCGTGACAGTAATCCACTTGTTATTACTAAAGGCGGTACTGTAAATCTCGGCGTAGATGGTAATAAGGGTAATTTTACTGGCCATGATATGTCCATTGAAGGCGATGTACGTATCGATGGTAGCAATACACATCCATCTGAAATTAATATCGGTGTAGATAGTGATGAAGTACTATGGACTGGCTTTGCTCTCAACTTAGCAGATAAGAATGCAAAACAGCCAAACCATATCAATGTATTTCTTGGTGATCGTGGTTATTGGGACCATATGTATCAAGGCGGTTTGAATGGTACTAGTTATAGCACAATGACAACTCCAAGCCGTGTACATCGTTTGGTCGGTTCAAAAAATCGTAATTTTGAATCCATAGTAACTCAAAGTGAGCATAATGAAATTCACATTGATAAATTAGAAGGCCATGTAAATTTTGTGTATGATCCAAATGGTGAGTATGATGATAAAGAGGATCCAAGTTATAAAGAGCGTGAAAATATTGTAAATGGATTGACTCCAGAATCATTCTGGGGTGGTGATGTTCATATTACAAGTGCGGCACCTAATTCCGGTGCTCATATGTACACGAGTCGTAAGGGCTTAGACTTGTCTACTGAGGACAATGTAAATAAAGTTTTGGATAATTTGGCGCATAAGGTGTACTACCATAATTATGTAAATGGTGAAAGAAATCTTCAAGGCACGGTTGCTATTGCTTCTGAAGGTGCTGAATCTGCGCGTTTTAAAGTATTAACCGAAGGTTATGCTAAGGAAGGTGCTGTTACGTGGCAGGCCGATAAAAATGGTCAGGGTAAATATGAGTATGGTAAGGTGCAACCGACTCCGAAGCCTGAGGTGAAACCGGCTCCGGTACCAACGCCTAAGCCTGAGGTAAAGCCAGCACCGCAACCGACTCCGAAGCCTGAGGTAAAACCGGCTCCAGTTCCAACGCCTAAGCCGGAAGTGAAACCAACACCGCAACCAACTCCGAAGCCTGAGGTAAAACCGGCTCCGGTTCCAACACCTAAGCCGGAAGTGAAACCAGCACCGCAACCGACTCCGAAGCCTGAGGTAAAACCGGCTCCGGTTCCAACACCTAAGCCGGAAGTGAAACCAACACCGCAACCGACTCCAAAAACTGAGGAAAAACAAGTACCAGCTCTTGAGCAGAATCCTCAGATGAATGTCAATATGGGTGCCTTTGATACGCCACATATGCGTGGTACTCGTTCCGCCATCATGAGTAATATTAATGGTTGGAGAACGTTGACAGATAATATGTATCGTTCACGCGTATTACAACAAGGTGAACCAACAGGTATTTGGGCTCGCGTTGGTGGAGGTAAATACAACTTTAATGGAAGCGGAATCGATACAGATACAACATACACGCGTATCCAAGGTGGTTACGATGCTAAAACTGGTAGCGGTTGGACCGTAGGTGGTCAAGTTTCTTATCTTCGTGGTAACGATGATTACGTTTTCAACGGCTCTGGTAAGGAAAAAGCCTTTGCTGTTGGTGCGTATGGTTTGAAAAATCTTGGTAACAACCAATATATCCATATTGAGTCCCAAGTAGGTCGTGCATCTAACGATTTCACTGTTCGTAATGAGATTGGTGAAAAATTTTCTGGTGAGACTAAAGCTAATGCGTATACAATTGGTGCACGCTATGGTAAAACCGTGAAACTTTCTAATGGTACATATATCGAGCCACAAGCACAATTGAGCTATACTCACTTTGGTGGTGATAGCTTCAATGCTGGCAGTATGAAAGTAGATCAGTCTGGTGTGAGCAGTACAGTAGGCGGTCTTGGCCTTGAAATCGGTAAACATTTCGGCGCAGGTAATCTATATACTCGTCTTGGTGTTAACCATGCATTCTCTGGTACAGTAAAAACTACATATACTAGTGGTGCTACTACTAAATACACTTCCGAGGACATTAAAGGCACTTGGACAGATTTAGCCTTTGGAGGTCGCTACGGTTTTAATGCAAATAACAGCATCTTTGCTGATATTAGTACAGGTCTATCTGGTGATTATAAGGCCGGTTGGTCTGTAAATGCAGGATTTACACATAAATTTTAAGCGAATTATTAATAGATAGGAGCGATTTTAGTACATCGATAATTGCATGACAGGTAAAGTCGTCTATTGATTCATTCATATATTTCTTTAAAACGTTTCTTATTGTATCGAGCATTAGTTCGACTTATAATAGGATTAGGATAGCCAACGAGGTTGGGCCTCTCTTCGTTAATGAAGGGAGGGGTGTCTATGAGTGATTATGAGTTAATCATGCTAATTCTAGAGGTAATAACTGTAGTTATTGCCTTTGGAGCACTTGTGGCTCTTATTTGTCTTGGAAAAGACAAATAGCCCTTCGTTACCAGTAACTGGATAACTGAAAGGCCATTTCATCAATTATTTATAGTTCTGAGATGAGCCTAACGGAACCACTCGTCTGGCTATCTACTTATATTATAGGGATAAAAATATATATCGTCAAATTGAGATGAAATACATTATTATAATAACTACATATAAATAATGATAAAAGCTGTACATACATAGATTAGACTGAACGGCTTTGATGTCAAAACGAATGTAACATCAAAGGCGGTTCAAAAATCGATTATGTGTGTACAGCTTTTTGGTTTTAGTGTGTTTTTGTGAAAGTAGTCATAGGACTACCATAAAGGGATCTTATTATTTTTCAAGTTTGTCTACTAAGCGTTTTACTGTTTCTTGTAGATCTTTATTTTGAGCTTCTAATGCTTGTACGCGTTGTTCTAGTGCGTTATAAGAGGCAGGGGACATAGCAGTAGATAAAGATTTTCCTGGTCTATAGGTGATGCCTACATTGGCCATAACGTGATTGTTCATCGTAAACCCTGTGGTGAGTAAAAGATTATCTTTGTGATAATAGCCTACACCTAGAGCTACTGCATTTGCATTTTTATAATGACCGTAGCCCGCCATGTATTGAACGCGATTATCCGGATCATATGGTAATGGATGTAATGCAGCTAATGCAGCGGCACGAGCATCACCTTTATTGGATTCCGATTCAACACGTTGTACCTCTTGAGATACATGTTGTACAGATTTTTCAATAGTGCTAATAGAATTATTAAGCTGTTGACTTGTACTTTTACCAAGGGTATCAATCATTTGATGAACGCCGTAGAGTTGGGATCCGTTGACCGCATCTGTAGAGGTAGCACTCACGCGACCTGCTGCGAGATTGGTGATCGTCCGTTCCTTGCCCTTAGCCCCTACGGATACTGTTGATACAGGGGCAGTGCCGGCATAGTTGACGGTAGTACCATTTTCAAAGGTATGACTTGCTGTACCGACTACATCGCCGTCAGCGGAATCATTGCCAAGGACAACTCCGTTTTTTAGAGAGGTAGTCACATTATTGCCGAGAACAAAGGTGTTTTCTCCAGAAATATGGTTGTAATTACCTATACTGTAAGAATTGGCCGCATCAATAGCTGTTTTACCGTATTGGCCTTGACCGAATACGCCAGATGCAGTCGCTTTTTCAGATAGTGTGTTATAAGAGCCTACGGCCAAACCTTTCGCGGCATTTACATTCACATAATGCCCTACGGCAAGGTTGAACTGACCATTTACTGTCGAATTTGACCCGATGGCTACAGAATTGCTGGCTTTACTGTTAGCACCCTGGAAGTTCCCAATCCACACGTTTTTATCACCTGCGGATTTTTCCCCTGATTGAGTCCCCATGACAATGGAGTTCGTCAACTGGCTTGCATTACCTGCGGCGAAACCGACGGTTATGTTAAAATCGCCAGTACTGTCTCGAAATGACTTCGCCCCAAGGTTGATATTGCCACCGCCTGATGAGCCGGCCCCAGCAGCTGAACCTAAGGCTATGTTATTGCCTTGGGCATTGGGCCCCTTTCCTTTTCCGTTCGCCGCACCGGCATTCTCACCGAGGGTGATGTTGCCGCCTGTTCCTGCGGTGAAAGTTTGACCTTCCTTGCCGATGTTACCATTGTTATCAACGATATTAACCGGCGCCGCATAAACTGAGGCGGATAAAGCTACCATTACAACACTTGCTAATACAAAACGTTTCTTACTCATCGTATACACTCCTTTGTGTACAAACAAACTTTCACAAAACTTTCATAAAAAGACTTACATGGCTACTATAATACCAAAAAGGTATATTGTAAATAGAATATTCACATAATTTCAATAAATATACAATATATTCTATAGGTATTTATAGTTGATAAGAAATCTTTGACACATAATTATAAAGTTTAAATATTTATTTATTCTATCAATTGCAATCTATATGCATTGACAATTCTCTATATATTTATATAAAATAGAAATAATTTCATGTGTTGTTCATGATGAAATCATGAGTCATCGGTATATGTAATCGTGTGTAATTAAGTATTATGTACATAATTAAGTATGTACGGTATTAAGTAATGAGAAGTGTGTTTGTACGTAAGAGTGTGTAATGAAATATATAATCGTGTTGATGAGTGCCCTTTGCATGTTCGTTATGCCCGTATCGGGGGAGCAGGTAAATAAAGCAGAGCAGCCTATGCAGGGGACTACGGTAAAACAAGTTCATAGTGAAAGTAAGACCGTATTATCTGACGACTTAGATACATTCCATGTTAATTCATCTCATACTCCAGATCATGTCATCGGTCAGGGCGGATTGGAGATGCCAGACTCCACAGATAAAAAGACGACTCGTTATTCCGATACGGATGCGGTCAACTCTGCGTTGCAGGCGGTGGTCATGACTGGTGTTCATTCCGCAATGCACGGATCGAAGGCGAAACCGTGGATGCAGCGAACCGTCTTGTCATTGCGCTTTCAGAAAAACTGGAAGCCCTTGTACGGTGTGGAAACATTGCAGCCGTTAGGTCATTATGATGAGACATCTCGTCATGTGTGGTTTACACAGGAGCGGTTGGCGAATGCAGCGGATACAGGAACGACGGCGAATGTAGGCATCGGTTATCGCCGAATTGCAGTGAACGATGAACACTATTACGGTGGCAATCTGTTTTATGACCATCGGTTCAGAGGCAATCACGGTCGCATGAGTGTCGGGCTGGAGTACGTGTCGGGGATTGGTGCGTTTCGCATGAACTGGTATCGCGGTGTGTCTGGTGAGCGTTCCCTTGATGGTGCGACACGCATGGAAAATGTGTCTAACGGATATACTGCGGAGTACGGGACTAGCTTCAAGAATGCCCGTTGGGCGCGCGTGTATATGGAGGCCTATCGTTGGCAGTTGCGGCACAGTGCGGATAAGCATGGTTTGCGAATCGGTACCGAGTTGCAGCTCACACCGAGGATTTCTGTTGATATGGGCTATAATAAACCGGAGCATAAGCACGGTAGCCCTTACGGTAAGGTTATGTTCCGTCTAGCCGGTGTCGATACGGCTTGGTTTGGTGGTAACCATCGATCGGATACAAAAACATCGGTTCGTGCTAATATGTTGGAAAATGTGCGTCGTCAACATACGGTGCACGTTGATTGATAGATTGATATATATATATATTTATTATTTTGATAAAAGTAGCATAAGAATCTATATTTATTTTTTAGATAAAAGCAACATAAGGAGCTGTTTTATAGTATCAGATAATTGTCATTTGGTATGAAAAGACAGTTCCTTTTTTATACATCAATTCATAAAAATTTATTTTGTTTACAAAATAGAAAAAGAGTGGCACAATATTCATGAAAATATAATGAAGAATAAGTTACACGTGGAATTCATTAGGGAATGGAGAGGATAAAATGAGCAAGCGTAAACTTATATTATCTGTGTTGATTAATGGTGTGTTGTTATCGAGCCTATATGTGGCCGGAGCGGTGGATGTGGCACCGGGCAGCGGTAATGGTGTAGCTATCGGTACGGGCAGTAGTGCACCGAAGGCGGAAAACGTAGCCATTGGTAAAGGTGCCGGCATTTCTTACTCGAACGGTGCTAGTACGGCTACAGGTGATGTAGCTATCGGCAATGGAGCAGGTATTAATAACTATGCTAGCCAGGGCGGTAGTATAGCTATCGGTAAAAATGCAAAGGTTGAAAATATGGCCGGTGGTGGAGAGGCTAGTTTTGCGTTAGGGCAAACGACCTATAGCGGGGGGCTGCTTTCTCCTGCCAGAATTCCTGCGGATCCTACAAAGGTGGTAGGTAGTGTCGCTATCGGTGATAATACATTTGCTCGTACCGGTAGTACCATGATTGGGTCTCATAATTATAAAGGGGACCTTGGGGATACTACTGTGGATAGTGCATCCACAAGAAAAGATGCATTAAATGTATATGCTACAACAATTGGTGCTAATAGCTTTAGTAATGGGGCTTTCACTACAAGTACAGGTGTATATAATATTATCTCCAGTGATTATAATGGTGGACGATTTGCAAATTATACAAAGAATTTTGGTGCCACCATTAATGGTACATTGAATAGCATTGAATCGAAAACGGGTAGCTATTATTCGGGTGTTGCGAACAGTATTGTAGGTACTGCCAATCGAACCTTTAACTCCAATGGGTCTCTCGTATTTGGTGCTGGGAATGAAATAACGAATTCTGTAACCAGTATTTCAGCGCCAAGTTCGGGCGGTAATTCCGCTAAGGAATTATCTGAGAAATTACGTTCCGCTGTCAAAAATTCTAATGGTGGCGGTTCTACTATGGCATTTGGTAGCGGTAATAAGGCGGATTATACACTTCGCTCTGCACTTATGGGTGTAAATAACACATTGACTGGCTCTCAAGGCAAAGAAAGTACGAATACCATGTTGACGGGCTTTCACAATACAGCGGATAAGGTGTCCAATACGACCGTAATAGGGTCTGAAAATACGGTGACTAATTCTAAGAACAGTCTTGTAATGGGGGATAATCGTGAGGTGAAAGATGCGAATCATGCGGTTCTCATCGGTTCCACGGATAGCAAGACTACGACATCTGTTAATAATGCGGTTGCTGTCGGACATAATACGAATGTAACCGTAGAGGGTGGCGTTGCATTGGGTAGTGAATCGAAGTCTACTGTAGCGGCTGGGTCCGTTGGGTATGATCCGAGCACAAAAGCACAGTCTACGAATACAGATTCTACGTGGAAGGCGACTAAATCGGCCGTATCTGTCGGTGATGTAAATAACAATATTACGCGTCAGATTACATCATTACGCGTCAGATTACATCCGTAGCAGCCGGCACAAAGGATACGGATGCGGTGAATGTGGCACAGCTCAAAAAGTTGCAAAATCAAGTGAATGCAACCGGTTCTACTACCGTCAGTGCAGGTAAGCATATTAATGTGACAACTACGACGAACGGAACGACCAAAGATTATAAGGTAAGCCTATCTGACGATATAACAAACCAGATTACAAATAACACAACAAATATTAACAATATACAAGGTGATGTGACCAACATTAAACAGAATGTAACCAATATTCAGGGAGATATTACTAATATCAAGCAGGATGTAACCAATATGGGGCGGAATGTAGCTCGTCTCGATAAAAAGGTTAACAAATCTGTGGCCGGAGCGGCCGCACTTGCCGCTTTGCATCCATTGGATTTCGATCCTGATGCAAAATGGGACTTTGCTGCTGGTTATGGACACTACCATGATGGCAACGCCGCTGCATTGGGGGCTTTCTACAGACCGAATGAGGACTTGCAATTTAGTGTAGGATCTACTGTTGGTAATGGCGAAACTGTTGTGAATGCTGGTATGTCTGTGAAAGTAGGTGCTCACAGTAATGTATCTCGTTCTCGTGTAGCCATCAGTAAGGAAGTTTTGGAACTTAAGAAAACTGTAGCGGTACAAAATGCACAGATTCAAAAGTTGACGGCTCTTTTGAATGGATTGGCCGGGACTAATATGAAAGCAGACCGCAGCACATTATTCCCTGATGTGCCGAATAATCACTGGGCATATGCGGCAGTTAGTGATCTATCTCGACGTGGTCTTGTAGAAGGATATCCTGATGGTACATTCGGAGGGGATCGTATGATGACCCGTTATGAATTTGCTCAAATTGTGTACCGTGCTATTCAAAATGGTGTTGTCGTCGATAATCGTCTCGTATCTGAATTTGGTCCTGAAATGGCGTTATTCCGTGTGGATACCATTGCCAAGAATCATGAAGGGCAACCAACTATTGAACGTGTAAGGGTCAATAAAAAATAGAATACTTTTATATATGGTTTATATTGTGAATGCCGAGGCTCTTTAGGGCCTCGGCTTTTGTCGTGTACGTGTAGATGATAATTTTTCTGTATATAAAATTATCTTATCTATGAAAGTACTAAACTGAAGAGTCTAAAAATATGAAATTGATTAAGTATTTACAATAATCGTTATATTCCGATATGTGGATTTATCGTAATAAATGATAGGAAAGATGAAGATTCTATTTCCTAAAATTAAAAAGTATTAAATTAGAAATAAATAAACGATAAAAGTGAAGAAAAGATGAAAAAGTTGTTTACAAGATAGAAATTTTTTGATATTGTATTGCCGTGGGTGAGTATATGATGAAGAATCATGAATAATTATAGTATTCAGATCGTAATTTGGAATACTAATATTTGGTGTAAGAAGTGTAGATGATAATTAATCGTTATACTTCTTCTTTTTATTATCTTTGCAATATTATGCAACACAAGTGGTGTGTTTTACTGAGTTTTCGGTAAGAAAGGATAATTATGAATCGAATTTATAATGTTATTTGGAGTAAAACAAAAAAATGCTACGTTGTAGTATCTGAAATTGTAAAAACAGGTGGCGGTAAGGTGAAATCCGTACAAAGCGGTACAACCTGGGCTCGTATGAGTGCGATTATGGCGGTGGCTGCATTATTAATGGGTGGTAATATTACTACAGTTAATGCTGCTACATATACTGCTATGACGATTAATGATGTAAATGGCGCTGGTTATGCTACTGGTAATGTAGTTTATAGTGAAGGTAGTTATTTATATAATTATCAAAACCCTGGGAACCTGACACCATTTGATAATAGTCATTTGTACAATGGTACAGATAGAGGTAACTATACAGAAAATAGTTTTGCCGGCATTGCTATCGGTAAAAATACAAATATTCAGGAAACTGGTAATCCAACTTATTATTCCGGTTTAGCTATCGGTAACTATGCTCAGGCCACAGGTGGTATTGCTTTTGCTTTAGGTCATTATGCTCAGGCTTTATCACCATCTGCTATGGCTCTTGGTACAGCTACAAAGGCGAGCGGATTTAACTCTTTGGCTATGATGCGTCAATCCGCTGCAGAAGGTGAGTTCTCCACAGCATTGGGTACTGCATCCTGGGCAAAGGGTAATGGTAGTTTTGCCATGGGTTACTCCGCTACAGCAAAAGCGGATCAATCCATTGCAATCGGTGCGGCAGAAACTATAAAATTACCTGGTCAACAACATGGTACTCCAAGTGCTAAATATAATGGCGATGGTAATACCGTAACAGAAGGGGCTCGTTCTCTTGCTTTCGGTACAAAAGCTCGTACTGCAGTTGGTGCAGATGATTCTATGGCATTCGGTTCTTCATCCAGTACTGGTGGCGCTAATGCGGTAGCTATGGGTTATAGTGCTAATGCTAGTGCAGAGAATGCCTTTGCTATCGGTAATACGGCGCAATCATCCGCACAAAATGCGGTAGCGATGGGTAAAAGTGCAAATGCAAGTGGTGTAAGCAGCTTTGCCATGGGTAGTAGCTCTAATGCTGCTGGTGCTGATGCTATCGCTATGGGTAGTTCTTCCCAAGCCAAATTATCCAACTCTATCGCATTAGGTGGTAATGCAAAATCCTTGGGTGCTGATGCGCTTGCACTTGGCGGTGCGGCTAATGCATCTAAAGATGGTGCCATTGCAATCGGTAAAGAAGCGAAAGCAAACAATACTAATACGACAGCTATCGGTCTTGGTGCTACTGTTACAGGTACTAACTCCATGGCTATCGGTACAAATGCTGTTGCAGAATCCAATAATTCCTTGGCATTGGGTACTGGTACGGAAGTAAGAGGTGCCTTGGTTAATGGATACTCTGCTTTCACTAATCAACAAAACAACAATGTTGCAAACGGTGTTGTTGCGGTAGGTAACGTAGGTTCTGAACGCCGTATCATCAACGTAGCAGGTGGTGAAAACGATACTGACGCAACAAATGTAAAACAATTAAAATTTGTAAACAGTAACTTGGCAAAATCCATCGCAGGTCCTACATATACGGGCTATGAAGCGAATGGTTCTACATATAAAGCGCCTGATTTCAATATCAAGAACAGCACGTATCATACGGTAAAAGAAGCTGTTGAAGCGGCGCAAACGAATTTCTTCAGTGCTAAAGGCACATCTGCCGATGCGAACTACGATAACACAGGTGCTACAGGCAATAATGCGACAGCAGCTGGTGTACGTACTTCCGCAGCAGGTAATTTCGCGACAGCTGTCGGTGCTGATGCGACTGCAGCTAATACGAACAGTACGGCTATCGGTTATAAAGCTAAATCCAGTGTAGATGATGGCGTTGCATTGGGTGCAAACTCCGTTGCTTCCGTTGCAGCAGGTACAGCAGGCTATAATGTGAAAACTGCAGACAGCCGTACAAACGGCTATAGCGGATTGACAGGCGCTGCGTTGACTTCCACTATGGGTGCGGTGTCCGTAGGTGACGGCGGTACAAAAACTCGTCAAATCACTAATGTGGCTGCAGGTACAGCTGATACTGACGCTGTTAACGTGGCACAATTGCGCAATGTTAATTTGAAAGTAGCTGGTAACACTGGCAAAAATGACGTTTTATTGGATAACCAAACATTGACTGTAAAAGGCGATGGTTCTTATGTTACGACATCTGTTAACAACCAAACAATCGATGTAGCGTTGACTGATGCTACTAAGAATAAAATCGACAATGCGGCAAATAAAGACTTGTCCAATATTACAGACGGCGGTAAATCCGTTATTCGTGATGAAGCACAAAAAGCCGTAAAAGTTGTAGCTGGTAAAAATACAACGATTACAGAAGGTACTGACGGTACATATAAAACATATAAAGTTGACGTAGATGCTCCTGACTATCAATTAGTTGAAAATAGCAGTGCTGCTGATAAAGCATACACTGTATCTGGCAATAAAGTTGACTTAACTGTACAAGATGCTAAAAACCCTGCGAATAAGAAAACTGTAACTATCAAGGATATTGCATCTAAAACAGAACTTGATGATACAAAAACGGAGCTTATCAATAAAGGCTTGAAATTCGATGCTGATAATGGCGGCGAAAAAACAAATAAATTAGGCTCCAAGGTAACAGTAGCTGGTGATGGTACTAACATCGACACTACAATTACACAAACTGGCGACGATACAACAATTAAGGTTGCATTGGGTCAAGACATCAATGTTAATACAGTAACTGCTACAAAAACTGTAAAAGCTGGTACTGCTACTATGGGTAACCAAGCTGTAACAGACAATAAGTCAGCTACTCAAAATGGTAACTTTGTATCCGGTTTGGACAATAAAAATTGGACATTAACTGATCCTGCCTTCGTGTCCGGACGTGCGGCAACAGAAGATCAACTTAAAATTGTCAGCGATGCTGTGAAAGCGGCTAACTCAAGTGCTACGGACTATCGTTTAATCGCTAATCCGAACAATGCGGCAGATGGCTCTTATAAAGTTGATAATAATAAAGTTGATCTACAAGTGAAGGACGATAAATCCGGTACAGTTAATACTGTGACAATTAAGGATATCGCGTCTAAAACTGAACTTGATAAAGTAAAAGATCGTTCTGTGAAATACGATGGTAATACAGGTCATGACACAGTAACATTAGAAG
This sequence comes from Veillonella parvula, assembly GCF_902810435.1. Taxonomy (GTDB): domain Bacteria; phylum Bacillota; class Negativicutes; order Veillonellales; family Veillonellaceae; genus Veillonella. Next base: position 51,554 of record NZ_LR778174.1, read on the forward strand.
GTGCTAATGGTACAAAAATTACCAACTTGAAAGATGGTAACGTAGCGGCTGGCTCTAAAGATGCTGTAAACGGCGGTCAATTACATCAAGTTAAGCAGGATCTTGGTGACCAAATCACAAATACTAAAAATGATTTAAACAATAAGATTGATACAACTAAACAAGATCTTATTGATAAGGGTCTTAAATTCGACGCTAATAATGGCGGTGAAAAAACAAATAAATTGGGCTCCAAAGTAGCAGTTAAAGGTGATAACTCCAATATCATTACGGAAATCTCTCAAGACGCTAACGGTGACAGCACAATTAATGTGAAACTCGGAAAAGACCTCAATGTAGAAACAATTACTGCAACTGGTGCAAATGGTAAAGACGGTAAAATCGGCATCAACGGTAAAGACGGTGTAACAACTAACATTTCCGTTACTCGTGACGGTCAACCCGGTGTAGATGGTGCTCCTGGCGCGACTACAACTCGTATTATGTACCAAAAACCTGACGGCACGAACGAAGAAGTGGCAACTTTGAACGACGGTCTTAAATTCAAAGGCGACATGGGTGCTACATCTAATGTTAAACTTAACAAACAAGTGGACATCACAGGTGGCGTAACAAGCGCTTCTGATCTTGCTACAGGCAATAATATCGGTGTTACTTCTGTGGCTGTTGGTGCTGATGGCAATGCAAAATTACAATTGCAATTGGCGAAAAACTTGACAGGCTTGCAATCTGTAACGGCATCCGACACTGTGAAAGCAGGTACTGCCACTGTAGGTAATCATACGGTAGCAGATAACAAAGGTGCTAACCAAACTGGTAACTTTGTAACAGGTTTAGATAATACATCTTGGAATATTGCAGATCCTGTATATGTACCAAACCGTGCGGCTACTGAAGAACAGTTGAAAACGGTTAGCGATGCTATTAATAAAGCTAATGCAAGTGCTACAGATTACCGCTTAATTGCTAATCCGAACAACGCGGCAGACGGTTCCTATAAGGTTGAAAACAATCAAGTAGATTTGAAAGTAAAAGACGAAAAATCTAAAGACGTTAAAACTGTAACGATTAAGGATATTGCGTCCAAAACTGAACTAGATAATGTAAAAGATCGTTCCGTAAAATATGACGGTAACACAGGCCATGACACAGTAACATTGGAAGGTCCTAACGGTACAAAAATTACTAACTTGAAAGATGGTAACGTAGCGGCTGGTTCTAAAGATGCTGTAAACGGCGGTCAATTACATCAAGTAAAACAAGACCTTGGCGATCAAATTACTAATACCAAGAATGACTTGATTAACACAGGTCTCAAATTCGATGCCAATGTAGGCGGCGTAAAAACTAATAAATTAGGATCTACAGTGACTATTCAAGGTGAAGGCACTGCAGCTGACGCTGATTACAGTGGTGAAAACCTCAAAACTTTCATCAAACAAGATGCGGTGACAGGCAATACGACTATCGACGTGAAGATGAATAAAAACCTTAAAGCTGAATCTGTGAAGGTTGGCAAAAATGGTAAGGACGGCGTATCCATTACTGGTCCTGACACAGCGAATGGCACAGATGGCAAGGTAGCTGTTACTGATAAAAACGGTAAAGAAGCAGTTTCTATTTCCGGTAAGGACGGCGTAGGCCACATTGGCTTAACTGGCCCTGCTGGAACGAACGGCGTGAACGGTACTAATGGTATCGACTTATCCGTAAAACCTGGTTACAATGATCCTGCTACCGGTGTTAAAGGCGAAAAAGGTGTAGACGGTACAAACGGTCTTACTCGTATCGTATACACTGACGGCAACGGTGAGCACCAAGTTGCGACTATGGAAGACGGTTTACAATTCACTGGTAACAACACTGGTACCGTGAATAAACAAAAATTGAACTCCTTGGTGAAAGTACAAGGTGAAGGTGTAACTGAAGCTGAGTCTACTACATTCAAGAGCGCATCCGGCAACATCAACGTAAAAGCTGATGGCACTGACAAATTAGAACTTCAATTGGCGAAAGACCTTAAAAATCTTGATTCTGTAACGGCGGCTAAGACTGTGAAAGCAGGCGACGCTACTATGGGTGGTCAAACTGTTAACAACGCAGCTGGCGACAGCGAAACAGGCAATTATGTAACAGGTCTTGATAATAAAGATTGGGATGCAGATAAGATTGTATCCGGTCGTGCGGCAACAGAAGATCAATTGAAAAAAGCGTTGGATGCTCAAAGTGCTAACTCCACTGATTATCGTTTGATTAAAAATCAAGCGGCAGGCTCTAATGGTGACTATACCGTGGATGCGAATGGCGATGTAGCCTTGACTGTACAGGATAAGAATCATCCAGATAAAACAGAAACCGTTACAATCAAAGACATTGCTTCTAAATCCAAACTTGATAAATTGGATGACCGCGCTGTTAAGTATGATTTGGATCCTACAGGTAACCTTGATAAATCCAAGGTAACTTACGAAGGTCCTGCATATAACAACAAACAAGGTGGCACTCACGTAACGAATGTGGCATATGCTACAGGCAACGATGGCAGCGAAGCGGTTAATGTGGACTACTTGAATGACAAAATCAAAGATAGTGCGGATGCATTGACTAATAAAGGTTTGAAATTCGATGCTAACCAAGGCGGCGAAAAAACTAACAAGCTTGGCTCCAAAGTGACTATTAAAGGTGAAGGCACTGCAGCTGACGATGATTACAGCGGTGAAAACCTTAAAACTTTCATCACACAAGATCCAGCATCTGGTGATACAACTATCAATGTGAAGATGAATAAAAACCTTAAAGCTGAATCCGTGAAGGTTGGCAAAGATGGTAAGGATGGCGTGTCCATTACAGGTCCTGACAACGGTACAGACGGCAAGGTAGCTGTTACTGGTAAGGATGGCAAAGAAGCTGTATCTATTTCTGGTAAAGACGGCGTAGGTCACATCGGACTCAACGGTAAAGACGGCCGTAGCGCTGATATTTCTGTTGAAAAAGGTGATCCGGACCTCAACGGTAACGAAATCACTCGTATTAAATACACTGATGAAAATGGTAAGACACATCAAGTGGCAACCAAGGATGATGGTATGGCATACGGTGGTGACTCCGGTAATGTGATTAAGAAAAAACTTAATGAACAATTGGACATTAAGGGCGGCGTAACAAACGAAGCTGATTTGACTGAAAACAATATTGGCGTTATCAGCAAAAATAATATCCTCAATGTTCGTTTGGCAAAAGACCTTAAAGACTTGAACTCCATTACTTTCAACAACGGAGCTAACGGTGCAAACGGTAAAACCGTTGTAAACGGCGCAGGCATGACTATCAATGATGCAGCTGGTAATCCGTTGACAGCTGTTACAAAAGACGGCGTGAAGATTACTGATGGTCCATCTATGACGAAGGACGGCATCGATGCAGCAGGCAAGAAGGTTACAAACGTTCAAGACGGTACGGTTGCCAAAGATAGCAAAGACGCTGTTAACGGCGGTCAATTGCATGATGCTGTTGAAAGCCTTAAAACTAAAGGCTTTGGCCTTGAAGCAGAAGACGGTCAATCCGTGAAGAAAGCTCTTGGTGAAACTGTTAAGGTTAAAGGTGATGACAAAAATATCAAAACATCCGTAGACGACGGTGCTGTTAAGGTAGAATTGAAAAAAGACATCACTGTAGATACTGTAACTGCTAAGACTGTAACTACAGGCAACACTAAGATGGATACAAACGGTGTTACTATCAAGGATGGCGCTAATGAAGCGACCAAGTTGACTAAAGATGGATTGCAAATCAATGATGGTGGTAACAAAGCAGTTACTGTTAATAAAGACGGTTTGACTATCGAAAATGGTCCTAAGGTAACAAAAGACGGTATCGATGCGGCTGATAAGAAGATCACTAATGTGGCTGATGGTACTATTGGCGCTGGTAGCAAGGACGCTGTAAACGGCGGTCAATTGCATACAGCTATTGAAGACATCAAATCCACAGGCTTTGGACTTAAAGCGGAAGACGGTCAATCCGTGAAGAAACCTCTTGGCGAGACAATCGACTTGAAAGGTGACGGCAACATCAAAACTTCCGTGGACAATGGCGCTATCAAAATGGCCTTGAACGATAAGATCACTCTTGGTCAAGATCCAGCAAAACAAGTTAACATCGACGGTTCTGCAGGTACGATTACAGCTGGCAATGGCGGTAATCAAGTTAAGATTGACGGCAATGACGGTTCCGTAACGGCAAATACTGTGAAAGCTGGCGACGTTGTTGTAGGTAAACAAACTTCCGACGGTAAAGAAGGCAACTTCGTAACAGGTTTGGATAACAAAACTTGGGATCCTGAAAATCCTGTAGCAGTTCCTGGTCGTGCCGCAACAGAAGACCAATTGAAAGCTGTTAATGACGACTTCAATAACAAAGCAAGAACAGGCCGTGTATTCCAAGGTGACCAACCTGGTGATAGCGGTAAAGTGGTTCGTGGATTGGGAGATACTATGAACCTTACTGGTGGTGCGGATGTGAACCGTTTAGCGGATAACAATATTGGTGTTGTGAAAAACGCTGCTGGTGATGGCTATAACATCAAGTTGGCGAAAGACTTGAAAGGTCTTGAGTCCGTAACTACTACAGATGCTGCTGGTAATACGACTGTTATGAACGGTGGCGGCGTGACAATTACACCTGCTCAAGGTAATGCTGTAAGCCTTACTAAAGACGGTCTCAATAACGGTGGTAATAGAATTACTAATGTAGGCCCTGGTGTAGATGGCACTGATGCGGTTAACGTAAATCAATTGAGCAATGCTATGCGTAGTGTGGATGGTAAGATCGCTGATGTAGGTGCTACTAGTGCAGCTATTTCCGGCCTCAAACCTTTACAATATGATCCATTGGAACCAACGCAAGTATTGGCTGCTGTAGGCCACTACAAAGGCAGTACAGCTGCTGCTGTAGGCGTAGCACACTATACTAATGAATCTACAATGTTCCATATGGGCGTATCTCTTGGCGGTCATGACAACATGATTAATGCGGGTGTATCCTACAAATTTGGTACATCCGATGCTAAGAAAGCTATTCCAGCACGCTATAAAGCAGGCCCTATCAGCTCTGCGTATGTATTGCAAGATGAAGTGACTGCGTTAAAAGCTGAAAATGAACGCATGAAACAACATGACTTAGAGTTAACTGCTAAATACGATCAAGTACAACGCGATAATGAAGAAATGAAAGCTCAAATCGCATTGTTGATGCAACAAGTAGGACTTTCCAAATAAAAAAATTCTTAGTCTTGTTATGTAAGGAATATGAAAGCCGCCCTTCTAGGGCGGCTCATCATAAGGAGGAAGTATGAAATTCAAAACATTTATGCCTGTATTGGCTCTTGCTTGTGTGTGCGCGGTAGGCCAAGCGGATGCGGCTCAAGATCGATTGATGATGCCAGAACAACCAGCTGAACCATTGAATGTGCTTGAAACAGAAGTGGCACTTTCCGTGCCTAGCGAAGAAGTTCGTGACGTTGTTAACGCTTTCACACAATTCCAATTGGACCAAAAGGGCAAACGTATCATGGATGATTCCCGCGTTATGACCGGTCAAGAGCGTTACCGTAACAATGTATTGTACTATATGAACGTTCGTCGTAGTTGGTACATCGTGAGTCATCGTTATAAAAACGATAGCTATGGGCGTTTGGCATTAGATCGTTTGTACAACGATTACAAACAGTTCTTCACAGAGAATGCGACTGTATCTGAAGACGCTAAATTGGACTATGCGCAACAAATCATCGATATCTTGGATCGCAATACGGCCAATGTACATGATGATGAATTGCGTTTCTATATGAATGAAATGGTAATCTTCAGCTTGAACGAAGCCATGAAGGACGGTAATAATCGCGTGAAACCTGTGGACGAAAAAATGGCTCCTGCGATGGACGAACTTCCTACAGTAGACCTTCGCAAGGCGATTAATGCGCCCACAATTCAATAAAATTTAGACTATATAAATGGTGAAAGCCGAGGCACAATCTGCCTCGGCTTTTGTCATACATAGACTAAATCTCTCATATATGAATATGTAAATTTAATTCCACAAATATATAGAAAAGATGAAGAATTTCTATCTTATTTTTTAAATCTATTAAATAAACTATAAAAATGAATGAAACATGAAAAAGTTGTTTACAATATTGAATATTTTTGATATAGTAGTCGCTAGAGTGAGTATCTTATAGGAAAAGATATACGTAATAGTACTTAAACTATAGTATTGAGTACTATTGTTTTATGTTAGAAGTGTAGATGATTTTTTATATCTATTACTTCTTCTTTTATTTTACTTTTTTATATGAGGCTATAAACATAATGCGTAACCGGCAAGTCCGGTAGTTCGGTGAGAAAGGAATAACATGAATCGAATTTATAATGTAATTTGGAGTAAAGCTAAAAATTGCTACGTTGTAGTATCTGAGTTAGTTAAGAGCGGTGGCGGTAAAGCTAGTGTGAATTCTGCAAGAACGAGCATTACTTTTCGTGCGGCTTTATGCGCGTTTGCTATTACGGGTTGTTTAGTATCGGGAATTGCAGAAGCAAATGTAATACAAGGCCCTGGCGCTGCTGCTACTGGTAGCAATAGCGTGGCAGTCGGCGATAATGCAAAATCCGCAGGTGCTAAGTCTGTGGCGATAGGTAATGACGCGGCTACATTAGCAACAAGTGAAAATGGTATTGCCATCGGTAATGGTGCGAAGGCTGAAGGTCAACAACGAGTGAAGGTTCCATATCCTGCGGGTACTATTGCTATCGGTCAAGGGTCTGTGGCAAAGGAAAATGGCGATATTGTAATAGGTCGTCAAGCGAAGAGCACGATTTCCAAGTATCATCAACAACCTGGATCCGGTGCAGTTGTAATGGGTGCAGAAGCCGCTTCTTACGGTTCTCGTGGTGACGTGGTTATCGGTGCTGCAGCGGAAGCTAATATAATTAGAAAGAATGCTACTGTTGATGGTGACGGACAGCTGTTTTCACAATCTGTAGCTATCGGTAGCGTAGCGAAGGTATATGGCACACAATCTGTGGCTATCGGTGGTGATGTAAGATCTATTGGTCAGTCTTCTATCGCTATCGGCGGTGATGATATCGATCAGGCAAAGCCTGATTTATATAAGGCTATTCCTGATTTATCGGTGCCAGGTACGCAAAAAAACTTTAACCGTGAAGTGGCTGCATTATATCCAAGTGGATTGGGTACAGCAGGGCTTAATGATAGTAAGAACTATGTAAATACTGCTTCTATCGGAAATGCAAGCCTTGCTATTGGTATGATGACACAGTCTTTAGGCACGGGTTCTAATGCTATCGGTGCTAACTCCTTGTCAAAAGGTGTGGCTAGTTCCGCTATTGGTGCTATGGCTCGTAGCTGGGGGAATAACTCTCTTGCTATCGGTAGCCAAGCCGGTGCGTATGGTGAGAAATCCACATCCCTCGGCGATGCGAATATAGTAGGCTTTGATATGACGAATGCCACTCTATCTGGTTCCGCTGCAGGTGCTCTAGGTAGAGGCAATAAGGTGTATGGTAATAATGCATACGCTATCGGTAGTGAAAATACAGTAGGGACGGCTACTGTTACTGAAACTACAGAGTCTAATGGCGATAAAATTAAAAAGGTTACTGCTGGTACAGTTAAAGGTAATACAGCTGGTGCGTTCGGTTATAAGAATACCATTACAACGGATAATTCCTATGTAGTAGGTAGTAACTCCACTATTTCCGCAGATAATGGCATGGTTTTAGGTAACAGTGCTACTGTAACAGGGGCTAATGGTTTAGCTCTTGGTAATAATACGAAAGTAGCTAATGACAATGCTGTAGCTATCGGTAATGGCTCTGAAACAGCAGCAACTGTGGCTACTCCTTCTGCCACAATCAATGGGGTAACTCATAACTTTGCAGGTACAAACCCTGCTTCCACAGTAAGTGTAGGCAAGGCAGGCATGGAACGGACTGTTACTAATGTAGCGGCTGGTCGTATTTCTGCTACCTCCACTGATGCTATCAATGGTAGTCAATTGTTTGCAGTTAAAACGGAAGTAGAAAAGGGCGTATCCTATGCAGGCGATGTAAAAGCTGCAGCAGCTGCAGATAATAAATTTACGCGTAAATTAGGCGAACAAACTAATGTTGTGGGCGGCGTGACTGATGTAACTAAATTGACAGATAACAATATCGGTGTCGTTTCCAATGGCACTGATACGCTAAATATTAAATTGGCTAAACATTGACTGGTTTGGACAGCGTTACAGCTGGCGGCACTACTATCAATAACGGCGGTTTGACCGTAGATGGTAAAAACTATGTATCTCCAAACGGTATCAATGCGAACAACCAAAAGATCACTAATGTAGCTGATGGTACTAACTCTAATGATGCGGTTAACTATGGTCAATTACAAAATGTGATTAACTCTATCGATAAAGCGCCTACTGTGAAAGCAAAAGATGCAAATGTAACTGTAACAGAAGGTACAAATGCAGCAGGTGGTAAGGAATATATTGTTGGATTAGGCAATACAATCAATGTTGGTACTGCACATCCTGTAACTGTAGATGGTAATGCAGGACATATAACAGGCCTTCAAAATACAGATTGGAGTGTAGACAATCCTGTGGCTGTTCCTGGTCGCGCAGCTACAGAAGATCAGTTGAAAAAGGTTAACGATACAGTTAACAATAATAAGGATCAAATCGACAAAAATAAACAAGCTATCGCTGATAACAAACAAAATATCACAACAAATGCCGGTAATATTGCTAATAATACGCAAAATATCGCAAAGAACGCTGGTGATATCGTTACTATCAATAAAACTATTGAAAAAGGTTTGAACTTTGATGGTGACTCCGGTGCAACAATCAATAAGAAATTGGGTGATACTGTTGCCGTTAAAGGCGGTGCTACAGGCACATTGTCTGACAACAATATCGGTGTTGTATCCGATGGTACTGGCACATTGAATGTGAAATTGGCTAAGACATTGACTGGTTTAGATAGTGTTACAGCTGGTGATACTACTATCAATAACGGCGGTTTGACCGTAGATGGTAAGAATTATGTATCTCCAAATGGTATCAATGCAAATGACCAAAAGGTAACGAATGTTGCTAACGGCGATGTGGCAGCAAACTCTAAAGATGCTGTAAACGGCGGTCAATTACATCAAGTTAAGCAAGATCTTGGTGACCAAATTACGAATACTAAGAATGATTTAAATAATAAAATTGATAATACTAAAACAGATCTTATCAATAAAGGCCTTCGTTTTAACGCGGATAATGACGATGAAAAAACGAATAAATTAGGCTCTAAAGTAACTGTAAACGGTGATGACAACATCACTACAGAAATTACTCAAACTGGTGATGATACTAAGATTGCTCTTAAATTAAAGAAAGATCTTAATGTTAGATCTGTTACGGCTACGGACACTGTGAAAGCAGGCGACGTAACAATGGGTAAACAAGCTGATGGTGCGAACCCTGGTAATACAGGCAACTATATTACAGGTCTTGATAATAAGACTTGGGATCCAGGTAATGTTGTATCTGGTCGTGCTGCAACAGAAGACCAATTGAAACAAGCTTTGGCAAATCAAACGGCAACAGGCCTTAAATTTGATGCCAATGTAGGCGGTGTACAAACTAGTAAATTAGGTTCTACAGTAATCGTACAAGGCGAAGGTAAAGATGCTGATAGCAATTATAGCGGTGAAAATATCAAGACTTTCATCAAACAAGATGCAGCAACAGGTAACACAACCATTGACGTGAAGATGAGCAAAAATCTTAAAGCTGAATCTGTAAAAGTTGGCAAAGGTGATAATAAGGATGGTGTATCCATCACAGGTCCTGATGCGGCGAACGGCACAGACGGCAAGGTAGGCATTACTGATAAAGACGGTAAAGAGGCTGTATCCATGTCCGGTAAAGATGGTGTAGGTCACATTGGTTTAAGCGGTAAAGACGGTAAAAGTGCGGATATTACTGCTGAAAAAGGCGACCCTGATATCGAAGGCAACGAAATCACGCGTATTAAATACCAAGACAAAAATGGTAAAACACACCAAGTGGCAACTAAAGACGATGGTATGAAATACGGTGGTGATAGTGGTGCCGTGATCAATAAAAAGCTTAATGAACAAGTAAATGTAATCGGTGGCATTACTGATGTTAGCAAGTTGACTACAGAAGATAATTTAGGTGTCGTATCCGATGGTAGCAATAACCTCAAGGTTCGTATGGCAAAAGACTTAAAAGGTCTTGAGACAGTAACAACTAAAGATGCTGCAGGCAACACTACAGTTGTAAATGGCGGCGGCATGAAAATTACACCTGCTAGCGGTAACCCTGTGAGTCTAACTAAAGATGGTTTGGATAATGGTGGTAACAAGATTACGAATGTAGCTGCTGGTACAGCTCCAACTGATGCAGTCAATAAATCTCAATTGGATCAAGCTGCAGCTGCTGCGACTACGACGGTAACAGCGGGCGATAATATTAAGGTTACGCCAAGCGACAATCCGAATGGTTCCAAAAACTATGAAGTAAGTCTTAAAGACCAAGTAACATTGGGCTCCGATCCGAAGAAACAAATCGCTATCGATGGCAATGCAGGCACAATCAAAGCTGGCGACAAGGTTGAAATCGACGGCGATAAAGGGACTATTAAAGTTGGTAAAGATGGTCAAGATGGCGTATCCATTACAGGCCCAGATACGGCGAACGGCACAGACGGCAAGGTAGGTATCGCTGGTAAAGATGGTAAAGATGCTGTATCCATGTCCGGTAAAGACGGTGTAGGTCACATCGGTCTTAATGGTAAGGACGGTCGCAGTGCTGATATTTCTGTTGAAAAAGGTGACCCTGATATCGAAGGCAACGAAATCACGCGTATTAAATACCAAGACGAAAATGGTAAAACCCACCAAGTGGCAACTAAAGACGATGGTATGAAATACGGTGGCGATAGCGGTGCCGTGATTAACAAAAAGCTTAATGAACAAGTAAACGTTATCGGCGGTATTACTGATGCTAGCAAGTTGACTACAGAAGATAATTTAGGTGTTGTATCCGACGGTACTGGCAACCTCAAGGTTCGTATGGCTAAAGACTTGAAAGGTCTTGAAACAGTAACCACTAAGGACGCTGCGGGCAACACCACAGTTGTGAACGGTGGCGGTGTAACAATTACACCTGCTAGCGGTAATGCAGTAAGCCTTACTAAAGATGGTCTCAATAACGGTGGTAATACAATTACCAATGTTGCGGCTGGTGTAAACGGCACTGATGCGGTTAACGTAAATCAATTAAAAGGTGCAACAGATAAGATGGCGAATGCAATCAATGCTGTAGCGGGCGAAACACAACGTGTAGGCGCACATGCAGCGGCTATGGCTGCGTTGAAACCAATTCAATACGATCCATTGGAGCCAACTCAAGTAATGGCTGGTGTTGGTAATTACAGAGGTGAAACTGCGGCGGCGTTAGGTGTTGCACATTACTCTGCAGAAGATACTATGTTCCATTTGGGCGTATCTGTTGGTGGTCATCATAATATGGTGAATGCTGGTGTAACTCACAAATTCGGTAACTCCGATGCGAAGAAAGCGATTCCAGAACGTTATAAAGGTGGCCCTATCAGCTCTGTTTATGTGTTGCAAGATGAAGTAACAGCATTGAAAGCTGAAAATGCACGCATGCAAGAAAGCCTTAACGAATTGTCTTCTGTGAAGGCTGACAATGCACGTATGCAACAACGTATTGATGAATTATCCTCTGTGAAGGAAGATAATGAACAAATGAAGGCTCAAATTGCATTGTTGATGCAACAAGCAGGGCTTACAAAGTAAATTTGACTTGATTAAATGGGTTATTTAGTATACTCTAGTCATGTAAGAATCATGTAAGGAATATGAAAGCCGCCCTTTGGGAGGCGGCTCATCATTAGGAGGATTTATGAAATTCAAAACATTTATGCCTGTATTGGCACTTGCTTGTGTATGCGCGGTAGGTCAAGCGGATGCGGCTCAAGATCGATTGATGATGCCAGAACAACCGGCTGAACCATTAAACGTGATTGAAGCGGAAGTTGCAGTTGCTGTACCTAGCGAAGAAGTTCGCGATGTAGTGAATGCTTTCACACAATTCCAATTGGACCAAAAGGGCAAACGTATCATGGACGATTCTCGCGTTATGACTGGTCAAGAGCGTTACCGTAACAATGTGTTGTACTATATGAACGTTCGCCGCAGCTGGTACATCGTGAGCCATCGTTATAAAAATGATAGCTATGGTCGTTTAGCGTTGGACCGTTTGTACAACGATTACAAACAGTTCTTCACAGAACATGCGACTGTATCTGAAGACGCTAAATTGGACTACGCACAACAAATCATCGACATCTTGGATCGCAATACGGCCAATGTACATGATGATGAATTGCGTTTCTACATGAATGAAATGGTAATCTTCAGCTTGAACGAAGCTATGAAAGACGGTAATAATCGCGTGAAACCTGTGGATGAAAAAGCAGCTCCTGCGATGGACGAACTTCACACAGTGGATCTTCGCAAAGCGATTAATGCACCAACAATTCAATAATTTTAGATTATTCAATTATAAGAATTAAGTGTTGTTGTGTTGTATTGTATTTCTTATAATTGTATGACCGATAAAAAATATCGGGGTGTTGTTTGTATTAACAATACCCCGATATTTTTATGCATATAATTTTGCAATCAATGTGATTCGCTGACCTTGAATCACCTTATATGTAATTTTTTTTACGATGGCCGTAAAGTTGTGATGCAGAAATTGTAACTGATCGTTAGGTTGAACGTCCGCATCATATGTGAATACGCCTTCTTCCCCATTAAAGCGACCTTTGATTGTGAAAGTTTGATTATCTCGTGTAACTACGATATCTTCTTCGGTAACCGTATTTGGTTTATCTATATTTTGTTGTAAGATATTGAGTTCTGACATAGATTTCTTCCTCCTTTCTGCTTTCAGTATAACAATAAAAATTAAAAAACACATGGAGTAATCGTATAAATTGTTTTTATACACATATGCTCTATTTCTATAAAGCCTATAAAGCCCGCCGATACGCCTTTAGAGGGACTTGGAATAAAAAAAGGAATGAAGGCGATTTGAATTTCACCTGTCATTCCTTTTACTATATAATAAAATGCTACCTTTATTGATTGTGCAATAGTTAATTGGCTTAAGTAGGTATGTAGTAATTGTGTACGTACATTGAGTCAAAATGGCAGAAACACTGTACGATATCCGTTTATGAAAAGATATCATTTTATTATATAGTCTATCATAAATCAGAATGATGAAGAGAAAATAAATTGGTTACATATGGTGCGATATTGGGACATAATTATGGAGAGTTTAGTATTGTTTATGAAAGTAGGTGAATAATAGTTAAAAAAATACAGTGTTTATACAGAATATTCAGTATATTTAATTTTATCGAAATTATTAATAACTTAAACACAAAAGTTTTGTGAAAATAAAATGAAAAAAAGTTTACTTTTCCTGTAATATGTGGTATTTTAGATATACACATTCAAGAATGTCGATGAATTCTCAATACATCATCGATCCATCATTGTTATTTCATTAAATATATAGGATAGTTAGTAAGTTTTATAAGTTTTATAGGAGAAAGATTAATGAATCGAGTATTTAAAGTGATTTGGAATCGCACAAAGGGCTGCTATGTTGTTGTAGCAGAAACTGCAAAGAACATGACGAAACGTTCCTCTTTGTCGGTTGTATTTTCTAAAATGGTAGGTGTTACAGCGGTTGCCGTTATGTTGACAGGTGTTATGATGCCGACTGATGTCTTGGGGGCACCGATTAAAAATGGTATCGGCGCACAAGCTGAAAATGACGGTGGTATCGCAATTGGTGATAGCACAAATGCTCGGGGTGATTATAGTGTGGCTATGGGAACAGGCGCTACCGTCGGTAAAGCTGATCCGTCCGAATCTGAAAGCCAGAACGGTATCGCTATCGGTCATGGTGCGACAGTAAGTGTTAACCCTGCAACGGCGACGCCGGGTATTACGGATAAAAGCGGTGGTATCGCTATCGGTCATGATGCGACAACAAAGGATATCAATACAATTGCTATCGGTACGAGCACTATCGGTCAAGGTGCACAGGCGGTGGCTATCGGCCGTAATGCGCGTACAATCGCTAACAACGGTGTGGCTATCGGTAACGAAGCACGCGTGCAGTCGACGAATGGTTTTGCCTTAGGGAATAATGCCCGTGCCGGTTTTGATGAAAATAATCAATTGATAGGTCTTGATAATGACCAGGCTTTCGGTTCCAATGCTCGTGCTTATGGCGGTTCCTCCATGGCCTTCGGTAATAATGCGAAGGCGTCCAAAGGCGGTGCTATCGCCATGGGTAACGGTTCTCAATCTCGAGGCGACTGGGGCGTAGCCATCGGTAACGGTGCAAAAGCATTGGCAGCGGGTGCTCGCGCAATCGGTGCGAACTCTAAAGCTGAAGCTACTAATGCTGCTGCTATGGGTTGGGATAGTGTAGCTAGTGGTGCTTCTTCCATCGCTATTGGTGAGACTTCAAAAGCAACTGCAGATCATTCTATTGCTATGAGTACTAGTGCAAATGTAGCGGCTGAGGATGCTATCGCTATTGGTCATAATGCACAAGTTGATGCTAATCAACAAAGATCTATTGCATTAGGTGCTAACTCCAAGACTGCTAATGTAGTAAGCACACCAAATCAATTGGTAAATGGTTTATGGTATAAAAACTATGCCGGTGGCAGTGCTGATTCCACACTTAGTGTGGGTAGTGATACGGTAAAACGTACTATCACAAATGTGGCTGCAGGTCGTGTGAATGCACAATCTACAGATGCAATCAACGGTAGCCAATTATATGGTGTTGCTAATACTTTAGGTAATTTAGCAAGCACTACAAAAGGCCTTTTAGGTGGCAATGCAGCGCTTGACCCTGATACGGGTAACTTGTCGATGAGTAATATCGGTAACACAGGTAAAGGCACGATTCATGATGCCATTAAATTCAATAAAGACACTATTGATAAAGGTCTTAACTTTGATGCTAATACAGGTGGTGCTAAAAATAATCTATTAGGTTCTAAAGTTACTATCAAAGGTGATGGCAGCAATATCAATGCTGCAATTACACAAGCTAATGGTGATACAACTATTAATATGACATTAGGTAATACCATTAAAGTAGGCACAGCAAACCCTGTAACTATTGATGGTACTACTGGTCATGTAACCGGCCTTCAAAATAAAGACTGGAATGTAGATAATCCTGTGGCTGTATCTGGCCGAGCGGCTACTGAAGATCAGTTGAAAAAGGTAAATGATAAAGTTAATACCAATAAAGCTGCAATCGATAAAAATGCTGGTGATATCAATACTAACAAGCAAAATATCACTAAAAATGCTGGCGACATTGCAAATAACAAAACTGATATCGCTAAAAATAAGCAAGACATCTCTACTATTAATACAAAAATTAATAAAGGTTTGAATTTTGCTGGCGATACAGGCACTGTAAGTAATCGACAATTAGGTGATACAGTTATTGTTAAAGGCGGTGCTACTGGTGCATTGTCCGATGGCAATATCGGTGTTGCATCCGACGGCAATGGCACATTGAATGTGAAATTAGCTAAAACATTGACTGGCTTGGACAGCGTTACAGCTGGTGGCACTACTATCAATAACGGTGGTTTGACTGTAGGCGGTAAAACGTATGTGTCTCCATCAGGTCTCAATGCGAATAATCAAAAGATCACTAATGTTGCTAATGGTAGCGACCCTAATGATGCAGTTAACTATAGCCAATTACAAGCTGCTATCGGTGGTACAGCTAAAGCATCCACTGTAAAACCAAAAGATGCAAATATAACTGTAACAGAAGCTACAAATGCTAATGGGGGCAAAGAATTTACTGTTGGTTTAGGCAATAAAATTACCGTAGGTACTGCAAACCCTGTAACTGTAGACGGTGATGCTGGTCATGTAACAGGCCTTACAAATACAGATTGGGATGTAGACAATCCTGTAGCTGTACATGGTCGCGGTGCTACAGAAGATCAGTTGAAAAAGGTTAACGATAAAGTTAACACTAATAAAACCGCTATCGATAAAAATGCTGGAGATATTACTACTAATAAGCAAAATATCACAAAAAATGCTGGCGACATTGCAAATAACAAAAATGATATCGCTAAAAACAAGCAAGATATCTCCACTATTAATACAACCATTAGTAAAGGCTTGAATTTTGCTGGCGATACTGGTGCTGTAAGTAATCGACAATTAGGTGATACAGTTACTGTTAAAGGCGGTGCTACAGGCACATTGTCCGACGGTAATATCGGTGTTGAATCCGACGGCAATGGCACATTGAATGTGAAATTAGCTAAAACATTGACTGGCTTGGACAGTGTTACAGCAGGTGGTACTACTATTAACAACGGTGGCTTGACTGTGGGTGGTAAGAATTATGTATCTCCAACAGGTATCAATGCGAACGATCAAAAAATTACCAATGTTGCTGATGGTACTGTAGGTGCAGGTAGCAAAGACGCTGTAAACGGCGGTCAATTACACGAGGCTAAAAACGAATTAAATACTAATATCAGTAATGCCAAAACTGAACTAATCAATAAAGGTCTTCGTTTCAACGCTGATAATAACGATGAAAAAACGAATAAACTTGGTTCTAAAGTAACAGTAAATGGTGATGGTAATATTACTACTGAAATTACGCAAACTGGCGATGATACTACAATCGGCGTTAAATTGAACAAAAACCTTAATGTTCAAACATTGACAGCTACAGATACTGTGAAAGCCGGCGGTGTAACAATGGGTAAACACGCTGATACTAAGAACTATGTAACTGGTCTTGATAATAAAGATTGGGATGTGAATACATCTAATCCTGTAAGCGGTCGTGCTGCTACAGAAGATCAATTGAAAAAGATTAGTGATGTTGTTAAGAATCAAGGTGCTGCTGCTACAGATTACCGTTTGGTGAAAAATACAGCTGCTGCAGATGAGGCTTATACTGTTGATTCTAATGGCGATGTTGACTTGACTGTAGAGGATAAAAACCATGCAGGTCAAAAAGAAACTGTTAAGATTAAGGATGTTGCATCTAAATCTAGCCTTGATAAATTGACAGATCGTGCTGTTAAGTATGACTTGGATCCTGCTGGCACTGTTGATAAAACTAAAGTAAGTTACGAAGGTCCTGCCTATGCTAACAAAGCGGGTGGCACTCATGTGACAAACTTGGCATATGCTACAGGCAACGATGGTAGCGAAGCGGTTAATGTGGATTACTTGAAAGATAAAATCAAAGATAGTGAAGACGCATTAACTAATAAAGGTTTGAAATTCGATGCTAACAGTGGCGGTGTAAAAACTAATAAACTTGGCTCTACGGTTACTGTTAAGGGCGAAGGTAATGATATTGATGCTAACTACAGCGGTGAAAACATTAAAACTTTCATCACACAAGATCAAGCTGGCAACACAACTATCGATGTGAAGATGAACAAAAACCTCAAAGCTAATAGTGTGGCTATTGCTGGTAAAAACGGTCAAGACGGCGTTACACTTAAAGGTGGCGACGCTAAAAACGGTGTAGATGGTACAAGCATTAATCGTTTAGTGACCGAAGATAAAGACGGTAATACACATACACTTGCAACTCTTGACGATGGTATGATGTACGGCGGCGATACAGGAAATGTGATTAAAAAGAAACTTAACAACCAAGTGAATGTTAAGGGCGGTATCTCCGATGAAAGCAAATTAGCGACTGAAGACAACATCGGTGTTGTTTCCGACGGTTCCGATACATTGAAATTGCGCTTAGCGAAAGAATTGAAAGGCTTGACGTCTGCTACTTTCACAAACGGCGGCAATAATACTGTTATCAATGGTGATGGCATGACCATCAATCGTGCTGGTGGCGATGCAGTAAGTCTTACAAAAGACGGCTTAAATAACGGCGGTAACAAGATTACGAATGTTGCTGATGGCACGGACCCTAACGATGCAGTTAATAAATCTCAATTGGATAAAGCTACAGCAGCTGCATCCACAACGGTATCTGCAGGTAATAATATTACTGTGACACCTAGCACCAATGCGAATGGTTCCAAGAATTATGAAGTAAGTCTTAAAGATCAAGTGACATTGGGCTCTGATGCTACGAAACAAATCGCAATGGATGGTACTACAGGTACTATCAAGGCTGGTGATAAAGTTACAATCGACGGCAACAAAGGTACTATTAAAGCGGGTAATGTAACGATTGACGGTGAAAACGGTACAATTAAAGCGGGCGACAAGGTAACTATTGACGGTAAAGATGGTAAGATTGCAGCAGGCAAGGTATCTGTTGATGGTAAAGACGGTTATGTGACAGGCCTAGAAAACAAAGATTGGGATCCTGACAACATCACAAGCGGTCGCGCTGCTACAGAAGATCAATTGCAAAAATCTCACAAATCCTTGGATAATAAGATTAATAACTTAGGTGATGAAATCACGAAAAAAGGTATGAATTTTGCTGGTAATACAGGTGAATTCCACCGTAATCTAGGCCAAAAGGTTACCATCAAAGGTGAGGGTACAGAAGCGAATGACAAATATTCCGGTGAAAATATTAAAACAGTAGCCGACCAAGATGGTAATATTAATATCAAGATGGCGAAAGACCTTAAAACTGACAGCTTAACTACTGATAAGGTAAAAGTTGGCAAAAACGGTAAGGACGGCGTATCCATTACTGGTCCTAACGGTGCTGACGGTACAGACGGTAAAGTAGGTATCACAGGCAAAGACGGTAAAGATGCTGTATCCATGTCCGGCAAAGACGGTGTTGGTCATATCGGTTTAACTGGTAAAGACGGCCGTAATGCGGATATTACCGTTGATAAAGGTGATCCAGACTTAGATGGTAACGCAATCACACGTATTAAGTACCAAGACGAAAATGGTAAGACACATCAAGTGGCAACTAAAGACGATGGTATGAAATACGGTGGCGATAGCGGTTCCGTAATTAAGAAAAAGCTTAACGAACAAGTTAATGTAGTGGGTGGCATTACTGATGCTAGCAAGTTAACTACAGAAGACAATTTAGGTGTCGTATCTGATGGTACTGGCAATCTCAAGGTTCGTATGGCGAAAGACTTGAAAGGTCTTGAAACAGTAACCACTAAGGATGCTGCAGGTAATACGACAGTTATGAACGGTGGCGGTGTAACAATTACACCTGCTAGCGGTAACGCAGTAAGCCTTACTAAAGATGGCCTCAACAATGGCGGTAATACAATTACCAATGTAGGCCCTGGTGTAAACGGCACTGATGCAGTTAACGTAAATCAATTGAAAGGTGCTACAGATGGGTTAGCTAATGCTATTAACTCCGTAGCGGGCGAAACACAACGTGTGGGCGCTCATGCGGCGGCACTTTCAGCGTTGAAACCGATTCAATACGATCCATTGGAACCAACTCAAGTAATGGCCGGTATCGGTAATTACAGAGGTGAAACTGCGGCAGCTCTAGGCGTTGCACATTACACAGCAGAAGATACAATGTTCCATGTAGGCGTATCTGTTGGTAGCCACCATAACATGGTGAATGCTGGTGTAACTCGTAAATTCGGTACTTCTGATGCTAAGAAAGCAGTTCCTGAACGTTACAAAGGTGGCCCTATTAGCTCCATGTACGTAATGCAGGATGAAATGACTGCTTTGAAAGCTAAGTACGAAAAAGTACAACGCGACAACGAAGAAATGAGAGCGCAAATTGCATTATTGATGCAACAAGCGGGCTTGAAATAATATGAAATAACATATTGATACGGCAGTGCTTATAAAAGGCGCCAAAAGCGAAATGCTTTTGGCGCCTTTTTGCATGCAAAAAATAGATGAAATGGTTGTTATGAGCATATATATGTCATGGTTAACTTGTAATGTAATTAAAATAGGTGAGTGATATAGGTGAATAATAATTGGATCATAATAGTTTACTAAGGTGAAATACATTTTTTTCATGAAGTTAATTTTATGCGAAAAAATTAGTACATTTAGCATATTCATAAGGTATATGACGGCCTTTTTGTATATTCATAAATATTTATGATTTAGAAGTGAGTGTAGAGTGAAAAATTTTTTACTTTTAGTATAGAATATGATATGTTTAATATGATATGCATCGATAAATAGCCATATATTAACTGTATTTTTACTTTTTAAAATAGTTATAAAATATTTTATTATATTCGTATAATTTGATAGTTTTATGCAAGGAGTAAGATGAGATGAACCGAATTTTTAAAGTAATCTGGAGTCGTACAAAAGGATGTTATGTCGTTGTGGCTGAAACAGCGAAGAATATGTCGAAACGCTCGACAATGACATCTGTGTTTGCCAAGATGCTCGGAATTTCTATCTGTACTGTTATGTTAGCAGGAGGGATTATACCAACTGAAGCGCAGGCATCTACATTAAAATGGGGTGATAATGCTCAGGCTAAAAATGGTACTGTAGCGATAGGTGACAATAGTACAGCAATGGCAGATAATAGTGTGGCCTTGGGTACAGGTGCTACTGTTACAAAAACTAATAGGGCTAATGTTGGTAATGTGCAAGGTGTTGCAATCGGAAGAAATGCAACGGTTGAAGTAAATAATGGTGTTGCTATCGGTAATTTGACAAAAGTAGCTTCTTTAAATGGCTTTGCCCTTGGTAATACATCCTGGGCTGGATATGATGAGGCCGGTAACTATGTGGGTGCCGATAATGATCAGGCATTTGGTACCAATGCCAGAGCTTGGGGTGGATCATCCATGGCATTTGGTAATAATGCGAAGGCATCTAAAGGCGGTGCCGTTGCTATGGGTAACGGCTCTCAATCCAGAGGCGAGTGGGGCGTAGCCATCGGTAACGGTGCAAGAGCATTGGCAGCGGGTGCTCGCGCAATCGGTGCGAACTCTACAGCTGACGCTACTAATGCTGCTGCTATGGGTTGGGATAGCGTGGCTAGCGGTGAGGCTTCTATTGCTATCGGTGAGACGGCAAAAGCGACGAAAAATAATTCTATTGCTATGAGTAAAGCTGCAATCGCAGCTTCAGATGATTCCATTGCCATCGGTAAAAATGCATTAGTTGATGTGAATCAACAACGATCAATTGCATTAGGTGCCAACTCCAAGACGGCTAATGTGGTAAGTACGCCAAATCAGCATGTAAATGGTTTATGGTATAAGAATTTAGCTGGCGGCAGTGCTGACTCCACGCTTAGTGTGGGTAGTGATACGGTAAAACGTACGATTACCAATGTGGCGGCGGGACGCATGAATGCTTCGTCTACAGATGCTATTAATGGTAGTCAGTTATATGCCGTAGCAAATAGCCTGGGCAATTTAGCCACTACTACTAAAAATATCCTTGGCGGTAATGCGGCGCTCGATCCTGATACCGGTAAATTAACGATGAGCGATATCGGTTTTACAGGTAAAAGCACGATCCACGATGCTATTAGATATAATAAAGACAATATTGATAAGGGATTGTTCTTTTATGGTGATAACTTTGTTCAGAACCAAGTAAAATTAGGTGACACAGTAAGAATAAAAGGTGGCGCTAGCGGTGCTCTGGCTGACAACAATATTGGGGTTCAAGCAGACGGAAATGGCACACTAAATGTGAAATTGGCTAAAAAATTAACTGGTTTGGATAGCGTAACAGCAGGAACTGCTACGATTGATAATAAAGGGGTGTCTGTAGGCGGTAAACTCTATGTGTCAACCGGTGGTCTTAATGCCAATAATCAACAAATTAGAGGTGTTGCAGACGGTACAGGTAGTCAGGACGCAGTTAACTACGGTCAGTTGCAACGCGCAATTAACGGTACGGCTAAAGAAGCCATAGTAAAAGCAAATGATGATGGTAATATTACGGTAAGGGAAAACTCAACGGCGAAAGGTGGTAAGGAGTATACTGTTGGCTTAAACTATAAGATTACTGTAGGGAAAGGGGCGGCCTCGCATCCTGTAACCATAGATAGTGGTACAGGAACGGTCACAGGTCTTACCAATACATCATGGGATGTAAATAATCCAGCACCCGTTACAGGGCGTGCTGCTACGGAAAATCAGTTAAAGCGGGTTAATGAGAAAGTTAATTCCAATCAGTATTTTATTAATCGAAATACGCAGAGTATCTCAGATAACTCAAGCCGTATTGGTAACAATGCACGAAATATCACAAAAATACAAGATGATATTACTACTAATAAGAATGATATTAACACTATCAATAATACTCTTGAAAAAGGGCTCTATTTTAGCAGCGATACAGGTGCTCCGATTAAGAGAAAATTAGGTGATACTCTAGTCATTAAAGGCGGTGCTACAGGGGCATTATCCGATAATAATATTGGTGTTGTATCCGATGGTACCGGTAGATTGACTGTAAAGTTGGCAAAATATTTAACAGGATTAGAGAGCGTTAATGCAGGAAACACCACTATTAGTAAAAATGGTTTGAGTGTAGGTGCTAGAACCTATGTAACACCTGATGGCATCAATGCTAATAATCAAAAGATTACTGGTGTTGCTAATGGTACAGCACCTAACGATGCGGTTAATTTCAGTCAATTACAAAGTGCTATCGGTGGTACTGCTAAGGCCACTACGGTAAAAGGGAAAGACGCGAATATAACCGTAACAGAAGGTGCCAATGCAAATGGTGGTAAGGAATACACTGTTGGATTGGGCAATAAACTTGCTGTAGGTACGGCACATCCTGTGACCGTGGATGGAACCACAGGAACTATAACAGGTCTTACTAATACAACTTGGAATGTAAATAATCCACAAGCCGTAACTGGTCGTGCCGCAACGGAAGATCAGTTAAAAGCTGTTAATACGCAAGTTAACACAAATAAGGATAAAATAGCTCAAAATACAACTGACATTGCTCAGAATACGACTGATATCGGTAAGAATAAACAAGATATAGCTAAGAACAAGACTGATATAGCTCAAAATACGACTGACATCGGTAAGAATAAGCAAGATATAGCTAAAAATACGGCAGATATCACCAAGAACACAACCGATATTGGTAAGAATACGACTGATATTACACAAAATAAACAAAATATCGCACAGAACACACAAGATATTACGACCAATAAAAATTCTATCTCTACCATCAATACGACTATCGCTAAAGGTCTAAATTTTGATGGAGACAGCGGCGCTGTAATTAACAAACAGTTGGGCGATAAGCTTAGCATCAAGGGTGGTGCAGCGGCTGCGAATTTGACGGACAATAATATCGGTGTCGTATCTGATGGCAACACATTAAATGTGAAACTAGCTAAGACATTAACCGGTTTGGATAGCGTAACGGCTGGGGGTACAACTATCAATAGTAGTGGTTTGACCGTAGGCGGTAAGACCTATGTAACTCCGAACGGCATCAATGCAAACGACAAGAAAATAACTAATGTTGCTGATGGTGAAGTGGCGGCTAATTCCAAAGAGGCAGTTAACGGCGGTCAACTTCATGCGGCTAAAACCGAATTAAATAACAATATTAATAATGCTAAAACTGAATTAAACAAAAATATCGGTGATGCCAAAACTGAGCTCAATAAAAATATTAATGACGCTAAAACTGAACTGAACGGCAATATAGATAATGCTAAAACCGAGCTAAACAATAATATATCGACCGCGAAGAATGATGTGATTAATACAGGTCTCAAGTTTGATGCGGATACAGGCGGAACTAAGACCAATAAATTGGGTTCCAAGGTAACGGTAAATGGCGATGATAATATCACGACAGAAATCAGTCAAACTGGTGACGATACTAAGATCGGCCTTAAATTAAAAAAAGATCTCAACGTTACTACTGTTACTGCTGCTGATACTGTGAAAGCTGGCACTGTGACTATGGGCAAACAAGCTGGTGGTGCTGGCGGTGCAAACGGTAACTTTGTGACAGGACTCGATAATAAGTCTTGGAACGCGGATAATCCTCAAGCTGTAAGTGGTCGAGCTGCAACGGAAGATCAGTTGAAATCCGTTAATGATAAGGTCAATACAAATGTAACCAATATCAATAAAGGATTAAACTTTAACGGTGATAGCGGTACTGCGATTAATAAAAAATTGGGCGACACTGTTACCATTAAAGGTGGTGCTACAGCGGATCTTACGGACAATAATATCGGTGTCGTGTCTGATGGCAGCACATTAAATGTGAAACTAGCTAAAACATTAACTGGTTTGGATAGCGTAACAGCTGGTGGCACTATCATCAATAGTGTTGGTTTGACCGTAGGTGGTAAGAATTATGTATCTCCAAATGGTATCAATGCGAACGACCAAAAGATTACCAATGTTGCTAATGGCGATGTGGCGGCTAACTCCAAAGATGCGGTGAACGGCAGTCAATTGCATGACATTAAAACTGAGTTAAATAAAAACATTAGTGATGCTAAGACTGAGTTGAATAAAAATATTGGTGACGCAAAAACTGAACTTACCAACAAAGGCCTTCGTTTTGATGCGGATAATAACGCTGAAAAAACGAATAAACTAGGCTCTAAGGTAACAGTAAATGGCGACGACAATATTACGACGGAAATCAGTCAAACTGGTGACGATACGAAGATTGGTCTTAAATTGAAGAAAGACCTTAATGTTACCACTGTTACTGCTACGGAAACTGTGAAAGCCGGTACTGTAACTATGGGTAAACAATCCGATGGTGCAACTCCTGCTACTATGGGTAACTACGTAACAGGTCTTGATAATAAGACATGGAGCGTAACTAATCCGACTGCTGTCAGCGGACGTGCTGCAACAGAAGATCAATTGAAGACAGTTACTGAAGCCATCACAACTCAAGGCGCTAATGCAACGGACTTTAGTCTCGTTGCAAATCCTGCAGCAGGTTCCAATGGTGACTATACTGTAGATGCCAATGGTGACGTGGCATTGACAGTTCAAGATAAGAACCATCCGGATAAAACAAAAACCGTAACGATTAAAGATGTAGCATCTAAATCCGAATTGGATAAAGGCTTGAACTTTAATGGCGACTCTGGCACGACTATTAATAAGAAATTAGGTGGTACTGTTGCCATTAAAGGCGGAGCTACGGCCGCAGATTTAACGGATAATAATATTGGCGTTGTATCTGACGGTACAGGCACATTGAACGTGAAGTTGGCAAAAACATTAACCGGTTTAGATAGCGTAACAGCTGGCGGTACAACCATCAATAGTGGTGGTTTGACCGTAGGTGGTAAGACCTATGTATCTCCAAATGGCATCAATGCGAACGACCAAAAGATTACCAATGTTGCTGATGGTAATATTGCGGCTAATTCCAAAGACGCGGTTAACGGCGGTCAATTACATGAAGCTAAAACTGAGTTAAACAAGAATATCGCTGATACAAAGACTGAATTAAATAAAAACATTGGTGATACTAAAACCGAATTAAACAAAAATATCGCTGACACTAAAACTGAACTTAACAATAATATTAATGACGCTAAGACTGAACTTACCAACAAAGGCCTTCGTTTTGATGCGGATAATAACGCTGAAAAAACTAATAAACTAGGCTCTAAGGTAACGGTAAACGGCGACGATAACATCACCACAGAAATTACACAAACCGGTGACGATACGAAGATCGGCCTAAAATTGAAGAAAGATCTTAACGTTACCACTGTTACGGCAGCGGAAACTGTGAAAGCTGGTACGGTAACTATGGGTAAACAATCTGATGGTGTAACCCCTGCTAATACGGGTAATTACGTAACAGGTCTTGATAATAAGGCTTGGAGCATTGATAATCCTACGATTGCATCTGGCCGTGCAGCAACGGAAGACCAATTGAAAACGGTTAGTGATGAAGTTAAGAAACAAGGTGCTAGTGCAACAGACTTTAGTCTCGTTGCAAATCCTACGGCGGGATCCAATGGTGACTATACTGTAGATGCCAACGGTGATGTAGCATTGACAGTTCAAGATAAGAATCATCTGGATCAAACAAAAACCGTAACGATTAAAGATGTGGCGTCTAAATCCGAAGTAGATAAAGGCTTGAACTTTGACGGTGACTCTGGTACGACTATCAACAAGAAGCTAGGTGGTACTGTTGCCATTAAAGGTGGAGCTACGGCCGCAGATTTAACAGATAATAATATTGGTGTTGTATCTGATGGCACAGGCACATTAAACGTGAAGTTGGCAAAAACATTAACTGGTTTAGATAGCGTAACAGCTGGCGGTACAACCATCAATAGTGGTGGTTTGACCGTAGGTGGTAAGACTTATGTATCTCCAAACGGCATCAATGCGAATGATCAAAAGATTACCAATGTTGCTAATGGCGATGTGGCGGCTAACTCCAAAGATGCGGTGAACGGCAGTCAATTGCATGACACTAAAACTGAGTTAAATAAAAACATTAGTGATACTAAAACCGAATTAAACAAAAATATCGCTGACACTAAAACTGAACTCAACAATAATATTAATGACGCTAAGACTGAACTTACCAACAAAGGCCTTCGTTTTGATGCGGATAATAACGCTGAAAAAACTAATAAACTAGGCTCTAAGGTAACGGTAAACGGCGACGATAACATCACCACAGAAATTACACAAACCGGTGATGACACTAAGATCGGTCTAAAATTGAAGAAAGATCTTAACGTTACATCTGTTACTGCTACAGAAACTGTGAAAGCCGGCACTGTAACCATGGGCAAACAATCCGATGGTGCAACCCCTGCTAATACAGGTAACTACGTGACAGGGCTTGATAATAAGACTTGGAATGCAGGTAATGTTGTATCCGGTCGTGCTGCAACAGAGGATCAATTGAAACAAGCTTTGGCAGGTCAAACTGATACAGGTCTCAAATTCAATGCTAATGTAGGCGGCGTACAAACTAATAAATTAGGCTCTACTATCACTGTTAAAGGTGAAGGCAAAGCTGCTGATACCGACTATAGTGGTGACAATATTAAGACTTTCATCAAACAAGATGCAGCAACAGGTAACACGACTATCGATGTGAAGATGAACAAAAATCTTAAGGCTGAATCCGTGAAAGTCGGCAAAGACGGTAAGGATGGCGTATCTCTTACCGGTCCAGATACGGTGAATGGCACCGACGGTAAGGTAGCTGTTACAGATAAAAACGGCAAGGATGCAGTGTCCATGTCCGGTAAAGACGGTATAGGTCATATTGGTTTAACTGGTAAAGATGGTCGCAGTGCGGATATTATCGCTGATAAAGGTGCTGCTGATGTTAATGGAAATGAAATCACGCGCATTAAATATCAAGATGAAAATGGCATAACCCATGAAGTAGCAACCAAAGACGATGGTATGAAATACGGTGGTGACTCCGGTACTACCATCAAGAAGAAACTTAATGAACAATTGGACATTAAGGGTGGTGTCACCAATGAATCTGAGTTGACCGAAAATAATATTGGTGTTATTAGTAAAAATAATATCCTTAATGTTCGTTTAGCAAAAAATCTGAAAGGTTTAGATTCCATAACTTTCAACAATGGTACTAATGGTGCAAACGGTAAAACCGTTGTTAATGGTGAAGGTATGACCGTTCAAGATAAGGATGGCAATCCGTTGACTGCTGTTACAAAGAACGGCGTGAAGATTACCAACGGTCCATCCATGACGAAGGACGGTATCGATGCGTCCAACAAGAAGATTACGAATGTAGCTGATGGTACTGATTCTAAGGATGCGGTTAATAAATCCCAATTGGATAAAGCCGCAGCAGCTGCTACTACAACTGTAACGGCAGGTAATAATGTCCAAGTAGATAAGACCACTAATGCGGACGGTTCTACAAACTACAAAGTGGGCCTCAAAGATCAAGTAACAATGGGGACTGATCCTACGAAACAAATTGCAATGGATGGTACAACAGGTACAATCAAAGCAGGGGATAAAGTTACCATCGACGGCAACAAAGGAACCATTAAAGCAGGCGATAAAGTTGAAATCGATGGCGATAAGGGTACAATCAAGGCCGGCAATGTAGCGATTGACGGTACAAACGGTACAATTAAGGCCGGAGATAAGGTAACTATCGACGGTAAAGATGGTAAGATCGCGGCAGGTAAAGTATCTGTTGATGGCAAGGACGGTCATGTGACAGGTTTGGAAAACAAAGATTGGGATCCTAACAATATCACAAGTGGTCGTGCTGCTACAGAAGATCAATTGCAGAAGTCCCATAAAACCTTGGATAATAAGATTAATAACTTAGGTGATGAAATCACAAAGAAAGGTATGGATTTTGCCGGTAATACAGGTGAATTCCACCGTGATTTAGGTCAAAAGGTTACTATCAAAGGTGAAGGTCAAGGGGCTGATAGCGATTATTCCGGCGAAAATATCAAAACTGTAGCCGATCAAGATGGTAATATCAACATCAAGATGGCGAAAGACCTTAAGGCCGATAGCATCACTACCAAGACGATCAATACTGATACGGTCAATGCAGATAAGGTGAAAGTCGGCAAAAATGGTCAGGATGGCGTTTCCATTACAGGTCCAGATGCAGCAAATGGTACAGATGGCAAAGTAGCTGTTACTGGTAAAGACGGTAAAGATGCTGTATCTATGTCCGGCAAAGACGGTATTGGCCACATCGGTTTAACCGGAAAAGATGGGCGCAATGCGGATATTACTGCTGATAAGGGCGATTCCGATCTCGACGGCAATGCAATCACTCGTATTAAGTACCAAGATGAAAACGGTAAGACTCATCAAGTGGCAACCAAAGACGATGGTATGAAATACGGTGGTGATTCCGGAACTCCAATTAACAAAAAACTTAATGAACAAGTGAATGTAGTTGGGGGTATTACGGATGCTGGTAAGTTGACGTCCGAAGATAATTTAGGCGTCGTATCTGATGGAACTAATCTCAAGGTTCGTATGGCAAAAGATTTGAAAGGTCTTGAGTCTGTGACGACTAAGGATGCCAGAGGTAATTCTACGGTTGTGAATGGTAGCGGTGTAACTATTACCCCTGCTAGCGGTAATGCTGTAAGCCTTACTAAAGACGGCTTGAATAATGGCGGTAAAACAATCAGTAATGTAGGCCCTGGCGTAAACGGTACTGATGCGGTTAACTTGAATCAATTGAAGGGTGCTACAGAAGGTATGGCCAATGCCATTAATTCCGTGGCGGGTGAAACGCAACGTGTAGGTGCTCATGCGGCGGCAATGTCTGCGTTGAAACCTATTCAATACGATCCGTTAGAACCAACTCAAGTGATGGCTGGTATCGGCAATTACAGAGGAGAAACAGCAGCGGCTTTAGGTGTTGCACATTACACATCGGAAGACACTATGTTCCATGCAGGCGTATCTGTTGGTAGCCGTCATAATATGGTGAATGCCGGTGTAACTCGTAAATTTGGTACTTCTGATGAGAAGAAGGCTATTCCTGAACGTTACAAGGGTGGTCCTATCAGCTCTATGTACGTAATGCAGGATGAAATGACTGCTTTGAAAGCTGAAAATGCACGCATGAAAGCGCAGGATGAAAAATTAACTGCAGACTATGCGGCATTGAAAGAAGACAACCTTCGTCTACAGAAAGATAACGAAGAAACTAAACGACAATTAGCTCTTATTATGAGTCGTTTAGGCATGTAATTCACATCTGTTTCATCTTATATTCATGTGGTAAAAAGCGAGCTGATGTACCAGAAAATACCCATGAAGATTAGATGATTTTAACTCTATATGGTACATAAAATGAAAGAACGAAAGTCTACTGTGAAAGGACTTTCGTTCTTTTTTTGTATTTGACTTCACAAACTTTTCATAATAGTGTATAATACAGAACATATAATTTTAATCGAAAATTATAAATGTGATTAATTTACTATAAAATCATTAGTTTTAGATTATAAGTGTTGTTTGGCCCATTGTTGTAAGGGTTTTTATGATTGAAAATATATTTAAATGAGTAAGAAAATCAATTTTTAAAAGAAGTTTAAAGTTCTGAAAATAAATGAGCGAAATGTGAAAAAAATATATTTACATTCATAAACTAATCTGATATTTTATATGTATAGTAATTAAATTTTTGATGAAAATTTTATTATTTTTAGTGTTTTAGTGTTGGTTTTAGAATCCCTTATAAAACTGTGTGAAAGGTAGGTACTACTAAATGAATCGTATTTATAGGGTAATTTGGAGTCAGGTACGAGGCGCATATGTCGTTGTATCTGAAATCGCAAAAAGCCATACTCGTGGCTCCAAAAGCTTTGTTAGTAATTCCGCTAAAGCTACGGTAAAAGTTGGCTTGGCGGCTATGGTTTTGACCTGCGGTAGCGGATTAATTTCGGGTGTTGATGCAGCACCTATTAGAGGTCTTTCTTTATCTCCTGGTGAAGGTGAACGTGATGGCGGGTTTACGTATTTATACCCTAGCGAAAAAGCACCTTACATTCAAATGTATGATTACAAAACACCAGGAAATCCAGGACAAGGACACTTATATACTGATAATAAGGTGTTCGGTATTCAAATTGGTAATCGTGCGAATGCACGTTCTAATGATGGCTCCGTATCCGGTATTTCTATCGGTGATTATTCCCAATCTCGTGCGTTGGGTATCGGTTTAGGCCATTATGCTCAATCTGAACAAATCGGTGCTATTGCTGTCGGTTCAGCTGCAAAGGCAAAGGGTTTTAACTCCTTGGCGATGATGCGTCAAGCTTACGCAGGAGAACAATATGCGGCAGCTATCGGTACGGCAGCATCCGCACAAGGGTCTGCTAGCTTGGCCATGGGTCACTCCGCATTGGCAAAAGGTGCTCAATCCATTGCTATCGGTTCTGCAAATCCTGATCCATTGACAGACGCAAAAGGTACACCGTATACAGCATATGACGGAAGTACTAATACCCAAGCTAACGCTGCTCGTGCTATTGCTATCGGTCAAGGTGCTAAATCAAATACTGTAGATAGTGTTGCTATGGGGACAGGTGCTAATGTAGCAGCAGGTACAAATTATAAAGGCGAGAATTTTACTCATGGCATAGCTATCGGTAGTAATGCCCTTTCTCAGGGAATACAAGGCGTAGCTATCGGTAACAGTGCTGCTCATTATCGTGATAATGGGGTTGCTCTTGGTAACAATGCCAAAACTCGTGCAATGGACGGCATAGCTATCGGTAATAATGCTGAATCCGGTATTCAAAATGACCCTCAATATAAAGTAAATAACTCCGTTGCTGTAGGTAACTCTGCGCGTGCTCATGGTGGTTCCGGCGTGGCATTAGGTAATGATACATATGCATTGGGCGGATCTTCTGTAGCAGCAGGTAATGCTGCATGGGCATTAGGTGAACGTTCTACAGCTATCGGTAATAACGCTCATTCCGAAGGTTACGGCTCTATTGCTATGGGTCGTGAAGCTAGTGCTTTGAGCACTCAAGATGGGGACAAGAAAAATGTTGTGGCTATCGGTGATGATGCACAAGCAACTGGTTCTCGGTCCATCGCATTGGGCGTAAGCGCTCAAGCAGGTACATTAGAACGTGTACGTGATCGTAGTGTTTATAAAGATAATCCTGAATTAATCACTAAACTTAAAGCTCAAAAAGAAGTAACTGATGCTGTAGCAATCGGTAGTGAAGCAAGTGTACAAGCAAACGAAGGCTTAGCTCTTGGTAGCAATGCGACAGTAAATAACGTTCGTGGCGTTGCGTTAGGTGCTAAATCTGAAACAGCGGCCCCTGTGAGCACTGCTAGTGAAACTATTAACGGCTTGAAATATAACTATGCCGGTGGCACTGCTGATTCCACAGTTAGCGTTGGTAACAATTCTACAAAACGTACAATCACTAACGTAGCTGCTGGTCGTGTGAATGCACAATCTACAGATGCTATTAATGGCAGCCAATTATATGGCGTTGCTAATGCAGTGGGTAATGTAGCTAACAGCACTAAGAATATCTTAGGCGGTAATGCTCAGGTTGACCAAAACGGTACTATCACCATGACTAACATTGGTGATACAGGTAAAAATACCGTTCATGAAGCTATTAAATCTGCAAACCAAGGTTGGGAACTTCAAGTTGACGGTAGAAAGCTAAAAGATGTAAAAGCGCCTAATCGTACAGTTAACTTTAAAGCTGGTAAAAATATTGCATTAGAAGGCTCCGGAGATAATGTTACGGTTGCAACTGTTGAAGATGCAAGCTTCAACTCCGTTACAACAGGTAATGTATCCATGAGCACAAGAGGTATCAATGCTGGTGGTAATCAAATCACTAATGTAAAATCCGGTGGCGATACATTAACAAATGCGGCTAATATCGGTGATATCTCTCGTATTGCAGCTAAATACGATAAATACTTACAACGTGGTGCTGCTACTTATGAAGCAAACGGTAATGGCAAGATTAACATGACCGGTACAAACGGTTTAACCGCTGAAGTAACAGGTTTGAAAAATACTTATGTTACATCCGGTACAGTATCCAATGACGGTAAGAGATTGACATTGACACGTAATGATAATCAAACATTCGATGTTGATATCTCTAAAATCTCTAATGGTCTTTCCAAAACTGACTACCGCTTGATTGCAAACCCTGCAGCAGGCAGCAACGGTGAATATAAAGTAGCTGCTGACGGTAGCATGACATTGACTGTTGCGGATGCTGATGGTTCCAATCCTAAACAAGTTAAGTTGACGAACCTTGCTTCTAAAGAGCAACAAGATATTAATACTACTAATATCACAAATAACACTAACAAAATCGCTAAAGGCTTAAGCTTCCAAGGCGATAACAATGTTAAAATCAATAAACAACTTGGCGATACTTTAGGTATTACTGGTGGCGCTACAGGTACTTTGTCTGACAATAACATCGGTGTTGTAGCTAAAGACGGCAACCTTAATGTTAAGTTGGCAAAAGACCTAACAGGTTTGAATAGCGTAACTGCTGGTTCTGTTCGTGTAGGTAAACATAGCGACAATAAAAACTATGTAACTGGTTTGGACAACAAAGAATGGAATGTTCAAAACCCTACAATCACATCTGGTCGTGCAGCAACTGAAGATCAGTTGAAAAAAGTGTCTGATGAAATCAAGACTACTAATGCAGCTAAAACAGATTACCGCTTGATCAACAATACAAATTCTGCAGATGGTTCTTACTCTGTAGAAAACAATAAAGTTGATTTAAAAGTTAAAGATGAGGCTCATCCTAATAGTCCTGCTAATACGGTAACAATCAACAATATCGCATCCAAAACTGAATTGGATAAATTGACAGAACGTGCTGTTAAATATGATCTTAACGGTACTACTGTTAATAAAAACAAGGTTACTTTGGAAGGCCAAGGCGGTACAACAATTACTAACTTGAAAGCTGGCGAAGTATCCTCTACTTCTACAGATGCTGTAAATGGTAGCCAATTGCATGATGTAAAAATCGAAGCAGGCAAACATTCAAAAGTAACTGTTTCCGATGATAACCTTAAATTGACAACGACTCCTGCTACAAGCACTGAAGGCGCTAAATATGATCTTCGTTTGAATAACAAAGTGACATTGGGTAGCGGTAACAATCAAGTAGTTCTTGATGGTACAGCAGGTAGAGTAACTGCTAGTGGCGTTGTAATGGGCGCTCAAACTGTTCAAAATACGAAACAAGCGAGCGAAACTGGTAATTATGTAACTAACTTGAGCAATAAGAGCTGGGATTCCACATCTATCGTATCCGGTCGTGCAGCGACTGAAGATCAGTTGAAAAAAGTTAGTGAACAAATTACTCAACAAGGTAGCAGTGCAACTGACTATCGTCTTGTAAGAAACTCCGCTGGTGACGGTTCCTACAAGGTAAACGACAATGGTGAAGTATCCTTGACTGTAGAGGATAAAAACCATGCAGGCGTTAAAGAGCAAGTTACAATCAATAACATTGCATCCAAGACTTCTGTAGATAAATTGACAGATCGTGCTGTTAAATACGACATCAATAACGGTGTTGTTGATAAAACTAAGGTAACATTGGAAGGCGCTAATGGCACTACTATTACAAATGTAAAAGACGGTGCTGTAACAGCTACATCCACAGATGCTATTAACGGTAGCCAATTGTTCAAGACTAAAGAAGAATTGATCAATAAAGGCATGAAATTCGGTGCTGACTCCGGTAATGTAATCAATAAAAAACTTGGCGAACAAGTAAACGTTAAAGGTGGCATCACAGACGCATCCAAATTGACTGCAGAAGACAATATCGGTGTTGTATCCGATGGCTCTAATGACTTGAAAGTTCGTTTGGCAAAAGACCTTAAAGGTTTGAACAGCGTAACTGTAGGTGATACAAAAGTTACTTCCAATGGTGTAACTATCAGCAACGGTGCTACAAACAATGCATCTGTATCCCTTACTAAAACAGGCTTGGATAATGGTGGTAACAAGATTACTAACGTTGCTCGTGGTACAATCGACAGCGATGCAGTAAACTTGGCACAATTAAAAGAAGTATCCAACAGTGCATCTGCAGCAAATACGAAGGTAGCTGAAGGTAAAAACATTAAAGTTGATGAAAGTATCGACAATGTAACTAAAGCTAAAACGTATACTGTAGGCTTGAAAGATGAAGTAACATTAGGTTCTGGTAACACAGCTATCAATATTAACGGTACAACAGGTATCGTAAAAGCTGGCGACGGTGCTAATGCTGTAACTATCAATGGCACAAATGGTACTATCAACTCCGGTAAAGTAACAATCAATGGTACTACAGGTACTGTTAACGAATTGACTAACAGAACTTGGAATCCTAATGCTATTACTAATGGTCAAGCTGCGACAGAAGATCAATTAAAAGTAGTAGACAATAAAATTGATACTACAAAAACTGAAATCGTAGAAAAAGGCTTGAACTTCCAAGGCGATGTAGGTACTGCAATTCATAAAGACCTTGGTCAAACATTGAAAATCTCTGGTGGTCAAGCTGATGCATCTAAACTTTCAGAAAATAACATCGGCGTAGTTAATAACAACGGTGTATTGAATGTTAAACTTGCTAAAGATTTGACAGGCTTGAACAGCGTAACAACTGGTGCTACAACTATTAACAACAATGGTTTGACAATCGGTGGCAACACATTTGTTACAAGTAATGGCTTCAATGCTAACGATACTCAAATCACAAACGTGAAAGCTGGTACAGAGGATAACCATGCAGTTAACCTTAAACAGTTGAAAGAAGTATCTAATAACGCAGCTGCAGCTAAAACTGTTGTAAAAGCAGGTAAAAACATCAATGTAACTGATTCTGAAGATCCACTTACTAAAGCTAAGACTTATACAGTTGGTTTACAAGACACAGTAACATTGGGTTCCGGCAATACTGCTGTTAATATCGACGGCACAAAAGGTATTGTGAAAGCCGGCGAAGGCAACAATGCTGTAACTATCAACGGTACAAACAGCACAATTACTGCTGGTAACGTAGCGATTGACGGTGTAACAGGTAATATCAATTCCGGTAAAGTTCTTGTTAACGGTGCTAAAGGTACTGTAAACAACTTAACAAATATCACTTGGGATGCTGACCATATCACAAGCGGTCAAGCTGCAACAGAAGATCAATTGAAAGTTGTTGATAAGAAAATTACTGACAATGGTAGCAACTTGACTAAGAAGGGCTTGAACTTCAAAGGCGATGACGCTACAAGCATTCATAAAGATCTTGGCGAAACATTAGACGTTGTAGGTGGTACTTCCGATAAAGCTAAATTGTCCGACAATAACATCGGCGTGGTATCTGAAAACGGTAAGTTAAATGTTAAACTTGCTAAAGAGTTGACTGGCTTAACAAGTGTAACAACTGGTGCTACAACAATTAATAACGAAGGTTTAACAATTGGTGGTAATAAATTCGTTACAGCTAACGGTTTTGATGCTAACAACACACAAATCAAAAACGTAAAAGCTGGTACTGATGGTAATGATGCAGTTAACTTGAATCAATTGAATGAAGTTAAAAATGCGTCTAACACTACAGTAGAAGGTAGCGAAAACATCAATGTTGATTCCACAGTAGACCCTAATACACACGCTAAAACTTATAAAGTAGCATTGAAAGACAATGTAACTTTAGGTTCCGGCGATAAAGCAATTAACATCAACGGTACTACAGGTATCGTGAAAGCTGGTGACGGTGCTAATGCTGTGACTATCAATGGTACAAACGGCACTATCAACTCCGGTAAAGTGACTGTCAATGGTACTACAGGTACTGTAAACAACTTGACTAATACAACTTGGGATCCTGCAAATATCACAAGCGGTCAAGCTGCAACAGAAGATCAATTGAAATCTGTTGATAAGAAAATCACTGACAACAGCACTGACTTGACTAAGAAAGGCTTGAACTTCCAAGCTGATTCTGGCGAAGTAATCCATAAAGATCTTGGTCAAACATTGGATGTTGTAGGTGGCATTACTGAAAAATCTAAATTGTCTGACAACAATATCGGTGTGGTATCCGAAAATGGTAAGTTGAATGTTAAACTTGCAAAAGACTTAACAGGCTTGAACAGCGTAACTACTGGCCAAACAACTATCAACAACGATGGTTTGACAATCAACAACAAACAATTCGTTACAGCTAATGGCTTCAATGCTAACAATACACAAATCAAAAACGTAACTGCTGGCGTAGAAGACAACGATGCTGTTAACGTTAAACAATTGAACGATGTGAAAGCTGCATCTAATACAAAAGTAGAAGGTAGCAAAAACATCAATGTTGATGAAACTGTAGATACTGTAACAAAAGCTAAGACTTACACAGTTGCATTGAAAGACACTGTAACATTAGGTTCCGGTAACACAGCTGTTAATATCGATGGTACAAAAGGTATCGTAAAAGCTGGTAACGGTGCGAATGCAGTGACTATCAATGGTGTGAACAGCACAATCAATGCTGGTAAAGTGGCAATCGATGGTGTAACAGGTAACATCAATGCTGGTAAAGTTTTCGTTAACGGTGCAAACGGTACTGTAAACAACTTGACTAACATTACTTGGAACCCTAATAACATCACAAGTGGTCAAGCTGCAACAGAAGATCAATTAAAAGTTGTAGATAATAAAATTGATAAGAACACTGAAAACTTGACTAAGAAAGGCTTGAACTTCCAAGCTGACTCTGGTGAATTAATTCATAAAGACCTTGGTCAAACATTGGATGTTGTAGGTGGCGTTTCTGATAAAGCTAAATTGTCTGACAACAATATCGGTGTTGTATCCGAAAACGGTAAGTTGAATGTTAAACTTGCAAAAGACTTAACAGGCTTGAACAGCGTAACAACTGGTCAAACAACTATCAACAACGATGGTTTGACAATCGGTGGTAAGAAATTCGTTACAGCTAATGGCTTTGACGCTAACGATACTCAAATCAAGAATGTAAAAGCTGGTACTGATGGTACTGATGCAGTTAACTTGAATCAATTGAACGAAGTAAAAGCTGCGTCCGATACTAAGGTAAAAGCTGGTAAAAATATTGATGTTGAGGAAGAAATCAACGCTATTACAAAAGCTAAGACTTTCACTGTAGGCTTGAAAGATACTGTAACATTAGGTTCTGGTAATACAGCAGTTCACATTGATGGTACTAAAGGTATCGTGAAAGCTGGTGAAGGTACTAATGCAGTAACTATCAATGGTACAGAGGGCTCAATCAATGCTGGTAAAGTTTTAGTTAACGGTGCAAACGGTACTGTAAACAACTTGACTAACAGAACTTGGGATCCTAATAACATCACTAACGGTCAAGCTGCAACAGAAGATCAATTAAAAGTTGTAGATAATAAAATTGATAAGAACACTCAAGACTTGACTAAGAAAGGCTTGAACTTCAAAGGCGACTCCGGTGAAGCTATCCATAAAGACCTCGGTCAAACATTGGAACTCAAAGGTGGCGAATCTGATGCTTCTAAACTTTCAAATGGTAACATTGGCGTAGTTAATGAAAACGGCAACTTGAACGTTAAACTCGCTAAGAACCTTAAAGGTCTTGATTCCGTAACTGTTGGTTCCGATCCAAACAAACAAGTTGTTCTTGATGATAAGGGCGTATCTGTAGGCGGTAAAACTTACATTTCTAACGAAGGCTTAAACGCAAATAATCAAAAGATTACTAACGTGGCAGCTGGTGTAAATGATACAGATGCAGTTAACGTTCAACAGTTGAAGAGCAGCATGGCGGCAGCAACTACAACAGTGAAAGCTGGCGATAGCGGCAATACAACTGTAGAAACTACAGTTAATGCAGATAAGTCTAAAACATACACTGTAGATATCAAAAAAGACTTGAACTTACGCAGTGTGATTACCACTACTGACGATAAGAAATTCTCTACTGTAACAAACGGTGTAGGTGTTACAAGCACTGATACATTTGGTAATAAGACTACTCTTACTGCAGATAATGTGAAAGTATCTGATGGTCAAAATAATACAACTCAAACAACAGCTAAAGGTGTACTTGTAGATAATCCAACTAAGTCCACTGAGTTGACTGTTAACGGTGTTGTAACTACTGACAAAAAGACTAAGAGAACAAGCACAACTGCAGATGGTGTGGTTGTTACATCTGGCATGGGTAGTGAAAAAGTAACTACTACTGTTAGCAGCAACGGTGTTGCCATTACTACTCCTCCAGCAGGTCAAGGTTCCCCTAAAGATGGTACTGGTGCAGTAACATTGACTAAGGACGGCTTGAACAATGGCGGTAATAAAGTTGTTAACATGGCAAGTGGTTATGCCGAAGGCGAAGATATTAACAATATCGCTGATAATAGCAGCAGCTTAACAAATGGTGCTAACATTGGCGACTTGAAGAAAGGTATCGACGGCCTTAAGAAAGCTGGTTTAGACTTTGCAGGTGATAAAGGTGAATTCCATCGTGACCTAGGTCAAAAAGTGACTGTTAAAGGTGGCGTTACTGATGAAAGCAAACTTTCCACTGCAAACAATATCGGTGTTATCTCTGACAACAACGGCAGCTTGAATGTTCGTTTGGCAAAAGATATTACTGGTATCAATTCCATTACAACTATGGATAACTCCGGTCATACAACTGTGACAAACGGTAACGGTATCACAATCAAAAATAATGGTGGTGGCAGCGTATCCTTAACAAGCTCTGGTTTAAACAACGGTGGTAATAAGATTACTAACGTAGCACCAGGCGAAATTAGCTCCACTTCTACTGATGCTGTTAATGGTTCCCAACTTAATCGTGTTGCTAACAGCATGAATAATGTTGTAAACGAAGTTCGTCAAGTTGGTGCGATGTCCTCCGCGTTGTCCGCATTGAAACCTATGGCTTATGACCCTTACGAACCTACTCAAATTATGGCAGGTTACGGTAACTACCGTGGCGACTCCGCATTGGCATTAGGTGTGGCTCATTATAAAAATGAATCCATGATGTTACATGCTGGTGTTGCTTGGGCAGGCAGCAATAGCCATATGATGGCAAATGCTGGTGTAACTTGGAAAGTAGGTAACAGAGACGGCGAAGCAGAAAC
Source organism: Veillonella parvula (assembly GCF_902810435.1). Classification (GTDB taxonomy): domain Bacteria; phylum Bacillota; class Negativicutes; order Veillonellales; family Veillonellaceae; genus Veillonella. The sequence goes on from NZ_LR778174.1 coordinate 91,348, forward strand.
TGCAGATCGTTATCGTAAAGGACCTATCAGTTCTACATATGCAATGCAACGTGAACTTGCTGCAATGAAAGCTGAAAATCAAGGATTAAAAGGTGAAGTAGCTGATTTGAAAGCTGAAAATGAACAAATGAAAGCTAATATTGCTGCAATGATGGCAAGACTAGGTTTATAATACGTTCATACTGAACATTACGGGTTGAGGATTCCCCTTTAGGGAATCCTCCCACCCGATTTAATTCGTTGATAGAAAAGAGGAATATATAATGAAAAAATCCACTTTGCTTGCTTTCACAGCGGCAGTATTATTCGGCAGTGGCGTATTACATGTTAATGCGGCATCTGCTACATTTGATGATCCATTGCTTTTACCAAATCCGGCTAAAGCGCCTACAACAGGTTCTGTTGTATTGGTTCCTGTGGCTAGCCCTCAGGCGGTGCAAAGTATCCATGAATTTGTGAAAGCATGGGAAAATGCGGAAAAACATATTGCTTTAGCTGAAAGCAAAAAGAATAATCATCAAGCGTTAACTAAAGAAGAAGCTAAATGGTTACATTCTAAAGATAAGCATAACTATGCTGATTATTTCCGTAAACATTCTTTAGGTTATGTACATGGCCAAGAAACTGCATTGAACTGGAATGGTGAAAACCGTAATAAAAACGAGTATAGCTATTACACATTCCCTAAATATGATAAGGACCAAGGTTATACAAATAGCTATGGTTACAATGTATTGCGCAGCATGGTTGATCGCATGAATGAATTGCTTCAAAAACAAAAGGCCGTTGGCGGTCCTTTGACTGATGAAGAAGCACAAGCATTGGAAGATGCTATGCTTGATATCATGGCTCAAGATCAAGAACATGTATCTAATGAAGAATTGCGTTATTACATGAACGAAGCAGTTTGGTTTGCTACAAAACAAACTGTGAAGAATATGTCTACAGAAGAACCTTCTGTTGGCGATATGCACGAAATTAACCTTCGTGAAGCGATTCAGACAGATAACTAATCATCTAAATACACATATAATTAAATCTTTATATGTATAACTTTTGCTGTATAGGAAATGCAGATGCAATACCTTATATATAAAAGTTTTTAATATACAGTGTTGAAATGCAAATAAGGGATTCTATAAACACACTGTTATATAGGCAAGAAGCCGCAACTGAATGCAATATATGCATTCTTGTTGCGGCTTTTTTTTGCTTTAAATTCTCGTTATATGATATGTCTAAAAGAGTGATATAACTCAAGTTTCGAATCTGTAAAATTAGGCCGTGAAATTGTGCAAAAATAATGGTAAAAATTTTCTGAAATTTGTAGTAAAATTTGTCCAAATTTTGTTGACATGAGTATATGGAAATGTTATTATATTCAAGTACCCCATATGAAGGGGCACAGATCTTTGAAAACTGAACAATGATAGGTAATCAATCAAAACGATTGAACATATGCCAGAGTGCGGGTTTTGACATAGTCAAAACCAACCATAATTCAAAGCTACTTCAATGTAGCGACAACAAAAACAAATGAGCTATTCAAATAGCTTCAAGATATCTTGGAGAGTTTGATCCTGGCTCAGGACGAACGCTGGCGGCGTGCTTAACACATGCAAGTCGAACGAAGAGCGATGGAAGCTTGCTTCTATCAATCTTAGTGGCGAACGGGTGAGTAACGCGTAATCAACCTGCCCTTCAGAGGGGGACAACAGTTGGAAACGACTGCTAATACCGCATACGATCTAATCTCGGCATCGAGGATAGATGAAAGGTGGCCTCTACATGTAAGCTATCACTGAAGGAGGGGATTGCGTCTGATTAGCTAGTTGGAGGGGTAACGGCCCACCAAGGCGATGATCAGTAGCCGGTCTGAGAGGATGAACGGCCACATTGGGACTGAGACACGGCCCAGACTCCTACGGGAGGCAGCAGTGGGGAATCTTCCGCAATGGACGAAAGTCTGACGGAGCAACGCCGCGTGAGTGATGACGGCCTTCGGGTTGTAAAGCTCTGTTAATCGGGACGAAAGGCCTTCTTGCGAATAGTGAGAAGGATTGACGGTACCGGAATAGAAAGCCACGGCTAACTACGTGCCAGCAGCCGCGGTAATACGTAGGTGGCAAGCGTTGTCCGGAATTATTGGGCGTAAAGCGCGCGCAGGCGGATAGGTCAGTCTGTCTTAAAAGTTCGGGGCTTAACCCCGTGATGGGATGGAAACTGCCAATCTAGAGTATCGGAGAGGAAAGTGGAATTCCTAGTGTAGCGGTGAAATGCGTAGATATTAGGAAGAACACCAGTGGCGAAGGCGACTTTCTGGACGAAAACTGACGCTGAGGCGCGAAAGCCAGGGGAGCGAACGGGATTAGATACCCCGGTAGTCCTGGCCGTAAACGATGGGTACTAGGTGTAGGAGGTATCGACCCCTTCTGTGCCGGAGTTAACGCAATAAGTACCCCGCCTGGGGAGTACGACCGCAAGGTTGAAACTCAAAGGAATTGACGGGGGCCCGCACAAGCGGTGGAGTATGTGGTTTAATTCGACGCAACGCGAAGAACCTTACCAGGTCTTGACATTGATGGACAGAACCAGAGATGGTTCCTCTTCTTCGGAAGCCAGAAAACAGGTGGTGCACGGTTGTCGTCAGCTCGTGTCGTGAGATGTTGGGTTAAGTCCCGCAACGAGCGCAACCCCTATCTTATGTTGCCAGCACGTAAAGGTGGGAACTCATGAGAGACTGCCGCAGACAATGCGGAGGAAGGCGGGGATGACGTCAAATCATCATGCCCCTTATGACCTGGGCTACACACGTACTACAATGGGAGTTAATAGACGGAAGCGAGATCGCGAGATGGAGCAAACCCGAGAAACACTCTCTCAGTTCGGATCGTAGGCTGCAACTCGCCTACGTGAAGTCGGAATCGCTAGTAATCGCAGGTCAGCATACTGCGGTGAATACGTTCCCGGGCCTTGTACACACCGCCCGTCACACCACGAAAGTCGGAAGTGCCCAAAGCCGGTGGGGTAACCTTCGGGAGCCAGCCGTCTAAGGTAAAGTCGATGATTGGGGTGAAGTCGTAACAAGGTAGCCGTATCGGAAGGTGCGGCTGGATCACCTCCTTTCTAGGGAGACATACACCGAGCCGAGAGCTTGGATGTCACTTAGGTCGACACTTTGGCGAGTAAGTAGACGTAGCATAAGCGCTAGCTGTACTTACACACTTATCATTGTTTGGTTTTGAGAGATCTGTCATAGATTTCTCAATTTAATATGACGTTATACATTATGCGTTAATCTAGGCGCACGTAGGATTGCGAAATCGACGCATACTGGAAGTATGCTAGATGAGCAAGACAAGTGCAACGACGAGTAACACGGAATGTATCGGCAGATTTGTTCTTTGAAAACTGCATAGAAGATAATTATTATATATTTGTAAGGTCATCTCTTAGAATTTCTAAGTAGGTTGACCCGAGCACATAGGAAATAATTCTCTGACTTAATGGTGACGTACATGAAAATGTACGGCTACAAAAAACGACAATGTATCTAATGCATGTCAATATTATCTCTCATGTATTCAATCATGAGATTTTCGTTAGCATTTGATGCATATCTAGAAGCCTGAGCGAGATGAAGCCGCCGCGTACTATTGTACGTAAGGCAAAATCGAGCGTGAGGCGACGACGATAGGCGCAAATGATAACGCAAAATAAGTAAAGATAATAAGGGCGTATGGTGGATGCCTTGGCGATATCAGCCGAAGAAGGACGCGGTAAGCTGCGATAAGCTACGGAGAGGTGCAAGCAACCTGTGACCCGTAGATATCCGAATGGGGGAACCCGGCAGTGGTTATGCACTGTCACCCATAGCATAGACTATGAGGAGGGCACCCGGGGAACTGAAACATCTAATTACCCGGAGGAACAGTAATCAAACGAGATTTTCTTAGTAGCGGCGAGCGAACGGGAAAGAGGCCAAACCGGAGCGGGCAACCGCACCGGGGTTGAGGACAGTCATCAAGTGTAAATGAGGTAGAAGAATCGAGCTGGAAAGCTCAGCCGCAGAAGGTGAAAGCCCTGTAATCGAAACCTTGCATACACGGGACTGTATCCAGAGTACCACGAGACACGTGAAACCTTGTGGGAAGCAGGGGGGACCACCCTCCAAGCCAAAATACTGATATCGACCGATAGCGCATAGTACCGTGAGGGAAAGGTGAAAAGAACCCCTGGCGGGGAGTGAAAGAGAACCTGAAACCGTATGTCTACAAACAGTCGAAGTCTGTATATATATCAGGACGACGGCGTGCCTATTGAAGAATGAACCGACGAGTTACTGTTGCTAGCGAGGTTAAGTGGAAAACATGGAGCCGCAGCGAAAGCGAGTCTGAACAGGGCGTTCAGTTAGTAATAGTAGACCCGAAACCGTAGTGATCTATCCATGGCCAGGTTGAAGCACAGGTAAAATTGTGTGGAGGACCGAACTCGTGAGCGTTGAAAAGCTTTGGGATGAGTTGTGGATAGGGGTGAAATGCCAATCGAACACGGAGATAGCTGGTTCTCCCCGAAATAGCTTTAGGGCTAGCCTCGAGGTAGAGAGTATAGGCGGTAGAGCACTGATCGGGCTAGGGGCCATACCGGTTACCGAACCTAGTCAAACTACGAATGGCTATACTTATACTCGGGAGTCAGACAGTGAATGATAAGGTCCATTGTCAAGAGGGAAACAGCCCAGAACACCGACTAAGGTCCCCAATGTTACACTAAGTGGCGAAGGATGTGGAATTTCCAAAACAACCAGGATGTTGGCTTAGAAGCAGCCACCATTTAAAGAGTGCGTAATAGCTCACTGGTCGAGAGACTCTGCGCCGAAAATGTCCGGGGCTAAAGTGTAAAACCGAAGTCGTGTCATATGCAGCAATGTATATGGGTAGGGGAGCGTTCTCATCGGGCTGAAGCAGTACCGTAAGGAGTTGTGGACTGATGAGAAGTGAGAATGTCGGTATGAGTAGCGAAAAGAATGGTGAGAATCCATTCCACCGAAAGCCTAAGGGTTCCTGAGCAACGATCGTCGTCTCAGGGTAAGTCGGGACCTAAGCCGAGGCGGAATAGCGTAGGCGATGGACAACAGGTTGAAATTCCTGTACCGGTGTGAATCGTTTGATCGATGGAGTGACACAGTAAGGTAGGTCAGCACGCGATTGGAAGAGCGTGTTTAAGCAGGTAGGTTGAGCTATAGGCAAATCCGTAGCTCTAAAAGCTGAGATGTGATGACGAGTGACTAGCAATAGTCGCGAAGTGATTGATCCTACACTGTCGAGAAAAGCTTCTAGGTAGAGACACATCGCCCGTACCAAAACCGACACAGGTAGGCGGGGAGAGAATCCTAAGGTGCGCGGGAAAACCCTCGTTAAGGAACTCGGCAAAATGCCTCCGTAACTTCGGGAAAAGGAGGACTCATGTAGTGTGAAGAGCAGCAACGCTTGGAGCATGAATGAGTGGCACAAGAGAGGCGCAAGCGACTGTTTACCACAAACACAGGTGCCTGCTAAAGCGAAAGCTGATGTATAGGTGCTGACACCTGCCCGGTGCTGGAAGGTTAAGAGGAGGGGTTAGACTTCGGTCGAAGCTCTGAATTGAAGCCCCAGTAAACGGCGGCCGTAACTATAACGGTCCTAAGGTAGCGAAATTCCTTGTCGGGTAAGTTCCGACCCGCACGAAAGGTGTAACGACTTGCGCACTGTCTCAACGAGGGACCCGGTGAAATTGAAGTACCTGTGAAGATGCAGGTTACCCGCGACTGGACAGAAAGACCCCATGGAGCTTTACTGCAACCTAAGATTGAACTTAGTTAATGAATGTACAGGATAGGTGGGAGACGGAGAACCTAGGACGCCAGTTTTAGGGGAGTCGCTGTTGGGATACCACCCTTTCATTAATTGATTTCTAACGGGCCGAGTAACGACCGGCCGGACAGTCTTAGGCGGGCAGTTTGACTGGGGCGGTCGCCTCCAAAAGAGTAACGGAGGCGCCCAAAGGTTCCCTCAGAGCGGACGGAAATCGCTCGAAGAGTGTAAAGGCAGAAGGGAGCTTGACTGCGAGACGGACAGGTCGAGCAGGGACGAAAGTCGGGCTTAGTGATCCGGTGGTGCCGAGTGGAAGGGCCATCGCTCAACGGATAAAAGCTACCCTGGGGATAACAGGCTAATCTCTCCCAAGAGTCCATATCGACGGGGAGGTTTGGCACCTCGATGTCGGCTCATCACATCCTGGGGCTGAAGTAGGTCCCAAGGGTTCGGCTGTTCGCCGATTAAAGTGGTACGTGAGCTGGGTTCAGAACGTCGTGAGACAGTTCGGTCCCTATCCATCGCGGGCGCAAGAAACTTGAAGGGGGCTGCTCCTAGTACGAGAGGACCGGAGTGGACGAACCGCTGGTGTACCAATTATCCTGCCAAGGGTACAGTTGGGTAGCTACGTTCGGGACGGATAAACGCTGAAAGCATCTAAGCGTGAAACCAGCCTTGAGATGAGGTTTCTCATAGCGTAAGCTAGTAAGATCCCATGTAGACGACATGGTAGATAGGCCAGGTGTGGAAGAGCCGTGAGGTTTGGAGCTGACTGGTACTAATCGATCGAGGGCTTTACTTAAGCAGCGTAACCAACTTGAAGGAGCAACGCGACGCACAAGTTGCGTGGAGTCGCTTACGTCGAAACGTAAGATTTCACGATGTGAAATCCACAGGCTTCGACGCAATCCTCCAGACGTGTACTTTGAGTATGGGACGCAACATATAATAAAACATTAAGCAGAATGTGCAACAAATATATATACTTCTATGTGGTTTTCAGAGTACAAACTCTGACAGATTCAGTGGCGATGGCTATGAGGATCCACCTGTTCCCATCTCGAACACAGTAGTTAAGCTCATAAACGCCGAAAGTACTTGGCTGGAGACGGCCTGGGAGGATAGGAAGCCGCTGATTGACTAAAAGAAAAAGGTCTACCTAAAGGTAGGCCTTTTCTTTTTGCTAGTCTTCGACTAGCTAACTCTGCAAGAGCCGTCTCCAGCCAAGGTTGTACAAGTAGAAACTATCTATATAAATCAATAAGACGGCGTGGGAAGGGTAGGGTGTGAGGCCACAGAGGAGTGAAACGACGTATGGGGCCCACACATCACCTTCTTCCGAACGTAAGATTTACCGAACTGCGAAGCAGTGAAGGAAAATCCACAGTGAGGATTGATAGGAAGCTGCTGATTAAGCAAAGGCACACCTAAGGGTGTGTCTTTTTTTGTATGGATTTTTATTTTTTTAAGGGAACTAATGAGCAAAGCAGTAGACGTTGAAGGAGTTACTTATATAATTAGTATTAATTATCGTGCTTTGAAGCACATATTTTTCCCATGGATATTGGTATACTTAGGCTTATATCATATTTATAGGAGGTCATATGGCTAAAAAAATTGCGGTCCTCGTGAATGAGGATACAATGCAGCGCTGTTCTTGTGGCGGTTGTTTGAAAGCATTTATGAATAAAGCGGATTCCTTTGAGCGGTATGCTGATGAGGATATTGAGTTGGTGGGCTTCACACATAGTGGTGGGGATCTTGCTAAGAAAATCGAGTCTTTTAAGAAAAAGGGTGTTACTACGGTACATCTTTCTACATGTACGCGTGGTAAGAATGAAAATTATGAAAGCATTGCAGAGCAGTGTGCTGAGGCGGGCTTTGATGTAGTAGGCTATACACATGGCAGTGCGGTGTCTAAAGATGGTAAAGAAGCGGTAGTACTTTCAGCTAAATCAGTAATGACAGATCAATAGTTAGCAATGCTTGAATTAACCATAACAATTTGCAATATCTTATGATAGATGAATGATTGTTCCATTATTCATTCTATATTTACACTAAACCTATATTATATAGATAGTATGTAAATTATAAGTGGTATATTTATCATTATGAGAGGTTGAGAGAATGAATAAGAAACTTACAGCGGCTACCTTATCTGTTGCTATGGCAGTGACAATGGCACCTACTATGATGCAAACGGTTTCTGTTAGTGCTGCGTCTGCTGCGGTACAATCTTTAGCTGGTGGTGCTATTGCTATGGCTTATGTATCTACTGCATTAAATAAAATGGATAATTCTGCAGAGGGGCAACAGGAGAGTTTGGCACGCACAAAAGAGAAAACTGGTTACTTAAACGATAGTGCAGCTCAAGAGCGTGTAAATCGAATTATGAAGACATTAGAGGCTACACCTAGTGTAAAGCGTTCTTATGTCGTATATGCGAATCCTGATGAGGAGTTTAATGCGTTTGCCACACTTGGTCGTGTTATGTCCATTAACAAGGGTGCTCTAGATACACTGGATGATGATCAATTAGCCTATGTAATGGCTCATGAAATTTCTCATGGTGAGCATAAAGATATTATTAATGGCGCTAAGAAACAAATTGGTCTTTCTACAGCAGTCGGTATAGCCGCTGGTGGTAGTGAAGGCGCGGCTATCTTATCTAATGTGGCAGGCAACTACTTATCTAATCAAGTGTTTACGATGAGCCAAGAGAAAGCTGCTGATGAGTTAGGCTTTAAGATTTTAAGTGAATCTCCATATAATGTAGGTGGTGCCGCTGGTTCTATGGCAGTACTGCGCAACAAAGTGGGGGAACACTACCGTGAAGGGCTTTCACAAGTGGTAGCACCTAATAACCATCCAAAGTTGTCCGATCGGGTGAACAATAATATTTCTCGTATGTACACATATTCTGGGAATCATGTAAATGTATCGAATGGTACTGTGTATGTAAACGGCGATAATATTTATACTCTAGCAGGTAGCGGTCGTTACACAGGCGAAGAGCGTGCTTATTACATGGCTGGTAAATTGGCACGATTGTATCATAACAATCAAGTGACACCAGGTTCTGCATCCTATAGTGGTGACACTGTAACGGTAGCCGGTCAATCCATTGTTTCTACGCCAAATGCGGATGTAGCTTTACAAGTGGCAACAAATCTTAACAATGCATTTGTAAAGCCCGCTGGTGCTGCCGTTAATGCGAAAAAACCAGTAAAGGTTAAACAAGAAAAACCTAAAAAGGTAAAAGACGATAAAAAAGCAAAAGCAAATAAAGCTAAAAATAAATAAGAGCTATACATGGCATATAATTTGCTTTAAGGATTTATGTTATTATAATCAGAATAATCAGAGGACTGAGCCCATAAAGGCTTAGTCCTCTTTTTATATGGATTGTAATTTTTATAGTTTGAGTATAAGTTTATATGTTAATAAGTTTATAAGATGTATTGAGGGATATACGAGTAAGAAATAGACTGTAAAAATATTGTTGATCATAAGTATAATTATTATTCATGTGTGAATAAATTATATTCATGAAGTAATAATAAGTTCATAAAAATACAAAAAAGATTTTTGATAATGGAATGTGAATTATAATAATTTTCAACTATAAAATATGAGAAATTATCTTATTGAGCATAGTTTTAATAGATATAATTATTATATTTTTTATAATAATTATGAAGTATTTATGCAATAGCTTAATATTGTCTATATATAGTGGATAGATGTATATTTAAGGTGGATGAAATATGTGGTTAGAATGGAATCCTATAGAAATACCATAACGGTAGGGGGTATAGGGTTATTGTACTTATACATGCTTTATAGGATAATGTCAATGTTGGTGGTTAATCTAATAATATAGATGACCATTTTTTTGTTAAATAATACGTAATTTTATACATTATATGGAGGCTATGATGGAGTATACAATTCACCTATTTAATGCAGGTGGTTTCGTTATGTATCCACTTGTACTATTCATGTTAGCAGCATGTACTATTTTATTTGAACGTATTCGTACGTACAGAAACATCAATCATGAGTTACAACAGTTGTCCGATAGCATTGATGCAGGTCGTAATAGTAATAATTGGTCTACTCTAGAAAATTCTATAAAAAATAGTGATGATGCATTGAGTAGATTCGTATCTCCTATCGTGGAGTCTGTATATAGTGCGGAAGGTTTAGAGAACCGTTTACATGATGTGGTAGGTTACATGGATGAACGTTTAAAACGTGGTCTTAACTGGCTTAGCATGATGGTAACAATGGCTCCATTACTTGGACTTTTGGGTACTGTTGTTGGTATGATTCGATCCTTCGCAGCCGTTGGAGGCGATATTGGTGCGCCTACTGTTATCACAGGCGGCGTATCCGAAGCGTTGGTTGCCACTGCAACGGGGCTTTCAGTAGCTATCGTAGCATTAGCTATCCATAGTTGGTGTACAGATAAAGTAAATTCTGATATTGCAAAGTTAGAGCAAAAATTAGGTTCTATTATGGATTTATATATTAGGAGTCAACGATGAAACGTAGTTCAGTAGGCATACAAAAAGAACCTACCATCATGATTATACCTATGATTGATATCGTATTCTTCTTGCTCGTATTTTTCATGATGAGTACGCTATACATGAATACAGAGGAACAAATTCCTCTTAACTTACCAAAGGCCTCCTCTTCCTCTGCGAAGACAATTGAGCCTATCACGATTTCATTAACAGCTACACATAAAATGTATTTGAATGAACGTGAGATTGCCCCTGATCAATTGGGTAATGAAATTCAAGGTATTGTTGCAAAAGAACCTCAACAGGCATTTATTGTGCGTGCCTCTGAGGATATTGCGTATAAGGACGTTATCAATATTTTAGATAATCTTAAAATTAGTGGTGCTCGGTTTGTTAGCGTAGCTACAGAACGGAAGTGATTCTATGGTAGATAAACGATATGGAATTCCTTTCGTAGCTGCATTGGCATTAAATCTTGTATATTGGGGTGTTGTAGGTGATTGGTTTGGTCATATAAAACCTCCAGAAACACCCAAAAAAGACTTGGTTATCAACCTTGATATGGGGCAGCAAGAACCTCCTCAAGAGAAGAAAGATCCTGAGAAATTAAAGATTCAACCTGACGACAAACCAGTCGCAGGAGGCGGTAAAGCAGGTAGTGTGTTGCCTGATTTATCGGGAAAGCCCACAGAAGGCTTAAAAAATCTGAATCCTTACTTAGGTGGTAATGAGATGGCATCAGTCAACTTGAATGGTAATACTGATAATCCTGTTGGCAATCCAGGCAGTGGCAATGTACCAGGCCCTGGTGGTGGTGGGGTTATTGGTAATGGAGGCCTTGGTAATGAGGGCAATGGTTCTAAAGGTGGTGCCCCAGGTCCAGGTGATGTAGAACGTCGTGGGGGCTCTTACGATAGTTCAGGTTATATCGCTCGCGTTGAGAGTAATAAAGTGATGCCGCAACAGGCGGTGCGCCGTGGACTCAGTGGACGAGTTTCCTTTGAAATCACTTTTGATGCCGATGGCAACTTTGCTGGTGCGAATATGATCGGTAGTAGTGGCTCTAGCATTCTCGATAATGCTGCTGCTAGCCTCGTAGAGAGCTCTGGAGGTATAGAGAATACAACAGGTGAGCCAGTTACGATTGTGGTTAATGTAGATTATGGTTATAATTAATCTTCTATAGCTGATAGTGTATGAATTATGTTTGTGTGTAGTCTTAACTCAAGAAAATACATTGGACGCATTTGTTAGAGGATTAGTTTTAATATTATTTTTTATTGTGTTTTTATCGTGTTTTTATTGTGTGTGGAGGGTTTATGACAAGTCGTCGTATTTTATCTGCTGCTATTGCAGCAACGTTAGCGTTAGGTACGTATCAAGCATATGCGTATGATGAGAACTTCAAGGGTTATGAGGTTCATAATGTTTCGGTGAAAGCCGATGCGGCGAAGGATGAATACGGTAATACCATTACTGAGCAATCCTATTACCGTACTGGTGGTGACGTAAAGGTTATCACTCGTGAAGAGATTGAAAAGCGTCATTATCGCGATGTAACAGAAGCGATTAAACGCGTTCCAGGTGTTACATTCCAAAACCCAGGCTACCGTGGTGGTGAGTATGGTTATCAGTTCTACAATAATGGTGTATCTATCAATGGTGACTCCCGCGTTGTAGTTTTGGTGGATGGTCGTCGTGTAGATAATATTACATCCGGTCGTTTAGGTGATAGCTCTGAAAGAGGCTCTAAATCTACAGGTGTTAATATCGATGAAGTAACCAATATGGATGCTATTGATAAAATCGAAGTTATCAAAGGCCCTGGTGCTTCTCAATATGGTTCTGATGCTACAGGTGGTGTCATCAATATCATTACACGCCGTGGTAAAGGCAATTTCAGCGGTTCCGTTGATTTGGCTACAGGCAGCTGGAACAAGCATAGTTATAACTTGACTGTACAAGGTGCGGCAGGTAAGAATGCATCTACTGGTTACTTTGTAACAGCTACACGTACTATGTCTCAAGATACGAAGTATAAAGATGGCGATACTGGTGAAGTAGCCACTCTTACAGGTTCTAAATGGCGCGAAGAAGGATTTAATGCACGTATTGACCATGAGTTCAATAAGAAACAAAGCTTACAGTTCTCAATGAACTTCAAAAAAGGTCGCGATGGGTATCCAATTTCTACACCAAGCCGGAAATACTGGAATGCAGATGATTGGCGTCGCATTATTTTCAATGCTGAAGTTGGCCAATATGATACTAATTACAAGTTGAAAACAGATCCTAAATATGTAGATCCAGATGAAAATCCACAAGGTTATGCACCTAAGTTGTATGGTGACTCCAGAAACCCTGGCTACCACAATTTATTCGCTTTAGATGGTAACTACGGCTCTTATAGTAAGTTTAAAAACTTAGACACAGATTTGAAATTTACTTTCGATCGCCAAGGTCAAATGGAAAGCTTTGCTAGATTGTATCGTTTAGATCATCGATATGAAGGTCGCGATACATATACATGGTCTAAACTTGGTAGCGAGGCCGCACGTGCTGCCTATGCTGCGGCATTCCCTAATGGCGCTACTGTGGAGCAATTTAATGCATGGGTTGATTCCAATTTGGCACCATTCCCAGATCGTCGTGATGCATTGCGTCAATGGATTGCTGAAACAGGCGGTATGGCAGGTAGCCCAAATAGATGGTATAAAGAAAATAAAACAGGTGTAGAACTTCAATGGACTCGCCAACTTGATAAGCATGATATTATTGCTAATATCGACTATAGTCGCTCTAATTTGAATTCCCGTTCTATTAAACGTAATGGTGATGTAGTGTCTTCTGATATTCGTCGTAATACTTTATATGCTTATTTACAAGATAAAATCTACATTGGTAACAATGTGGAATTAACACCAGCATTGCGCTATGTACACTATAGCAGTATTCAAGGTAATGGCAGCGGTGACTCCCAAGGTAAGGGTAGTGTAAGCGCCTTGACTCCTAGTTTGCATGGTCAAGTTAAATTTAACAAGAAGACTAGTATGTACGCTGGGTGGACTCGTATCTTAAGACCGCTTAAAACAGGCGACTATAGTGCGACTGATGGAGTATTTAATACACCGTTAGATGACGAAAGAGGCGATGCTTTCACATGGGGCCTATTACATACATTTGGGAAAAACAATAATACTACTGTAGCAGTTCACTATGATTACACACGCATGAAAAATGCCATCGCTACATTGCCAATTTGGAATGGCAGATCCGGTGAGTTTGAAAAAACAGCAGTTAATGCGAAAGAAAACAAACAATCTTTCAATATTACAGTAGACCACAGATTAAATGAACATGTAACAATGAGTGCGTCTTATTCTCATATGAAAGATAAATGGTTATCTAAAGGTGGTTGGATTCTTGATCCAAACTGGGGTTATAGCAATAGCGATGATATCAATGTGGCTATTAATAGCTTGCGTCCGCAAAACCACTATGCATTGAACATTTCTTATGATAACAAGCGTCTATATTCTGGCTTGTTGATTAACTGGTACACTGGCAATAGCGACTATGCATTCACTCATAGACGTTTCCTCATCGTGGACTGGAACCTCAACTATGATGTGACAAAAGATTTAACTGCGTACATTGTGGTAAATAACGTTCTTAACCGTGCTTATGAAACAAGCTATAGCGCTTACAATGGTCGTGGTAGTGCGGCTATGCCAGCACGTTCCTTCATGATTGGGGCGAAATATAAATTCTAATGATTAGATTCAGCGTATTAATACTATGTCTATTAATATGTGTAGGTTGTGGTCCTCAGCAGGTAACTGTTGAGGACTATCAGTCTACACCAGCACATATCGAATTGCAGCCACCAGTGACAATTGAATCCTTTGTACGCCGAGGGGAACCTTTTGAAAGTACCTATACGGCGGTGCCTGAGCGTGTGGTGGCGATGTGGCAAAACTCCATAGAAACTATCATTGCTCTTGGTGAAGGGGATCGTATCGTAGCGGGCATGGGGATTCCAGATCGCAAATACGTGCGACCAGAATACCGTGAGGCATACGATAAAATTCCATACAAGGATCTGAAATACGCCAATTTGGAAAGCGTATTAATGATGAAGCCTGATTTGTTGGTAGGTTGGAAGTCTACTTTCACAAATAAAATGTTACAAACACCTACATTTTGGCAGGCGAGACAAGCGAATGTATATATTGCAGAGTCCTCCTTGGGGGCTCAATCGGCGCTAACCATGGATATGGAGTATAAATATATTCGAGATTTGGGGCGTATTTTTAATCGAAACATGGAAGCAGAGCGTCTCATTCAAGAGATGCAACAATCTGTGGCGTACACGGTAGCCCAAACGGCTCATGAGAAGCTACCAAAGGCATTGTTTATTGAGGTGCAAGGTAAGCATTTTCGATTGTATGGACATAAGACATTAGCTGGTAATATAGGGGCTTCCTTGCACGCCGATGTGATCGACACGGAAACGCCGTCCATTAGCATGGAGGACGTGGTGGAGCAGAATCCGGACGTTATATTCTTGATTGTATCTGATGGTGAATATAGCCAAGCGGATGTGATTATGAACTATGTACTAACGCAGCCAGGTTTACAAGGTGTTAATGCATTGCGCAATAAGCGCGTTCATTTCTTGCCATTGCTCGCTGTATATAGTCCTGGTATTCGTTTATCAGATGGTATCGACATCGTATCGCATGGGTTGTACCCTAATCTATATTCAGAAGGGGTACCAGATTTAATTCATTAATAAAGGAGCAGTATGCTAAAACGTATTGGATATACTGCTGGCGGATTTGTCCTCATAGGGGTGCTAGCGGTAGCCATTCTATGGGGACTTTCTGTTGGTACAGTACAGTTTTCACTTTCTCAAATTTTTAATATTGTAATGGATCAATTTTCTAGCCCTTTGGCTATCGATGATCCTATGAATGGTCCAGAGCAGACCATTATATGGTTATTGCGTATGCCGCGGCTGTTGATGGCTGCCATTATCGGCGCAGGCCTTGCCGTATCTGGCGTTATCATGCAGGCTATCGTTAAAAATCCACTAGCGGATCCATATATCTTGGGTATTTCATCGGGTGCATCCCTTGGAGCTACGGTAGCTATTTTATTTGGTGTAGGTGTTATGTTCGGTGAGAACTTCGTCGGCGTTATGGCCTTTATTGGAGCCATGGCGATTTCCTTCGGCGTGTTGTTTATCTCGAACTTGGGTGGCCGACCAAATTCGGTGAAATTGATTTTAGGGGGCTTGGCATTAAGCGCTGTATGTAGCTCCTTCTCTAGTTTTGTGGTCTATTTGGCGGACGATAAAGAAGGCATTCAAACCATTACGTACTGGTTGATGGGGAGCTTTGCAGGCGCTAAATGGGATATGTTGCCATTTATTGCCATCGTTGTCTTCGTGAGCATTCTATTCTTTTGGTCTCAAAGCAGAGTTTTAAACATTATGCTTCTCGGCGATGAGGTGGCCATCACCTTAGGTCGTGATTTGCATAGATATCGACAAGTCTATTTGATTATTAGCTCACTTATTATTGGCTTTGTGGTGTACGCTGCGGGTATGATTGGTTTTGTAGGACTCTTGATTCCTCACCTTGTGCGCATGACAATCGGCACGAATCACTGGACCTTGATTCCATTCAGCGCATTAGGGGGTAGCATTTTCCTCGTTATTGCGGATGGCTTGTGCCGCTGCATTATTCCTCACGCAGAATTGCCAATCGGCATTCTCATTTCGCTCATTGGGGCGCCAACCTTTGTGTATATGTTGGTGCGTAAGAACTATGGATTTGGAGGGGAATAATGAATATTCAAACAGATAATATCCAAGTCTCATTTGGTCCGAAAACGATCCTCCATGATATTTTCCTAGATATACGAGACAAGGAATTTGTAGGAATTATAGGTCCTAATGGGAGTGGTAAAAGTACGTTTTTGAAATGCTTATATCGCGTGCTTCAACCTAATCATGGCAAGATTTTCTTTGACGGCACTGAAATGAGTTCCTTAAGTCATCGCGATACGGCCTTAAAAATGGCAGTAGTGGCACAGCATAGTACGGTTAACTTTGATTTTTCCGTTCTTGAAATGGTCCTTATGGGCCGCTCCCCTTATAAAGGACTGCTCGACAGAGATAAAATCGATGACTATGAAATCGCTCGACATGCGCTGTCTCAAGTAGGGCTTAGTGATTTTGAAAGTCGCAATTTTAATACCTTATCTGGTGGTGAGCAGCAGCGTGTTATCTTAGCACGTGCCTTGGCACAGCGCACAGAATGCCTAGTGCTAGACGAACCGACAAACCACTTAGATATTAAGTATCAGCTGGAACTGATGACGATTGTAAAACGCCTTGATGCAACAGTAGTGTCCGCTATTCATGATTTGAATTTAGCAGCTATTTATTGCGACCGTCTCATTGCCTTAAAAGACGGCTCCGTAGTGTGTACAGGGCCCCCTCACGAAGTATTAACAGAGGAAACCATCCGACACATCTACGGCGTGTCCGCCACGGTACAAACATTACCAAATGGACGATTAAATATTATATATAATATGGAATAATTGAAAAAAGAGGTGTGGATGATGAAACGAATGAATAAACAAGTCTATGTAGCAGTGCTTATGGCATTAACTACTATGTCAATTAATAGTTATGCTGCAGATGTAACAATGAACAATAATGAAGAAGAAGTTACCATAAATGTTACAGCTAATCGTACAGCGTTATTAGATTTAGATACACCGGTATCGACTTCTGTTATTACCCAAGAGGATATACAAAATAGCGGCGCTAAGACTGCCTTTGATGCGGTCGCCAATGTACCAGGTGTAACCATTAATTCCTTTAGTGCGTCTGGCGCAGATTTTGGTGGCATGGATAGCCGTACGAATATTCGTGGTCTCGACCGCGGTGCACTTGTTCTTGTAAACGGCGTACCTATGAACTTAAATGGTAAGAGCGGAATTGGCTCTATACCTACCAGTGCCATTGAGCGTATTGAAGTTGTAAAGGGGGCGGCCTCTACCTTATATGGCGCAGAAGCTTTAGGTGGTGTTATCAATATTATTACAAAGACGCCGTCAAAAGAGGGTGGTTCTGCTACGGTAGCTGTAGGTAATCGAGGCTCTAAGAGATTTGACATTTCTTATGGTACTGATCGATTTCTCGTTGGTATCGATAGAAAATACTGGGGGACTCAAGATCCATCTACACCGGTGCGGTATGACTATACAGGCCGTAAAGGTTATGATTACTACACTACGCGCAACAAGGGTAATTCCTTAGACGTGTTCATGAGTGGTAAGCTTTCAGATAAAATAACCTTAAATTATAATCGCGCTGAAAGCCGTTCCTCCTTTGGTCTGATTAGTACAGAAACAAATCCTATGAGACAGGCTCATCATTCTACGACATATCATTACAAGGATGACCGCAACAATGCATCTTTGATTTATAAGGACGATAATACGACGGGAACATTGTTTTATAATGACCGTACTATGCGTGGTGAAAGCCGTGTTCATAGTGCTAAACAGTTCAAGCCGACCGAAACCAGTTATGTAGCTCGTCAATATGGTATAGATGTACAACATGAATGGGACTTTAGAGGCGGTAAGGACTACCTGATTGCCGGGGTTACAGGTAAGCAAGAAACCTATCGTGCCACACAGGCCCCTGTGTACACACGGCCTCATCGTAATACCTATGCGGTGTACAGTAGCTATTCTCGTGAAATCAATCCAAAATGGACTGCCATTTTGGGCTTGCGCTATACAGCTATTAGTGATCCTATTAAGGACCAACATGTGTTAACGCCTCAGTTCCAATTGTTGCATACCATCAATAAAGATTCCTCCATGTACTTAAATATAGGGAAAGCGTATACGATGCCTAGCTTGAGTGATACATTCCGCAGTGTAAACCGCCAATACACAGCAGTAAGTGGTAAAAATCTTAAGCCTGAAGAGGGTTGGAACTATGAATTAGGTTATAAACGCCTTAATAAGAAGGATAGCTGGAAGGTGGACGTGTTCTATATGGACTTCAAGAACTTCTTCCAATGGCAACCTGATGTAAATGGTCGCCCAACCGTTCGCGTAAACGGTGGTCAATTCCACAATGTTGGGATTGAAGCTGAGTATAGTAGACATTTGTCAGATCGACTCAAAATGAGTGTAAGTGGTTCTTATTCTAATCCAAAACAAAAGGAAATGAATGAATCCTATTGGAAACAAGCGGCTCCTAAGTTACAGTTTACAACCGGTATTCATTATAAAAGCTCTACTTGGGATGCAGGCACATCTTTGAACTTTGTAACAAAACGTTTGCGCAATCGCGATGGTGGCTTGAACCCTAACATTGCTCTTTGGAATGCTTACGTTGGGTATCACTTTAATAAAGATGCTACATTACGCCTCGATGCACGCAATCTTTTGAACCGTCATAATGTGGTATCCAATGGAGATTATGAATATTGGGATGCACCATTCAATTATGAATTAAGTTATACACAAAAATTCTAATATTTATTTAGAATAAAACCTCTTGAGAATACAGTAGTGGTAGGGGTATGGGTTTTGTACGGTCTAAATAAATGTGTGATAATACAAATATGTAGTTTATATAATTGTGTGAATGTATACATGTGTTAAGTGAGGCATTTGGTATGAGACAACAAATTAAGCATCGTATATCTATACTTGTGGGTTTAGCATTGATAGGATTGTCTGTGAATGGATATGCAGCAGAGGTAAGTGCTGATAAGACTCCCACTACAGCTGCATCGAGTGAATCTAATGGAGCATCTGAAATCCATACTATTAATGTAACAGCAAATCGCATGGCTCTTTTAGATTTAGATACGCCGGCTGCGATGGATGTTATTACTCAAAAGGACTTAGCTAATAGTGGTGCCAAAAATGCATTTGATGCGGTTAATATGGTACCCGGCATTACGTCTTTTTCCTATGGTGCATCTGGTCTTGAATATGGCGCTATGGATAGCCGTGTGAATATCCGTGGTCTTGAACGGGGCTCCTTGATTCTCATGAATGGGGTACCGATGAACCTCAATGGCAAGGGCGGACTTAGCTCTATTCCGACTAGTTCTATTGAACGAATTGAAGTATTAAAAGGTGCCGCATCTGCTTTATATGGTGCTGATGCTATGAGTGGTGTTATCAATGTAATTACTAAGACTCCAAGTAAAGAAGGGGGCTCTGCTACGATAGGTTTTGGTAATATGGGCCGCCAAACTTATAAAATTAACTATGGGACGCCTCGCTTCTTAATAGGTGTGGAACGTAACTTCTTTGGCGCTCAAGATCCAGAAACCCCTATCCGCTCCGATATCGGTGGTTATGCTAGAGGGTATGAATATTATACAGCTCGTAACAAAGGGAATTCTTTAGGTGTATTTATGAGCGGTAAATTAAATGATAAGTTGACTTTGAACTTTAGCCGCTTTGAAGGTAATTCTTCTTTTGGACAGTTAAGTACAGAAACGAATCCTATTAAGCAAAAGCTTCACTCTACAACATATGCTTATAAAGATACTAAAAATAATGCGTCTTTAGTTTATAAAGATGGCAATACTACAGGTACAATCTTCTACAACGATAGAGATTTGTATGGTAAAAGTCGCGTACATAGCAAAAAGGCATATACGTTGAGTGATAATAACTATATTGCTCGACAATATGGTTTTGATGTACAACATGAATGGGATTTCCGCGGTGGTAAGGACTATTTTATTGCGGGTGTACTTGGTAAACGAGAAACATATCGCACCACATCTGGTCCGTACTATGGAAATCCACATCGCAACAGTTATGCCGTTTATGGTACATACTCTTATCAGATTAATCCTAAATGGACTAGCATTTTAGGCTTGCGGTATTCGGATATTAAAGACCCTGTGAAAAATCAACGCGTATTAATTCCTCAGTTCCAATTACAACATCGTATTAACAAGGAATCATCCATGTATATAAATGTTGGTAAAGCCTTTAGAATGCCGAACTTAAGCGATACTTTCAAGAAAATTAATAAAGGCTATGCCTCTGTTAGTGGACGTAATTTGAAACCTGAAGAAGGTTGGAATTATGAATTAGGCTACAAACACATTACCAACAAAGATAGCTGGAAAATAGCGGCCTTTTATATGGACTTTAAGAACTTCTTCTCTTGGAAACCGGATAGCAATGGTAAAAACACGATTCGCGTAAATGGTGGTCGCTATAGAAATGTCGGTATCGAAGCCCAATATGGTCGTAAATTAACAGATCACTTAAAAATGACTGTGGGTGCATCGTATTCTAATCCAAAACAACGAGAAATCGATAAGACCTATTGGAAACAAGCTAACCCTAAATTGCAATTTACAGGGGGTATCCATTACAATAGCTCAACCTGGACTGCAGGTACTAGCATCAACTTTGTTACAAAACGGATGAAGAACCGCGATGGCGGTACAAACCCAAATCTTATAGCTTGGAATGCGTACGTAGGGTATCAGTTCAATGAAAACGCATCCTTGCGGCTAGATGCACGTAACTTGTTGAACCGTCACAATGTTATTTCCAACGGTGACTGGGAATACTGGGATGAACCATTTAATTACCAACTCAGCTATACTCAAAAATTCTAGACTTTATGTAATCGCTAATTAGAACTATACAAGGAGTATCATCATGAACAAGAAAATTGGATTTTTCATATGTTTGATGATACTCCTTTGTGTATGTTTAACAGGTTGTGGACCTCAATCTGAGGATGGTGTAACGCCATATACGCGTTATGTTGAAAGTCACGATGGCGTTCAAGTTGCTGTTCCAGAGCATCCAAAGCGAATTTTATCACTGTCCTCTGCATTTGACACAATTTTATTAGGACTTATAGAACCAGAGCGTTTAGCAGGCATTAATAAATTGTCTACCTATGAGGAATATTCGCTAGAGGCAAAGCGCGCAAAGTTAGTAAAGCCTGTGTTGAGCTCGTATCCTTTGGAGAAAATTATAGCCTTGAAACCGGATCTCGTTATAGCGCCAGATTATATATCGGCGGATGTTATTTATGGCTTACGGCACATGGGTATAGCCACTGTTGTGGTACCGACCCCTTCTACGGTGGACGGAGTGATTCAGAATGTGATGGAGATTGCTCATATTATCGGGGAAGATGAAAAGGGTAACTTTTACAATCGGAAGATTCATCGTGAAATAGATGAAATAAAGCACCTAGGAGAATCTATTCCAACTGAGCAGCGCAAGACGGTTCTATTTGTATCATCTATGGACGGATACACGGGCACAGGAAGTCTTTTTGATGATATGTGTCACTATATGAGCATCTATAATGCACCTGATCGGATTGGATTACCACCACGAATACCCTTTGGGGAGGAGCGTGTGCTAGCCATGAATCCAGACTATATTTTTATTCCATCCTATAAGGGAATGGACAAGAATTTGGCGGATAGATATTTAAAGAATCCGGCCTTTCAAAATCTACCTGCTATTAAGGAAAATCGAGTTAAACCCTTACCGGCAGCGTACTTATATACAATGAATCAGCATATTGGTGAAGCGATGTTAGCCATTATGCATACTGTGTATCCTCAATTAGAAAGGAATTCTCATGACTAAACAGAAACAACGTATCATGGCCATAACTCTAATTGGGGTATTGCTATGTATTGTGAGTTTATTGGCGCTCCACGTAGGGACCATTATGATTCCTATCGGTGGGGGCATACAAAGTATCTTAAATGGTATAGGTATCCCTGTGAATTTCACAGAACCGATTACGGCTGAACAAGAGGCTGTACTGTGGTTTATCCGCATGCCACGCCTTATCATCGGACTTCTCGTGGGAGGCGCCTTGGCATTGGCTGGTGCGGTTATGCAAGGGGTATTCTCCAACCCACTAGCGGACCCAGGTATTATGGGTGTATCCGCTGGGGCATCCCTCGGTGCGGTTATCGCCATTGCCCTTGGCGTAACATCTCTTAGCATGTTTTACATGCCTGCCTTTGCCTTCGTTGGGGCCTTTGTATCCGTTGGGATTATTATTTTGTTAACCTGGCGCAATAACAAGCTCGACACCACAACCTTGTTGCTGGCTGGTGTAGCTGTTAGTATGCTGCTCGGCGCTTTCACATCGGGTATTTTGACGATGATTAATGAATATCGCTTGCGTGAATTCCTATTCTGGATGGTGGGCGGTCTTGATTTTCGCCGTTGGGATCACGTTTTGCTAGCCGTGGGCCCTATCGTGACGGGCAGCGTTATATTGATGATGCTCGGTCGTCACTTGAATGTGCTCGTTCTGGGCGATACAGAGGCGCGTGCCTTAGGCTTGCCTGTTATGGCATATCGCATGGTATTCCTATTTCTAGCATCCGTAGTTACAGCTACCGCTGTATGTGTCAGCGGATCCATCGGCTTTGTAGGTCTTGTGGTACCCCATATTGTACGGCTTTTGGTTGGGCCAGATCATAGAATACTATTGCCTATGGCGGCTGTTGGAGGTGCCTTATTCCTCGTATTCTGCGATACATTAGGCCGCGTCATCGCTCAACCGGTTGAAATTCGCGTAGGTATTATGACGGCACTCTTAGGGGCACCGTATTTCTTATACTTACTTCATCGCTTGCGTAGTAAAGGAGGGGCCTAATGAAACTAGATGTTCAATCTCTATCCGTCACATTAGGGGAAACCACCATTCTGAAGGATGCATCCTTTTCTATTGATAGTGGTGAGTTTGTCGGTATTATCGGGCCTAATGGCTCCGGTAAAACAACGTTATTAAAAACATTGCGTGGTCTCTATCCTACGTCTGGTGGCGATGTTTTGTGGGATGGTAAAAGCATCGCTTCTTTGAGCGATAAGGACATTGCTCATCATGTGGCATATATGCAACAGTCCGTAAATGTTTCCTTCGATTATGAAGCCATCGATATTGTGATGACAGCTCGTTATCCGTATCTAAAATGGTGGCAACAAGAGGGGCCTGAAGATAAAGTTATTGTTGAACAGGCTATGAAAGAGGTCGGTGTTTATCACTTGCGTAATCGCTCCGTACAAAACCTGAGTGGCGGGGAGCGCCAACGGGTATTCTTGGCAAAGGCGTTAGCACAACAAACAGAGGTGCTTTTACTAGATGAGCCGACGGCCGCTCTCGATTTAGTTTACGCTGATGATATTTTCCATGAAGGCCGCAGATTATGTGACGAAGGTAAAACGATTTTAATCGTCGTTCATGACTTAGAGTTAGCTGCCAAATATTGCACCAAACTCGTCTTAGTTAGCGATGGACACATCGTTGATGTAGGTGCACCTCGAGATGTATTGACGGCAGAAAATCTACGAAATGCGTTCCGTTTATCGGCCGCGGTCTATGACGATCCGTACTTTAAACAACAACGTATCTTTGTATTTCCAAAAGGAACTACAAATATTGATGACTTCAAACAAACCGAAACTACTTCAGAAATGTCTATTGATCCAAATCTGAAATAGTTAGAATGGCATGATACTTAGCGTTTTCCTAGGGGTTATTGATTAATTATGTATGGTGACTATTTTGTGTTGCGAATCTGAGTGAGGTTAGGCTTATGTTATATCCATTTACTGCTATTGTTGGTCAAGATGAAATGAAATTGGCCCTTTTGCTGAATGCTATCAATCCGTCCATCGGTGGTGTGTTAATTGAGGGCGAAAAGGGCACTGCAAAGTCTACGGCTGTACGTGCATTACCGAGCCTGCTACCTTCCATGGAAACAGGGGCATCCGCGATGTCCGTTGTTGAGCTACCTATCAATGCTACGGCAGACCGCGTTGTAGGATCCATAAATTTGGAAAAGGCATTACAAGAGGGGGTAAAAGCCTTTGAACCGGGTATTTTACATGCAGCCCATCAAAATATTCTCTACGTAGATGAGGTTAATCTATTAGATGACCACATTGTAGATATTTTGTTAGACGTGGCAGCTATGGGGGTGAATACGGTAGAACGGGAAGGGGTGAGCCACTCTCATCCATCTCGTTTTATCCTCGTAGGAACGATGAATCCTGAAGAAGGCGACCTTAGACCTCAGCTGTTAGACCGTTTCGGACTATCTGTTATGGTCTATGGAGAACAGGACCCGGCACAACGTATGGAGGTAATCAAGCGTCGCCTCGCCTTTGGCGACAATGCTGAAAGCTTTGTAGCGTCTTACAAGGAATCAGAACGTAGCCTGCACGAACGTTTATTACAAGCTCGTGAAGTATTGCCAGGCATCATCCCATCTGATGATGTGTTGTTGCAAATAGCGAGTATCAGCATAGGTGTCGGCGTTGATGGACATCGCCCAGACATTACGATGATGCATACGGCTCGTGCTCATGCAGCCTTTCACAGTCGCAACCAAATTACAGCGGAAGACCTCAAGGTGGCGGCACGATTAGCTTTAAAACATCGCTTACGTCGCTTGCCATTTGAAGAACAAGGTTACGATGAGGAGCGCATTGATACAGTGGTATCGGCAGTGCTTGAGGGCTAGTTATGGAAACATCTGTACAAGAGGCCCTCAAAATAGGCCTTGTAAACGACCAGATTCATACCATTGTTATTTCTGGAGGTACCGGTGTTGGTAAAAGCTATGTACTTCGTCAGTGCCTCGAGAAATGGCAAATTCCATATCGTTTGATACCTGTTTATATAGATACTTCACAACTACAAGAGTCCATCGATTTTGAAGCATCCCTTGCACAGGGTAAGATGGTTATGGCATCTGGCTTATTAGGTGATACGAGTAATCGATGCTGGGTTGTCGATGATGCTCACGTTCTGTCGCCTGAAGTCCGTCATGCACTATTGGTAGAAGCGAAACGTCGTCAAATACTACTGATACTGACCATAAACCATGAGGATAGAACCTTAGATGATGTGGAGTGGGAACTCGTAGATGTGCATGTATCTATGGATGTACCTACACTACAATCTAAGGTGAAGGTGTTACAACGAAGGCGAGATGAAATTGAGCCTTCATCTGAGGATTTATTGAGCCTAATAGATTCTAAACAAGTTCAATCTATAGTTGTTCCTGATGCTATGCTTTCACTGGCTATATCCTATGCATTGCAAGCTCGAACCGTAGGTCATGGAGCAGAGTATGTATTATTACAAGTGATGAAATCACTGGCAGTTCTTGATGGTAGTTCTTACTGTAAGCCATCTCATGCGGAACGAGCCGCTCTCTATGTACTGCCTCATCGCATGAAACGCAATGATACACCTGAGTCTCAGACTTCACAAGGAGAGGCATCTAATAGTGCAAGTGACCAAAACCAGTTGCAGGAGAATACCGAATCAGCAACGGATGATTCGGATGTAGACGACTCTAATAACTCTGATTTTAGAGATTCCAAGCGTGATGAATCCCATTCTGACGAGTTAAACTCTAATGGGTTGGATAATTCAAATATCGATGGTCATGACGGCTCACGTGATATGGATTTTGATGATGGTAAATCAAGGACATCCAATCATCCAGAAACATTAGAGTCTACAGCGAATGAGTGGGGAACTTCTGATTCAATGAATACTTATAGTGACACATCTAATGGAATATCTTCTTTATGTTTGCCCGATACTGTTGCCCGTATAGCTAACCAGTTCTTTCAATGGAAATTGCAATCTTCTAAAACGGTAGACCGTCAGTATCGTAAAGGTTCTGGTCGGCGCCTTATGACTAGAACAAAGGATACTAGGGGGCGCATGATTCGAGCGTATCAAGATGAACAGGCTTTAGAGGATTTGGCTTTAATTGACACATTGCGTGCAGCCGCACCGTATCAACGATTGCGGGCCGTTGAAAGGGTAAAACAATTACAGGTAGATACCCCATTAAATGTAGTGGAGCAATCTGTTACATCGGAATGCTTATGTCAAATGGACCCACAAGCAGAGCGTCATGATTTAAAAGGGCTATCTATTGTAGTAAAACCTCAAGATTACCGCCGAAAGGCTCGGGAAAAGAGGATTGGTGCGTATCAGCTTTTCGTAGTGGATGCTAGTGGCTCTATGGCAGCTCGCCATCGCATGGAGGCGACAAAAGGTGCGATTTTGAGCCTCTTGCGTGATTCTTATGTTCACCGTGATTCGGTGGGACTCATTGTATTTCGCAAGGACTCCGCAGAGGTATTATTGCCTTTCACCCGTAGTGTAGAGCGAGCAGAACGACTGTTAGCTACATTGCCAACGGGGGGCAAGACGCCCTTAGCCCAAGGTTTACGAGTCGCCTATACTATGTGTGATAGATTGCTTCGCAGACATTCGGCGGAGCGGATTCAAATGATTTGTATTACCGATGGTCGTGCTACTTCGGGTGCTTCTGAGGACCCTGTAGGAGAGGCGAAACAATGGGCTCGTATTTTAGGGACCTTGCCAGTAGACTATATCGTTATCGATACGGAAACGGGCTTTATCAAGCTCGGCTTAGCTAAGGAATTGTGTAAATTAATGAATGGCAGTTATTATGCGATGGACTCTATTACGTCAGATAGTATTTTGCGCGTATCGCGGAGGTAGATCATGAGTCGACTCCTGTATATTTCTAATTTAGGAAAACAAATCCAATATATAGAAAAAGCTGTTGCTACTTACCCGGAACTCTTACAGGGCGAGGTGGACCTTTGCAATATGAAAAAGCCTCCTCAATGGGATGCTGACTTTGAAAGTCGCTTACGCGCTGCCGATGTAGTTCTGGTAACGAATATGGGGGTTGGTTTAGACTCGCCCTTCTTAGAACGTCTGGAACGCTGGTTATATGCACATCATCCTAAATACTGGATTGATGTAGTAGAACCTAAGAAAACAGATATTTTATATCGCAATTTGGATGAGGATAAACGGGTACTTCTTGAAAGCTACCGCCGAACTAGTGGGGTCATGAATTATGTACGCTTAATCAACGGTGCTTTCAGTACAAAACCTACCTCTGAATGGGAAGAGCCAGATCCTATTCCTTGGCAAGCCGTCATGGGTCGAGAAGGCAATATCTACGAAACCTATGATGAGTTTATGGAAGCAGAAGGGCATCGAGATTGGCCATCTATAGCGGTCTACTTTTACCGTGACGAATGGATCATGGGGGATATTGAGTATCAACAGGCCTTATTTGAAGAGATTTACAAACATCAGTACAATCCGATTATCTTTTATGGTCAGTATGGCTCGAATCCGCGCGTAGGTATTCCGAATATGAAGCTGTCCATGAACCATCTTTTTGGGAAGGATGAATTCCCCTTTGATGTGCTCATAAATACTTGTAAATTTTCCTTTCAGTCCTTAGGTGCTCAAACCTTGGAGGAGTTAAAGCTACAGGATGTTCCTATCGTTCAGGGTTATACCATATACATGGATGAGAAATCTTGGGCCGAGAATCCACAAGGTGTAACACCTTTAGACGTGAATTTATCTATATCTCAGCCTGAGCTAGATGGGGTTATTCAAGGCGGTGTTGTGGCATGCCAAACCTATGATGAGCGTGGACACTATGTGTACTTGCCTGTGAAAGAACGCATCGCTGCTATTGTACAACGAGCTATTAAATGGTCTACATTGCGCCATATCCCTGTATCGGAGCGAAAAGTGGCCGTTATATTACATAACTATCCGCCTAAGAACTCCAACATTGGCTCTGCCGCAGGTCTTGATACACCTGAGTCGGTGCTACGGTTATTACGAGATATGAAGGCGGAAGGTTATACCATCGACACGGTGCCAGAAACAAGTGCAGACTTGATGGATGTGGTAACGTCTCATATGACGAATGACCGCTCCATGCTCACCGATGAACTGCTAGCCTCTGCAGAAGGTCGGTTAAGTAGTGATGATTACAAAGCATATTTTGCTACGCTGCCGGAAGATACGCAGACAGCAATGGTTAAATCTTGGGGCGAAGCCCCAGGGGATGTATTCGTCTACGATGATGACGTGATTATCCCAGGTTTCTCCAATGGCAATCTGTGGATTACGGTACAGCCACCCCGTGGATTTGGGGAGAATGTATCGGCCATTTATCACGATCCTTGCTTGCCTCCACCACATCAATACTTAGCGTTTTATCACTGGGTGCGCGATGTCTTTGAAGCTGATGCAGTTATCCATGTTGGTACCCATGGCTCTCTAGAATGGCTGCCCGGTAAGGGGGCTGGACTCAGCGCTAGTTGTTATCCGGAAATCGGCATTTCCAGTTTGCCAAATATTTACCCGTATTGGACAACCATTATTGGGGAAGGCATACAAGCCAAGCGGCGTAGTTCGGCTTGCTTAGTGGGTCACTTGTCGCCGCCGATGACGACAGCGGGCCTCTATGATGAGTTCGAAGAATTAGAGGCCTTACTCGATGAACATAGTCATTTTGAGCGGGAACATCCTGAAAGTGTCTCTACTCTAGGTGAAGTGATTCGAGAAAAGGCCATGGAGTGCCATCTCATCGATAAAGAACGAGGTTCTACCATGACGGTGGACGATATAATTACAGAGGTCCACGAAAAGCTGAGCGACTTGAAACATATGCAGATGCGCAATGGTTTGCACATCTTGGGGCAAGGTCCTGAAGGGGAAGCATTAGAAGAGTTTATTACTGCTATTGTAAGCACTCCTCAAGGTGAAATCGCGTCAGGCCTTGCCACCATCGCAGAAGAATTAGGTTATGATTGGTCTTATATGGCGGAACATGCTGGCGAAATTCATTCAGATGGTATACGATATAGTGTTACCATAGATCGAATTTGGAATGAATTGCGTAGCTTTGTAAGGCATGTGATCAATATACCAGATTATACAGTGCCCGAACGGTTAGAACCTTTGGCGAATGCGATCGTTCGAGAGTATATTCCAAAATTACGTGACACCAAGAACGAGCTAACCTCTATTTCAAATGCCTTACAGGGCAGATATGTAGAGCCCGGTCCAGGTGGAGCCCCCTCGAGCGGTCAAGTCGACGTACTGCCTACGGGGCGTAACTTCTATGGTTTAGATGAAAGAGCTTTACCGACGAAGATAGCCTATCAATTAGGCATAGAGTTAGCAGATCAAGTTATCGCTGATTATATTTTGAATGAACAACGGTATCCTGAGACGATTGGCATCATCCTATGGGCTACGAGCAATTCTAGAAGTCATGGTCAGTGCTTGGGTGAGTTCCTTTACTTGTTAGGAGTTCGACCTAAATGGCAATCGGGCGGTCGCGTGTCAGGTTTAGAAGTGATTCCTTTAGAGGAATTGCAGCGCCCTCGCATCGATGTGATGGGCCGCATCAGTGGCCTCATTCGAGATATGATGCCTACTGCCATTGGCTGGCTTGATAAAGCCGTTGAAATGGTGGCAGAACTAGACGAGTCCTTGGAAGATAACTACGTGAAAAAGCATATTCACGATGATGTGGATTGGCTCGTTGAGCAAGGTGAAGACCCTATGTTGGCCCTTAAAAAGGCTAGACTCCGTATCTTTGGTGATCCGCCCCAAGCTTATGGCACGGGTGTGGGAGCCTTGATTGAAGGCAAAAACTGGGAATCCGTACAAGATATTGCTCAAGTTTACAGCAAGTGGAGTAGCTTTCATCTGCACAAGGACATTCCTCAGGACATGAGGCTATTCCAACGTCGATTAACCACGATGGATGTGACCATTAAGAACGAAGATAATCGAGAAACCCATATTATGAGTGCTGATGATTATTATAGTTATCACGGTGGTCTCATTGCGGCGGTGCGCACCGCAAAGGGCAGTGCGCCGCGCGCCTATGTGGGGGATAGCTCAGACCGCAGTCGTGTTGTGATGAGGCCCTTAGGTGACGAAATTCGCCGCGTCGTGCAAGGGGAAACGCAGAACCCTAAATTTATTCAAGCCATGATGAAACATGGCTACAAAGGGGCATCGGATATGTCGAATGTCGTATCCCATACCTTTGGTTGGGATGCTACGAGTGATGTCGTACCAGACTGGGTCTATGAAGGGTATGCTAATAAGTATGCTTTAGACAAGACAGTACAAGACTGGATGCGCAATGTAAATCCTTGGGCCTTACAGCGCATTACAGAAACCTTGCTAGAGGCTTCTCAACGTGGCTATTGGAATGCATCGCCTGAAATATTACAGGATTTGCAATCATTATTTATTTCCATGGAAGGGGTTATAGAAGGTCGTTAGTATGAAGCACAGAATATCTATTATATGTACCATAGTAATGATGGTACTTCTAGTGGTCGGTTGTGGTCCTACGCAGACGGGGACTACGGGCACGACACATCAAGTTACGGATGGCACTGGTGTAACTGTTACGGTGCCTAGTGAGCCGAAGCGAATCGTCCCTATTGCTGCCAGTACAGAGGATATAGTGTTATCTTTGGTTAATCCGAGCCGAGTAGCAGCCGTTGGTACCGTGCCTAACAATGTGCCTGACGAGTCTGCCAAGGTGGGGACGCATGTGAAAGCAACTGCTGAATCCATGCTTTCAGTACAACCTGATTTAGTATTAGTTCCAAACTGGATATCTCCAGATGCAATTGGGGAAATGCGGAATATGCAGATTCCCGTTTACGTCTATAAGACTCCGACTACGGTAGAAGAAGCAAAAGCAGTTATCCATGAAATTGCAGGACTCTTACACGCTTCGGATGAAAAGATGATTGCTAGCATGGATGCAGATTTGAAAACTGTCGAAGAGTTAGCAAATAAACATACCGGTGAACGCCCTGTAGTAGCATTTTATACGCAATTTGGTTTAACCGGTGGCAAAGGGTCAACCTTTGATGATATGACTAAATATCTGAAGGTTACCAATGCGGCCGCCCAATTAGGCTTGGGGCCTTTTGATAATGGGACGCGAGAGGATTTAATTAAAGCGAATCCAGACATTATCATCATCCCATCGGTAGCTTATACCTCGGATGGCACTACGCCAGCAACGGCAGAACAACTCTATTCTGACCCTGCTTTGCAGGGGGTTAAGGCCATCGCCAATCGTCGTGTGTTCCTCGTAGATTCCTCGCAGGTCATGAGTTATTCTCAATTTATGACTCGTGCAATGGTTTCTATGGCACAAAATATATATGACAAGTGATTTAGTGTGTGTGGAGGTTTTTATGAAAGTATCAAGAATGCAACGATTATCCATGTACGTAGGGTTAGCTCTCGTATTTGGTAGCACATTGAGTGCACCTAGTGTATTAGCTGTTGATGCTGGTGATGCGAAAGAAGCGCATACCATTGTTGTTACGGCGACTCGTAGTGAACAACAGCTTTCAGAAGTGCCAGCTAGTGTAGGCGTAGTAACAGGTGACGATATTCGTGAGCGCCATGCTACGAATATGAACGAAGCCTTGAACATCGTACCGGGCGTAGATATTAATACGTATGGTGGTGGCGTAGGTTACACGAACTCCAATGCATTCCGCATCAATGGGTCTGACCAAGTATTGTATTTGGTAGACGGCATCAATATGGGCGCAGCAGGTGTGAATCCGCCGATGACTATTTTGAAAGATATGTCCAGTATTGATCGCATTGAAGTCCAACGTGGTGCAGGTTCTACATTGTATGGTTCCGGCGCCATCGGTGGTGTAGTAAATGTAATCACTGCAAAACCTGAGCAAGGTGTACAAACTAAGCTTCGCGTGATGGGTGGCAGCAATGATTTAGAGCAATACGCAATTACCAACGAAGGTAGCCAAAATGATTGGTATTGGCGTGTAGGCGTACAAAAAGATATTATTGGTTCCTATAAAGATGGTCATGGCGTGCGCGTTCCGCAACATGGCAATAGCCACACTGCATCTTTCATGGTGGGCAATAAAATCAATGATAAGAACGATGTAAAAATATCTTACGATACATATCGTGGTGATGTAATGTATTCCGACCATTTGGGTGCCCTCAACCATATTCGTTATGGTAATGAAGCGAATGATTCCTTACGCGCGATTTGGAAGAACAAAATCAGCAATCGTTGGAGCCATCAATTATACTTGATGAACAATCATTATAAAACAACATACGATGGGTACTTAACGGATGTGAAGACTCGTGGTATTGGGGATCAAGTTACGTATAAAGCAAAAGACCATACTGTAGTAGGCGGCTTTGATTGGAGACAAGATAAGGTGCTTAATATGGGCGGCGTGAAGCTTACGAATACATCTTACTTCATTCAAGATGAATGGAAATTTGCTCCTAAGTGGACTGTAACACCTGGTATCCGCGTTGACCATCATTCCTCCTTCGGTACGCATACATCTCCATCCATCAGTCTCGGCTATGATGTAAATGAGAAGACAAATGTGTATGCTGCGTATAAAGAGTACTTCTTGGCACCTACACCGTACCAATTATTTGATGGCTTCAATGGCAACCGCAACTTGAAACCTGAAACAGGTCATGAATTTGATTTAGGTGTACACCACAAATTCGGTAAAACATGGAATAGTAATCTTAGCTTCTTCAGCCGTAGTACGAAGGATAAAATCGGTTGGGTTATGACTGATCCAGCAAACTTTACAGGTCAATATCGCAATTTTGACACTGAAAAAGCTCGAGGCATCAATGCTGATGTGCGCAAACAATTGACGAACCACTTGTCCGCACGCCTTGGCTATACGTATACTCATATTGATGCGACACCAACTCGCAAAGCAAATCGCGATGGGTATGTACCAAAACATGCTGTTAATGCAGGCCTTGATTACAACGATGCTAAATGGGATGCTCATTTGGATATCCGCGGTATCATCAACCGTCCTGGCCCTGCAGATAATGTATTCCCTCGTAAAACGTACTGGTTGGCTGATATCAGCGCTAACTATCGGGTACGCGAAAATGTTACTATATTTGGTCGTATCAACAATATCTTTGATACATACTATGCAGAACAATCTAGCGTTCGTTGGGGCAACCCTGGTGACTGGTGGCCAGGTCAAGGTCGCAACTTCCGTCTAGGTGTAGAAGTGACTATCTAATGGGTATAACTACTACAATGGCTAATAGATGCAACTACTGCAATGGTTCGATTATAAAGCTATACTAATAATTGACAATTACATCATAGTTATTTGTATAGTTTCAAAATGTAATCTATATCATGGTGAAAGAGCCTCTCATGGGGCTCTTTCATTTTTATTATAGTTTTTGATGGTATATTGAGACCGCACTAAGCACCATGAGAGTTATTTTCAATAACCGATAAATTGGGTATAGGTAAATAAGTATATGTTATAAAACTATAGATTTTCTATAGTAAAAGCTCTATAATATTATGTATCTATCTATAGGTATTCATAGTTTATGTTTTGTGATGTAAACGTATATTTGCTTGTATAGTAAATGTTTTGTTACTTTCACAGTTATCAAAACCTTTCCATGGAGAAGGTTGATTTTTAGAGGAGTTGGATCGAAATGAAACAACCAGAATTATCGCCGTATATGATGGCTCGCAAGCCGTCTGGCATTCGCCTAGGACAAATTAAATTCTTGGAACGTAAGAACCCACCTATCTTGGTGAATGGTTCTATTGGCAATGTAATGCGTCCTATGCATCCCGCCATGCAGCGTAGGTTGTTTGATTTGGGTGGTGTCAATAGCCCGTTCCACAATGGTATTGTGCCATATGTGCCAACTACGGGCACTGATGAGTGTCGTGAAGCGTTTTTACACATTTTGCGCAGTCAAGGTTTTGATACGACAGGTCTTGATGTACTCGTGACAGACGGTGCATCAATGGCGATGGAAATTATCATGCTTGGCGTATGTGGTGGTGCAGGCGAAGAGGAACGTCCTCTCTTGATGTTCAATCCTTCTTATACAAATTATGATGCAGTAGGTCTTCGCATAGGCCGTAAAACAGTAACAGTAGAACGGGAGCTCAATGAAAATGGTGAGTTTGAATTGCCATCCGTAGAGACTGTAGAGAAGCGCATTATCGACACCAAACCTGGTGCGTTGCTCATCATTCCTTATGACAATCCGACTGGTCAATTATTTAGCAAGGAAACGCTTATTGAATATACTAAATTGTGCGTTAAACATAATTTATGGATTATCTCTGACGAAGCGTACCGTGAATTGGCTTATGAAAAGGGAAAAGAAACATCCAGCATTTGGGCCTTAACCGATAAAGATGTGCCTGGCATCGAAGGTCGCCGTATTAGCCTTGAAACGGCCAGTAAGGTTTGGAATGCGTGTGGGCTTCGCATTGGAGCCATCATTACGGATAATAAATTATGCTATGAAAAATCTGTTGCGGAATATACGGCAAACCTTAGCGCTAACACCTTGGGACAATATATCTTTGGCGCATTGAAGCATGAGTCCTATGCGCAGTTGCACAATTGGTATGAGCAACAACGCGACTACTATCGTCAAATGATCTTTGAACTCCACAAAGGCTTTAAAGAGGTAGAACCAGACTTCATCGTATCCCGTCCTGAAGCATCTATTTACTTTGTAATCGACGTGAGAAAGGTGGCAAAACCTGGCTTTGATGGCGTGGAATTTGCTTCCTGGTGTGCTGAACACGGTGCGGTAAGCCTTGATGATGGTAAGGAATATACACTCCTCATGGCGCCGCTCAATGGTTTCTATAGCGGTAAAAATGGTGATAATAACCCTGGTAAAACACAATTGCGCGTGTCCTTCTGTGAAAATCCAGAACTATTG
Organism: Veillonella parvula; assembly: GCF_902810435.1. Lineage (GTDB taxonomy): Bacteria > Bacillota > Negativicutes > Veillonellales > Veillonellaceae > Veillonella. Next base: position 126,492 of record NZ_LR778174.1, read on the forward strand.
CGCTTGGCTCCTGAATTATTATCTAAACTATTCAGAGCTTACGAAGCACAACGAAATGTATAAACGTAAAGAGTGCCATTCCCAAAGGGAAGGCACTCTTTTTGCATTGTAAGTTATCATCATGAGTCATATAGATACTATGTATGGTATAGTATTACATAAAAAAGAGCTATAATATTCAAAATTATAGCTCTTTTCGTTTTTCCCTAGATATGGTAAGTAGGGAAGGGCTTTTATTTACTTTCTTCATCATGATGCGGTCCCTTAGTACGTATTTCGACTGCCAGTTGCTCGCTAGGTATGGAGCGTTCCTCAGTTGCTGGATATGAAGTGTCTTCTAAGATAACCGTTTCTAATAATTTGTCAATTTCATCAGACTGGATGGATACTTCTTTGTTGTACCATTCGCCAAATTCGTGAATAACCTCTTCGTTGCGACGAAAATAGGTATATTGGTCGATTTTACGCGATTCTACAAGTTCAGCATTTTCTAAAATGCTCATAAATGTAGAAATAGAAGATTGCGATACACCGCAGCGCTTTTGTATACTCTTAACGCTTACACTATATGGAAAGTCGATAAGCGTATTAGCGTGTACTTGTACACCGAATTCTTTCTCTGGGTGTTTTAGCCACAATATAATATCTAACCGATGCGGATTTGATAATGCTTTCAAGATTTTTAACGGGTCCATAGGGCCTCCTCTTAATTAAAAAATAATGAGTTCCCAACCTTGACCGTGGACTTGCATTATGCGGTCGTATTATACGCGTCTTGCTCCGTATAGGGTTTTTGCTACTTTTATCATACGCTACTTTCACCGTGAAAGCTAGACTTACTTATAAATTTCACGAATTGATGAATTTTATTGCACTCATCTAGAACGGAAAGTATACATTAGTATTAATATATAATGAGTATATATACAACCTGTAGAGACTTTTATAATATATTTCTGAAAAATATAGAATATATTCATCTTTCTGTGATAATTTTTAAAGGTATTTTGGTTCTAAATAGAGAAATATATATACTATATGAACTTATGTAAGTCTAAGCTTTCATTTAAAGGAGCTGAGTATATGGCAATTGATCGCAATGAAACATTTGATGTTATCGTTGTTGGCGCAGGGCCAGCGGGTTCTGCGGCAGCATTACGCTTAGCGGAGCAGAGGGTAAAAGTTTTACTTATCGAACGTGGAACCGCACCAGGTGCTAAAAATATGATGGGTGGACGCATCTATACACATTCTTTGGAGCGTCTTGTACCGGACTTTAGAGACCGTGCGCCGTTGGAACGAAAGGTAACAAAAGAGCGCATTTCTATAGGCACAGGTAATGAAATGACTACCATCGAGTATAGTTACGAAGATGGTGAACCTAATGAAGAATCCTACGTAGTATTGCGTGCTAAATTTGATAAATGGCTAGCAGAAGAGGCAGAGAAAAAAGGGGCTCTCCTCGTATCTAATGTACAGGTAACAGAGCTTATTACCGAAGGTGAAGGTAAACATCGCCGCGTAATAGGGGTTCGCTGTCACGATGACGAAGTATATGCAAAATTAGTTGTCATCGCAGAAGGTTCTAATACATTATTATTGGAACAGGCTGGTCTTACAGGCCCTACAGATCCAAAAACAATGGCTGTAGGGGTAAAAGAGGTATATAAACTCAAAAAAGAGGATCTTGAAAATCGCCTTATGCTATCTGGCGATGAGGGGATGGCGTGGCTTACATTGGGCGATATGACCGATGGCCTATTAGGTGGTGGCTTTATTTATACGAATAAAGACAGCCTTTCCGTAGGTATGGTTGTAGGCCTTGAAGATATCGGCAAAGCTACTAAATCGGTAGATGATATGCTGTTAGCTTTCACAAACCATCCAAGAATCGCACCACTATTAAAAAATGGTCAATTGAAGGAACATAGTGCGCATCTCGTGCCAGAAGGCGGATTTAAAGCATTGCCTAAGTTGGGTGGTAATGGGTATGTTATCGTCGGTGATGCAGCGCGCATGTGTATGAACTTGGGGTATACCATTCGTGGGATGGACCTCGCCATCGAATCTGGCATGTGTGCAGCCGATGCAGTTAATGTAGCCTTGCGCGATGAGAACATGGAGCGCGTTGCTAAATTGTATGAACGTCAAATCAAGAATTCTTGGCTATATAAGGACATGAAACTTTATAAAAATATGCCTGCCTTCCTCGCATCCAACCCTCGTATATTCAAAGAGTATCCAGCTCTTGTGAATAATGTGATGCGCGATGTATTCACTGTAAACGGTGATGGGGCAGTGCCAATGATGAAAAAAATGATGAGTAGTGTAAGTGATGTAGGTTTAGTTACCTTGATTCGTGATGCTTGGAAAGGGGTGCGTTCCCTATGAAATTAGAAGAGCGCTTGGGCGCCAATAAATACTATGTAGATGAAACGTCTCCTCATATCATTGTGGATGGCGCTGGCTTTGGTCTGGAAGAGAAAATGAAACTCGTAAATGGCTGTCCTGCTGGTTTATATACATTACAAGAGAATGGCGATTTAGCATTTGATTTCGCAGGTTGCCTTGAATGCGGTACCTGCCGTGTTCTCTGTGGCAAAACCATCGTAAAAACTTGGAAATATCCGCGTAACGCTAAGGGCGTAGAATTTAGACAGGGGTGAGTGTATGGAGTTATTAGTATGTATCAAACAGGTTCCAGATACATCTGAGATTAAGCTGGATCCAGAAACGAATAATCTCATCCGCACAGGTCTGCCTAGTATTGTAAACCCTTATGATATGCATGCGTTAGAGGCAGCTCTTGTGGTAAAAGATCAATATGAAGATAGCCGTGTAACCGTTGTTACTATGGGTCCTCCACAAGCCGAGACGGCACTGCGCGAGTGTTTATCCCTCGGTGCAGATGATGCGGTGCTCATTACAGACCGTGCTTTTGGCGGCGCAGATACATTGGCGACAAGCTATACAATTGCCTCTGCCATTCGTCATATTCAACGTACCATGAATCGCGAGTTCCAAATCATTTTCTGCGGCAAGCAGGCTATCGATGGTGATACGGCTCAGGTAGGGCCTCAAATTGCGGAGGAACTAGGCATGGCGCAAGCTACCTATGCTTGTGAATTATCAGTAGATCAAGCAGCCCAAAAAGCGATTGTAAAACGAGAACATGAAAATGGTTACGAAATTGTGGAAGTTCCATTACCTCTATTGGTAACGGCTACGGCTGAACTCAATGAGCCTCGTCAACCCGGTCTTTGGAGCTCGATTTATGCCAAACGGTATACGATTACGCATATTACATTGCGAGATATGCCGCATATTGATGAAAGCCGTATTGGGCTCAATGGCTCTCCTACACGTGTGCGCAAGGTATACCAACCACCGCTTCGGGGCAAGGTAGAAATGCTTTCATCCGTGGACGAAGGGGCTAAGAAAATTCTTGAATTGGCCTATAATATCAAGCCAGAAAAGTTTTCTCATCTATTAGTGCCCAGCGAAGAACTGGTTGAAGAGCCTGTAGATACCAATGATGAGGGCGTAGATGTAAAAGATCCTGTGCAGCGGGCTGCCTCTGTTGAAAGTGTATCCTCCAGTGAGTTTAAGGTTTTAGCAGCTGTTAAAGGTGAAGAAGGTTCCAAAGGAGGTGATCGATAATGGGAGTGACAAATTTTGATGAATATAGAGACGTCTTTGTCGTAGCGGATATCATCGATGACGTAGTGCATCCGGTTACGTACGAACTTATCGGTCAAGCTCGCCGTATTGCTAAGGAATTGGGTCAACTCGTTCAAGTTATGCTGCTTGGTGAGAATGTTCAATCCGAGGCGGAGGAACTTGTGGCACATGGTGCCGATATTGTTCACGTTTTTGAAAGCCCTCTTTTGAAATACTATACAACAGACGGCTATACAAAGGTTTTGACGGACTTCTTTGAAGATCATAAGCCTAATATTCTTTTGATTGGTGCAACAAATAATGGTCGTGACCTAGCACCTCGTATGTCTGGTCGCATGAAAAACGGCGTCGTAGCTGACTGTACCATTTTGACAGTAGATACTGAGGAAGGCCTTGTAGAATGGACACGCCCTGCCTTGGGGGGAAATATTTTAGCTGAAATTATTTCCCCAAATCATCGCCCACAAATGGGTTCTGTCCGTCCTAATGTATTTAAAAAGCCTGAACGCATTGCAGATAGTTGGGGACGCATTCAAATTGAACCATTCGACCTTAAACCTGAAGATATTCGCATGAAGCGTCTTGACTTCATTCCGTTCAGCAAAGCTGGATACAACATTCAAGAAGCGGATATCATTGTGGCCGGTGGTCGTGGCATGGGGTCTAAAGAAAACTTTGATAAGCTTTACGAACTTGCCGATGCTATCGGCGGCGTTGTAGGTGCTACACGTCCTCTCGTTGAAAAAGGTTGGATTGAATTGCCATACCAAGTAGGCCAAACAGGTAAAACTGTAAGCCCTAAACTATACTTGGCATTCGGTATCTCTGGGGCTATTCAACACGTGAGCGGTATCTCTGGTGCTGACACAATCGTGGCTATCAACAACGATCCAAATGCAGAAATTTTCCAACACGCTAACTATGGGATAGTGGGGGATTGCATGGAAGTTTTAAATGATATGTTGGCGCATTTGAAATAAAAGATGTGCATAAAGTGGCATTAGAATTGTAATACAATAAGGAAAGAGGATACCCTTCCCGAAAGCCTCCAAAGCGAGCTAAGTCGGTTTCAGAAAGGGTATCCTCTTTTTATTATCATATTCCTTAATCCATATGCCACTTTATGTGTTCTTTTAAATACCACCTGCGCCGACATATCATTTTAGAGAGAAGGGAAATGCGCCCAAGGCGGCTTCGAATAGGTATCCCTATTTGGCTTACTGCTGTTGTAGCGCTCAAGTATTAGCGTATTATAAACAAATGCTCCGACATATCATTTTTATTAGTATAGGATGGTGGCTTAGAGTCCATTATATATTAAAGTGGTATAATTAGGGTATAGATATAGTTCGGATTGATAAGGAGGTTTTTATGGCTCGTAATGTTTTTGTTACTGGTGCAACGTCTGGTATTGGTCTTTGTATTGCCGAGGCGTATGCAAAGTATGGTGATAATGTTTTGATTTCTGGACGTCGCTCTGAGGTGTTAGCTGAGGTACAGGCTCGTTTATCTAAGGAGTATGGCGTGCGCGTTGAGACTTTGGTTCTTGATGTGCGTAGTCGTGAGGATGTTGAAAGCAAGGTTTCAGCAGCAATTGAGGCTTTTGGTGGCGTTGATATCCTCGTAAATAACGCAGGTCTTGCACAAGGTTTAGATCCTTTCCAAGATAGTACTGTCGATGATGCAGTGACTATGATCGATACGAATGTGAAAGGTCTTTTATATGTAACAAAAGCTGTACTACCTTATATGATTGGTAAAAATGCAGGCCATATCGTGAATATGGGCTCTACGGCTGGTATTTACGCATATCCAGGTGGCGCTGTTTACTGTGCTACAAAGGCGGCTGTTAAGATGTTGAGCGATGGTATTCGGATGGATACGATTGCTACAGATATTAAGGTCACAACTATTCAACCGGGCATTGTAGAGACTCCATTTAGTGAAGTTCGCTTTCACGGTGATGCGGAAAGAGCTAAAGCTGTCTATGCCGGCATTGATGCGATCCAACCTGAGGATGTGGCGGATGTTGTACTATACGTAACAAACCAACCTAAACGCTTACAAATCTCTGATGTCACAATCATGGCTAACCAACAAGCAGCTGGGTTTATGGTGCATAAGAAATAAGACATCCTATGATTTAATGTGAAGCTGAGTAAAGGTCTCGTATGTTAACTAAGGAGGCAAAGCAAGTGCAATAAAGCCGGATACTCTTATTTATAAAGGAAAGGCATAAAAAATGAAAAAGTATATCGTTGTTACGGGAGCAAGTTCAGGCATAGGAGCAGCTACGGCAAAAGCTTTTGCACGCCGTGGAGAAAATTTGATCGTTATTGCACGTAGAGCAGAATTATTAGAAAATTTGAAAGGCGAGATTGCTAACATTTCGCCTGATTCAGACGTTATTGTAAAACCTTGTGATCTCTCGCGTAGCGAAAACGTTTTAGCGCTTTGGGATGACCTTAAAAGCTATGAGTTAAAGGCACTTATTAATAATGCAGGCTTTGGTGATTTTGGATTCATGGGCAATCATGATATTCAAAAAATGGTAAAAATGATAGATTTAAATGTAACTGCACTTGCGATACTTTCCAGTTTATTCGTGCGAGATTATAAATGTAAACAAACACAGTTGATAAATGTTTCCTCCGTGGGTGGATATTTTTTAGCGCCCGGAGTAGTACCATATTGTGGCACAAAATTTTTTGTAAGTGCCTTCACAGAGGGCTTATATCATGAGCTTGCACAGGATGTAGATGCTAAAATGCAGGCTAAAATCTTAGCGCCTGCTGCTACTAAAAGCGAGTTCTGCGATGTAGCTTCAGGTAAAAGCGGATTTGATTACGATGCTTCATTTGAAAAGTATCATAGCAGTGAACAGACCGCAGATTTTTTGCTCACCCTTTATGATAGCGATGCATGTGTTGGCGAGGTGGATTTAACTAGCTTTGAGTTTAAGCTCAGCGGGCCAAAATTTAATTACCTAGCTGCTGCCAAATAGTAGATAGGGATGGATTATATATAAACATAGATACTCCTGATGAGCGTCTTAGCATCTATTTTGAATATATGTTTGTATAGTAGCTAATATAGAACTCAGGATTTTATATCAAAAATAACTACTTGAAATTCCCTATCATTTAGGGTATAATTATAAAATAAGTTTTGATAAAGAATATTTTGTAAAATATATTTATAAATTATAATATTCTTAATACATGTGTTGTGTTTGTACAGATGTATATGTAAAAGAGCGGAGATTATAATCATGTTGAAGAAATTTGTATTGATGGCTGTTGCTTGTGCTTGTGTAGGTTCTTATACTGTTGCGGGTGCTCAAGGTACTGTTGATGTAAAACCGAATCAACCTAAATCTGTGGTAGCTCAACAAGAAGCGCCAATGGTTGGCATGCCAAGCCCGTTTCATGAGTTTTCTACTGTAGATGAAGCGGCTAAATATATGAATATTACACCTCAAATGCCTAAGGTATTACCTGTAGGTTATAACATTGAATCTGTAAGTACTATTGATAAGGATGTATTGCAAGTGGTTTATGTTTACCAACCTGGTGAAGATGCTACTCGTAATCAGGCTGCAGGCAAACGCATCGTGTATCGCGTATCTAATGAAATAAAAGAAGATATTAGCGGCGATTATAGCGATTTTCGTGTAACAGCTAATGAAAAAGTAAACGGCACAAAGGTTATTTTCAAAGGTGGCAATAAAATGGTATATCTCATAGGTTGGACCAAAGACGGCCAAACTCATGGGATGTACTTTGAACGCCCTGTAACTCGTGACATGGCTAAAGCGATTGTTGCTAATACAGTAGCTCCAAAACAACATACAAAATAATATACAAAATAATATACAAGTCCAGGCCTAATGGGATAGGCATGCGAGTTGTGGTGAAGCACTCGCATGGACACTGTAAGGGTTTTATATAGAACGGCTCCTCATATGAGGGGCCGTTTTTGTTGGTATGCAAAACTTTCATAATGATAATGATTCTAAATACCCATGTGGGTATATCTATCTAAGTATTACATTGATAGAATATAAATATAGCTATTTTGTGATAAAGAAGGCAGGTGATGTATTGTATCGATTAATACTACAGCGTTTGGTGAGTATTGTAGGTATTTTATTTGTTGTTACCATCGGTACATTTGTATTGATAAAATTATCTCCTATTGATCCCGTGTCGATGAAGTTTAATCTTGTAGGGGCTACACCAGATCCAGTTGTAGTTGCACAGATACGAGAGCAGTTAGGTCTCAATGACCCTTGGTGGCAGCAATACCTACGTTGGTTAGGTCAAATTGTACAAGGGGACTTCGGTGAGTCCATTCTGTACGCTTTACCAGTGGCGACCATTCTTGGTGGCGCCTTGCCTAATACCTTGGGGCTAGTATCCTTAGCTCTTGTTATGGGGATAGTGGTGACCATACCGCTCGGTATGTTATCTGCAAAGTATCAAGACTCATGGATTGATCATGGGGTTCGTCTCGTTACATTTCTAGCATTAGCAATCCCTGGGTTCTGGGTCGGTTTATTATTACTGTACTTATTTGGTGTTAAATTACAGCTAGTGTCGATAACGAATACCAATGGCTTTTCTGCCTATGTATTGCCCGCGGTAACCCTTGCTTTATGGATATGTGGTCTCTACATTCGTCGATTGCGCAATGCTATTTTAGAAGTGTCGCGACAGCCCTTTGTACAGGGGGCGCGAGCATTGGGCTTGCCAGAATGGATGGTCTACACCCGTTACATATTCCCTCATGTGGGACTTATGTTGTTGCCTATGATGGGCGTAACCATGGGGGCCATGCTTGGGGGTTCTGCCGTTATTGAAACGGTATTCTCCATTAAAGGAATCGGCTACATGATGGTGCAGGGTATTATGGCTCGCGATTATGTATTGATGCAAGGCTATATCATCTGGATTACCTTGGTGTTCATCGTGATAAATATCATCATTGATGTATTGGGTGTTTGGCTGAATCCGAAGCGAAGAGTCGCTATAAAAGGAGGCTCTTATGAATAGACAAAAGCCCTATACTTTATACGCTATGTTAGTATTAGCAGCTCTGTGGATCGTATTTTTCTTATGTGCTCCCTATATAGCACCCTTTGATCCTGAAACGACGAGTATTGCGGACCGCTTACAAGACATTAGTAGTACCCATCTATTAGGTACTGACCAACTCGGTCGTGATGTGTGGTCTCGTATTCTGTACGGTGGTAAAGCCTCTTTAGGGATTGCTTTCACCATCATTGGCATTAGTGGGGCCATCGGTATCGCTATTGGTGGGTTAGCAGGATTCTCTACACCTAGCATTGACCGTTGGTTATCTCGCTTGATTGATTTGGTACTAGGGTTCCCGAACATGGTGATTGCCATTGCTTTCATCGGTATTATGGGACCTAGCATAACGAATGTAATCATTTCCTTGTGCATTACGAAATGGGCGGAATATGCCCGTATCACTAGAGGCCTCGTACAGATTGAACGCTACGCGGAGTACATTACCTTTGCTCGTATGTCAGGTGCTTCAAATCTACGAATTCTGTGGCGCTATATTCTGCCGAATGTATTGCCACCGTTGGTGATCGTTATTATTCAACATTTAGGGGACGCCATCATTTTGGTAGCCAGTTTTTCGCTCATCGGCATCGGTGTACAACCGCCGGATCCGGAGTGGGGCGCTATCTTGTTGAGCTCCCGAGATTTTCTACAAACGGCACCGTGGCTGCTAATTTATCCGGGGCTCGCTATTTTTATTACCGTTGTTTTATTTAACTATATTGGTGATGCGTTGCGCGATGCCCTTGATGTATCTCGTTAACCGTGCTGTGTATAGATTTTTTATGGTGAAAGCCTCGACGAGGCAATGTATTTTAAAGGAGATATTATGAAACGTTGGTTGTTAGCATGTTTGTCCATGCTATGCATGGTAGCTCTCTTGGTTGGCTGTGGCAATGATACTGCTAAAGATGGCAAACAAGGGAAGCATATGAATGTTGGTTTGTATTGGTTTGGTGAAACATTAGACCCAACTCACGAATGGGATGCGTGGACATTGACTCGTATCGGTGCAGGTGAAACCTTAGCCGTTGTAACACCGGATATGAAATTTGCCCCACAATTGGCAGATTCTTGGGAAAATGTAGACCCTACAACATGGAAATTCCACATCCGTGAAAACGTAAAATTCCACAATGGTACTCCGATGACACCTCAAAAGGTAAAAGAGTCCATTGAGTATACGATGAAACAAAGTGCTCGTTCCGCTAAAGCTGTTAAAATCGAGTCCATCACAGTAGATGGTCAAAACTTGATTATTAAGACTACAGAGCCTAATGGTTCCTTGTTATCTAGCTTGACTGAACCTGCTTTTGTTATCATGGATACTGCAGATCTTAAAGATGTAGCATCTAAACCAGTTCTTACAGGCCCTTATAAAATCACTGCTTTCAAAAAAGGTGAAACAATTGAACTTGCAGCCTTCGCAGATTACTGGGGTGGCAAACCAGGTCTTGATACTGTAACTGTAAAAGACATCGAAGACAATAACAAACGCGCTATGGCGTTGCAATCTAAAGACGTAGACGTAATTCAAAAAGTGGACTCTGCTAACCGCAGCTTGTTCAAAGACGGTTTTAATATTCAAGACGTTGCTGGCGTTCGTGTGTTTATGTTGAAAGCAAACCACACAGAAGCATCTCCATTGCATGATAAAGCTGTGCGTTCCGCTATTGCTCATATCATTAACTATGATTCCATGGCTAAAATCATCGGCAATGGCTCTACACCAGGGGCAGCACCATTCCCTCCATCTGCCAATTTAGGTTATGATGCGATTGCTAATAAACCGATGACAGATGTAGCAAAAGCTGACCAAATCTTGACTCAAGCTGGTTACGCTAAGAATGCAAACGGCATGTATGCAAAAGATGGCAAAGAATTAGCGATTACTATTGCTATTTGGGGTAAAGACACAAGCTTATACGAAGAAATTCAACAAGAATTGAAAAAAGCAGGTATTGCTGTAACTCTTAAGAAATTACAAAGCCCTGATGAAGTAGATACACTTGGTACAGATGGTTTTGATTTAGTAGAACGCAATGTAGTGACTATGTCTACAAACGATCCTTACTGGTTCCTCAGCTTATTCTACAAAACTGGTGCGAAAGCAAACGTTGGTGGCTACTCTAACCCTCAAGTAGATGCGTTAATCGACCAATTGTCAGTAACATTTGATCAAAACGAACGCTCTAATATTGCAAAACAAGCACAACAAATCTTAGTTGATGACGTAGCAGATATCTATTTGTTGTATCCAAGTGCAACAGTTGTATCTACTACAAAAGTTAAAAATGTACCGGTACATCCAATCGATTACTACTTATTAACAAAGGATTCTACTATTGAATAAATCTGATTGTATCGTATTTGATAAGGTTACAATTTCATATGGTGCGGAGCAAGCGGTACGCGATGTATCCTTCTCCGTGCCCAATGGTGAGGTCTTTGCCATCGTTGGTGAAAGCGGCTCTGGTAAATCTACGTTAGTTCGTGCCGCCTTTGGCATGTTAAAACAAGCTAGCATTAGCGGCCAAATTTTGCTAAATGGCACCGATGTTTCTACATTGAGTGATGGTGATTGGCGACAATTGCGGGGCGCGAAGATTTCTATGATCTTTCAAAATCCCAGCGCCTATCTAAATCCAAATCGCACCGTAGAAAATCACTTCAAAGATTTATTCCGTGCTCATGGTGAAAGCTATGATGTAAGCCGCGTTATAGATATGCTTAATCTTGTTCACTTAACTGACGGAGAGCGTATCTTGCAGTCCTATCCGTTTCAATTGAGCGGTGGTATGCAACAACGGTTAGCAATAGCCTTGAGCCTCATCTTGAAGCCTGGTATCGTATTTGCTGACGAACCGACTAGTGCCTTAGATATGCTGGTGCAAGCCTCTGTATTGGATCTTATGAAAGAGGTAACGCAGGCTCTTGGGGCAACGGTGATTATTGTAACTCATAATATCAAGGCGGCCGCGCGCATTGCCAATAGCATCGGTGTTATGAATAAGGGGCAACTCGTTGAAGTGGGATCCACCGAAGAGGTCATGGCCCATCCAAAGGATGAGTATACTCGCATCTTGTTAGATTCCGTAATGAAAGTGGTGTAGTATGATTCAAGTTGAGCATTTATGTAAACAATATACAAACCACCATCATACGGTTCGTGCTGTTGATGATGTATCTTTTTCTGTAGTGGAGAATGAACGGGTAGGTATTGCTGGTGGTAGTGGTTCTGGTAAAAGCACGCTGCTTAGGCTGATTGCTATGCTAGAAAAACCTACATCTGGCACCTTGCGACTCTTTGGTGAGGAAATCCATTCCATTCAAAATCATACAGAAATATATCGCTCTATGCAGATGATGTTCCAAAATCCCTTGGCGGTGATTCCACCGAGAATGAACTTAGAAGCATTTCTCTTAGAGCCGTATATCAACTATGAGCTTATGGATATAGCGGCAGCAAAGGACGATATCCGTAAGTGGATTCAACATGTAGACCTACCTGAAACGATCGTTAACAAATACCCGCATGAGGTCAGCGGCGGTCAATTGCAACGCGTTGTATTAGCACGAATAATGTTGATGAATCCAAAACTAGTACTCTTTGATGAACCTACATCAGCCCTTGATGCAGTGAATCAAAAACTGGTGCTAGACCTATTACAAAAACTCCATACGGAACAACCCTTCGGCTACGTATTCGTCAGCCATGACATCGGACTATTACAAGCCGTAACAGACCGAATCATCGTCATGAAAGACGGACAAATCGTAGAAACCATCGAATCAAAACGATTAAAAGAAGCGGTACATCCATATACACAAGCACTCGTGGAAGCGAGTGAGTAAAAAGCAAAGAGCCCCTGTTTGAAACAGGGGCCTTTTGCTATATATTTATTATTTAAGTACGTAAGTGTTTGGAGGTATCCAGCAATAATTATGATTATCATAAGTATAATTTTTATAAATTAAATTAATAATACTTATATATGCAGGAGATTTTGTTAAATTGAAGAAATATATAAGTAGTGAGTTAGTTGGAGGAAAATTAACATGGATTTTAATTCGATACTAGATTTCATTAAGGAGAATTCTTGGGTTTTAGGAAGTGGAGGGGTAGTTGGATTAATTGTATTAATAAAATCTATTTTTGGTAAATCTGCAAATGTATCGCAAAAGATAAGAGCAGGAAAAAATTCAATTAATATTCAGTCAAATAATGATGTGAATTTGGGGGACATTAATAATGTTAGAGAAACAAAGGATAGAAACAGGGGATAATTCAACTACAGTTATGGCTGGAAGAGACGTTAATCATTTTAATAATGGGATAACATACATGGAGGCAAAAGCAATATGTAATGATTTGTTTCAGTTAAATTTTTATAAATTGAAGGAAGCCGCAGAAGCTATTGCAACTAAAAGAGCTGAAGAACTTATAAATGGATTTCTTCAAAAGTTAGCGGAGAGAGGACTTATAAAGCCTGAAGTCTTTCAAGACCCTGATATGCAATATACATTGGTAAATGCGCAAATTGCGTATGCAAAGTCGGGTGATAAAGATGTTGAAGATTTGCTAATAACACTTTTAATAGAACGAGTCAATCAGCATGAAGATGACCTAAGTAAAATTATATTAAATGAATCCTTAAATGTAATTAATTTATTAACTAAAGAACATTTAAATATATTGGCTGCTATTTTCTTTATGCGATATGTTAAAAATCACGCAGTTAATAGATATGAAATCATAGATTATTTTAACATTGTTTTAGAGTTTATAAAAAAATGTACTAATACTAATACTGAAATCGTATTTGATCATTTAGCTTATAGTAGATGTATTACTCCAACTAATGCGTTTATGCATCCCGCTTTTGCTACGTTTGAACCTTATATGGAGGTATGTTTTGGTGTTGGAATTTCTAATGATCCAAATGATATGAATGAATTACTTAATACAGAGCCCTGTTTTAGAGAAATAATTAAATTATGGGATAACTCATATCTATCTAAAGCAGTACTTACGAGTGTTGGTAAAGCGATTGCAATAACTTATATAAGAAGTCAGAATATTTTGTTACCATATGAGACTTGGCTTAGTTGTAATTCTTCTAATAGTGAGTCCAGTATAGATTAGTTACATATGCTTATTTAATATGATAAAAAAGTGGTTGCCAGCAATACGTCGGTAACCACTTAATAGTTAATTTGAAATATATAGGTTTATTCAATTCTCGCTTTCAAATCAATTATATTTTTAGCAGCTACGCAACCAGGGCAGTCGCAGAATTCAGCGCCTTTTGCTTTAATGTCTTTAGCATGTTGTAATAGGTTAGCTGCGCCTTCTTCGCCAAGGATTTGTGTAGCTAATTCAGAGCCTGCAAAGCCGATTGTTTCATCGATGAGTGCAATGTTTTGCTCTGCTAATGGTACGAGTTGTTTTGTAAGCTCTTCTTGCTCAGGTTTGCCTTCTGCGTTGATCCAAGATTGAGCAAATTCTTTTACTGTAGGGTTGCTTGTAGGTGCATCTAATAAAGCTTGCACGAGTTGTGTTAATTGTGTATGTGTCATGATGATCTCCTTTTATAAACTACTAACTATAGTTTTGGAAAAGTGCATTTAGTATCATATGAGCACCTGTTCCTTTTGTTGAGTACATTATAGCATCTACAGTAATTTTGAATAGTAGAATAATTTACGATAGATACTATCAAATGTGATAGATTTATGATGATAGCTGTTTTAAATTTTTTGGGGAAATAGAATAGAGGAATGCTTTCGCATTCCTCTTTAACTTGGTTAGAATAAATCTGAGTGACTGCCTGTGCGAGTTAAAGATAATACTAACATATCATCTTTAATTGCATAAATTAGAAGCCAATCTGGCTCGATGTGTAATTCTCTAAAGCCTTCGTAGTTTCCTGTTAATGGATGATCTTTATAACTAGGATCTAATAGCGTTTGATTCTGTAATTTAGTGATGATTGAATAGAGTTTATTGAGATCTTTACCGCGTTTCTTGGAGCGCTTTAGGTCCTTTTTGAACTTACTGCTAAGCACTAATCTCAACATAACTGATTACTCCAATCCTAAATCCTCAATCATTTCTTTTACATTAGCATATGATTTTGCTTTTACTTTTCCTGCTAATATATCTTTCGTTTCTTGAATAGCAGCTTCTGTTTCTGCATTATAACGAGGTTGTTTAGGTTGAAATGGAAATCCACCTTCCATTAGTGATGTGTGGAGAAAAATATTAATCGCATCAGTTACTGATATGCCAAAGCTAGCATATAATGCTTCTAATTGTGCTTTTACAGCTGGCTCGATACGCAAACTGATAGAGGCTGTTTTAGCCATAGTATCACCTCCTGTTACTTATATTGTAATGCAAATAATTTATATTCGCAATTAAATGATTGCATTTTGCAATCAAAATGCTTTTCTTTTTCTGTAGAGAAAATCCTTATAAATATAAGAATATAAAAATATTAGAATTTTAAGTGATATAATTTACTTAATAAATGTAGTTTGTTTACAGGGGAATGTATCATGAAAAAGATTGTGTGTGCATTGTCTGCATTAGCTTTCATAGGTTCCATCAATGTTGCATCCGCAGATGACTTGATGCGGTTCCGTCTTAATGGTAATTCTATTTATAATCAGCCTTATGGTGATCGAAATGAGTTTCCTTGTCCAGATAGACTTGGAAGTTGCACTATGACTGATGAGGATTATAGAAGCACTCGTAAAGGTCAATCGCTAGAGGTGTTTGATACTCTATATGAGGCTAAACAGCATTTGAACTTTAAACCGCATTTGCCAAGTGGATTAGGGGGATTATGTCCTGTACATGTATCTATTGTGGATCACGATGTATTACAAGTCGTGCATGCCTATCATGAGCTTTTAAAAGGGAGATATTTTGATCGTGTAGATGATATGCCGAAATATATTAAGTATCGTGTATCGACTCTATCAGGTAATATCGCAGGCGATTATAAGGATTACTTACCTCAAAAAACAGATGTTGTAAATGGGATGACGGTAACCTATCGAATGGTGGATGATGCTGTGTATTTGGCATCTTGGGAATATGAGGGACAGAATCACGTGTTTTTGTTTAATGAGCCAGTTTCTGTTGAGCGAGCTAGAGAAATGATTAAGCGTGTAGAATATTGAAAAAATACTTTAAGTGTAGTATATTCTAGATAGCCAATTGATAGTTGTGCAATTAACTACGAAGTCCCTCAGAGTTGTAGCTCTGGGGGATTTTTTTAGATAGTGGAGATAAACTAATGAAAGCAGAAAATTACAAGATTTCAAAGCTATCATATATAGAAAATGGTAGTAATGAAATTATGGAAAGGTACCAAATACACACGAAATATGAAACGGAACCGCCTCATGGAGATGCTATATATTCTATTTCTATAAAGGGCAAAGTATTGCCATTTTGGATTTATGGTAGAGATGTTACTTTCATAGGTAGTATGGTTATGGTAGAGTCTGTAAGATGCAAAACATGGAATCCCATAGAATCCATCATTATTGATTTAGAGAATGAAGTGTATGCTAGTTTAAAGGGATGGTATACAGATATTTCATTTGTTAATAATCGAATAGAGCTTACTAATCAAGTTGTAAAAGTGGATAAACGAATTCTAAAAAATTTTGTGAATTTAGAGTGGATACGCTTTTAAGATTGATTGCCTAGAGGTATGCTTTTGGATAGATATTTTCAAATAAAATAGCTGTCACAAATACGAAATAGACATCGTAATTTATGACAGCTGCTTTGGCAGTACATGGTCAATCTAACAGTGTATTGTTATTTTATTTTCTGAAAGCCTCACCGATGGAATAAATCCCGTCAAATAAGAAGCCGAAAGCGATGCAATAGATAAATGCTTCACCAAAAGCGATCGGCTCGAATATAAGTAATAGGCCTAATAGTAAAAGAATTAGTGCAAGCCATTTTGCATTACGTCCCATGAGTGATACCATGCTGTCGGACTTTCTTGATTTAATGAAAATAAAGATGGCTTCAAATACCATCCAGATGCCGATTGTGATCGGGAATACTAACGGTAGGAATGCAAATCCGCCGCATACGAGAAAGATACCGAATAGAGCATTGATAATGCCGCTGATGAGATACCAGCCGCTACGTAATTCAGCCGGTAACATAAAATAATTTATAATGGAGCTGACCGCATTGACGAAAAAGATAATAGAAAAAAGCCAGGCAAAAGCCATGAGATTAATAACGGGGTTTAATAGTAAGAATATCCCCAGGATAATGCTTACAATACCCGATACAATAAAGAAGAATTTGCTTGAACCACTCATAATAATTCCTCCAATCATTGGTACTGCCTATTTTCAGTATGCGTGAAATCATGGGGAATGTCAAATTGTAACGATAAAACTGTGCTTTCACAAAACTCACATGTCCATCCTGTTGACACAGTTCTATAGAATGCCGTATAATACTTTTATATCTTAAATCAAGCGATGAACGGGTATAAAGGTTTACAAATCCTGCTTTCAGAGAGTTGCCGGCTGGTGCGAGGCAATAGAGGTTGTACGCTGACACTCTCCCGTGAGCTTTGATGGCGAATACAGCAGTAGTCATTGACGGTGGTTCCGTTATACCCGAAACGAGTCCCAATTAGGGTGGTACCGTGTTATGAATATAACGCCCCTTTGAGCAACGACAGTTGTTCTGAGGGGCTTTTTTATTTGTGAAAGTCTAGTAAGTCACAGATTATATATGGTGTCGACATTGGCGATTTTACAAACTTTCACTATGGATAGATATAATAAAGTGTTATGTTTTATGAGGATAGAAAAGGTGGCTATTATGGAACAGAATCGCGTATATTTCTTTGATACAACCCTTCGTGATGGGGAACAAACACCAGGTGTATCTTTACAAACTCCTGAAAAAATTGAAATTGCGAAAGGCCTAGTACGTCTCGGCATTGACGTTATTGAGGCCGGTTTCCCGGCGGCATCCCCTGGAGATTTTGAAGCGGTACAAACGATTGCACGCGAAGTCAAAGGTGCAACAATTTGTGCGTTGGCTCGTGCTAATGAAAAGGACGTACAAAAAGCGATTGATGCGTTGAAAGATGCGGAACGTAGCCGTTTACATGTATTCATTGCTATTTCCGAACTTCATATGGAATATAAATTAAAAATGACTCGCCAAGAGGTATTGGATAAGGTTAAATCCGTGTTGGCATATGCAAAAGGTAAGGTTGATGAAATCGAGTTCTCTGGTGAAGACGCGGCACGCGCTGATTTAGATTTCGCATGCCAAGTATTTGGTGTTGCAATTGCTGGTGGCGCTACAATTATTAACGTACCAGATACAGTAGGTTATATGAACCCTAATGAGTTCGGTGATAAAATCCGCTACATTAAAGAACATACATCAGGAATTGAAAATGCAATTATCTCTGTTCACTGCCATGACGACTTAGGCCTTGCCAATGCGAATACGTTAGCCGCTATTAAAGCAGGTGCACGCCAAGTAGAAGGCACAATTAATGGTCTGGGTGAACGGGCTGGTAACGTAGCGATTGAAGAAGTGGTAATGGCTCTTAAAACACGCCATGATTATTTTGATGACCTTCAAGTGAACATCGATACAAAACAATTTACGAAAGCATCTAAACTTGTGAGCCGTTTAACAGGGGTTGTAGTTCCTCCAAATAAACCAATCGTGGGTTCTAACGCCTTTGCTCATGAGTCTGGTATTCATCAACATGGCATGATGAGCAATCCTGAAACGTATGAAATCATGACTCCTGAGTCCGTAGGGGCTGAAAAAACAGACCTCGTATTGGGCAAACACTCCGGTCGTCATGCCTTTGCGGATCACTTGGCAAAACTTGGGTTCCAATCTTTTGCTGAGGAAAAAATCAACGATCTTTTCGCTAAGTTTAAAGAGTTAGCAGACCGCAAAAAACAAGTATACGATGATGATATCGTAGCCCTTGTTGTAGATAATCTTCACCACAAAAAAGCGTTCGAGCTCGTGGCTCAATATTACAAATTGGGTGAAAAAGGCTACGCATACGCTGACGTTCGTCTCATGACTCCAGATGGTGAAAGAGCGGATGCTGCCGTTGGTGATGGTCCAGTAGACGCATCCCTTAAAGCGGTTGAACGTGTTGTTGGCTTGCCAATCAGCTTAAAAGACTACCAAATCCGTGCTATCACAGCCGGTAAAGATGCCCTTGGGGAAGCAACCCTCAAGGTAGAATATAACGGTCGCTTGTACCATGGTCGTGGTATCAGCACAGATATCGTTAAATCAAGTGTAAATGCATATATTAATGCAGTAAACTCAGTATTCCTAGCTATGGAGCTAGAACAACAGGAGGAAGAATAATATGGGTATGACCATTACTGAAAAGAATATGGCTCGCCACGCGGGTCTTGATGTCGTTAAACCGGGACAAATCATCGAATGTCAGTTGGATGCGGTATTGATGAACGACATCACATTCCCACCGGCTCGTAAAGAGTTTTTGAAGATTGGCAAACCTGTATTTGATCGTCATAAAATCTACTTAGTGCCGGATCATTTTACACCAAATAAAGATATTCAATCCGCTACACAAGCGAAAGTAATGCGCGACTTCGTGCGCGAACATGGCATTACAAACTACTTTGAAGTCGGTAGAATGGGTATCGAGCACGTTATTTTGCCAGAAAAAGGTCTTATCGGCCCTGGCGAAATGATGATCGGTGCTGACTCCCACACTTGTACATATGGTGCGGTAAATGCATTCTCCACAGGCGTAGGCTCCACTGATGCGGGCGTTGCTATGGCAGAAGGTAAAACTTGGTTCAAAGTACCTGAAACAATTAAGGTTGAGCTTATCGGCAAACCTAACAAATGGGTAACTGGTAAAGACGTAATCCTTGATTTAATCGGTCAAATCGGCGTAGACGGCGCTCGTTACATGGCCCTTGAATTCGCCGGCGAAGGCGTACAACATATGACTATGGCTGATCGCCTCACAATCTGTAACATGGCTATCGAAGCTGGTGGTAAATGTGGTGTATTCCCTTATGATGCAATTACTGAAGAATATATCAAAGGCCGTGTCAATCGTCCTGTTGAGCCAATCGCTCCAGATGCTGATGCGGTATATGCTCAAACTATTACCATCGACTTGTCCAAATTGCAACCAGTGGTAGCATTCCCTCATTTGCCATCCAACACACATTACATCAACGAAATCGACAAAGATATTAAAATTGACCAAGTTATCATCGGTTCCTGTACAAATGGCCGTTACGAAGACTTGGTAGCAGCTGCAGAAATCTTCAAAGGCCGCAAGGTGGCTCCATTTGTTCGTTGCATCGTAATCCCTGGATCCCAAGATGTGTACGACCAAGCTATGAAAGATGGCCTTTTAGATATCTTCATTCAAGCTGACTGCGCAGTGTCCACGCCAACATGTGGTCCATGCCTAGGTGGTTACATGGGAATCATGGCTGAAGGGGAACGTACCGTTTCCACTACAAACCGTAACTTCCGTGGTCGTATGGGACATGTGGATTCCGAGGTGTATTTGGCAAGCCCGTATGTGGCGGCAGCGAGTGCTGTACTAGGCCGTATTGCAGGCCCTGAGGAGGTTTAATATGGATTTTGAAAGCAAGAAAATCTGGCGCTACGGCGACGATGTAGATACAGACGTAATCATTCCGGCTCGTTACTTGGCGATTGCTGACTGGAACGAATTGGCCGAACATGCGATGGAAGATATTGATACGACGTTCGCTCCTAATGTGAAAGCTGGCGAAATCATGGTAGCTGGTAAAAACTTTGGTTGTGGTTCTTCTCGTGAACATGCACCAGGCGTTATTAAAGCTAAAGGCGTGCCTGTTATTGTGGCACATTCCTTTGCACGTATCTTCTTCCGTAATGCTATCAACATCGGTTTGCCAGTTGTGGAAATCGGTGAACAAGTTGATCGTATCGATGCTGGCGATGCAATCGGCGTAGACTTGTCTAAAGGTATCGTGTACAATTTGACGAAAAACGAACAATACCAAGGGACTGAGTTGCCACAATTCATTCAAGATATTGCGGCGGCAGGCGGTCTTGTAAGTTTTGCTAAAAACCGTAAGTAGCAGGATGAAACGAAACACGTATCTCAAGCCTCCAAAGCGAGCTAAGTCGGTTTCGACACGTGTTTCGTTTCAAACCATTCTACTTTTGTGTAGCAAAACTATAAATCCCTCTAGCTAACAATATCTTGAATGAATTTATGGCAGAGGGGGAATGAGGAGCGAGCTAAGTAGGTCTCAAGGCATATGCCAGCTCTTGTTTCATTAACTGTTATTGCGATTTCTTCGCAAAGGGCACTGGAGGGAGAGCATGAGGTTTACAATTTTTTACTGTTTGGAGAGGTAATATGAGCGAAAAGAGTATCGTATTGATTCCTGGTGATGGTATCGGTACTGAGATTATTGCGGCAGCGAAGGCTGTGTGTGATGTGGCTTTTGAGAAAGCCGGTGTAAAGGTTAATTGGATTGATAAGAAAGCGGGCGGTGCGTCTATTGATGCGTATGGCGTGCCTTTGACTGAGGATACGATTGAGGCTTGTAAAGCGGCTGATGCTGTATTGCTCGGTGCTGTAGGCGGTCCTAAATGGGATAATGTCGATCCTTCTATCCGTCCTGAGAAAGCAATTCTAGGCCTTCGTAAGGAGCTTGGTTTGTTCTGTAACTTGCGTCCTGTAAAAATCTACCCATCCTTGCAAGAGTATTCTCCACTTAAAAAGGAACTAGTACAAGATGTGGATTTCGTCATCGTTCGTGAGTTGACTGGTGGTATTTATTTCGGTGAACGGGAAGAGGCACAAGGTGAAGGTGCTAACGAGTTCGCATGGGATAAAGAAACGTACAGCCGTTATGAAGTAGAGCGCATCATGGACATCGCTATGGTAACAGCTCGTAAACGCAACAAAAAGGTTGTATCCGTAGATAAAGCAAATGTATTGGCTTCTTCTCGTTTGTGGCGTAAAATCGCTCAAGAGAAAGCGGCTGCCAACCCGGATATCGCAACAGATTACCTTTATGTAGATAATACAGCAATGCAACTCGTTGTAAATCCTGCACAATTCGATGTTATCGTTACAACGAACTTATTTGGCGATATCTTGTCAGACGAAGGCGCTGTTATCTCTGGTTCTATCGGGCTTTTACCATCTGCATCCATGGGTACCGGTACTGCATTGTACGAGCCAATCCACGGATCCGCGCCGGACATCATGGGCCAAAACTTGGCGAATCCGTTGGGTACAATCTTGTCCGCTGCGATGATGTGTCGTCATTCCCTTGATTTACCTCAAGTGGCTGACGCTATTGAAAGTGCTGTAGAACAAGTGCTCGTTGATGGTTACCGCACAGGCGATATCTACCGCGAAGGCTTGAAACGGGTAGGTACTACTGAAATGGCGCAAGCCGTAATCGAACGTTTATAAAAGTAATAAATTAAGATTTCTCAAAGTTATTAACGTGAGTTACGTCATTTTTAAAATCATATTATAAGCGTTAAGATATAGATATTATAATATATTTGTCCAATTAAATAAGAGGGGGTTGTAAGGCCCTCTCTTTTTTGTAGGACACTAGCGGTATATGTAGTTGTTCTTCATATATTAGAGTGCTATATTGGTAGATGAATGGCAAAATATTCTTTAAGGAGGCCTTTATGAATTCTTCGATGTATCGAAATTTAACCATTACTACTTTATTGATGGCATTAGCCATCATGATTCCTATCGTGATGCCTTTGAAAGTTGTGATTCCACCGGCATCGTATACATTGGCGAGTCATGTTCCTATATTCTTAGCTATGTTCTTATCTAGAAAGATGGCAGCTTGTGTCGTGATAGGTTCTACGCTCGGCTTCTTTGTAGCAGGGTTCCCACTTGTTATCGTTATGCGCGCTGCATCTCATATCATCTTTGCCTTGATGGGGGCTTACTATATTAAACATCATCCAGGCGTATTAACAGGGGCTCTATCCTTTGTTGCGTTTAACCTTGCTTGTGCTATCGTTCACGCTATTGGTGAGGTACTAGCATGCCTATTGTTCTATACTACCACTACGATGCCAAACATTGATCTCATCTACGTTGTATTTGTTCTTGTAGGTGGCGGTACCATCGTTCATAGCTTGGTTGATGGATATATTGCATTATATATCTATAAAGCTATCCCTGGACTATCTAAATCGGGTAATAAATAATCATATAATTACATATACTCGTAACCACTCATGGGAAATCGATGTGTACTAATGTACAACATGTGATTACCTATGAGTGGTTTTTATAATAATTCTCAAAACTGTACCTACAGGTACAGACTTAATTGTGTGATATCGATATAATAAAACTATAGTTAATGACCGATTTATGTTGTATCCATTGATATAACATTTGGCCATATATTTGGTATTATCGGTGAAAGTTGCTTCTATCATTCGTGTTTCTATATAGGTTCATTAAAAAATCTGAGTTAAGCACATCAACTTTCACAGAACATGGAGGTTATTATGAGAAAGCACATTAAAAACAATGTTTCTTGGGTTGGCAAAATCGACTGGGAATTGCAAGAATTCCACGGTTCTGACTACAGCATTAATAATGGTTCTAGCCAAAATGCGTACTTGATTGAAGAGGAGAAGACTGTCCTCATCGATACTGTGTGGAAACCTCATTCCTCCGAGTTCATTGATAATTTGGAATCTGAAATCGATTTGAATAAGATTGATTTCATCGTATGTAATCACGGCGAAGTAGATCATAGTGGTTCTTTGCCTGCGTTGATGGAAAAAATACCTAATACGCCAATTTATTGTACCGAAAATGCAGTTAAGTCCTTGGTTGGTCAATATCATCACCCTGAATGGAATTTCAAAACTGTTAAAACTGGTGACTCCGTAGATATCGGGAACGATAAATCCTTGGTATTCGTAGAAATGCGCATGCTTCACTGGCCTGATTCCATGGCGACTTATATGACAGGGGATAATATCTTGTTCTCCAACGATGCATTTGGTCAGCATTTTGCCGTAGAAGAACTATGGGCGGATAAGGCCGATCAATGCCGTCTATGGGAAGAAGCGATGAAATATTACGCTAATATCTTGAATCCATTCTCTCCATTGGTAAAAGCTAAAGTTGAAGAAATTCAAAAGCTTAACTTGCCAATCGATATCATCGCTACTAGTCATGGCGCCATTTGGCGGAAAAATCCAATGCAAATCGTAGAAAAATACTATGAATGGTCGCAAGCATATCAAGAGAATCAAATCACAATAGTATACGACACTATGTGGGACGGCACCAAGAAGTTGGCACATAAGATTGCTGAAGAAATTGCGAAACAATCCCCTGATACACGTGTTAAGATTTTCAATATTAGTAAAACCAATAAAAATGACATCATGACAGAAGTCTTTAAGTCTAAAGCTATTGCTGTAGGGTCTCCAACAGTAGGTAATAGCGTATTATCTTCCGTAGCTGGTTGGCTCGATTTCTTGCGTGAGTTGAAATTTAAAAATAAAAAGGCTGCTGTATTTGGTACCTATGGCTGGTCTGGTGAATCTACAAAGGTACTCCGTGAAGAGTTGACTAAATATGGATTCTCTGTAGTAGAACCTGAAATTAAATGCAACTGGAACCCAGAAGAATCCGATTTTAATAAAGCAGAAGCACTTGTAAGCGCCTTATTAGCATAATTACATATAATAAAGAAAGATTCTTGTTATAAAACCCCTATTTTTGATATGTACCCCCTTTACTGGATAATCAGTAAAAGGGGTATTTTCATGAAGAATAGGGGCCTTCTTTTTTTAAACATATACATAAAATATTAGTCAATATAAATTGTATTTGTCATGTTTATTCTCATAACATTCTCGTTAGCGTTTTTTGGGGCACCGATTTGCATTGATAGATACTGGCGCTATAGAAATATAAAATTATAATAAAATGTTAAGTTGTTGATTAAATATACAAAACAGTTTAATTCACATATAATTCATGAATTAAGTGTGAATGTGAATTAATGAGGATATAAGGTATATTTTGCGTACTTATAAGGTGGTTATTTATTTATAAGTTATACAGTTTGTTATATGAGAAAAGTTTACAAAGTTGCGAAAAATTTAACTCATAAGGGGAAATAATGAGTAAAATTTATTTCCCTGTAAAGCTAGGAATAAAGCGGATTTTGATAGGTATAAAGACTTGGTAATTTGGTTTGTGTTAGAAAAAAGGGTTGTGTATATCGTAAAACTTTGATATGCTATGCGGGTAATCGACAATATAAATTTTTCTTAAACTGATTAGGGGTATTTCTTTATGCTAATTTAGAATATGCGCCTGTTCAGACCGAGGTGAGAGACGGAACATAGAGAGAATGAAAAATTGTATTGTAATTTGGATAATTTTTTAATTTAGTGAGGGTGTAAGATGAGAGAAATGAAACATTCCAAAAAATTAGCATTTGCTGTATTGGCTGCTGTCACTGCTGTTGGTGCGAATGTTAATCCAGTAGACGCTGCTTCTGTTGTAATGGACAACACTAATGTTGTTACAGGTGCTAATAATGCAGTTGCGTATGGTAGTGGTAATACTGTAAAAGAATCTGATGCAAACTTCCGTGATCGTGATTATGAAAATGAGCCAGATGATGCTACAAAGAGAACTGGTGACTGGAAAAGTAATTCTGTCGCTATAGGTGTTAACAATACTGCAGCAGGTACCTCTGCATTAGCAATGGGGAATTCTTCCAAAGCGTTGATGAATGAATCTATTGCTATTGGTCATTCTGCTGAAGCACAACGTACATGGTCTACCGCTATTGGTACTCGTGCAAAGGCTTCCGAAGTTCGCTCACAAGCTATTGGCTATGAAGCACTAGCGTCTGGCTATAAATCTAATGCGATTGGTTCTAGCGCACAAGCAACCAATAATCATTCTGTTGCTATGGGTTCCTCTGCTCTTGCATCTGGTGATCATGCTCAAGCATTTGGCGCTGGTGCACAGGCAACTAACGTGCGTTCTAATGCGTTTGGTTCTGATGCAAGTGCTACAGCTGACTATGCTATGGCGATTGGTGATCATGCAAATGCAACACATTTAAACTCTATCGCTTTAGGTACAGGTTCCACTACAAGCGAAGCTACAGCACAAAGTAGTGCAACAATCGCTGGTCATACGTTCGGTGGCTTTGCTGGCGTAGGTTCTGCTGCTAATGGTTCCGTGTCTGTAGGTAAAGTTGGTGCTGAGCGTCAAATTAAAAATGTTGCGGCTGGGGAAATCTCCGCTACTTCTACAGATGCTGTAAACGGTAGCCAATTATATTCCGTAGCTAATGACTTACAAACACAAATCAACAATTCCACACCTGGCCAAATCAATAACAATATTAAGAACTTGACTAGTCGTGTTGGTACTGTTGAAAGACGCGTTAATAAAGTAGGTGCAGGTTCTGCTGCATTGGCTGCATTGCATCCATTGGACTTCAACCCAGATGACAAATGGACAATTGCTGCTGGTTATGGTCACTACCATAATGCTAACTCCGCTGCGTTGGGCGCATTCTACCGCCCTAACGAAGATACAATGTTCTCCGTTGGTGGCACTGTAGGTACTGGTGAAACTCAATTGAACGCAGGTGTATCTATTCGCCTAGGTAAACGTTCCCCTGAATCCCGTTCCCGCGTAGCTATGGGTCGTGAAATTGCTGAATTGAACGCACGTCTTCAAGATATGGAAAACAAATATAATAACTTGTTACAAATCTTGACTCCACATGCAATTGATCCAAGCAAAACTGCTGAATTCCCAGACGTTCCTCGCAACCACTGGGCTTACCAATATATTAGCCAATTGGCTGGTAATGGTATCCTTGTTGGCTACCCTGATGGCACATTCAAAGGCGATGTTAAGATGACTCGTTACGAATTCGCTACCATGTTGTACCGTGCACTTCAAAATGGTGCTCCTATTGACGAAAATATGAAACGTGCATTGAATGAATTCGGTCCTGAATTACAAAATATTCGTCTTAACCACTTCCGTGTTGATCGTATTTCTGGTGATGATAACGATCGTCATAAAACTGAACGTGTTCGCGTTAATAACGAACCTAAAAATGAACGTGACGTATACGGTTCCCGTATATACAATAATCAATAGAATTAACTTTTCTAGAGTTTGTAAAAACTCAAAACAGGATGTATCTTTTGATACATCCTGTTTTTTTATCTAAAATGCTTTTGTATTATATGATATGTTTTTTTGAATATGTATTCTACTTTTAATCAAAAAAAGATATGTTAGATAAATGTCTCAATATCTGACAGAGCCTCTCTTATACTTCTTTTCATATAAGTTTCATTATGTTATAATGAAATTTAAAAAAGACTGCCTTGATTTATATGGTTTTTCTGCGAAATTTTTACAAATCAAAGTAGCCTTATTTTGTTTTCTAGCACTATAAATAGAATTGCATAATAATTAAGATTTTGGGGTTCTTGAATTATTATAATAATAATAATGTAATAATGATTTTAAAATATATACTTACCTGTTTTTGAAGAGGTGTTTTTGGCAGAGAGTATATATCTTTTATCTTAATATATAGTGTATTTTTAGTGTAATTAGTTAGTGTAACAGAAGAAATTTAGGAGGAGTGTTATGAACCGGATTTATAAAGTCATTTGGAGTCGGGTGAAAAAATGTTATGTGGTTGTTTCGGAATTTGCTAATAATCGTGGAAAAATCAGCGGAAGTGGTGGAACGAGTGCGCGTACTGTTTTATGTGCACTTGCATTGGCGGGAAGTATAGCACTGCCATTGAACACTGTTTATGCAGTAATTCCTGAAGGGACAGGATCAGGTATGTCATTGGGAAATGGAACTGAGACAGGATCTGATCCTAATAATGTGGCAATAGGCGGTTATGCTAAGGCTTTAGGTACAGTTGCTTTAGCGATAGGTGCTCATAGCAATTCTTCGGCTCAATATTCGACTGCTCTTGGTGGAGGCTCAAATGCTACGGCTCAAAATGCTACTGCTATTGGTGGCGTAGCATATGCATCAGCTAAAAATGCAGTTGCTGTAGGTGCAAATGCTAAAGCTTCTGGAGAATATGCTGCTGCTATTGGTGGAGACGCAAAAGCGGATAAGACTCATGCTATTGCTATTGGTAGCGTTGCTCATGCTCAAGAAGAATCTTCTTTGGCGATGGGAAGTTTAGCGAAAGCTACAAATACCTATGCTTATGCAATTGGTGGTAATGCGCAGGCAAAGGGAAGATGGTCTATTGCTATGGGAACAAATGCGGTGGCTGAAGATGATGCTAGTGTGGCGATTGGAACATGGTCAAATGCTACGAGTGGGCAGTCTGCAGCTGTTGGCTATCAAGCCAAAGCAAAAGCTTTAGGAGCAACGGCACTTGGTAGACTCACGAATGTTACTGCAGTAGATGGCACTGCCATAGGGTCTTCGACTTCTGTTACTGGATTAAATGGTACCTCAATAGGTAATAAGGCTAACGTAACAGTAAAGAATGGTGTAGCTATCGGTAATGAAGCAAATGCAAAGAATGAAAATGCTGTAGCTATCGGTTCTGGATCTGAAACTGCAACAGCAGTTGGTACTACGTCTGAAACGGTCAATGGAGAAATACATAATTTTGCAGGCATTAATCCTACTTCTACAGTAAGTGTTGGCAAGACAGGTGTAGAGCGTACCATTACTAACGTAGCAGCTGGACGTCTTTCTGCTACATCTACCGATGCTATAAATGGTAGCCAATTATATGCGGTGAATACTGAAGTGAATAAAGGCGTAGTGTATGCAGGTGATGTAAAGGCTGCAGGAGCTACGGATAATAAATTTATTCAAAGACTAGGTGCACAAACTAATGTTGTTGGCGGGGTAACAGATGTATCTAAATTGAGCGACAACAATATTGGTGTGGTATCCGATGGAATAAATACGCTGAATGTTAAATTGGCTAAAGAACTTAACAATCTGACTAGTGTAACAACTGGTAATACGGTTATGAATACTGACGGTGTGACTATTACCGGAGGTCCAAAAATCGTAAAAGATGGTATTAATGCGGGGAACAAACAGATTACAGGCGTTGCTAGCGGTGGAGATGTCATTACAAATGGTGCTAATATCGGAGATATCAACCGTATCGTTGATGCAAAGGATAAATACGTGACCGGTGGTACAGCAACTTATCAAGCTAATGGTGACGGCATTGCAAATCTAACCGGTACAAACGGTTTGACCGCTAATGTGACAGGCCTTAAAAATAACTTTGTTACAAGTGGTAGTGTATCCAATGATGGTAAAACTTTGACATTGGAACGTAACGATACAGGTAAAGTCAATGTTGATTTGAGTAATGTATTTACCGAAGTGGGAAAAGGGGACTATCGTTTGGTAGCAAACCCTGATTTAAATAGCCAAGGTAAATATAAAGTTGACGGTGATGGCAACATGGTATTGACTGTAGCTAATGATAAAGGCGATAAAAAACAAGTTACATTGACAGATATCGCATCCAAAGTACAACAAGATACCAATACAACAAATATCACAAATATCAATACTACTATTGCAAAAGGATTGAACTTCGCTGGTGATACTGGTACAGATATTAATAAGCAATTGGGTGATAAGTTATCTATTAAGGGTGGCGCTTCTGCGGACTTGACAGATAATAATATTGGTGTAGAATCTGATGGTACTCAACTAAATGTTAAACTTAAAAAAGATATTAACTTAGGACCTGATGGTAGCTTGGCTATCAATGGGAAGACTTATGTCAATAAAGATGGTTTGAATGCGGGTGGTCAAAAAATTACTAATGTAGCAGCAGGTACTGCTGGAACTGATGCTGTCAATGTGGATCAATTAAATGCCGCAATTGGTGGTACAGCCAAAGCAACAACTGTAAAAGCTAAAGATGCTAACGTAACCGTTACAGAAGGAGTTAACGCTGCTGGCGGTAAAGAATATACAGTTGGATTAGGCGATAAGATTACTCTCGGTTCAGATGCTGATAAACAAGTCGTTATAGATGGTACTACTGGTACGATTACAGCTGGAAATAAGGTTACAATTCATGGTACAACAGGTGATATTAAGGCGGGAATAGTTAAAATAACTGGCGCCGGTACGGTAAATGAATTGACTAACCGTATATGGGATATCGATAATCCTACAGTTGTACATGGTCAAGCAGCAACAGAAGACCAATTAAAATATGTTAGTGACGGTGTAAAAAATAATAAAAATGATATTACAAATATCAATAAAACCATTGTAAAAGGCTTAAACTTCAAAGGTGACGATACAACTGTTATCAATAAACAATTAGGTGAACAGTTAGATATCAAAGGTGGTGCCGATACTAATAAATTGTCTGATGACAATATTGGTGTAGTATCTGCAAATGGTGCGCTTAATGTTAAATTAGCAAAAGAATTGAAAAATCTGACTAGTGTAACTACCGGCGATACCGTTATGAATACGGATGGCTTGACTATAAATGGTGGTCCTAAGATTCTTAAGAACGGCATCGATGCAGGCAATAAGAAGATTACTAATGTAGCGGCTGGTACTGATAATACGGATGCAGTAAATGTTGGTCAACTGAAAGACGCTATTGCAGCAGGTAAGACTATTCTTAAAGATGGTAAAAATACAACTGTTGAAGGTGATGGCTCAGCTGCTAATCCTTACAAAGTTAATGTAAATGATGATCTAGTCCTTGGTAAGAAAGGTATTGATGGCAAAGACGGTTCCATCGGAGTTAACGGTAAAGATGGTTCAGCTGTTGTTATCAATGGTAAAGATGGATCTATTGGTTTGAATGGCAAGGATGGTAATAACGCTATTTCTATCAAGGGGGGCGACGGAAAATCTGGTATTGATGGCAAAAATATTACTCGCTTAGTAATCGAAGAAAAGAATGGCGACAAGCATGATGTTGCAACTTTAGATGACGGTATGAAGTATGGCGGAGATACAGGCGCTGTTATCAAGAAGAAACTTAACGAACAAGTGAATGTAGTTGGTGGTATTACCGATGTAAGTAAATTGACTACTGATGACAATATCGGTGTTATATCCGATGGTGATAGCAACTTAAAAGTTCGTCTAGCTAAGGACTTGAAAGGTTTGAACAGCGTAACTACCGGTGATACTGTTATGAATACTGATGGATTGACTATTAATGGTGGTCCCAAGATTGTTAAGACTGGTATCGATGCGGGTGGAAAGAAGATTACTAATGTCGCTGACGGTACTGATGTTACAGATGCAGTAAATGTGAGTCAATTGAGTAAAGCGGTAGCTGGTGCTACAACAAAACTAGAGAATGGTAAAAATACAACAGTAACTTCCATAACTAATAATGATGGATCTAAGACTTATAAAGTAAACCTCAATGATGATATTACTCTTGGAACAGATCCTAATAAGCAAATTTCTATTAAGGGTTCTGAAGGAACAATACAAGCAGGTAAAGTAACTGTTAATGGCACAGCTGGTACAGTGAATAATTTGACTAATAAGACCTGGGACCCTGCTAACATAACTAGTGGTCAAGCGGCAACAGAAGACCAATTGAAGGCTGTAGCTAATGGGGCAGGTAAATACTCTTCCGTATCGGAAGGTAACAATATTAGCGTAATTAAAGGGACAAATGCAATTGGTGGTGTAGATTATAAAGTATCTGTAATCGATACACCGACATTTAAATCTGTAACAACTGGTAATACCGTAATAAACAATAATGGCTTGACAATTAAGAATGGTCCTAGCATCACAGAAACTGGTATCAATGCAGGTAATAAGAAAATCACCAATGTTGCAGCAGGTACGTCTGATACGGATGCCGTTAATGTAAGTCAATTAAAAGAAATCGGTGGAAATATCAAGAATATTGATAGTCGTATGAATAGGGTTGGTGCAGGGGCAGCCGCATTGGCAGCACTTCACCCTCTAGATTTCGATCCTGATGATAAATGGGATATCGCTGCAGGCTATGGTAACTACAAAGATGCTCATGCAGCTTCAATCGGTGCATTCTATCGTCCAAATGAGGATACTCTATTTAGTGTAGGTGGTTCCTTCGGCGGCGGTGAAAATATGTTGAACGCTGGTGTTAGCATGAAAATCGGTCAAGGCAATCATGTGTCTACTTCTAGAGTAGCAATGGCGAAAGAAATCAAAGATCTTCGTGCTGAGCTTGAAAATGTGAAGGGCATACTCATGAAGGTTTCTGAGGGGAAACAGCTCAACTCCTTGGATTTGGATAAGATGCAACTTTTCCCAGATATACCTGAAAATCATTGGGCATACGACTATGTGGCGACATTAGCAGGTAATGGTATTATTGTGGGGTATCCAGACGGTAAATTTGGTGGAGATCGTATGATGACTCGTTATGAAATGGCTGCATTAATTTACAGGGCTATTCAAAACGGTGCTGTCGCCGATGATCAAATGGTTAGAGCGCTTAAAGAATTCCAACCAGAACTTGAACGTATTAGAGTAGATACTATTTCTAAACATAAAGATGGTACTCCTGATATTCAACGTGTTCGCGTTATTAAAGGTCGCGGTTAATAGAATCGAAAGATTTTCATATGAAAAAAATCTGTTTTATTGTGATTGGATGTCCAATGATAGGGCGTAAGTATATCATTTATAACGTATAATTTTAAAAGTGTTTTAAAAAGATTTTGAGTTATGTCTCCTTATATGTATAATACTACTATTAAGGAGACATAATTTATTTTGTCTATCCGTCAAATATTACAATTTTATCTTACGAGTATTCTTTGGCATCAATCATTTTATGGTTGGTGTCATTCTTTTTGATTAAAAATAGAATACGTAATATAAATCTATCAATATGGCGTAGTTGATAACTTATTTGTCTCAATAGTTTTATCTTGTTATTAGTTTCTTCTGTGTATATATTATGGTACTACATATGAGATCCTCTTTATAGATATTATAATTTCATATAATATTTATGTAATTATATTGCAAATAAATACATATAGGTGTATAATTACTTTCACAAAGTGAATTAATATACGTAGTTTGTGAATAAAATATAGATATGAGGGAAAGACCATGAAAGAATTTAGACAATTAACAGTAGCAGACACAGCAGAATATCATAAGGTACTAATCGACGGTTATGCAGCTATAAAAGACTATCCTATTAGCTTCGACGCTATTGATTTTACGGAAGAGGAATCTAAGGAGTGGATTGAAAATTATCCTGTATACGGCTTGTATATTGATGGGCAATTAGTTAGTTCTATTACGTTTTGTATGCCTTGGGTGAAATACTCAACACCGGATAAATATCCGCATATTGCTCATTTTGTAACAGCACCAGCTTTCAAAGGCAAAGGGTATGCACGGGAAGTCTTGGGCTATGCAGAGGAGCTTTTAAAAGAACAGTTTAAAACGCATATTGTTACATTAGGAACGGCTAAGGAGCATCCGTGGTTGCCTAAAATGTATGAATCCTTTGGGTTTACGGCATATGATAAGGTTCATTTTAGAGGAAAACAGCATACAACTATATTATTTAAGAAAGAATTAAATTAATTAAGAAAGCGTTATATTAATTATGTAAATTACCTTGTACTCTATTTGAGTGTTTTATGCTCTGATCGCAGATCAGGGACATTCACTAAATTTAGATACAAGGTATTTTTTTGTGTAAGATTATGACTATTCAGTATATAATATATACATATAACGTATCTTTATGGTTATATGTGTTATGGATGATTTGTAGAAAGGATGTGACCATATGTTGATTTTGTCTGGTATTTTAGTGATGGTCATCGGTCTGATGCTGCGCTTTAATGCCTTGTTAGTTGTCGTAGCCGCAGGCTTTGTAACGGGCCTTGCAGGTGGTCTCAGTATTAACGATATCGTTGGTGCTATTGGAGAGGCCTTTGTTAAAAATCGTTATATGTCATTATTTATTTTGATTTTACCTGTTATCGGTCTTATGGAACGTCACGGCTTGCGTGAACGGGCAGAAATTTTGATCAGTAAGATCAACGCTGCTACGGCAGGTCGTATCTTTATGATTTACTTATTTGTGCGTCAAGTAACTGTAGCCTTTGGCATTAACATGTCCGGTATGGTTGCTATGGTTCGTCCATTGATTGCTCCTATGAGTGAAGCTGCGGTAGCTCAAGGCCGTCCAGTATCTCAACGTACGCTTGATAAGGTGCGCGGTGTGGCTGCTTCTGCAGATAATATAGGTAACTTCTTCGGTCAAAACTTATTCCTTGCTGCTGGTGGGTTATTACTCATCAAAGGCGTTATGGAACAATTAGGTTATTCTGTAGAATTAACAGATATGGTATTGTACGGATTGCCAACTGCTGTTTGTGCCTATATCGTTAACTTTATTCGCTTTATTATCTTTGATAAAACAATTCAAGCATCTGTAGCTCGTGACGAAGCGGATATGAAAGCTGGTAAATTAGTACCTAATGAGTTAAATATTCTTGTTACACCAGAAGAATTGAAGAAGGAGGCTGAATAATATGTTAGAAATATTCTATAAAATGCAGCCCTTAGATTATGTATATCTTCTCGTAGGGATTATTCTATTTATCTTTGCTATTCAATCATTTCTAGATAAAGAACATAAATATCGCATTGGTACAGGCTTATTTTGGCTCTTATATAGCGTATCCTTTATCTTTGGTTCTTATCTCTCCAAGGAAATTAATGGTTGGCTTGTCATTGCTATGGCGGCTATTGTATTAGTAAAACAACTCGGCAAAGGCCATTACTTTGAATCTCCTATCGAATTCAAAAAAGGCGAAGCTGTTCGCATTGGTAATGTTATCTTCGTACCAGCGTTACTTGTTGGTATTATTACATTCTTCATTGGTTTCTTTACTAAGTTAGGCGCTCTTGTTGGTCTAGGTATTGCCGCAATCATCGCTATGTGTGCTGCTCTTTTTATTACAAAGGGCGAACTTAACCAAGGTTTCCATGAAGGTCGTCGTCTTATCGATGCTATCAGTTGGACTGCTATTTTGTCCCAGTTATTAGCGGCTCTTGGGTATCTATTTAATTTGGCTGGCGTTGGTAAACTTATCTCCAGTGCAGTCGCAAGTGTAGTACCAGCAGATAATGTATTCCTCGTTGTTGTGGCTTACTGCATCGGTATGGTTATCTTCACAATGATCATGGGTAACGCCTTTGCTGCATTTGCGATGATTACAAGTGCCATCGGTATCCCAATGCTCGTTGTAGCTCATGGTGCGAACCCTGCGGCTGTTGGTGCTATAGCAATGCTTGCAGGCTATTGCGGTACTTTGATGACACCTATGGCTGCCAACTTTAACATCGTACCGGTAGCGCTCCTTGAAATGCGCGACCAATACGGCGTTATTAAAGCACAACTTCCAATTGCATTGATTATGCTCGTATTGAATATTCTATTAATGTATTACTTTATTTAACCCTTTTCTGTGAAAGCACGATATTCTTATGAGACTGTATGATATATCCTTCTAAGATTATGTATCATGTTTGATTATTCTAATGAACCATAAGATATCGTTATGAGGTAGTGTGATGAAAACAATTTTAATTACCGGCTTTGATCCATTCGGCGGTGAACCTATTAATCCGGCTTGGGAAGCGGTCAAAACAATGGATGGTTATACTGATGGTGATTACAAGGTAGTGACACAAATGGTTCCTACCATTCGTTATAAATCTGTTGATACTGTAAAAGCAGCGGCTGAACAGTGCCAACCAGATTTCATTCTATGTGTAGGTCAAGCAGGTGGTCGTCCTGATATTACAGTGGAACGCGTTGCTATTAACTGTGACGATTTTCGCATTCCAGATAATGGGGGTAATCAACCGGAAGATGAGCCTGTTGTAGCCGATGGCCCTAGTGCCTATTTTGCGACATTGCCCATAAAAAATATCGTCAACGCGTTACATCAAAACGGTATTCCTGCTAAGGTCTCCAATACAGCGGGAACCTTTGTATGCAATCACTTGATGTATGGTGTATGTCACTATGCCGCGCAAAAGGGCAATATTCAGGCGGGCTTTATGCACATCCCATACTTGCCATCCCAAGTGGTGGATAAACCAAATCAACCAAGCATGGCCGTTGAAACCGTACGTGCTACATTAGAAACCATCGTTCACGTATTAGCTCATGGTGAAAGTTACAAGGCACAAGATATTAACTATACAACACCGCACGAATAAAAATCTTACCAATACTAGTGTTTATTTAATACACATAATCTAAATAAAGCTCGAGTTATATCTAGAAACGATATAACTCGAGCTTTTTGTTTGTAATAGATATTATAAATTTTAAATACCCACTATTGACATAGGTTTTTAAATAATATAATATAGGCTTATATTCATATTGAGTTAGTAGGAATAGTTGAGGGATATCACAAAAGCTTTCACCATAAAAAGTGGAATAAAGCTAATGGGGATGACCTTTATAAGGAGTATAGAATGAGTGAACACGTAGATGTAAGTAAAATCAAGGATCCTACCATTGCGGCGGCTCGAAAAGAAGTTGAGTTCCAACGAGCTATGAATCCTTGTCCCATCGATTTTTCTGAGTTTCAATCTAGTAACCCTCGTTCTCAAGGGGAGCAGAAGGAGTATGAAGGTAAAGATGCATCGAATTTTAATCGTCGTCAAAAATATTCTGATAGTGAAGAGCCTCAATTCACAACACCTTTTGGCAGTAAACCAGGGCTTCTACCTGTAGAAAAGGACCGTTACCGCCTTGTATGGTCTAAGCATTGTCCTTGGGCTCACCGTATTGCTATTGCCATCGATTTGCTTGGCCTAGATAAAGTGATTTCAAAAGGTACGGTTGATCCATTGCGTCCAGCAGGTGTAATTGCAGACTGGTTCTTTACCCTTGATAAGGATGAGAAGGACCCAGTATTGGGCATTCACTCCTTAGGTGAAGCGTATCGCAAAGGTGACCCTAACTACGATGCACGCTCCACAGTACCAGCTATCATAGATGTTACAACAGGTGCTGTTGTAAATAATGACTACCATGCGTTGACTACAGAATTAGCATTAGGTTTTAAAGATTTTGTGTCCCCTGATGCGCCAGATATTTATCCTGAGGAATTGCGTGCCGACATAGATGCATTGAATGTAATCATCTACGCTGACTTCAACTTGGCTGTAAACTTGGCAGCTCTCGTAACAAACCAAAAAGATTACGAATACTACTATGATTGTATCTTTGCTCGCTTAGATTGGCTTGAAGAACGCCTTAGCAAGCAACGTTACTTGATGGGTGATACTATTACCGATCCAGATATCCGTATTTTCCCAACATTAGCGCGCTTTGACCTCGTGTTCTACCAAAAATACTTGGTGAATAAAAAACGCCTCGTAGACTATCCAAATCTTTGGAACTACGCGAAGGATTTGTATTCTAATCCAGCCTTCGGTGGCACAACAGACTTCGACTCCATGCGCAAACGCTTCTACTATGTAGACCATACGCCATTTGAAGATCTACCACGCCTTGTTCCCAAAGGTCCAGACGACTCCATTTGGTTAGAACCAAATGACCGTGCTGAAAAATTTGGTAAATAAAAT
The DNA here is from genome assembly GCF_902810435.1 of Veillonella parvula. Lineage (GTDB taxonomy): Bacteria > Bacillota > Negativicutes > Veillonellales > Veillonellaceae > Veillonella. The sequence goes on from NZ_LR778174.1 coordinate 164,026, forward strand.
AGATAGTAAATTCATATGTTGGATGAGCTGTATTTAGTAAATCTTTTACTATGAAATCTGATATATTACTGACGAATCGATCAATATATTTAATTATAGATAACTGAAAGGAAGGCTCCATGGATTCCGTAACACAGACGATTGTGAACTACATAGAACAAACGGATGTGACGAACCGTGAGGACCTACTGTCAGTGGCTCGTATTGCCTTTCTAGATTATCTAGCAGCCTTAGCACCAGCAGAGAACGAACAAGCCGTTCAAGACTTGGCTCGGTTCATAGGGGCTAAGTCATCTATAGGCTCAGATGTTGGCCGTCATATGAACTCCACTGTTTTGAATGGCAAGGTTATATCAGGGGGTAATACTTGTTTAGTAATAGAGAATGTATCTAAGGTTGATAAGGCTTTGTATTATGGCTTTGCCTCCCATTATTTAGATTTTGATGACGCCCAGGCAAATCTGGCAGGTCATTTCAGTACTGTTTTATATTCTGCTTTACTAGCCGTGCTCGAACCAACCGATACATGGAACGAATTCTTTCGGGCCTATATCATCGGAGCCGAGTTAGAGGGGATTATTGGTTACCTTATTAATCCTGCCCATCGAACCCAAGGATGGCATTCTACAGGGACCGTTGGTGTCATTGGGGCGGCGGCCGCTATAGGCGCTTTGCGAGGCCTTCATGGTGAAAGTTTGGCTCAGCTCCTATCTCTGGCTGCCACACAATCAGCGGGCATGTTCTTTCAAAGTGGTACAGATGGTAAGCCGCTCCATGCGGGACTGGCAGCACGCAATGGCGTATGGGCTTACGAACTGCTACAACATACATCACTTCAAACAAGTACAAACCCATTTGATCCCGAACGAGGTTGGTTTAAAACTATCGGTAATATTACCGTTACATCAAATGACATTGCTAGCCGTTGGCTAGCACCAGGACAACTCATTGATCCTGGTTTGTGGATGAAAGTTCACCCCTATTGCTCGGCAGCCATTTGTGGCGCTGAAGCAGTAGAAATCGTGGCACATAGACTATATACATTTTCTTCGTATGTGTCTAAACACAACTACCTTTCACCAGATACAGAGGAACAAGATCAATGTAGATTATGTGCCACCCCCGATTTCTCCCTTTGGAAGGATATAGATAGAGTGACTGTTCATTTTCCACCTGGTGCTGATGCGGCCTTGCGCTATACATCGCCAAAAACAGGTCGAGAAGGGCAGTTTTCCATAGAGTACGTCGTGTACCAAGTCCTCGCGTATGGGGTGGTACAGGATGAACTATTTAAGATAGACAGCATAGACCAATCAGTACGGGACTATATGTCGCGTATAGAGCGTGTCTATGATATGCCGAAGGTATCTCAAACGGAGCGAATTACGAAAGTAACCGTTACCTTGAAAAACGGAGATACTTTCACAGAAACGGTGAACAATCCGAAAGGATCGCCGAAGAATCCTCTCAATTTAGAGGATATACGCATTAAATTAGGCCTCATCTTGGAGGCTGACCAAATAGATAGAGTTATTGAGGCTTTTACCCATACAGATAAGGTAGAGTCATTCCTGCAAACATTGCGAAAAGAAGGAGTTTTACATGTTTAATACAAAGAAATTAACGAAATTATTCGCCATCGGCGCATTGGCACTAGGTGTGCTTGTCGTAGCTGGCTGTGGCGACGACACATCTAAGGAAACGAAAGTAAATCCAGATGCTAAAGTGATTAACGTAGCTACACGTGGTACGGTTCGCCCTTATTCCTACACGGATGATAATGGCAATCTTACAGGGTTTGACGTAGAATTGTTGAAAGAAATTGAACGTCGTAATCCAGACCTTCATTTCAACTTCAAACCGATGGCCGTTGATGCTGCCTTCGTAGCAATGGATGCAGGCCAAGTGGATATGATTGCGAACCAAATGCGCCGTAACCCAACTCGCGAAGCAAAATACTACTACACAAATGAGGTTAATAACTATTCTACACGTAAATTAGTAGTTAAAAACGACCGCAACGATATCTCTAAATTGGATGATTTAAAAGGCAAGAAAATCGCCGTTACTACATCCTCTGAGTTCAACGAATTAGTAAAACAATTTAACGAAACAGCAAATCCTCAAATCGAAGTTATCTACACAGATAAAGCAGGTGCAGAAACATTAAACCTCGTTGCTACAGGCCGTGCTGATGCAGCCGGTGAGTACGAATACGTAATTAACTCTGCTATTAAAGACCGTGGCTTGCCACTCAAAGCCGTAGGCGATGTATTGGCCGTAGTACCAACTTATTTCTTGTCTAAACGTACAGATGACATGAAACAAGTAAACGAAAAAATTGATAAAACTATGAAAGAAATGCGTGCTGATGGTACGTTGAAAAAACTTTCTGAACAATATCTTGGTGGGGATTACACATTCGATCCAACACAAAAATAACGGATAGGCCGCCTTGGCGGCCTTATTCTATTATGTCTAGAAACGAGGTGTTACTGTGGGCAAGTATTTTGATGTGTCCTACATGATCCAAGCGTTTCCACAGCTCTTGAATTATGTGCACGTAACGGTGCTTATCACCGTTATTTCTGCCATCTTAGGTGTTATTTTAGGCTCTATCATAGCCATCATTCGCCTCAAGAAGGTTCCAGTATTAAACCAATTATTTATCGTATTTATCTCCTTTATGCGGGGCACTCCGTTCTTGGTACAGCTCTTCCTTATTTACTTTGGGGTACCAGAAATCATGTCCCACATGGGGCTTAACATGAAAAATGTGCCAGGCCTCGTATTTGTGTACGCTGTGTTTACCTTACATATTGCAGCTTACAGCGCTGAAATCATGCGCTCCAGTATTGATGCGGTGGCTCCTGGTGAGAAGGAAGCTGCTAAAAGCCTTGGTATGACCGAGTTCCAAAGCTATGTGCGCATCATCTTGCCGCAGGCTTTCACCATGAGCATTCCACCGTTGACGAACCTCGTTATTGGCATGTTGAAAGGAACGGCGCTCATTTTTAACGTCGGTGTTGTGGATATGATGCGTAAGGCGGACCTCATGGGCGGCAATAGTCAGCGCTATCTTGAGCTATTCGTCGATGCGGCCATCATTTATGGTATTCTAATTATCATCGTGTCCCTCTTGGGCCGATTGCTTGAAAAACGTTTTACCGTTGCGGGCAAGGAAACGCAACGCATTTTGATCAGTGAGGAGTAGGGGCGTATGGGACATATAATCGATTCAACCTATATTTATGGCACCTTCTTTGCTGTCATTCCCTATGTGAAAGTTACCCTCATGATTACCTTCCTCAGCGTTAGTTTGGGTACAATCCTAGGATTATTAAGTTGCGTGCTACAACAAAACAAAGTACCTGTGCTCAGTCAGCTCAGTTACTTGTACGTATTATTGTGCCGTAGTATTCCGAACATGGTTCTCTTATACCTCGTGTACTATGGTTTACCAATTCTTTTCCTCGCATTAGAGGATCAAACAGGGGTGCATGTGCCCTTTGAAAAGGTGCCAGCTACCTTCGTAGCCGTTGTAGGCTTAACCTTGCACACAGGGGCCTATTTGAGTGAAATCTTTCGGGCTGCCTTACAATCGGTACCGAAAGGGCAAATGGAAGCGGCTCAGGCCATCGGTATGACTTGGTTCCAAGCGTTCCGCCGCATCGTGTTGCCACAAGCGACAGTCTTTGCGTTGCCACTATTTACGAATCAGTTTCTTAACACCATGAAGAGTACCAGCATTGTATTCGTTATCACCGTTATTGAATTGTTCGGCGCTGCAAAGTTATATACAGAGGAAAATTCACAGTATTTTGAGGCCTACATCGTGGTGGCCGGTCTATTCTGGGTGATGGGGATTGTCTTTGAATTTATCTTCCATCGTTTAGAAATCTATGCAAGCAAGTATAAACGAGGTAATGCATTATGATAGATATTAAACAAGTTCACAAATCTTTCGGGAACCGTGAAATTTTAAAGGGCATCGACCTACATGTGCCAACGGGATCTGTAACGGTTATCCTTGGACCATCTGGCAGCGGTAAGACGACATTCCTTAGAACGCTTAACTTCCTTGAAAAGGCCGATGCAGGGACAATGCAATTAAATGATATTTCTGTAGACTTACATAAAGCGTCTAACAAGGAAATCCTAAACGTACGCCGTAACACATCCATGGTCTTCCAGTCTTATAATTTGTTCTCTAATAAGACAGTAATTGAAAACATTATGGAAGGTCTTGTAACAGTTAAAAAGATGAAAAAATCTCAAGCCCGTGAAATCGCGCAACGCTTCCTCAAGGAAGTAGGTATGGAAGGCTATGATGATTACTATCCTGTACAATTATCTGGGGGCCAACAACAACGTATCGGTATCGCTCGTGCCCTTGCGATGGACCCAGAGGTTATCCTCTTTGACGAACCTACATCTGCCCTCGATCCTGAACTCGTAGGGGAAGTATTGGCTGTTATTCGCAAGATTGCTAAAGAACTCAAGGTTACGATGATTATCGTTACTCACGAAATTGGCTTTGCCAAAGAAGTAGCGGACCAAGTCGTATTTATGGAAGGCGGCGTCATCGTAGAACAAGGGGACCCTAAGGTTGTTCTTGAACATCCAAAAGAAGAACGAACACGCAAATTCTTGAGCCGTTACCTTACACTAGATAGTGAACAACCTCTAGATAGCGCAGCGTTATAAATAATAATATGTGCTATAAATAATACAGAGCATAATAATGCGTGCTATCCTAGTAATATAGAAATTCATGGCGACCTAATATTTTTAGAATTAGGTCGCTTTAAACGAGGTACATATGAAAGAATTTAGACAATTAACCGTAGATGATGCGGCTGAATATCACGAGGTGTTAATTGCAGGATATGCGGAGAATAAGAACTACCCTATATCCTTCGATGCTATTAACTTTAGCCCAGAAGAATCTCGGGTGTGGATCTTAAAATATCCTGTATTTGGTCTCTACGTAGATGGTTCCTTAGTATGCTCTATTTCATTCCGCATGCCTTGGATTCCAAAAGCTACGCCAGACGTATATCCGCACATTGCACACTTTGTGACAGCCCCTGAACATAAGGGAAAGGGCTATGCTCGTGAAGTTTTAACTGAAGCAGAAAATCTACTGCGCAATGTATATAAAACACCAGCCGTAACACTAGGTACTGCTGCAGAACACCCATGGCTTGCCAAAATGTATGAAGGCTTTGGCTTTAAAGAATATAAACGGAAACAACTACCTGGAAAGGTACATACGACCATATTCTTTAAGAAAACACTGTAATAAGAACTCTAATTTTAAAGTCCTACCATACAAATAGCGACTAGTTAAGATAATCAACTAGTCGCTATTTTATTTTTACATATAGTTACGTTATAATAAATGAAATTGTTTTTGTCTGTGGAGTGTGAATAGTATGTATGAAATCGTAAATGAACCAAGTTTAACAATAGCTTTTGATATGGATGTAGAGTTATCTGAATTTGGTGTGTTTGGCGTATATATTAAACGAGGCTATAATATCTGTTCTGGCTATATTGATCCTAGCGATTGGTCCGGAATTCGTAAAGGCTATCAAGAATTAGTCGATTTGTATGAGAAGTGTAAAGGCAAAGCAACCTTTACCCATGTATTAACTGGAGAAGGGGATACCTTAACATTCTCGTTAGATCAAAAGGGTGCATTGGCGATAGATGTTACTATCTGTACTACTTATAATTACAAATGTAATATGACAATTGAAAGTTTAGATCAAACATATTTGCCAAAGTTTATTGAGTTTTTCAAAGAATTTTTGGAACGAGAGCCAAAATAAAAAGAGTCGCATCAAAGGATGCGACTCTTTTTTGTACCCAGTTTCTATTTACAATTATTTTGTAACAACTTTAAGATCTACAGGGATTTTAGCTTCTACAGCTTCGCCTTTGATAACTTTTTGAGCTGTATCAATAGCGATTTTACCCATTTGGTCCGGTTGTTGCGCAATTGTTGCAGCCAATGTGCCGTCTTTAACAGCTTTGTCTGCATCAGCAGTACCGTCAAAGCCTACGATGAAGATTGTTTTGCCTGCGGATTTAGCTGCTTGGATAGCGCCTAATGCCATTTCGTCGTTATGAGCGAAGATAGCTTGTACATCAGGGTTAGCTTGCAAAATGTTTGTTGCTACGTTTAAACCTTTTGTACGGTCGAAGTCAGCACTTTGTTTTGCTACTACTGTTAAGTCTTTGTCAGCTACGTTGTGGAAACCTTGGCCGCGTTCACGTGTGGCGGAAGCACCAGGGATACCTTCGATTTCTGCAACTTTTGCAGCTTTGCCTACTTTTTCAGCGATAAGTTGAGCGGCCATTTCGCCGCCTTTTACGTTATCGGAAGCGATGTGAGCTACTACTTTGCCTTTATCAGCAGAGCGGTCAACAGTGATTACAGGAATGTTTTTAGCATTTGCTGCTTCTACGGAAGTAGAGATAGCTGCAGAGTCTACAGGGTTGATGATCAATACAGAAACGCCGCTTTCAAGTAAGTCGGAAATATCGTTTGCTTGTTTTGCAGGGTCATTTTGAGCATCAACGATTTTAACTTTAAGACCAAGCGCTTTAGCTTGAGCCTCAACGCCTTCCTTCATAGTTACGAAGAATGGGTTGTTCAATGTGGAAACAGAGAAGCCGATGGTGCCGGATTTTTTGTCGCCGCCGTTATCAGCGCTTTTACCACAGCCTGATACAAGACCGATAACCATGATAGCCATCGCCAACAGTAACAATAGTTTTTTCATAGGAACCTCCTAGGCTTTCTTGCGATCTGCAAGAACCGCCAATAAAATGACAATACCTTTTACGACTTGTTGATAGAAACTGGAAACGTCGAGAATATTTAACCCGTTGTTGAGGGTACCGATAATTAGGGCACCAATTAATGTGCCAACGATATGACCACGACCACCAGCTAGGCTTGTGCCGCCAAGAACTACCGCCGCGATAGCGTCCAGTTCGTAGCCTGCACCTGCTGTAGGTTGTGCAGAGTTAAGACGAGATGTGATGATTGCACCGGCGATACCACAGAGCATACCCGTTAAGGCATACACGAAGATTTTAACACGGTCAATCTTAATACCAGCAATGTAACTAACCTTTTCACTACCACCTACGGCGTATGTTTTACGACCCAAGGAGGTGCGGCTCAATACGAACCAGAGAATGATGAAAGCTAGGAACATAGTGATAGCTGGAACTGGAAGGCCTGCGATGTCCCCTTGGCCAAAGCCGTGGAATAGAGGATCTTGTGTAAGGCCGGAGATTGGGTTACCGTCTGTGAATACTAGCGTTGCACCACGGTAGATTGTCATGGTCGCCAAGGTAGCGATAAATGGAGCTACGCGGCCATAGGTAATAACGAGACCGTTAATACCGCCCAATACAAGGCCGGCACCTGCGGCTAATACGATAGCTAATACAGGGTCAGTACCAGTTACGATGAGGTTTGCCATCACTGCACTAGAGAGGGCAAGGATGGAACCAACCGATAAGTCGATACCGCCAGTTAAGATGACGAAGGTCATACCGAAGGCGATAATTGCATTGATGGATACTTGGCGCAACAAGTTACGCAAGTTAGAGAATTCAAGGAAACTGTCGTTCATGACAGAGATAATTACAAATAATAGGATGAGGCCGATGAGGGGGCCTAATTTTTTTACATATTGTAGAGCTTTGCTGTCCATTATTGTCCTCCTGTGGCTAATGTCATAATCGATTCTGGTGTTGCATCGCTACGGTCCAAGATACCTGCTACGCGACCTTCATGAATGACCATAACGCGGTCGCTCATGCCGAGCACTTCCGGTAACTCAGAGGACACCATGATAATGGACACACCATCGTTCGTTAATTCGTTCATTAAATCGTAAATATCACGCTTGGCGCCGATGTCGATACCGCGCGTAGGTTCGTCCATGATGATAATAGATGGCTTTTTACCGACCCATTTCGCGATAACCACCTTTTGTTGGTTACCACCGGATAGGGATGATGCGGGTTCGTGAATAGATTGTGTTTTAACGCCTAGTTTTTTAGACAATTCGTCAGCAAAGGAATTGAGTTTGCCCTTATCAAGTACATGAGAGGGGCAAATTTCGCCAAGATTAGGCAATGTAATGTTAGAACCGATGGAGAAATCAAGAATCAAGCCTTCGCTCTTTCTATTTTCTGTGATGAAAGCAATGCCAGCCTTGATGGCATCTTCTGGTTTTTTACAGTTTAGGACGGAGCCGTTTACTGTTACGGTGCCGCCGTTGTGTTTATCTACACCGAAAATGGCGCGCATAATTTCTGTACGGCCAGCACCCATGAGACCTGCTACGCCGAGGATTTCGCCTTTGCGCAAGGAGAAGGAGATGTCGTTGTCGAAACCTTCTGGTTTGAGGTTATCCACGTTCATAACCACATCGCCCGGTGTTGTAGTGCGAGCAGGGTAGAACTCGTCGATGGAACGGCCTACCATGTGGCGTACCACTTCGTCTACAGAAATCTCAGATGTTGGTTTAGTGATAATTGTGTGACCATCACGCATAACCGTAATTGTGTCACATTCGCTAAATACCTCTTCCATACGATGAGAGATATATACGATAGCAACGCCGCGTGCTTTCATTTTGCGCATCATGTTGAACAATGTCGCCGTTTCACGCTCTGTGAGGGCTGCTGTCGGTTCGTCCATGATGACAACCTTTGCATCTAACATCAAGATACGAAGAATTTCCGTCATTTGTTGGTGACCAACGGAGCAAAGGCCTGCTTCTGTTGTGAGTGGCAATTCGATGCCTAGTTCGCGGCATGTGTTTTCAGCCTCAGTGAGCATCGCCTTTTTGTCGAGCATACCAAATTTGTTGCGCTTTGGTCTCATTAAATATAGATTTTCTAACAATGTTAGATTTGGCCAAATGTTAAGCTCTTGGTGGATGAAGGCCACACCGTTTAGCTCGGCCTCTCTCGGGTTCGGGAAGGTTCGCTCTACGCCGTCGATGGTAATCGTACCAGCATCCGCCTTGTGAATACCGGTGAGGATATTCATGAGCGTAGATTTGCCGGCGCCGTTTTCGCCCATCAAGGCGTGAACTTCGCCCTCCTTGAGGGTAATACTTACATCGCGCAGTACTTGGTTTGTACCAAATGCCTTCGCAATGCCTGACATAACAATTTCCATAACTACTCCTATATGACTGATGAAAGTATCTCTTGATATATGTAATAGATTAGATGTTTAGATAATCTTTGAAAACTAAGCTATCTAATTTACATAAACTGATTTATAGGTTCAGTTCCTTAACGTATAAACTTAGTTGGTTAATCTATTATTTTAGGGACGATCGCTGAAAATACAATCGGCACGTAAGATAATGTTCGCATACGGAGATGTTTCACCAGTTCTAATAATGCATTTGCATTGTTTCGTGGCTTCTTTGAAAGCATCGTGGCTCGTTTCAATCCATTTGTATTGATCGGATGGGAAGGTAAACTCTAAGAAGGCGTAAGCCTTAGGATTGTTTTCTTTAATTTCTGTTGCCACATGAACTGCTTCGGATTTCATATGCTTAGCGATGATGGATACTACTTGCTCAAAGCTTGGTACACCAAAATCCAAAGCTAAGTCGATTTTTTGAACCCCTTCAGGTACTGGCAAACCACAGTCTGAGATACAAATTGTATCTGTGTGACCTAAATCAGCAAGCACCTTAGCAATATGGCTATTTAAAATACCGTGTCGTTGCATGGTAATCTCCTTTTCAATCTATATGTGTTCTGCTAGGAATGCGGCGACCTCGTCCTTTGTTGGCATGCCACCTTGAGCCCCCAAGCGTTGGATGGAGAGGGCCGCTGCTGCATTGCCGTAGTGTAGAGCGTCGGCTAAGCTTTTACCATTAACGATAGCCGTTGCAAAGGCACCGTTAAATGTATCGCCAGCACCTGTTGTATCTACGGGCTCAACCTTGAAGCCAGGTACAATGTGAATTTCACCGTTATCGGCATATCCTACACCCTTGCTACCAAGGGTAACGATGATTTTGTTTTCGTTAGCTAGTAAAATCTCCTCTGTAGATTGATTAGGGTAGAGCGCAGATAACTCGTGTTCGTTTGGCGTAATATAGGTTGCTAATTCTAACCATTCCGAATCGAGGTCGGCTGCTGGAGCAGGATTTAAGAGGACTTTCACATTAGCCTCGTGACAACGACGAACGATGTATTCAATAGTTGGAATAGGAATCTCGTTTTGAACCATTACAAGATCGGCTTGCTCGATAGCAGACCAAGCGTTATCTACTACGGACTGGTCTACCTTAGCATTAGCGCCTGCAATCACGATGATGCTATTATCGCCTTCAGCTAATGTAATGTGTGCTGTACCGGTTGTAGTATTCGGTACCGTAACGATGTAATCTGTATTGATGAAATTTTCTTTTAAATTATCTATAATCATATGGCCGTATGCATCTTCACCGATACAGCCGACCATAGTGACCTCTGCACCTAGATGAGCCGCAGCCACCGCTTGGTTTGCTCCCTTGCCACCGTGAGCGATGTGCAATTCGTTGCCCATGATTGTTTCGCCTGCAGTAGGGCGTTTGTTCGCGAGGACTACAATATCCATGTTGCAACTGCCAATAACAACAATGCGATTCATAATAACTCCTTAATAAGCCTATGCCCTAACTGGGACTAAAAATGACTATCATTTATTTTTATACATAGAATTTTGTGTATTTTATACAACGAGCTGTATATATAAATATAATTGATAATCTAAGAGGCATTTGCTTTCACATACCTATAAGTGTATATTAATCATTTATTAGTATAGCGTAAATACGTGAGTTTATCTATATAAATATCTATAAAATGTAGGAATAAAAAAGGTATACCCAAAATCTATGTTACATGAGTAAAAATGTACCGATTAGATTTAGGATATACCACTTTGAAGGGTATTTAATTTTTAAAGAAGCACTGGTTTAGTTCAAATGTTATAATCCGTTTAGTATATTTACATAATCCTGTCGTTGATCAAGTATAGAGATTAAATAAATAGTTCTAGCTTCCTCTACAACTGTGTAGAAAATAATAAGCTTTTCTAAAATCAACATTCGAAAGTCACTGTCATTAAGTGCTCTAATTTTAGGTGTAGTCCCCATATATGGATGGTTCATAAGATTTGAAATTGAATTTTGAATATTTTCTTTTACTTGTATAGCTGTTTCTTTTGAAAACTGCATAGCTATATAAAGTATTTGTTGATGTAGCTCTTTATTGAACTTTTCAGTAGGAATGATTGTGTAGGGTTGGGATTTCATAGAGTTACCCCATTTGATCTAGCATTTTATCGATACTGTTGAAAGCTTCATCAAGTGTAGTGGTGCGACCTTGAATGATATCGTTTTGTCCTTCTACAAGAGAGGATAATAATTCTATTTTTGACTTTAACATATTATATGTATTATAGCCGAGACTTACAGTATCTCCACGACCATTTACAGTAATAATGGCAGCCTCATCTTTAAGTTGTAAGGTTTTAGAAATTTCAGGATACTTATTTCGTAAATCAGAGGATGGACGAATTGTTTCGCGTAATATTCCCATAGTTATCTCCTTATAGTTTTAAAAGTATTTGTTCATCATTCTTATACTGTAATTATATCATTTAAACGATATAATTGCAGTATACAAATATATATATGAGATATTTAATTCAAATGAGGTTAACTAGATACTTTAATCATAAAATGATATATAAAAAGACTATCTTCAAGCGTATTGAAGATAGTCTTGTATTGGTATATAGTATTTTCTCTTTTTTACAAAATATTTATTTATATATTAGTGAAAGCTTGGTTTGTCATAGTGTGTACCTGGTTCACCTACGCCGATGCTTGTGCGATGGAAAGGCGTTTCATCCGCAGCATGTAAGATATCAAAAATGGCTTTTACCACAGCTTCGCGTGAAACTTGGGCATCGTTGAATTGAGCCCCTTCAGGGATGAGTTCGTAATCGGTTTTCTCTGGATCATTGTAAAGCCATGTGAGGCGCAAGATGGTGTAATTTAAGTTGGATTCGCGTAATACATTGCGTGCTTGGCGCTCACCTTGAACATAGCTAATCGGTAAGTTGTCGAAGGTCCATTTTTCAAGTGCTACAGGGAATTCACCAGAAAGTCCAGCCATGGACACACCGATAACACGGCGTATATTTTTGCGGCTCAATGCTTTCACGATGGAAGCCATATCACTGCCAGACTCCATAGCACCTACAAATACAACCTCCGCATTTGTTACAGCTTGTTCTAATTTACCAGGATTTTGGAACGAACCTTCAATCACTGTAACACGTTCATGGTCGATAATCTCTGGAGGTATACGTGTTTTCAACTGACGACCATATAATGTAATGTGCATATCTGTATATGTTAATAGTGTAGCAGTCAACTTTTGAGCTATTTGGCCCGCAGCTCCTAAAATCGTAATATACTTATACATAAAAAAGACCTCCTATGTTCGGGCATAAATATTTAATGGAATTTTAACATACATATATGACAAATACGTGAGAAAAAATTATAAAAATCTTTGTATTATTTTCGTAATTTAATTGATGCTTAACATTTCATTTGTTGTTTTTAGCTGTGCAAATCGATTCCGCCAAATCTTTTCTTTGTAAAAGGATAGGATTGTATCGGCTGGTAGATACTCATTATCAAAGGTTGAGATAGCATCTTCGACGATGGTGATATTATAACCATACTCAAAGCCTACTTTCACAGATGTATCAATGCAAAATTCCACTTGCATTCCTACAAATGTTACATCGGTAATATTTTTTCGGTTTAAATATTCCTTTAATTCAGTATCCTTGAAGATGCTATTGTAATATTTATTGAAAATCTTTTCGTTTTCTTGCGGTTTTAATTCGTGATAGACTTGCCAATTATCACTGCCCGTTGCTAATAAGCCCTCATTTTCAGAATGTCTGATATAAATGACTTCTATATTTTGATCTCTAAAATGTTGAATGATTGCTTTTGTATTTGAGATAAAGTTTTTGGCATTGTAAGGGTTTTCCTTAACTAAGCCTTCTTGAATATCGATTACGATTAATGCTTGTGCCATGATATTTCCTTTTTTAATAAATTATTTGTTCTTAAGTGAGAACTATTAGATTTTATTATATCGGTTATAAAAAATGTCAATTTATTAGTAAATAAGTATCTATGCGCATTATATCATATGTATATAACAAGAAAAGGAAGATATAAGTATCATAGATGTTGATAGTAATTTTAAAGGGTGCTGTAAAATTTAGTGTTGAATTTACGCGATAATTTAACTACAATAGTAATAAGATATTAGAAAAATGAGTAGTATATCACTAAAGTACTCTGGAGGTGATAGTATGCCGAATATAAAACCTATTTCAGATTTACGAAACTATTCTGAAGTTTTACGTGATGTTACTATAGATAGTCCCGTATTCTTAACTAAAAATGGTAGAGGCCGATATGCAATTATGGATATTCAAGATTATGAACGTCTAATGGCTACGATAAAACTTATGGGCGCTTTAGAGACAGGTCGTAAATCTGGTGAAGAACAAGGCTGGATTTCATCAGAGCAACTAAAGAGTGAATTGGGGATTTAATTATGAATAATCAAATTAGCTATGCACCAAAAGCACGAGAAGATTTGCTAGAAATAAAATCTTTTATAGAAGAAGAAACCGGTGATATTGAGTTAGCTAAGAAAACCGTTTTGGATATAGTAACTGCGAATGATTCGTTGAGTATATTTCCAGAAATGGGGCAGCGATTATTGATTAATCTAGGAAGTAAAATTGAATACAGATATTTACTTTGTCATAATTATTTAAGTTTTTACCGTTATTTAGATCGGACTATCTATATTGATAGAATATTAAACAGTAGACGTGATTATCTTAGAATATTATTAGATGAAGTACATTAGTTCTTAAAAGCACTATCATTAATAGATGGTGCTTTTTTTATGGACTTTACTTGAAGTCCCTTGATAGCCTCTAGGCTTTCACAAATTCTCGAAGAATGTTAAAATAAATCCATATATATTTTTATAGAAATGAGGCTATTATGGAACGGATTCAGGAACTTGTGTACACACATGTGCAGGGTGGCCAGTTTAGATGGGTTACTGTTAGCACATTGATGCTCGCATTGGGCACGATTTTGCATTTGGTGAGCCCTAGTGTGGCTGGGGTAACGCCGAACTGGACGATTGCTACGTACTGCGTAGCTATTTTATTGACTCGTCCTAGTTTGAGTCAAACCTTGGGGATTGGACTCGTGGCGGCCCTCATCAATGTATTGACGTCTAAATCAGCGTTCCCTTACGGCAATTTGTTGTCTGAGCCAGGTGGTGCTTTGACGGCGGCTCTCGTAACGCGTGCTATGTTGTCCATGAAGTTCCGTAAAATTGGTGGTTTTGATTTAACCCCTGTCGTGTCTGGCTTTTTAGCAACTGTTGTATCTGGTGGTATCTTTGTTACCATTTTGTGGCAAGTGCTTGGGTTGCCAAATAATGTGTACATGTACGGCATGTGGCCATTGGTACTCATTGTAGGGGCCTTGAATGGTGCCATTACACCAATCTTGTATATTCCGGCACAACGTTTATTCTCTAAACGTGGCATGTTGCCAAATGCAGATCAATTGACATCTGATCATAGTCGCTTGACTATTTTGCCTGAGCGCCAAGCTAAAATATCCATTGAGCACGTAAATTACTATCATCCTAAGGCGACTACACCATCCCTTGAAAATATCAATCTCGATGTAAATGAAGGTGATTTCCTCGTTGTTACAGGCCCTGCAGGTTGTGGTAAAAGCACCCTTTGTATGGCGATGGTAGGGGCGGTGCCTAAATTCTATGGTGGACGCCTAGAAGGCATGGTCTTCGTAGATGGTCATGCGACTACGCAAATGGAAATTCCAGAACTAGCGAACCATATCGGTGTAGTTCTAGCCGACTACGATACACAGCTCGTAACGATGACAGTTCGTGAAGAAGTAGCCTTTGCTATGGAAAACCGCGGTTATGACCGTGAAACTATTAAAGCTCGTTCTGAAGAGGTGTTTAAGCAAGTTGGCCTCGTAGGCTTAGAAAATCGCAAGATTACAAGTTTATCTGGTGGTCAACGCCAACGTTTGGCTATTGCTTCTGTATTGGCTACGAATCCAACCGTACTTGTTCTTGACGAACCGACAAGCTCTCTCGATCCAGATGGGACCGCAGAATTATATCGCCTCGTAGGCGATTTGAACCAAAAACACGGTATCACCGTTGTCGTTATCGACCATGATTTGCATGCCGTATTGCCGTACGCTAACCGCATGGCTCTCATGGTAGATGGCTCTATCGCCTGTGATGACGATGTACCGACTACGCTTCGTTACATGTACGAGCACAACATTCACGTCGATGCATTGCCATCCGTGTTTACTACGTATATGGAATTGGAACAAGCCGGCTTCCACAGTGATGAACCTTGGCTCAGCATCGAGTCTGCTATCAAGGGCTTGCACCAAATTGAAATGGCTCATGCTATTCAAACCGAGGTGCATGGTAAAAGCAACTCTCCAGCTAATCAAAGAATTACAGTAGATAATCTTGTTGATCAATCTAATATAGTAGAAAATAGACAACCAGTTCAACGTGTTGATGATGTACCAGGAAAGGACGGTGGAGCTCATGCTTAAGGTTGAAAACATCCGCTTTGGCTATGTGCCATCCGTAGATATTTTCCGAAACGTGACTTTCACTATCGAAGGAGGCGAATATATCGCTATCGGTGGTCGTAATGGTTGCGGTAAAACGACTATTACGCGATTACTTGTCGGCCTAGAAAAGGCTAGGGAAGGCCACATGTATTATAACGGCAGAGATATTACGTCCATGCCGCCGTCTAAACGGGGACAATTTATCGGCTACGTATTTCAACAGCCAGATCGCCAAATGTTCAGACCTACCGTAGCCACAGAGGTTGCCTTCGGACCTGAGTCCTTGGGGCGCAGTAAAGCCGAAGTGAAGCGTATCGTTGATGAAGTATTGGCGCGCACAGGCATCGGTCATTTGCGTGAAGCCTATCCTCCAACATTGCGCCGCGGTGAAAAGCAACGTGTTGCCATTGCTTCTGCGCTGGCTATGCAGTCTAAAATCCTCATACTTGACGAACCAACCAGTGGTCAAGATGGTAAGGAAACTAAAGAGCTATTAGCACTATTGCGTCAGCTTAATTCAGAAGGTATCACAATCCTTCTTATTACCCATGATATGGAAATCATGGCTAGCGAATGTAGCCGTGCTATCATTATGGGCAACCAAACCGTTGCCTTTGACGGCAGTCCAGAAGAATTATTCAAAAAATCTACGGATGAATTGCAAGACCTAGGCCTTACAAAACCGCCAAGTGTGGAACTTTCACTAGCGGTACCATCCTTAGGCTATTGCAAATCTATGGATGAATTGAAATCCAAGTTAGTGGCTCAGTTGAGCGGAAAATAGGAGGGACATATGGAACGTTTAGTACCGTTAACAAAAATCTTGATGACCCTCGCTGTATCCGTGTGGGCCATCCTGTTGCGCGACTGGGCATCGCTATTGGCATTAGTCGTAGTAGAACTCGGTGTACTGTTTTTGGCAGGTTTGTTATTCAAACAACGCAAAGCCGTGTTGGCATTAACTAGCTTCGCTGTATTTCTTGGACTCATCCAATTCCTTGGCAGTGGCGATGTAACCTCTGCCATTGTATCCGGCTTACGAATGTTGGCTATGACACTTGTTTTTATAGGCCTGTTGGCAACTACAAAATTGCAAGACCTTACGGCAGCGCTCGTAACACAATGCAAAATTCCTTACGAATATGCATTTATGTTCACTGCTGCACTGCGCTTCGTGCCTGACTTCATTGCTGAAAGCCATGCTGTACAAGAGGCGCAAGCTTGCCGCGGCTTATCTCTCGAAGGCAACTTCATTAAGCGTATCAAATCCTATGCATCTGTTATCCAACCATTGCTGCTAAAATCCTTGGGACGATCCGAAACAATGGCGTTGTCTTTGGAGTTACGTGGATTCGGTGGTCCCACACACAGCTTTGCTGCATCTGTAGGATTGAAAAGAATTGACTATACTGTTGTTAGTGCTTTAATTGTTATTACAATACTTTTATTTGTTATTGTGTAATTTTCTTATATATCAAGTAAGAGTATAACTTTGCTCCTATAGAAATGTATTAGCTTTAATAGTCATAATAAAGAATATGATAAAAGTATATAAGTAAAATAAGAGCTTTTTACTTATATATGCTTCAAAACGTATATGCTGAGTGGTAAAAAACGTTGTTTTTACCACTCAGTTTTGTTGTATTGGGGATATAGATGTAAAATATGTAATTCTTACCTCAAAAGATGGATAAAAGTGAAATGGTATGTTATACGAATAGTTCGTCCTTTTTCTTGCGTATGTGGGCTATTTTTATATATTATGTTAAATAGAAATAATATTTTTTAGGATACCTACAGTTTTGAGGAATACTTTATGAGTGAATTAGTAATACGACCAATTACAAAAGGTGATATAGCCCCTTGTTTAGATATTTATAACTATGAGGTTGTAAACGGCGTAGCCACGCTTGATCTTGAACCTCGCACGTTGTCAGAGTGGCAGGAGTGGCATGAGTCTCATAGCGATGAGCACCATCCTATTGTGGTAGGTACCATTGATGGGATTGTAGCAGGCTATGCATCGCTTTCACCATATCGACCTAAAGAGGCCTACAAAAGTACCGTCGAATTATCTATCTATATCCATCAAGATTATCGTGGTAGGGGAATCGCTACACAGCTGATGGCTCATATTTTAGAAATAGCAAAAAATGATCCGTTATTGCACAATGTGGTATCCGTTATTACGGCTGGCAATGAAGGCAGCACCAAGTTACACGCGCGATTTGGCTTTACCTATTGTGGTTTAACGCCTCAAGTTGGATTCAAACATGGTAAATATCAGGATACCGAAACATACGCATTATTGGTATAATAATTAGTATAGTAAAAGATAAATATTAATACGTTATACTAATGATGTATAGATTATAGATAAGGATTCGCCAGGGGTTAGGGCGAATAGGGGTGATTGAATGAACATGAAAGATGAACGGCAGTTCGTTGGATATAGTAAATATCGTAGCCGTCTCGTGGACGGTCATGTGCATACGGAGTTATGTCCACATGGTAGTGGGGACCGAACTGCGATGATGATTGAGAAGGCCATCGAGTTGCGTATCGAAAAGGTATGCCTTACAGAACATGCACCATTGCCAATAGCTTTTGCTGCAGAATATGGTGGTGATAAAAAGGCCTATGACACAGCGTCTTTGAAATTAAATGAAGTTGATACTTACTTAGAGTTGGGTCGTCAATTACAACGTGCCTATGGCACACATATCGATATTTCTCTCGGTTTTGAAGTCGATTATATTCCAGGCTTTGAATCAGACATTCAAGAGTTCTTGGATCGCTATGGTCCGTTGACGGATGATAATATTTTATCCGTTCACTTTATGGAAGGCGTTAATAATGCCTTTTACTGCTTAGACTACAGTCCTGAAGAATTCGAAAAAGGCTTCGGCCCGTGGATCGAAAAACAATATGAGTTATATTACAAGTATTATTCTACAGTGCGTCAAGCCGTGCGTGCTGACCTCGGTGAATATACACCTAAACGCATAGGTCATTTTGATTTAATCAAGAAATACCAACATCACTTTGGATTTGAACGTCATTTAGATCGTCGCAATGCGCAGGTGGTGAGCGATATTTTGCATATCATGCGCGTTCAAGGTCGCGAGCTAGACTACAACATGAGCGGCTTCTTCAAATCAGATTGTCGTGAAATGTACCCAAGCCGTTTCATTCAAGGCATGGCGGCTATCATCGGTGTGCCATTTGTATTGGGGTCTGATGCACATAGCGTGGCAGATATAGAAAACGTTTGGGGCTAGTATAAAATCATTATTATAGTAAATACATGAAATATTAACGGTTCTATTGACAATTCTATAGAACCGTTATATTATGATTTCATACTTTAATAAATTAAAGCGATAAAATAGAAAAGTATCGATATAGGTAAATTTTTTCTCATAGTGTATTGGATAGCCACATAATCCCAATGATAGTACAGAAATATGGCTTTCACAGGCGTGAGAAATAATATGAATCAATTGATAGAAAGGATGTTTACGATGGTACAGCAGCAATTACCTACTGGTTTCCGCGATGATATAGGGATTGTAGCAGAGCGCAAGGATGATGTGAGTCAATATGTACTCGGTCTTTGTCGAAATCGTCAATACACAAAGATCTCTACGCCTCTCGTAGAGTACAAAGATGTATTCAATGGCTATGCAATGGGGCGCGGTCAACATATGTACGAATTCATGGATAGTTCTGAAGTGTCCGTCGTAATTCGTCCTGATTTGACAATGCCTATCGGTCGTTTCTTGGCGACTACAAATATTGAATTGCCTCGCACGTTCTACTATTTGGGCGATGTGTTTATGAAAAATAAAAAGCACCGTGGTGATGTTAACCAAGTGACGCAAGGTGGCATCGAGATGGTAGGCTACGAAGGGCTTGAGGCTGAGCAAGAGTGCTTCAAGATTATTAAAGAGGTGAACGAAGCTCAGTTGGGTAATCATTTGTTGCTCGAAATTGGGGATGCTCGTTTTTCTCGTGCTATTACCGATGCTCTAGGACTCAGCGATGATGAAAAAACGGAGCTCTTAGAGGCGTTATTCACTAAATATTTGCCACGATATAACGAGTTGATTTCTGACTTTAAAAATAGTGCGCTATATCCTTTCTTAAATGTATGGCCTCGCTTGTTTGGTACGGTTCAAGATATAAAGGATGAGCTTAATCAAATTATCTTGCCTGCAGCGGCACAGCGCATTTTAGATAATCTTGTAGATATGGCAAATCAAGTGGAAGCAACGGGGCAACAGGTTCGCATCGATGTATCTACGGAACCGCTTCAATCCTATTACACAGGCCTTACTTTTAGAGGCTATGTGGACGGCGTGTCTCAATACATCGTCAGCGGCGGTCGCTATGATGGCTTGCTATCTAGCTTTGATGGTACGCCGATGCCGGCAGTAGGGATGGCTTTTAATATCGACGTCTTGACTGATATTACCTTGCAGGGTGAAAGCAAAGCTCAAGATAACGATACATTACGCATTGCTCTTACGAAGGGGCGCGTAGAAAAGGATTTTATTCCACTCCTAGAAGCATGTGGCATTGATTGCGAGCCATTACATAATAAGGCTCGAAAGCTCATTATCTCTTTGGGCGATTCTATGGAGGTCATCCTTGCAAAGGGGCCAGATGTAACGACGTACTTGAAAAATGGTGTTGTTGACCTTGGTATCGTGGGTAGCGATGTCTTAGATGAACAAGATGACACGAGCTATGAAATGCTAGATTTACAAACGGGTAAATGCCAATTTATCTTGGCGTCCTTAGCGGGCTATGATCCTAAAGAAGGTCGCCGTCAACGAATTGGTACGAAATATCCAATTGTTACAAAACAGTACTTTGGAGCTCAAGATGTGGAAATCATCAAGATTGAAGGCTCTGTTGAGCTGGCCCCACTTGTAGGACTAGCAGATGCTATCGTAGATATTACGGAAACGGGTACCACTTTGCGTGAAAACAATCTAGAAATCTTCGATTGGCTACAGCCCATATCTACACGCTTAGTAGCAAATCCATTAGCATTAAAACAAAAGCGAAATACCATTTTTAAACTCATAGATCAGCTTTCAGAAGCAATTAATAAAAATTAATAAATAAGATGTAGAGTGAATCATATATTTAACTAGCAATATGGATAGCTCAAGTAGGAAGAAGGATGACAGATGAAAATATATAAGGAATCATTAGAGGCGATGCTTGCTATCGTACGGAATTACACACAGCAAACCACAGATATGGAGATTGAACGTCGGGTGTACGATATCATTGCTGATGTCCGCACTAACGGTGATGCAGCGCTCAAATCGTATTCTGAAAAATTTGACGGTGTTTCCATTGAAGATTTCAAGGTGCCTCAAGAGGAAATCGACGCAGCTTATGAGTCTTTATCTGATGATTTGAAAGCCGCATTATTAAAGGCAAAGGCGAATATTACAGAATTCCACAGCCGTGAAATCGAGCAGGGTTTTGTGGATATGGATACACCGGGTATCATCCGTGGTCAAAAGGTCATTCCTTTGGCTCGTGTTGGTCTTTACGTTCCTGGAGGTACAGCCGCGTATCCTTCGACCATTATCATGACTGCTTTGCCCGCAAAGATTGCAGGCGTAAAAGAAATCATCATGGTTACGCCGCCTCAAAAGGATGGCATTAATCCTGCCGTATTAGGTGCTGCAAAGCTTGCCGGCGTTGATGCGGTATATCAAGTGGGCGGTGCTCAAGGTGTGGCGGCCCTTGCTTATGGTACGGAAACGATTCCAAAGGTAGATAAAATCGTAGGTCCTGGCAATATTTACGTGGCAACGGCAAAACGTCAAGTGTTTGGTCAAGTCGATATCGACATGATTGCGGGCCCAAGTGAAATTGGTGTTATCGCCGATGACAGCGCAAATCCAGTGCATCTCGCAGCAGATCTCTTATCCCAAGCGGAACATGACCCTCGTGCGCGCGCCATTATGGTGACTACCAGTGAAAGCTTAGCAAATGCCGTATCCGATGAGGTAGAACGTCAACTTAAATTGTTACCTCGTGAAAGCATCGCTCGTCCAGCTATTGAAAATAACAGTTACATTGCCATTATGGACAGCATTGAAGACATGTTCACGGTGATGAACGAAGTGGCTCCAGAACACTTGGAAATCCAATTGCAAGATCCAATGAACTATATGAGCCTCGTTCAAAATGCAGGCTCCGTATTCCTCGGTGCCTATGCGTCTGAGCCATTGGGCGATTATGTAGGTGGTACGAACCACGTATTGCCTACTAGTGGTACGGCGCGATTCTCGTCTCCGTTAGGCGTATATGATTTCGTGAAACGTACATCCTTTACACAATTTACAAAAGAACGTTTAGAAGAAGTGGCAAAACACATTACTTCATTGGCTCGTACGGAAGGTCTCGAAGCGCATGCTCGTGCCATCGAAGTACGATTTGAAAAATAGATTTGGAATCTATATTTAAATATAGATTGAGATAAAGATTGCTATATATTTTTTAATATAGTTTTGATAGATAGAGGTCGCTATGATACGCACAGGTACGGTGCAACGCACCACTCAAGAAACAGATATTACAGTAGAAATTACCCTTGATGGGGTGCAAACGAGCTCCATCTCGACCGGAATAGGCTTCTTTGACCATATGTTGACGCTATTGGCGAAACACGGCCGTTTTGGACTTGTGGTAGAGGCAAAGGGAGATACATATGTGGATGCTCATCATACGGTTGAGGACGTTGGACTTGCATTAGGTCAGGCCTTGGTGAAAGCCCTTGGCGACAAGGCTGGTATCGAGCGCTACGGCGATGCGTGGGTTCCTATGGATGAAGCATTGACACAAGTTGTAATCGATTTGAGCGGTCGTCCATACCTCGTATTCCAAGGGGAATGGAGCACGCCGGTTTTAGGTGGCAACTTTGAAACAGAGTTGGTGGAGGACTTTTTCCAAGCTCTTGCCATGAGCGCTGCTATGAACTTACATGTGCGCAATTTATATGGTCGCAATACACACCACATTATTGAAAGCATGTTTAAGGCTACGGGACGTGCATTGCGCAAAGCAGTTATTATCAACCCAGATATCCAAGGCGTAAATTCTACAAAGGGCGTTATTTAATACAGTCATTTAATAAAGGAGAACCTATGATTTTTCCAGCTATAGATTTACAAGATGGGCGCAGTGTTCGCCTCTATAAAGGTGATTTCACACAGGAAACGGTCATCAATCCTGATCCAGTAAATCAAGCGAAACAATATGAAGCAGCTAAGGTTGGAGCCTTGCACCTCGTTGATTTAGATGGAGCCAAGGCGGGCAAGCCTGTAAATGTAGACATTGTAAAAACAGTGCGTGCAGCTTTCACAGGTATCCTTGAAATTGGAGGTGGCATTCGAGATAAAGAGGCCGTTGACCTCTATTTAGGCTTGGGCGTAGGTCGGGTTATCTTAGGATCTGTAGCGCTTAAAAATCCGGAATTTACAAAGCAGGTTATCGCTGAATACGGTGCGGAGCGTATCGTTATCGGTGTAGATGGAAAAAATGGCAAGGTCGCCGCTGAAGGTTGGCTCGACCAATCCGACGTGCCGATGACCGATTTAATCGGTGCCATGGTTGAAGGTGGGGCAAAGTATTTCATCGTTACCGATGTAGACCGAGACGGTACGATGCAGGGCGCCAATGAAGAGCTACTTGGTAATTTGCAAAAAGAATTTCCTACAGCACGCATCGTTGCTTCTGGGGGTGTTCGTAATCTAGGGGATGTTAAATCCCTTGAACAAAAAGGTGTTATGGATAGCATCGTTGGTAAGGCTCTGTACGAGGGCACGATTACGCTAGAGGAAATCGCCGAGTACAATCAGCAGAAATAATAGAAATGATTGTGATGCTATTAAATTAATTATTGGCTGTAACCAATGGAATATTGTGCATAATCAATAAATATATTGTGTATAGTCAATGAAATATGTTGAGTATAACTGTTGAAATGTATTAAGCGTAACCGCTGAATTATATTGAGTGACACTCGATGGAAAGGAGCTTTATGTTAGCGAAACGGATTATCCCCTGTCTTGATGTAGATGACGGACGCGTAAAAAAAGGGGTTAACTTTGTAAATCTCGTAGACGTAGGCAGTCCCGTAGACATTGCGGCCTCCTATGAGCAACAACAAGCAGATGAGCTGGTATTCTTAGATATTACGGCCACCGTTGATGCGCGGACCACTATGCGCGATGTGGTTCAAGAAATCTCCACACAAGTATTTATGCCACTCACCGTGGGGGGTGGTATCAAGAGTATTAAAGATATGACGGCTTTGTTGAAAGCTGGTGCGGACAAGGTATCTTTGAACTCCGCGGCTCTCGCTAACCCTGAGCTCATCACAGAAGGGGCTCAAAAATTTGGCAATCAATGTATGGTGGTAGCTATTGATGTGAAAACCGATGAAGAAACTGGTGAATGGTATGCTTACACTCATGGCGGTCGTAAGCGTACAGAGTGGAAAGCTCTAGACTGGGCTAAAGAGGCCGTAGCTCGTGGCGCAGGGGAATTACTAGTGACGAGCATGGATAAAGATGGCACGAAATCTGGCTTTGATATTGAACTATATAAGGCTCTAGAGTCCGTCGTAAATGTACCTATCATTGCATCTGGAGGGGCAGGTAAGGTTGAGGATTTTGTAGATCTCTTTAAGCAAACCAGCGTTACCGGTGCACTGGCGGCATCTATATTCCACTTCGGAGAAGTTAAAATTCCTGAACTCAAACAAGTACTACGAGCTCACGGAATTACAGTACGCTAAAACAGATTTAAAAAATTATTATCTCTCGTAAGTTTTTTACTAGTCTATATGTTCAGAGTTAGTTAAATAGTTTATTTATAGATAAATAGAATAGAAATAGCAATAGATAGAGATATAAGCTAATATAGGATAACAGATTGGTGATTACTTTTAAAAAAGGATAGAATATGAAACCGGATTTTGAAAAAGGAAATGGTTTGTTGCCAACGGTTGTGCAGGATGCAGAGACTAAGGACGTCCTCATGGTGGCGTGGATGAACGAAGAAAGCTTTCACAAGACACTGGAAACAAGGGAAACGTGGTTTTGGTCTCGATCTCGTCAAGAACTATGGCATAAGGGTGGCACTAGCGGTAATGTGCAGCACGTGGTGAGCATGGCCCTAGATTGTGATGGCGATACCTTGCTCATTCAAGTTAAGCCGGAAGGTCCTGCCTGTCATACTGGGCGTACAAGCTGTTTCTTTAATAAAGTAGAACGGAGTTAAACATGGCACAGCAAACACTGAACGAATTATACGAAATTATTAAAAACCGCAAGGTACAGCCAAAGGAAGGTTCTTATACGAATTATTTATTCGACAAAGGACTCGATAAAATCTTGAAAAAAGTTGGTGAAGAGGCTACAGAGGTAGTAATCGCCGCAAAAAATGAAGATCCACAGGAACTGATTTACGAAACGGCAGACGTGTTATATCACTTGCTTGTGTTATTAGCGGAGAAAAATATTCCATACGAAGCCATTGAAGCAGAGCTAGCGAGCCGCGAAGGGGTTGTTAGCAAGACTACGGATCGACCAGAAATTACAAACTTATAATGTATTTCCTATTATGAGCTCGGGCATATGAGCTCTGGTGAGTTCATATGTGTTTTATGTGTTATATGTGTTATATGCGTTAAGAAAATAGTTAGAAAGGATAGCCTATGAAAGAGATAATTCGCACATTGAAACCTTATATACCTGAGGAGCCGGCTGAAGCGGTGAAAGAGCGCCTTGGTGTAGAGCGATTGGTGCGCTTGTCGGCGAATGAAAATCCTTACGGTACATCGCCATTGGTACGGGAGGCTATTCTTAGCTATGTAACCCATAATGATGCCAACTACTATCCGGATGGCAACGCCTCCGATTTGCGTATGAAACTCGCTGACTACTGGCAGGTACAACCTGAGCAACTCGTCATCGGAGTAGGTCTCGATGAGGTCATCGCCATGGTCAATAAAACATTGATTACTGCTGGTGACTCCATCGTAGTAAGCGTGCCAGCCTTCTCGGAATATGCCTTGAATGGCCTCGTGGAAGGTGCTGAGGTTCGCGAGGTGCCAGCTGATTTTGAAACGGGACAGTATGATTTTTCTGCTCTCGTGAAAGCTGTAGATGAAACGACACGCGTCGTGTGGATTTGCAATCCTAATAATCCAACAGGTACCTATGAGTCTGTTGAAGATATCCGCAAATTTGTAGCAGCTATACCAAAGGAAACCTTGGTCATCATAGACGAGGCGTATATCGATTTTGTTACCTCCGTAGCAGTTCCTACGGCACGTGCGCTCTTGGATGAATTCCCTAATGTGGCTATCATGCGTACCTTCTCGAAAGCCTATGGCCTTGCCAATTACCGTGTAGGTTACATGATGACACTTATAGAATTGGCAAATTATATGCAAGCCATTCGCTTGCCGTATAATTTGAATACCTTATCTCAAGTGGCTGCAGAAGCCGCTTTCGGTGATCAAGAATTCGTGGCAAGAACGGTCTCTCAAAATGCAGAGGAACGGGCAAAATGGGAAAGCCTCTTTGATGAGCTAGGTATTCATTACTATAAGAGTGAGGCCAATTTTATTTTCTTTGCAGCGCCTGATGCGGAAGGTCTTGCAGATGCTTGGCTCAAATCAGGTTACCAAGTGCGCCGAGGTCAACGAGAAGGATGGTTACGCCTTACGATTCCTATGTCTCAAGATGGGGATGTTATGCGTAAGATATTAAGAGACTTCATGAATTAATTCGTACAGAATAACATACAATTCGTAATACGTTTTGTTTAATCTTATCGTGTTTTACCCTATAGAATGGAGTTTATTATGATTGCCATTATAGATTATGATGCAGGGAATACCTTCAATGTCCAGAAAGCTTTAGCTTACATTGGTCTTGATGCAGTGCTAACGGCGGATTCGGCGACTATATTAAATGCTGATGGTGTTCTCTTGCCAGGTGTAGGCGCATATGCGCCGGCGATGGCAGTTCTAAAAGAGCGTAGTATAGTCGATGTCATCTATGAAGTAGTAAAACGGGAAATACCTTTACTAGGTATTTGTTTAGGCATGCAACTTTTATTTGAAGAATCTGAAGAATACGGGCCAACTCCTGGTTTAGGACTTATTCCCGGTAAGGTAAAAGAAATCCCTCGCGATCTAGGTCTTAGCGTGCCTCATATGGGTTGGAATAAAAATGTAGTACACCAGCCTCATAGTGCTTTTAGCAATGTAGATGATCAATATACATATTTCGTCCATTCCTATTATGTGGATACAGATCCTGAATATATCATATCTACTGCAAATTATGGTATCGATGTACCTGGCATTGTAGAACGAGGTAGAGTATATGGAATGCAATTCCATCCTGAAAAAAGCGGTGTCGTAGGTCTAAATTTGTTGCGTACATTTGGGACTATTACAAAAACTTATAGAGCAGCAGGAGAATAGGGATATAGCTATCTTTCATTACAGATAGGAATAAGTCATTCAGTAACCAATATATCTAGGATAATAACGGCATCTCATAGGTAGAGAATGCCGTTATTATGCTTTATAGTTATACTTAACTTTCAAAATGAGAAATTAATAATTGACACCTTGTTGATTAGTTATACAATAATGTTGTAAGTACTAACATTTTAGGAAGCCATTGTGGCATGGATACGATACATAAGTTTTATCAGTAATATTCATATACTCCATGTCACGTGATTATTGGAGGTGTTTATATGGTTATGAATGGTATTTACTTAGTTATTGCCTCCGCGTGTATTCTAATTTTAGCGTACCGCTTTTATGGGGCTTTTATAGCGGCTAAGGTACTGACATTGGATCAATATCGTCCAACGCCAGCTATGGTTCACAATGATGGTCACGATTACGTGCCAACCAACAAATGGGTAACCTTTGGTCATCACTTTGCAGCAATTGCTGGTGCAGGTCCACTTGTAGGTCCTGTTATCGCAGCACAGTTTGGGTATTTGCCTGGGGCATTATGGATTCTTATAGGTTCCGTATTAGCTGGTGCTGTACATGATATGGTTATCTTGTTTGCTTCCGTTCGTTACGATGGTAAATCGATTGCGGATATTGCTCGCGAAGAAATCAGTAAACTTGCTGGTTTTGGTGCTATGCTCGCTACCTTATTCCTATTGATCATTACCCTTGCTGGTATGGCTGTAGTAGTAGCTAATGCATTGCATAACTCTCCTTGGGGATTCTTCTCCGTATTTGCTACTATTCCAATCGCTATTTTTATTGGTATTTATTTGAAATGGTTGCGTCCTGGTAAAATTCAAGAGGCGACTATTATTGGGGTAGCCTTAATCTTCGCAGCCATCATCTACGGTCCAAATGTAGCGGCTAGCGAATATGCATCTTGGTTCACATACGACTTGCAAACCATTGAAATTATGCTTGCTGTGTATGGTTTCTTCGCAGCTGCATTGCCAGTATGGTTGTTACTTGCTCCTCGTGACTATTTGTCCACATACCTTAAAATCGGTACAATCGGCGCATTGGCACTTGGTATTATCATTGTAATGCCTGAAATTCAAATGCCAGCTGTAACTCCTTACATCTGGGGCGGCGGTCCTGTATTGAAAGGTTCCGTATTCCCTTACATCTTCATTACTATCGCATGTGGTGCGTTATCTGGCTTCCATACTGTTATTGCTACTGGTACAACACCTAAAATGCTTACTAATGAACGAGAAATCTTACCTATCGGTTATGGTGCGATGTTAACAGAAGGCTTCATCGCTATGATGGCGTTGATTGCTGCTACTGCATTGCATCCAGATGATTACTTTGCGATTAACTCTACAGTTGAGTCATTCAAAGCTTTAGGCCTTCAAGTCCATGAATTGCCAGCATTGTCTGCAATGGTTGGTGAAGACTTGATGCACCGTCCTGGTGGCGCCGTATCCCTTGCAGTAGGTATGGCTCATATCTTCTCCAGATTGCCTAACATGGATCACTTGATGGGTTACTGGTATCATTTCTGTATCATGTTCGAAGCATTGTTCATCATGACATTAATCGATGCTGGTACTCGTGTAGGTCGTTACTTACTTCAAGAATTATTAGGTCATTTCCATCCTAAATTCAACGACCAACACTGGGCTCCTGGTGTGTATGGTTGTGCTGCTTTAATTTGTATCTTGTGGGGCTACCTAGTTCTACAAGGTAATATCGGTATTATCTGGCCTCTATTCGGCGTATCAAACCAATTATTAGGTACCATGACATTGGCCGTAGGTACTACAGTTATTATGAGACTTGGCCGCAAACGCTATGCTTGGGTAACAGGTATTCCTTGTATCTTAATGGCTATCGTTGCTATTGCAGCAGATTTTGAAAACGTATTTAACAGCTATATCCCAGCTGGTAAATGGATTCTAGTAGTATTTAGTGCGGCTATGTTCCTCATGATCCTTATCGTATTAATTGAAGCTGTACGCAGCTGGATTCGCTTGTCCAATATTCCTCAAGATTATCGGACTCAAGCTGAAATCGAAGCTGAAAGCCTTGTAAAATATGGTAAAGAAGTAAAAGCATAAGATTGATTATTGCAATATATAAAGTGCACTCACATTTGTGGGTGCACTTTTAATCTATAAATTTGCTGTCTTTTTTATAAAATAGTTAGGTAATGGCGCCTTGCATGCAGAGTTTTCTGTGAGCAAGGCGATTTTTGTATGGAAAAGAGTTTCTTATGGTCAATATGATTGATACAGGCAACACCACATGGGTATTGTGATTTGAACATGTTATAATAGGGCTATGAAACATTATATACGTTCTTATTGGACAAAATATAAACAATTGTATAAGAAAGGCCTAAAAGGCATTGCTGCCTTTCTTGCCATTGGAGCGATTATAGTCTTTGTACTAGCAACCATTGCTAGTCGTGGAATGGGCGTTATTTTTAATGAGGTTATGGCTCGACAAACTATGATGCGCGGTACGGTTACTGTTGAAAGTTTATCTGCTACCCCGTGGGGGACTCTGACTTTTACAGGCCTTGTTTGGAAGGACCCAGAAGGACATGAGTTGTTCAATGCACCAAGCGGGAAAGTCCGCGTCAATATGTGGGATGTGGTGACACGTAACTTTAAGTCCTCTGCTATCAAAGGCATTGAATTAGATAATGCGGTTATAGTCATTGATTTGGACGATAATAATCGGTTAGATTTCGCGCCCATATCTCCAGATGTAAATAAACCAATTAATGAGGTAGAGCCTCGTCCGAAAGCACCTAAAAAGACCACACAAGAACGGCAAGAGGAACTAGGTAAGAAAGTACGTAACTTTAATTGGCAAGGTCAACATTTAGATCTTAAGATTACACTTAGAAATAGTCAGTTAGAGGTCTTTAATAGAAACCGCCATTATGTGATAAAGAATGTAAACTCAAAAATTGATCTTGATAGTAAGAGGGTCATTCGTATCGATATGGAAACGGGCAAATTTGGTGGTACAGCCATAGGGGATGGTCTCGTATTAAAAGGTCGTGTAGATTTAAAGGATGTTTTAAAGCATCGCATGCCTCAACTGGATCTACAATTTGATGTGAAAGGGGTGGATCCATCATCACTAGGCTTTGGTGAGAATATTCATGATGCCATGACCTTGCTTACAAAGGTAACAGGCGATTTTAACCGTCCTTTTGCTAAAGGTCGTGTGACGATGCCTATTTTACGGATTCCTGCACTTACTTTTGAGAATGTAGTAGGAGATGTGACGTACCAAGATGGTATTTTGAATTTTGAAAACGTTAGTGCCAATGTATACAGCGGTAAATTGGAGGCTAAGGGTGTATATAATTTGGACACTCGAGCCTATACGATTACAGGCGTAGCAAAGGATTTAGATAGTAGTGTAGCCCTCAAGGCTCCTGAGTTTCTCGTGCCCGTATCGGCAAATTTGAACTTTAAAAGTGAAGGCCAACCTCGAGATATGGAGGTATGGGGTAACTTCTGGTCTGGTGAAGGGCACTATATGCTAATTCCGATTCAAAGCATTACGGGAAACTTTCACAATAAAGGGCGGCATTTATCCTTTAGCGATGTGAACGTACATACGAAAATCACCACTATCACTACGGATGCTCTGCGTATCGATGATGGACAGCTCACGATGGGGCCGCTTAATATTACTTCTCACGGGGGTAGTAATTTCATTCTGTATGATGAGTCATTTGATGAAATTGATGAAAATATGACTCGCATTAAAGATGATATGAAACAAGCTAGGGAAAATAGTAGACGTGCTTCTGACTCTGCAAAAGACATCGACAAATCTGGCCTTACAGCGCCGGACATAAAAGAATCCATGAAGGATCTGAAGCGGAGTATGGATACGGCAAAAGATAGTATAGATAATCTGTCAAAAAACAGTAAGCAATAAACTGTATTGAGCTGTAAAGGGTAAGAAGTAATAATAAAGTAACAATATAAAGTAACAAAAATAATAAACTAACAAAAATCAAAAAAGAAGGCAATCTATCATGGTGATGAGTTGCCTTCTTTAAGTTATAAGGTGCTAAATTATATATAGCTATACGAAAGATTTTATTATCTGTTTAATCCGTTAGAGCGTACATATTCGGTATTTTCTGTGTCTTTGGTATCTGTTTTGGTGTTAGTTCGTTTTACCGTAATAAGAGGTTTCTTTTCTTTGGTTTCCTTTTCTTCGTATGGAATTACTTTATCTCCTTGATCCGGTAAAAATGTTTCGATACCGTTTCGTTTGCCTTTTTGCGTGTTTGAATCAGTGGCCAATTGACTTTGTTGTGGAACGATATAGATTTCGTCTTTATTGATGGTTACATCATTTAGCAAGAGTTTGAATGCATTTGGACTTACATATAGAATTCCGTCTACCATACGTGCTGCAGGCAGTAAAGATTCGGATGTATCAAGGTTGATGATTTGCAGTTTACCCTTGCGCACGACTTGTTTAGAGTCCGGTTGTACCGCTAATGTAGCAATGTTCATGTCGATCAATGCTGTTTTAGTAGGTGCATCCCAAGATACTTTGTAACCTAATGCTTCTGATACTTGACGTAAAGCTACGAGTGGCTGACCGTCAACATAGATGACATTTGGCTTTTTATCGATTGGCTCCAATAATATGCCATCTACATTGATGTAATGCTGTGTCGTTACTGATGCAGGTCTTTTTAAACTCTGCGTCGGTGCAGGTGTATCCATACCGACTGCTGCCTGTGCAGGCTGTACCACTCCGCTTGTGAAAGCCAGCGCTCCTAAGGCTATACCGGATACAATAAGTTGTTTTAATTTCATGGTAACCTCCATTGTGTATAAAACGTCACGATAAATCATAATTGGTACTATAACATGGATATATGAATATTATATTATGAATTTTAATTTTATAAAACTGATAAAGGAGAAGGAGTAAATTTATCGATTTTATACCTAGGCTTGATTGTAAAATATATTTATACTTTACAACAAAACTTTAATTATGCTATTCTGAGGAAACATGATTAATAGTATTGGTGTTCATATGCAGGAAATGAGGACTGTGACTAACTCTCGTGTTCAAATTGATTTTAAATTTGATAAGTTAAGAATAGTATGATTTTCTGATAATTTATTTCTTACATCCTGAGAATAGTGTGAAGTTTAGGCTTGATAGTAGGAAACGTATATGTTCTGTTGGGCTTGTATTTAGTTAAATGGTTCAGATAAAAAACTTTAAGGGGTATCTATGAAGAGGATCGAGGTAATATGTAGTGAAAATAATAATGAAATTAAAACGTTATATCATTTTTATACTATTATGTATCGGGATATGTTTAATCTTAAATCCAGTAGAACGAATATATGTTTTTATCTTTGCGGAGCGCTATGCTACGGAATGCTTTGAAGGATTAAAGATTCAAATTTTAAATAATGGAAACGTAATTTATAAAGATAGTCTTTTTGATGAACCGCTTGTTATATTTGAAAAAGTATTATGCTATCGTGAAGATGATGATAAAATTATTTTTTGTAAATATAACTATTTGTTTAATGGAACATTCAACTATAAATATTTAGTCTATCACAAATTTGATTCATCATTTAGCAAATATTATTCGGAGGGCCCTTATTTACATACTGATTATGGATTTAAGTTGAAGTATTCTGATGATCGTTATTATGATGATGATAATTATGCCATTACAGTTCCCAGTAAATGGGTTTTGCTAACGCCATGGCATTAGTATGAATTACAGTATTTAAATAGGCTCTATAATAAGTGTTGGAGGTCTTGCTGCTGGTCTTGCAGGTGCTTTTGTTATTGGTATTACTGGAGCAACACTTGGCGATTGCGTTAAAGATGAAATTAAATTTAATTTAAAAAAGGATGTAGATAAGTAATGTATCAAGATTTGATTATAATATTGGGGATTATATTTCTCGTATACAAACTTATTACACATGAAGGTAAGCTTAGTTTAGCTAGAATTATTGCAACGGTTTCTATTATTGTCGGTTGTGGATTAGTATTGCTGAGTAAACTGATATCTCCATTTGTTTTACTATTTTGGTGGCTAATATGTATCGGGATTTCTTTGATAGGAATGTATTTTGTGCCAAGTAGTGAGAATTATGATGAGGATAAAACTCAAAAGCATCAAAAGCTATATAGAGGGGCTTTATACTCCTGGATATTTATGATAGCTTTATATATTTTTCTATATATTTTGATTTATTATTAGCTATATCCTTATTATTGAGGGTAGTGTCAATAATTTTGTGTAAATTATATTCTTTAATAAGAAACCATATTCATCAATATAAAGAAAAAATAGGTGCTGTTAATCCCACATATGGATTTATATATAACTATTATAGATCTGATGGAAGAGAAGTAATTGATATTATAATTAAAAGAACAAAAGAGTATAAAGCTGGTTCGTTTGATAAACCGAAGTTCTTGTCTTTTAATCATAGTGAAATACTAAAAAATTCTAATAATTCAGAATTTGTTTGGACTAAGGAGGCTTTAGGAAAGTCAGTTGCTCAAAATGTATTATCAGAGGTGGGAAATCAACCATGGGTTGGATATGTGCATTATGCAGAGAACGCATCAAAATTTACTCGAACTGTAGCGAAAGTTGGAGGGCCTGTTTTAATAGGTTACTTACTTTACGATATGCAAAATGATTACCAAATGTACAGTGGTCGAGAACTAGCTAAAGCTTGGGGCGCGGATTTACTTCCTGTAGTTTTCGGATTGGGTGGAGGTGTTGCTGGCAGTGCTGGTGGACCAGCAGGTTCTTTTGTCGTTGGTGTTACTTTGGCGACAACGGGAGACTATTATAAAGATAAGATTAAGTCTAATTTGAAAAAGGATGTAGTTAAGTAATGTCTCGAGATTTGATTATAATATTGGGGATTATATTTCTCATATACAAACTTATTACTCATAAAGGTAAGCTTACTTTAGCTAGAATTATTACATTTTTAGGCCTTGCAATGGGAAGCGGAATAGCTTTGCTTCATGAATTTGCCCCAGTATTTGTATTATTTTTTCTGACAATAGTTTGCATGGGAATTTCTTTGGTTGGGATGTATTTCATGCTTAAGAATGACGAGTTTGAAAGTGATAAAGTAGAGAAATATCAGTCCAATTTTAAAGTAGGCGTATATACTTGGTTATTTCTAGTCGCTTTATACATATATTTATATGTTTTAACCTATTATTAGATACTTTGATAATGTATATAGTAGGATTTTATTGATTAATATGTAACTCTAATATAAGGTATATAAACATAAAAAGGACGCTATAGTCTAATCTTCAGTAGTATATACAGAATGGTTTAGAACTATAGCGTCTTTTTATTTAATCGCTCATTTGAGGTCTGCGTGGATGTTACAGATAAGTCATAGAGCTGAAAGAGAGTTTATTTCATGCGAACATTAAAGCTGTTGGTGAAGCAATTTCAGGTAAATCAGTCAAATTAGTGGCTTCTAATGATGTATCTTTACAAGCGGCAACGAATACAAGTGAAAAGCTTGAAAATGCTAAGAGTAAAGGCTAGTCTGTTGGGGCTAATATTAGTGTTGCTGGTGGCGGTATACTTGGTTTTGATGCAAGTGCTAATGCTGCAAAACAAAAGGGTAATACAAAGGTAACAACACATACTGGTACTACTGTTGTAGGTACGGATGCTGTTAATATTACATCAGGAAAGGATACCTATATCAGTGGCTCCAAGGTAATTGGTAAATCTGTAACAGCCGACGTAGGTGGAAATCTTTCTATTGAAAGCTTACAAGATACAAAGACATATGTAGGTGAAAGCTCTAATAAAGGGTTTAGTATATCTACAAATGCGGGTTCTCTAAGTAATGTATCTATGAGCTCAAGCAAAGGTAAAATGAAAAGTGATTATGCAAGTGTTACTGATCAAGCGGGGATATATGCAGGTGATGGTGGCTTTGTAATTTTAAGAACCTTAGTAAAGCAGGAAAAGATGCTGTGTGGAACACATTAGGCACATTACCTAATCTGTTACCAGACTCTAGCAAATCTACTTCTACTACTACAAAATCTGCTATTTCAAATGGTACAATAGAAGTACGAGATGCTGGCTTTAATATGCAAACACTGTCTCGAGATACAAAAGATAGCTTGAATAAGCTTGATGAAATCTTTGATAAAAAGAAAATTGAAGAACGTCAAGAATTATCTAAGTTATTTGCAAAAGAAGCCTTTGAACAATTACATAATTGGAATCCAATCTCTAAAGAAGGTAAAGCCGCAAAAGCAATAGCCCATGGTGTAGTCGCTGAAGTATCTGCTCGTATGGCAGGGAATAAACCGGGTAGTGGGTTTTATGCTGGAGCTACCAATGAAGCATTAATTGGAGAGATTCAAAAAATTGCAAAAGAAAAACCTGATGTAGCTCAAACATTAAGTGCTTTATTAGGTGCTGCTGTAAATGGTAGCTTAGGCTATTCCCCTGTGACAGGTGCAGCTGAAGCACAATATGGGACTAAATGGAATCAATATTTAACAACAAATCCAGATACAATATATTTGGCAAAAAAATATTTAAAGAAAAAGAATGGAGAAAGTTTAAGTGAGCGTGAAGTAATATTCCTTTTGGAGAATTTAAGGAGTATAGCTGAAAAAGATAGTGATAAAGCCAAATCTTGGGAGATAATGTCAGAATCATATTGGGATTTATCTCATTGGGAGGATTTTCTTATTTCATATGGCAATTTATCCTATCAAAGTATCTCTGACTTTGAACATCATTATAGTTTATTGAAGGATGAACAAATTAGATTACAAAAAGAGTTAGTCAAACAAGGGTATGTGTTTACTGATGTTGTACCGGTTAAAGCTATTTATGTTGATGAAGATAGGAGAGCCTTGGATGAAGCAATAAGATTAGAGAAGGAAAAGGATATTGATATTAATAAAGAAAGAGATGTTAATAAACGTCAGAATATAATTCACTACACAGCAAAGGAAGCCGGGATGGCTTTTGAACGTAATGTACTTAAATCTAAATATCCTGTGTTAACAGTTTTTTTTGAAAAAATGAGAACTGGGAATGGTAGTATGGAAAAGTATAACTCGAAAAGTA
Source organism: Veillonella parvula (assembly GCF_902810435.1). Classification (GTDB taxonomy): domain Bacteria; phylum Bacillota; class Negativicutes; order Veillonellales; family Veillonellaceae; genus Veillonella. Next base: position 200,549 of record NZ_LR778174.1, read on the forward strand.
TTTTAGCAAAAACAATTGCGCAGTCAAATGGCATTAAAGATATTTTAGTTTCTTTGCGTGATGAGGATTTTGATAAGGATACAAATAGTGTTTTAAAACGTATTGATATTAATTTTGCTAAGACTGAAAAGGGTGGCGCCTGGTCTGATTTAGGGGCATCGGTAGGAAGAATGGCTGCTAGATTAAAAGTTATAAAGCATGGTGATTATTATGATGTCAAACTTTTAGGTTTCGATAGATCTAATTATGAATATAAAGAGGATGCTAGTGATATAAAAGATAAGTGGATTAGATGGGCCAATAATTTCTTTTATGATTTACAACAACAAGGTTTAATTACTCCGTTTTCTTTTGAGGTAACTTCTAATTTTTACTTCAATAAGTCTAATGGAAAGGTATATACTAAATGATAGTACTAAAATCTTTACTGAAAAGGATGGGTTATTTTGTAATTATATTTATTAGTATTGTAGCTATATATATAATTACCTATGTTGCTTCTACAACAACCTTTTTAGCTACCTCTAATTATGACTCTTCTCTTGGTAGGGAGGCTGGGTATCTTAATGATATGGATTATGATTTGTATGTTCCAGGAGAAATACTGACTGTTGAAGTTTATAATGATTATGAGATTGCATGTTTAACGTCTTTTGGTGCTATTTTTGTAAATGGTAATGAGGGGAGTATTCACTATCTTATTGAAGTCGATGATAGAGCCTCACTTTTAAAAGAAATTGCTTCTTATAAAGATAAAGCTAAGAAACGACAGGTTGTAGTGTATGATAGCAGTCAATCGTTAAGTGATAAAGAGAAAAAGCTCTATCAAAAGTTAATTGATAGAATTGATAAACGATTACCTACTTATGTTGACGTAAATCGAGAACCAAAATGGCTTCAAGTTCTAAGAAATATAACAGGTAATGATAAAAGCTTAATATAGTTGTTTCAATAAATCTAAAAAGGACGCTATAGTCTAATCTTCAGTCGTTATACTGATTGATTTAGAACTATAGCGTCCTTTTTTATTCCGTTCATTTGAGGTATGAGAGGATGTTACAGATATGTTATAAAGATGAGAGAGATTTTATTTCATGCGAACTGCTTCACCGAATTCGTCTTCGGTCATGAGTTTTTCTTCCAATATGATTTCTTTAATAGAGCAACCGCGTTTGTATGGTTCTTTTACTATCTTAGTACTCTTATCATAACCGATGTATGGTGTTAAGGATGTGGCAATCATGATGGATTGTTCTAATTTTTATTATATAAACTTATATAAATTTTGTGATATATTAGAATTAAAATTTTAGTTGTGTTGTAAACGAGTAGTTTTAATGATAGGAATACTCATATGTTATTTTTAAAAATTTATAATTATTTTGTGAGGGGCGTTGTACTTTTCTTTCTTATAATTATCCCTTTTACTATTGTTACAAATCCTGAAATGATCGAGGATGAAGTCGATTTTCATTTTTTTGTTACTCTATATATTGTAATCCTTTTGAGCTATGTGGTATGGACCTATATTTATAACTATTTAAGACGTAAAAGAGGTTAGCATTTGTGCATATTCATTTACCATTAGTTTTCGTAGTCATCTTTTACTCGGCAATTGTTCTCTATTGGATCATATATAAGATACTCTTAAGAAAAAAACTTTCACCATTACTAGTATCTTTAATTGCTAATTCTAATTATAGTTTTATTAAATTTATCTCTTGGGCGATAATTATTACATACCCATTCATGCTTTTTAGCATGTTTTATTTCTTAGATTACATAGCCGTGCCAATTGTTATGGCTTGGTTTTTACAACCTGTTTTAGTTGCAGCTACACTATTCAGGCAGTCATCACACAGTCGTTATTATGATTGGGCTAGAAAAAAACAGATGTATGTAGTGTGGATTGTATTCTTTTATTTATTAGCGGTTCTAGGTGTATTGAAATTTTATGATTTTTTGTAGCGTTTAAGTTGTAAAGAAAAAGTATATTCCCTTTATTGAGAATCAAGGGAGAAGTAGGAATGCCTGCTAACAATAAAAATTTTTTAAAAGCTATATTTTCATAAAGGTGTAGATGCTCACTTAGAAGTATTTGATAAAAATGGAAATCATTTAGGAGAAGCAGATCCTATAACTGGAGTGATTAGGGAGGGATCTCAAGACCGTAGCAAAAAACTTAGAAAGGATTTAAGGTAATGATTATGAAACCTATTAAGTCTTTATATAGTAGATATAACCAAAATGATATTTGTATGTTAGAACGAATAGGACCATATAGCATAATAAATAATAACCATCAAGGGATTATTGTATTGGACTCCTCATGGAATGAAGTGAAAAAAATTAAGGTAGATGAAAATCTATTTTTCCCTGAAGCCAGATATATAGATTACGTCAATAATAGGATACTTTTTAAGTTAGAAGCATTTCTGTGCTTAATTGATATTGAGAGTAGTTGGGTTAAACTAATAGAGCTTCCTAGTGATTTGCAAGATTTATGTTTTTCAGACTTACATTGTTTTGGCAAAGACTATATTATGATAGGTACGAGTAAGAATGTAGTATCTTTGGATTTAATTGACTTTAAAGTTACAGTGCTAGATCTTGATTCTGTTAATGAATATCCATTTAATGAGTATCGAAATAGATATAATGGAATAGTGACGTATTTTAGAAATCATAAATTAATTTGTCATGACTCTAAAAATATAATAATTGTAGATGGTACACGTGTTATTGAAATTCCAGATGTAGTTTCTATCAAATACTATCAACTAATGGCCTCTAATAGATATTTGTTAGCAATTGGTGAAAAACAGCTACAGCTTATTAATATAGAGAATGCTAGGGAAAGTAAATTAATCTCTTTTTCATTTCCATGTTATTGTGTTGGTGCAGATATATTGGAGGAACAGGATACAATCCATCTCTCTCTTTTATTACATAATGATTGGGAAGAGATTATGCGTGTGGAAGAATATGCTTTTACCTTTGATGAATTACATGAGGATGTTGTGCTATAAGTAATTCTTTATATGCTATAATTAAGTGTTACATGAATTATTTAATATATCTTAATTATAGAGTTATAGAGATTATAGAAAGAGGTTCTTTATGGCATCCGGCAGATCTGAAAAAGAGTTACAAGGGGTAACGATGTTAGGTCACAAGACCGATTATCCTACTGATTATGCACCACAGGTGTTAGAGGCGTTTGATAACAAGCACCCAGAGAATGATTACTTCGTTAAGTTTAATTGCCCTGAGTTTACTAGCTTGTGTCCTATGACAGGTCAACCAGACTTTGCCACAATCTATATTTCTTATGTGCCAGATAAGAAGATGGTAGAGTCCAAGTCTTTGAAGTTATATCTATTTAGTTTCCGCAATCACGGGGACTTTCACGAGGACTGCATCAACATCATCATGAAAGATCTCGTGAAGTTGATGGATCCTAAATATATCGAGGTGTGGGGCAAGTTTACGCCGCGCGGTGGTTTGTCCATCGATCCATACGCAAACTATGGCAAGCCTGGTACAGAGTGGGAAAAGACTGCAAAAGAGCGCCTTCATTTCCACGACATGCAGCCTGAGCGCGTAGCATACCGTTAATATGGCATACGAATATTTAACAATGGTCGCATCCTTTATTACTTGTTTTATGATGGGTGTGACCTTGTCTTTACAACCTGCATCAATAATCGTAGGGGCTCACACTCATTTAAGAGAACAAAGTAAATGGACTCGCTGGAACGGATATATCATGTTTGTGTTGCTCCTATTTGTGCTAGATGTGCTCGTAACGAATGGTATATATATTGCGTTTCACGATGTATATGGTAATCTTTTGAACATTGGTTATCTTGATTTCGATCTGATGGATATGTTCTTTAGTGAAAGCTTTCAAATAGGCGTTATTTTAGTCTTTTCGCTTGTGTTGTTTCAAGTGTTAGGGCTAGTTGATTTAGCCCATGGAGAACGGGATTTATCCTTTTATTATGATCAAGTAGATGCAGGTAAACATAAGCCATCTTGGATGGAGCAGTACATGGGGCGTCAAAGAGGCTCTCTTGGAGCGAGCTTGGTGGGCTTGCTTTATATGCTGAGAATGACGATAAAAACAATGTGGCCTTATATCGTGTGCCTAGTGTGGTTTAAAATCCTAGCCATACTTGTAAATGTACTAGTGTCTCCGAGTATTAACCGAATTATGCATGCTGATAATGAGATGACTACCCTAATCATTTTCGACCCATACATTATCACCTATGTAGTTGCTGGTTTCTTATGGGGCCATGTAGCGTTACATCATGATGTAACTAAAGTATCGCGCTTAGCTAACAGTATGGCTATATCTCTTATTCCTCGTCTTACAGTTTTGGTAGGAGCGGTTTTCTTTATAGGATTGGCCCTTGCCATTATAATGGTACCTATTACATGGGATAGGGTACTTGACGCACTTACAACAAAATAGATAAAGCTAGTTATTTCCTGTATTTTTAGGGTTTTAAAAGTCGTTCTCATTCTCTTGACAATGAAATGATTCAAATGTTAGAGTATGGTTGTATTAATTGGAATACATAAACGGTTATACCCCGTGTATGGTGAATAACAAGGTGCAATATAATATCGTCCTTGGGATGTTCCTAAGGGCGATTTTTATCATCTATCGCTAGAGGGAGGATTAGATGAGTATAGTCACAAATCAAACAACTGAACTTATTGGTAAAACACCGATATATCAATTGCCAAATACCAATATTTATGTAAAGCTTGAAAAATATAATGTAGGTGGTTCTGTAAAAGACCGTGCCGTACTTGGTATGTTACAGGCTGCAAAAGAGCAAGGTCGCATCCATGAGGATAGTATTATTGTAGAAGCCACAAGTGGTAATACGGGGATCGCTCTTGCTATGGTAGGCGCTATTCTACATATTAAAACAGTGATTATCATGCCTGAAAGCATGAGTAAAGAACGCCGTGAGCTTATTAAGGCGTATGGGGCTCAGCTCATCTTAACACCAAAAGAAACAGGTATGAAGGGGGCTCTTGAGAGGGCAAATGAAATCTTAGAGAAGTATCCAAATGCTTTTACCTTGGGTCAATTCGTAAACTCTGCAAACCCAGATATGCATTACCGTACAACGGGGGCTGAAATCGTAGAACAAGTGCCGAATGTCGATGTATTTGTAGCGGGGATCGGTACAGGTGGTACTTTCACAGGCGTTACAAGACGATTGAAAGAACATAATCCTAATCTAAAAGCCATTGCTGTAGAGCCAACGGGATCTCCTGCTATTACCGAAGGTAAGGGCGGCCCTCACAAAATTCAAGGCATTGGGGCTGGGTTTATTCCTGAAAACTTTGACCAAACATTGATGGATGGCGTGCAAACTGTAAGTGACGAAGAAGCTTTTAGCGAGGTGCAAACCTTTATGCGTGAAAGTGGTATCTCTATTGGCCTTTCCGCGGGGGCGGCCATTGTAGCGGCAAAACGCATGGCTCGTGAGTTACCTAAGGCGAACATCGTTGTTATTGCACCTGATGGAGTAGAGAAATATTTATCCCTCTTGGACTTCGGTAACAACGAATACGTTAAATAATAGATTTCAGATAGATACAATACTGAATTTTGGACTGGTAAAAGAATAGGTTCTATATAGATATAAAGCCTTATATATAGGAATATAGACCCAATATGTTGTATACTAGATATATCTATATTTCTGTAGAATGTTAAGTAGAGTTATTTGAGATGGAGTCACTATGATGCAAGGTTTGCGCGAATTATGGGGCAAAATTCAATATAATATTAAGCGCGTAATGGATTCTGACCCAGCTGCCACAAGTGTATGGATGGTTATATGGACATATCCGCATATTACGGCTTTGTTCTGGCATTTCTTTGCCCACCGTCTTTATAAGGCGGGGTGGCCCATCTTGGCTCGTCGTGTGGCTCTCCATTCTCGTCATGTAACAGGCATTGAAATCCATCCAGGTGCGACGATTGGTCGCGGTCTCTTTATCGATCACGGTATGGGGGTTGTTATTGGTGAAACGGCTATTGTAGGCGATAATGTAACCTTGTTCCATCAAGTAACACTAGGTGGGATGTCTTCTAAAAAAGTAAAGCGTCATCCGACCATTGAAGATGATGTACTCATCGGTACGGGTACAAAAATTTTAGGAGATATTACGATTGGTGCGCGCACGAAGATTGGCTGTAATCTCGTTATCAAACATGATATTCCTAAGGATATGGTAATCTTTGAAACAGATCCAGAAAATATGTATGTCCGTAAACCTAGTCGCAATGCAGCTGCTGCACAAGCAGAGGAGAAGAAGATTCCTGATAATTACATAGAATACTATATTTAATATAGAAACGTATTTAATATATAATCATTTTTAATATAGAGTCATATTGAATATAGAATCATACAAGCCTCTAACTATTAGATTAACTAGTAGTTAGAGGTTTTTTATGATTCGTAGAAACATGATTCTGTGAATTATTGGATTTAGATTTGGTATGTATTGGATTGGATTGGGGACATGTTTGATTTAGTATGGTTATAATGTTTTCATTAAACTTTTATACAAAAATATCTATTCATATATTGACATGGAAAATCATTATTGGTAGAATATAAACATAATCAATATTGATTATAAATTAAATAAACGAATTGATGGCGTAGAAGCCAACTGTGTTTGTTCTGCTTTTAGAATAAACTATAATTGAGAATTAAGTGAAAAAAGGAGTTTTATTATGAAAAACGTACAACAAGTAAATCAATATTTAGCAGATCTTTCCGTATGGAATGTAAAATTACATAACCTACACTTCAATGTAACTGGTCCGCAATTCAAATCTATTCATGAATACTTGGAATCCATTTATGATGAAGCCTTTGAATACTTTGATGCCGTAGCAGAACATGTGAAAATGCAAGGTCAATTTCCGTTGGTAAATTCTGCAGAATACGCAAAATTGACTAAAATCGAAGAATTGGGACAAGAAGACATTCCTCAAGCAAAGGTAATTGATATCCTTCTTAAGGATTTTAAATACATGAATGATCAAGCTGTAGCAATTCGTGCAGCAGCTGATGAAGAAGGTGATTTCTTGCTCGTAAGCATGATGGAAGATCACGTTGCATACTATGTAAAACAGATCTGGTTCATCGAATCTATGCTGAAATAAGACGATTGACAATGCCTTATTGGGTATGATATGATTACCCAGTAAAGCATGGAGGATTACTCAAGAGGCTGAAGAGGACGGTTTGCTAAATCGTTAGGGCGGGTTACCGTCGCTAGGGTTCGAATCCCTAATCCTCCGCCATGTAAAGACCTCACATCACTCGATGTGGGGTCTTTTTGTATAATATAGTGAATTTATTATATTATTTATATAGGCCTAATTTGTGAGGATTCGAGTGAGTCCAAGGCCTTATTAGTATTGAATGACACAGGTGTGTAAGGTTATAGAGTTGACGTATGTCTAGGGGTTTCATATAATAGATTGTATAAAATGTAATTTTAAGGAGACTCTTATGAATACAAAACATACACGTCAAATGAATCGTATCCGTCGAGCGTTAGGCATTGGCACATTATGCCTCGTTGCGTCTATTGGGTTTAGTCATGCTGAAAGTATTGCCATCCCAAGTGCACGTCCTATGGTGGATGGTGTAAGTGCTGATGTAGAGACTGTTAGTAGTTCTAGTAAAGGACAACAGCATATAAACTCAGATGTTATTACGCCTAATGATTGGACGTATACAGCGTTACAAAGACTCATTAAACATGGTGCTATTACAGATACCCACGGATTTACTTTTGATGGTGCTAGCTACACAAAGGATGAGCTTATGCCGCTTATCGATGAGGTAGTCACAAAACGTGAGCAAATGAACGATAATGATCGAGAGTATGCACTGCGTATTTACCAAGAAAATATGCGTGATGTAATGGATTACCGTATTGCTCGCGATAAAAAAGCTACTGATGAGCGCCGTCAAAAACTAGATGAAAAGCGTGCTGAAAAGGCTAAAAAATCTGGTAAGACGTATCAAGTATCCAAGGATCAACAAGAGGCTCTTGATAAGGCTGGTGATGAAGTAGCAAAACCGGAAGAACGCGCTTTAACAGATGAGCAAATCAAAGAAAAAATGAAGAAATTCAAAATTGATGATTCTCGCGTTAAGGTAAATAATGAAGTGCGCATTCGTTACGCTGACTCCAAGGATAAAAAGTCCAAAACAGATGCTCGTATGCAGACGGAGATGACGTTCACTCTATAACTCTTGGTAAGGGGTTATAATGATTGATTTTTTAAAGAAACAGTTGTTTACTGTTCATCAAAACGGTAAGCAGCAGGTAAGTGAGGTCTTTAAATATATAGGACCTGGTATAATCGTAACCGTTGGATTTATCGATCCAGGTAACTGGGCCGCTAATTTGGCAGCTGGTGCTAGTTATGGTTACGAATTATTGTGGGTAGTCACACTATCCACGATTATGCTCATTTTATTACAGCATAATGTGGCGCATTTAGGCATTGTACGCGGGCAATGCTTGTCGGAATGTGCTTATGAGTTTTTACCGCGTTATGCATCTCGCTTTGTGCTTAGCACGGCAGGAATTGCGGCGGCAGCGACGGCCTTGGCTGAGTTTATTGGCGCCGCTATCGCCTTGAAGATGCTCTTTGGTATTCCTATCTTGATAGGCAGCATTTTGACGGCTCTTATCTGTACGGTCATGCTCATTACGAACTCCTATCGTAAATTAGAGCGAATCATTGCTGGCTTTGTATCCCTTATCGCATTGGCGTACCTTGTTGAGGTAAATATGGTCAATGTGGATTGGGCAGCGGCTGGTATCGGTTGGGTGGATCCTAATATTCCTAATACATCGATGCTCGTTATTTTGAGTATATTAGGGGCCGTAATTATGCCTCACAACTTGTTTTTGCACTCTGAAATCATCCAAAGTCGCCAGTTTAATACACAAGATCCAGCGATAATGAAACGGCAGTTACGCTATGAATTCCTCGATACTTTGTTATCTATGGGGATTGGGTGGATGATTAACTCCGCCATGATTATATTGGCGGCGGCTGTCTTCTTTGCTCATGGAATTGAAGTAACAGAGCTTGAACAGGCTGAGGAGTTGTTGCGACCACTCATTGGACCCGCAGCGGGTATTATTTTTGCGATAGCATTGTTATTTGCAGGTTTTGCCTCATCTGCTACGGCAGGTATGGCGGGGGCAAGTATCTTTGCAGGAATGTTTGGCGAGTCTTACGATATGAAAGACTTCCATACGCGATTAGGCTTGGCACTAACATATGTTCCAGCATTATTATTGATCGTGTTTATTACAGATTCCTTCCAAGCATTATTGTTCTCTCAAATGTTCTTGAGCTTGCAATTACCAATCACCATCTTCTTGCAACTTTACATGACAAGTAGCCGCAAGGTCATGGGAGAATACGCGAACCGTAAATTTACAAATATTCTCTTATGGGGCATAGGTATCATCGTTACAATTATGAATATCTACTTATTGATTGTAGGTTAATAGAATATTCTTTGTTGGTTACCAAAAGGTTTATTATAAAATCAATATTAGAATACAGAATTAGAATACAACATTAGAATACAAGATTAGAGTACAACATTAGAATACAAGATTAGAATACAAAGGACCGCTATGGCGGTCCTTTTGCCATGTTGCTAACGTATCCATTATGTGAAACGCGTATCTTTGAATACCCAAGAGGGGTATAAAATATGGTACAATTAAAGATAGTATAATTAAGAAAAATATTTTTAAGAATAATATTTTTAAGAATAATATAATATCTGTTGAGAGTATCACTCAGCAGTGTGATATATGGAAAATTAGGAGGCCCTAATGGCAAAGGAAATCAACGTACAAGAGACAATACAATCTGATTTTAGTGTTGTGGTTAACGACATTGCTGAAGAGTTATTGACGCGCCTCAATATGGATGAGGATGGTTCTGTTATCGATATGTTCCAAACAGGCTCTTTTGATCCTTGGCAGTTATTCGTATTTTTTGGTGCTTTAGAAAAAGCCCTTATTGAGTTCAGAACGGATAAACGGAAGAAAACAGTTATCGTTCATGCACAACCTGAGGCTCTTATCGGCATTGGCCGCGTAGTGACACCTGTATCTACTATGCTTGAGCATGTGTTGATGTCTCGTTTGAACGATATGAGCGAAGGCCGCTTGGAAACAGGCATGCTTACAGTATCTGCTGAAAGCATCGATTATGAAGGTGTAAATCTTAAAGGTCGTCACGTGGTTATCGTATGCGACCTTGTAGATGAAGATTCTAATTACCTTAAAGAATGCATTAAATTATGTAAAGAATTGAAAGCAAGCCACGTAGTGGCGGTGCCTCTCATGTTGTGGAACCCTGAATTGATCGACAATTTGACAGAGGAATCTATTAAGGCGGAATTATCCCATGAAAATCGTCCTCTCTCCTAGTAAGACAAAAACGATTACCGATGTTGCTAGCAACGCTGAGGCAGTACATCATGCAGTCCGAGACGGTCAATTTCAGCCGAACATCACGAAAGAAATTGTAACACATGTACAATCCCTTGATGTAGCGGCTCTTGGAAAGGCATTAAAACTTAAGGATGATAAGGCACAGGCTCTTTTTGATTTTTATCAGTCCTTTGAGGCTCATCCCGTAGGTCGTGCCTGTGAAAGTTACGATGGCATTGCTTTCAAATATTTGGACTGGTCGAACTTATCTGACGAAGCCAAGGCCTTTGGTGAAAGCCATCTCGTTGTGCTGTCTGCATTGTATGGCATCGTTGAACCTAATATGGGGGTGCGCGACTATCGACTCGATATGGTCGATAAGGTGGGCATTAATCTATACGATACATGGCGTGAAGCGGTGGACGCATACTTTCACAAGGAAGATTGGATTCTAAACCTAGCATCTAAAGAATATGCAAAAATGGTGAACCATCCAAAGGTGGTAACCGTTGAATTTTGGGAATTACGGGGCGATACGTTTAAGCAGATGAGTACGTCCTCCAAAATGAGTCGCGGTGTGATGGCTCATGAATGTCTAACTCAACAAGTGAAACATGTGCGGGACTTGCCGCGCGAAGTTAATGGATTTACTTGTGTCTCTGACATTGAATCCATTACCATACCAAGCGAATCGATGACGGTTCGTTACGAAAGGAAGTGATTGTTTGCAAGTGCAAGACATTCTTGCAAAAGACCTCGTCGGCGATGAATGGCTGACCGAGGAGGAATTGCGATTTCTCATGTCTGTAACTGATGAAGAACAGTTGCAGTTGATATATAAAAAGGCCTACGAAGTGAAGGCAAAATACGTAAAGCCTGTAGCATACTATCGCGGCCTCATCGAGTTCTCAAACCGATGCATTAAAAATTGTAATTATTGCGGTATCCGCCGTGAAAATGACAAGACGGAACGCTTTGATATGAATCGCGAAGATATCATCAAGATGGCACAGTGGGCATACGATCATGAATATGGTTCCATTACACTCCAATCTGGTGAACGCTGTGATGATGCCTTTGTGGACTATGTTGTGGATTTAATTCGCGATATTAAAGCTATTGGTGATGGTTCTCTTGGTATAACGATGTGTGTAGGGGAACAAAGCGAAGAGGCGTATCGCCGCATGCGTGAAGCCGGTGCGAGTCGTTATTTATTACGCATTGAAACAACCAATACAGATTTATACCATAAGATTCATCCTCGTGATGAATTACATTCCTTTGAGACGCGCGTAGAATGTTTACGTCGTTTGCGCCGCGTAGGCTTCCAAGTTGGCACAGGTGTTATGATTGGTCTACCTGGGCAAACAGAAGATGACCTCGTAAATGATATCTTGTTCTATCGTGATATGGATATCGACATGATCGGCATGGGCCCTTATGTGGTGCATCACGATACGCCACTAGGGCAAGAAGCTTTGGCAATGGGCATCGATGACGAAGCAGGTAAATTACGCCGCGTTCAACTAGGGCTCAAGATGATTGCGTTGACTCGTTTATTCTTGAAAGACGTAAATATTGCAGCTACGACGGCGTTACAAGCACTAGATAAACTAGGCCGCGAAAAAGGTTTAGCCGCAGGGGCGAATATCCTTATGCCTATCATCACCATTCCTGAACACCGTGCAAAATATTTGCTATACGATAACAAACCATGCGTGGACGACAATGCAGAACAATGTAAAGACTGCTTGACACGCCGCGTAATGTCTATCGGTGATACAGTGGGTTGGAAACAAAATGGGGACTCTAAACACTACAGCAAACGGACGGGGGAATTTTAGCTTAGATATGCTTGGTTAATAAAACTAGATATCGTTTATGGTTGTTTTATGAATTGAAAATAATGTAAGGTTTAAATAGAAATTGATTGTTAGTAGTTTCTATTATAGTAGAGGGTGACATACGTGAAAAGTGAGTACACCGTGATTGACTTATTCTCAGGTGCAGGAGGTTTAAGTCAAGGCTTTTTACAAGCAGGCTTTAAAGTTTTAGCTGGAATAGATTTTGATGAGGCTGCACTTAAAACTTATGCTCACAATATAATTGGAGCAAAAGCACTAAAGGAAGATTTATTTCAAGAAGAAATTGCTATAAATAATATTTCTAAAGAGTTGGGTAATACTTCTTTAGATGTAATTATTGCAGGACCACCCTGTCAAGGTTTTAGTTTGACAGGTTCAAGAGATATAAATGATACAAGGAATAAATTATATTTAGCTGTTGTTCATGCTGTTGAGTATTTTAAGCCTAAAGCATTTTTGATTGAAAATGTACCAGGAATGGCCACTTTATATAAAGGGAAAGTTAAGGAGCAGATAATAAATACTTTTGAAGATATAGGATATAATATTTCTGTTACTGATAAACCTTTATTAGCGGCAGACTATGGTGTTCCACAATTTCGTAAACGAATGTTTTTTGTTGGTTTTAGGAAAGATTTAAATTTAGAAAAGTTTGCTTTTCCTAAACCAACACTAGATGAGGATTCCTATATTGGGACTGCTGCGGCGATTTCTGATTTGCCTTCCTTGGAATTTGATTTAGGAAGCCCGATTACTGAATATGAATCTAAGCCTAAAAGTGATTATCAAACTCTTATGAGAAGTGGATCTTCAAAATTATATAATCATGTAGGGACTAACCATACAGATGAAGTTAAATGGGTTATTAGTCAAGTGCCAGAAGGTGGCAACTATAAAGATTTACCTCCGGGTGTAGGTGATTCTAGAAAGTTTAATGAAGCATGGACTAGATATCATAGTCAACGACCATCAAAAACGATTGATACAGGACATAGAAATCATTTTCATTATAAGTGGAATCGTGTTCCTACAGTAAGAGAAAATGCGAGACTACAATCATTTCCGGATCGATTTGAATTTTTAGGTACTAAAACACAGCAAAATAGACAAGTTGGAAATGCTGTGCCGCCATTACTTGCTCAGGTTATAGCTGAGGAAATTAAAAAATATTTAGATTTGATTAAGCTGTCAAAATAGAAGGAATATAATATGAGAAAGCTTAATACAATAGAACTTTTTGCAGGTGCAGGTGGATTATTAGATGGTTTTAAGCAGACACAAAAATATAATCTAGTTGCAGCTGTAGAGTGGTTAAAGCCCCAAGTTAGAACTTTAAGAAATAGACTTAAGTCTAAATATAATATGGGGAGTTTAGTTGATGATATAGTTTTGAATTTTGATATTCAAAGGTCAGAGGAACTATTTAATGGTTGGGATGATTTAGAATATGAATCTTCTTTAGGGTTAAATCGATTAGTTGGAAATAAAAAAATTGATATTATTTGTGGTGGTCCACCTTGTCAAGCGTATTCGATTGCTGGTCGCGTTAGAGATAAGGATGGTATGAAGAATGATTATCGCAATTTCTTATTTGAAGCTTATATCCGAGTAGTCAAACAATATAATCCTAAAATAATAGTATTTGAAAATGTAGAAGGAATATTATCTGCTATTCCAACCGGTGAAAAAATAACAGACTTAATTCGTTCTGCATTTTCTCAGATTGGGTATGAAATAATTGATGATTTAAGAGCTTATGCACTGTTAGATTTGTCCGAGTTTGAAGTTCCTCAAGTTAGACGCCGTGTTATCATCGTAGGGATTAGAAAAGATAAACATATAGATTATCAGAAAATATTAGTACGATTTTATACTGAAATTTTGGGAAAATATAAGGTGAATAAGAAGTTGACCGTAAAAGATGCAATAAGTGATTTACCTCCTATTTATCCACTTAAGTTTCCTTCTAAACGTGTGGCCTATGATAATTCAAATAATATTAATGGACATAAATCTAGATATCATAGTCAACGCGATCAAGAAATTTTTAATTTATTAGCTTCAGATATTGAGCAGAATACTAATGAATTTGATTCCTCAGATAAATTGATTCAACTGTATCATGAGAAAACAGGTAAGAAAACAAATGTTCATAAGTATCATGTTTTAAGGTGGGATAAACCTAGTAATACAATACCGGCACATTTAAAGAAGGATGGATTAAGACATATTCATCCAGATCCCTTGCAGAAACGTAGTATAACAGTTCGTGAAGCCGCTAGATTACAGACTTTTGATGATGATTATGAATTTAATGAATCTCAAGTTGCTAATTATGAGATGATTGGTAATGCAGTACCTCCTTTATTCGCCAAAAAATTAGCATTAGGTATTTTTGAATTATATAAAGTTATACATAACGAGGAGCAGCAAAAAAAGGCTACTGGTGATTAAATTCACCAATAGCCTTTTTTTATACAGAAAAGTCGGCGTAATATACACCTTCCTCAATTAATGATAGTGTAATGGTTGTTCTTCCGTAGTTTTTTAGAGTCTCCATCGTTATGACGTCGGTTAATCCGATACCTAACCGTTTTCTTAAATATCTACCTAATATACTTTTAGTAGAAATTCGCTCGCCATTTAAATAAGGCGTTTGGGCTTTGTAAGATGCAAGTTGCTTTGGATAGTTTTTGTTTTTATAAGTTTGCATTCCTTCAAGCGATGCCTCCATAACAAATCCATCATCCCATATTAACTCAATTGAATCAGAGTTTCTTCTTCTTAAAGATGTAGAAATATATGAAGTATCAAAAGGTTTGATAAGGTCTGTTTCCATTTGAATAATATTTTTAGGTATACGAATATAGGCATCTCCAATAGCCACGTGTCCATTAGAAAAGCACCAATTTAATCCACTCCTCTCAGGAACAAACTTGCCTCTAGAGGTATTTTCTGAATATAAAGGAATATCTACTGTATAAAGTCTTTCAGGAACGACCTCAATTATATTGTTGATAGTATGGTCTTCATTATAATTTACAATAGCTTGTGACGCCTTTAATGAAGGTGTTTCGGTAGCATGTTTTAATATATATTTTGAATATTCTTTAAGTGGTTCAAATGTATCTCTTGTAGCATCTGCAAGGGATTCTCTAAAATCTGTTCTAAGTCCATTTGATGAGAAATTTGCAGAACCGATTAATGCTGATAATACTCTATCTTCTTTTTTCCATATATAGATTTTAGAATGGACTTCTTGTTGACTATATAAGATTTTTAAGTTGGGATTAGCATTTTTTATAGCTTCTAAAGAGTTTAGCAATCTAGCGTCTATACCACTAGCATACATGCCACCTATTACGGTTATATTCATATCACATAATTCATTAAGTCTTTCAATTGGTGCAGGTCCTAGGTAGCCACTAATAATTAAGAGTTCATCAGGTGCATCACTGAGTAACTCATGTTTTGAAAAAATAATTTGCTCTAAATTTTTATAATATAACATTATAACCTCCATAGAATCAAAATATTTTACTAATTATATATATAACAGATTTATATTTATTTAGATAGATGATGAAGTTTAAAATTTAAAATAAAATTATTTGAAAAGAAAAAGAGGATTTTTTTATTGTGGTGTCGAAGTGTATTAGCAAAAGCCGTAATTTGCCAGTAAGGAGGCGATTCCAATGAAAGAGTACAGTAGTGATAAAATTAGAAACGTTGCTGTTGTTTCCCACGATGGTGCGGGTAAAACAGCTCTTGTTGAATCCTTGTTGTTAACTTCTGGTGCGGTTGATTTCGTAGGTAAAGGTCAAGATAAT
This sequence comes from Veillonella parvula, assembly GCF_902810435.1. Taxonomy (GTDB): domain Bacteria; phylum Bacillota; class Negativicutes; order Veillonellales; family Veillonellaceae; genus Veillonella. Next base: position 216,780 of record NZ_LR778174.1, read on the forward strand.
AAACATATTATGGACTTTGAACCGGAAGAAATTAAACGTAATGTAACTATTCAATTGGGCATGGCGCCATGTGAGTGGCATGACCATAAGGTTAACTTCATAGACACTCCAGGCTATAATGAATTCCATGGCGAAGTTCGTGCCGCTTTGCGTGCCTGTGATGGCATGTTGATGGTGCTATCCTCCACATCTGGTGTAGAAACTGACACAGTTCGCGCATGGGATTATGCAGTTGAATTACAAATGCCTCGCATGGCATTTATCAATAAAATGGATGTCGATGGTGCTGACTTCTTTGGCACTATTGAAAGAATGCGGGAATTATTTGGCAAAGGCATCATGCCATTGCAGATTCCTATCGGTGAAGGCGCCGATTTTGAAGGCGTTGTAGACGTAGCGAAAATGACTGCGTTTACTTATAAGGACGGCCAACCAACAGAGGTCGCTGTACCAGCTCACCTTATCGAAAAGGCTCAAGAAATTCGGGAAATGACCGTAGAAGCCGCGGCTGAAGGTAGCGATGAGTTGTTGGAAAAATATTTAGAAGGCGAAGAATTATCCTTAGAGGAAATCCGCCAAGGCTTGCGTGAAGGGATGATTAGTGGCCGTGTGTGCCCAATCATGTGTGGCAGTGCCACATCTCGTATTGGCTTAGATCAAGTATTGGATCGTATGATCCGTTACATGCCGGATGCAACTAAAAAAGTGATGACCGCAACTGATGCGGAAACCGGCGAACAATGTGTTGTACATGTAGATAAACCATTAACTGCATTCGTATTTAAAACATTGTTAGACCCATTCGCAGGCAAACAAAGCTTTGTACGTATCTTCTCTGGTGAACTGAAAGAAGGGGATCGCCTCTTTGATGTAAACCAAGGTGTAGAAGAAAAATGGGGCAAGATGGTTACCCTTATTGGGAAGCAACAAATCCTTGTATCTGCTGCTAAAGCTGGCGATATCGTAGTGATACCGAAATTGGCCAATGCTAAGACCGGCGATACATTAACGGCTCCTGACTTTAAAGTAATATACGATGCTATTCGTTTCCCTCAACCTTTATATACAGTGGCTATGGAGCCAGTGAAAAAAGGTGAGGAGGAAAAATTAGCTAGTGCTGTTCTTAAAGTGGCGGAAGAAGATCCTACTTGCGTAGTAGTGAAAAATGCTGAAGCTCGCCAATTACAAATCGATTGTATGGGTGAAGTACATCTCGAGCATATCCTCAACAAAATGGATCGTAAATACGGCGTACAAGCTAAACTTGTGGCTCCATATATTCCATACCGCGAAACTATCAAAGGCTCTGCTGAAACCGAGTCTAAGTATAAGAAACAAAGTGGCGGTCATGGTCAATATGGTCACGTTAAGATTCAAGTGGATCCATTATATGATGGTAGCGAATTTGCATTCGTAGACAAAATTTTTGGTGGTGCTGTACCTAAACAATACATACCAGCAGTGGAAAAGGGTGCCAAAGAAACCCTAGATAAAGGCCTAATTGCAGGATATCCTATGATTGGCGTGCAAGTGACACTCTTGGATGGATCTTACCACAGTGTAGACTCCTCAGAGTTAGCATTTAAAGTAGCTACGTCACAGGCTATCAAGGATGTGATTCCTAAGGCGAAACCAGTCCTATTAGAACCAATCTATGAAGTCAACGTGTTTGCACCAGATGCTTTCATGGGCGACATCATGGGTGATTTGAATAGCCGTCGAGGTCGTGTGTTAGGCATGGAACAAAGTGAAAGAACAGGTATTTCTGTTGTTAAAGCACAAGTACCATTGGCTGAAATGTCCGATTATGTGACTGCATTGCGCTCCATTACCCAAGGTCAAGGTGTATTTAATCGTCAGTTCTATACCTATGAGGAGGTTCCACATAAGCAAGCGGAAGAAATTATCGCTGCTCATAAAACCCAAGAATAAGGTAATGGCCACATGCTGTATCTAATACAGTTTGAATCATTACAACTGAATAGACAATTACATAATGTAACAATTTAATACTGTAACAATTTCATAGTGTAATAATTGACGAAAGTCATAAATTTGAATAGTATTTTACTGAGGCCCTCCATATATGTAGCGTATGGAGGGCTTTTACATAAGAGAATAGCTAGTTCTTTATGTATATATGTGCTAACATAAAAGGTAATATAATTGGTTTATTGTGGTGCCATATCCATAGATATTGTGAAAGGATTGTGTATGTTTTTCTCTAGTATTACCGCAGATTATACAAAAATGGGCTATCCTAAAGCCATTGTGCGCGCTTTGGATTTCTTGAAAAACACAGATTTGAAAGCGTTGCCTGGAGGACGTCATGCCATCGAGGGTGACATGATGTATGCCAACGTAGATGATGTAGAAACAAAACTATTTGAAGCTACAAAACCAGAATCGCATCGTAATTATGTAGATATTCAATTTATGGTGAGTGGCGAGGAAAACATGGGCTTTTTCGTAGATAAAGGTCTCGTTAAACCTGTGGAGTCCTATCCAGATCGAGATTGCTATTTTTATCCTAATGAAGCGGTTGATGAAGGGCAAATCCATTGCCCAGAAGGGTACTACACTGTATTCTTCCCCTCTGATGTTCATCGACCTTTGCTTGCTGTAAACGATAAACCTATTAAAATCCGTAAGGTGGTTGTGAAAGTTCACGTATCTTTGCTTGGTGACTAGCATGAAACAATATGAAGTTATTGGTGTTATTATAACTCTATTAGGGGCTGTTTTATGGGGTGTATCCGGTGCATCCGTACAGTTCTTAAGCAATTTTAGAGATATGAATTTGGAATGGCTAGTAACTATGCGATTGATTACAGCAGGTTTACTAACTGTTATTTATGCATGGTTTAGATTTGGAAACTCTATCTTTAATGTATTTCATAGTGTAAAGGATATGCTAGGGCTCATTGTTTTTGGCGTATTTGGAATGGCATTATGCCAATATACATACTTCAGATCCATTGCTTTAGCTGGAGCTGGCATTGCAACGGTTTTACAATATCTGGCGCCGTCTATGATTATTATTTATCTGCTAGTACGCTATGGTAAACGACCATCCAAGGGGGAGACGGTTTCTGTTATACTTGCTTTAGTGGGGACCATTTGTTTGATGGGGAATGGTGATGGTCTTTCTATTGAAAGCTTCCCGATGGCGGTTCTCGTATGGGGGCTTTTATCTGCTGTCGGTGTAGCCGTATATAGTATTTCTCCTGTTGATTTACTCTACAAATATGGAACGTTGCCTATTGTAGGGTTTGGGATGCTTATTAGTGGTATTGTAGCCGCTATATTATTCCATCAACCGAATTCATATGCAGTGTGGGACGCATGGACTGTTATTGGTTGTTTCAATGTCATATTCCTCGGGACGATAGTATCTTTCAATGCCTATTTAGAAGGAGTTAAACGAATTGGGGCCGTACCAGGATCTATTTTGTCATCTATTGAACCTATTTCGGCGGCTTTCTTTGGGTGGGCTTTTTTAGGAAATGAATTTAGTCTATTAGGGTTAATTGGTATGGCTATGATTATTGCTACCGTTGTTATCATTGCTTGGGATAGACAACGAACTATTAAACGAGAGGTACTGACAAAACTGAATAAAACAATATTAGAATAAATTGATAAGCACACATATATCACAGAAAACGTTTCGTGGTATATGTGTTTTTTGTTATAACATACAGTATATTTTAGATACTGTATACATGCGCCATTTAGTTGACTATTTACCTATCTATTCATATAGTAAATGTATACGTGATTATTAGTTTGTTACGGAGGTATTTATGTCTGTAAAAGATTTCGTGCAACAACGGCGCGATGCGTTAATCGCTATGCGTCGAGATTTTCATATGTACCCTGAACCTGCTTGGCTTGAGTATCGCTCTGCTGCGAAGGTAGCGGATAGGCTTATTTCTTTGGGCTATGATGTGGCGTTGGGGGCAGATGTACTCGATTTGGACTCTCGCATGGGCTTGCCTAGTGATGAGGTCATGAAAGCTGCTATGGATCGAGCCATCGAAGAAGGTGCAAATCTTGAGCTTGTAGAAAAGATGGGCTATGGTAAAACGGCCATCGTCGCAACTATGAAGTTCGGTGGCGAGGGTCCCGTAGTAGCGTTTCGTGTAGACATGGATTCCAATGATGTCATTGAAGCTAAAGAGGATAACCATGTACCCGCAAAGGGAGGCTTCCGTTCTTGTCACGATAAGGCGATGCACGCTTGCGGTCATGATGCACATATGACGATGGGGCTAGGCCTAGCCGAATATTTGGCTGCGCACAAGGATGAATTCAAAGGAACTATTAAACTCATTTTCCAACCTGCAGAGGAAGGCGTGCGCGGTGCTAAAGCGATGGCGGAAGCGGGCGTTGTGGATGATGTAGATTTGATGTTCGGCATGCATATTGGGTTTAATGAAAATCTATCCAATTGTTTTGCGTGTAGCGATCATGGCTTCTTAGCGACAACAAAACTTGATGCGGTGTTCCACGGCTATTCTGCTCATGCTGGTGGTTCCCCAGAAAAAGCACAAAATGCAATGCTCGCAGGTTGTACAGCGGTTCTTAACTTACAAGCCATCGCTCGTCATAGTCAAGGCGCCTCTCGCATGAATGTAGGTGTTTTTGAAAGCGGTACAGGCCGCAATGTGACGCCTGATGTGGCAGTTCTTAAACTAGAAACTCGTGGTGCCACTACAGAAATCAATGACTACATGATTGAACGAGCAAAGACTATTATTAAAAGTGCTGCAGAAATGCACGATTGTACCTTTGAAATTACAAAACAAGGAGAAACTCCTGCAGGTCGCATCAGCGATGATTTAGCTCGTGAGGTGCAAGCTATCGTGGAGCCACTTGGTATTTTTAAAGAGGTTCCATTTGATTACAGCGGTGGCGGTAGTGAAGATTGTGCGTACTTCTTGAACCGTGTCATTGATCGCGGCGGTAGAGCGACCTACATGGTAGTAGGTTCTGCTATTAAAGCGCCACATCACAATCCGCTCTTTGATATCGATGAAGAAGATATGTTAAACGGTATTGTAGCGTTAGGGACAATTGCTGCTCACTATTTAAAATAAGGTTTACTGACTAGCCACCATATGGTTTATCAGTCATTGATATAATAGATTGTGAGGTGTTATATGATTCAACGAGAGCGATTAGTTAAAGATTTTGATGCTATGGCCCAATTGACAGCACCTGGTGAGGGCATTAATCGCCTTGCTTTTACCGATGCAGACTGGGCGGGGCGTCAATATATTATAGACCGCATGACTGATGCGGGTTTATCCGTTGAAATAGACGATTTTGGTAATGTCATTGGCTATAAGATTGGTAAGAAACCAGATTTACCAGTTGTCATGGTAGGGTCTCATACAGATAGCGTACCCAATGGAGGTAATTACGATGGTGTGGTCGGCGTGTTATCTGCCATTGAAGTAATTCGTAGCATGACTGACGATAGTTATGAACATGACCATACCATCGCTGTGGTATCCTTCATGTGCGAAGAGTCCGGTCGTTTTGGGAATGCTACACTAGGTAGTAAGGCCATGCGTGGTGAATTAAGATTACAAGACTTACACCGATTGGTAGATAAACAAGGAATTTCCTTGTACGAAGCATTGAAAGGTCGCAACTTAAATCCCGATGGGATTGAAGAAATGGAATATAAACGACCTGTAAAGTCTTTCACAGAAATTCATATAGAACAAGGAAAGGTACTGGAGCACGAACAGAAAACGATTGGCATTGTGACTGGTATTGCAGCGCCAGAGCGATTCTATGTGACCATTCGGGGCAATGCCGATCATAGTGGCGCTACGCCGATGAACTTGCGTCATGACGCCCTATGTGGAGCCTCAAAAATCATCCTCGGCATCGAGGAGATTGCATCTATGCAAGAGGAACCACCCGTGGTGGGAACTGTTGGCGTTGTGGAGGTTACACCAGGGGCGATGAATGTCATTCCTGGTGCTGTAAAGCTAGGGGTAGACATTCGTAGCATATCTAAGGCAGCTCGTAATTCTGTAGTTACTCTTGTTAAAGAATTTATTGACATTACTGCCGAGAAACGTGGATTATCGTATACAATTGAAACAATTGCACAGGACTATCCAGTGGAGATGCACCCGGCGATGATTCGAGAAATCGAAGAGGCTGTTAAGTCTGTTGGTGTGGAGTACATGACAATGCCTAGCGGTGCCGGTCATGATGCGATGCATTGGGCGGAGGTAGTTCCGACGGGAATGATCTTTATTCCATGCCGTGACGGCATCAGTCATAATCCTGCAGAATTTGCTGAAATGGATGATATTGTAACGGGTGCAGCGGTGCTTGATAAGGTGCTTAGAAAACTTAGCTTGGAAGAAACAAAGCTTGTTTAATATACTTCTTTATGTAGTTATGTAGTTATGTAGATAAGTAGTTATATAGTTATATGATTATACTGTATATAATTAAGTGATTACTTTTACTATTGTTAGGCCTATTAGGTGTAAGACATAGATAGGACTATTGTATTTTGTATTTAGTGTTGTTAGTTGTGTATTGGGTGTAAAGTGTTTATAGAGGGGATATAGCTATCTTGCATCCTATGTACACGGATAGGAGAGTTATGGTTATTACAGGTATTGTTATCGTAGTAGCGACGTTTATCGCTATTATTAAACAGTTTGAAACGCGGCTCGTTTTATTATTATCAGGCTTATTAATGTGCTTTATTGGTGGGCAGCTTGGCGCTGGTACGACGGCCTTTGTGAAAGAACTTACAAATCCAGGCCTTGTGCCTACAATCTGTACAGTGTTAGGTTTTAGCTATGTTATGGAATATACAAAATGTACGGAGCATATGGTGTATTTCATTTCTGCAGGCCTCAAAAAGATGACTAAAATCATCATCCCAGGTGCGGTTATTATTACATTTTTAATCAACATTGCACTACCTACAGCGGCAGGCTGTGCGGCGGCCGTAGGTGCGCTATTGATTCCTGCCCTCATTCGTTCTGGAGTACATCCAGCGATGGCTGGTTCTGCAATCTTCTTAGGTACATGGGGTAGCTCCTTGAGTCCAGGCCTTATGTTTAATCCTCAAGTAGCACAACTGGCGGGGGTAGACGTAATGACAGTTATTGCGAGCTTCTCCATGCAAGCCGTTATTGGTATCGTAGTGGCTGCTATTTTGCTCAATATTGTGGCCATTGTTAAGAAGGAACATACAGGGTATGTAATGAAAAACGATACTGTAGAGGAAGGCAAAGAATTCAAAGTAAATTATTTCTATGCAATCATTCCTATTATTCCTCTTGTATTACTTGTATTAGGTAGTAAACAAGTGGCGGTGATCCCAGAAATCTCTGTTCCTGTATCCATGCTCATCGGTACTGCTATTGGCATTATTGCCGTGCGTCCTAATGTGGCAGAAGCTGTTAAGAAGTTCTTCCGCGGTACTGGAGATGGTATGTGTGATGTAGTGGGCCTTATGGCTGCAGCAGCATGCTTTACAGCAGGGATGCAACTCATTGGACTTACAAGTGCCCTTATTGATGGAATGAAGAATTCTCAACAAATCGCCCAAATCGGGGCAGCTTTTGGTCCGTTCTTGTTGGCTGTTATCTCTGGTTCTGGTAATGCGGCAGCTCTTGCCTTTAACGGTGCTGTAACACCGCATGCAGCAGACTTTGGTTATGGTATTATGCAACTTGGATCCATGGCTCAAATCGGTGCTGGTATCGGTCGAAGTATGAGTCCTGTAGCAGGAGCAGGTATCATCATTGCAGGACTTGCAGGTATTAACCCTATGGAAATGGCAAAACGCAATGCCGTGCCTTGTATTATTGCGACAGTAGTCATTATGCTATTGTTACTCTAGTCTAATAAAACTATATTGTAAAAGAAAACCCGTCATGATTGTTGTAATCATGACGGGTTTTCTTTGTTATAACTTTAAATAGCCAATCAATATATTTGTATCAAAGCACCAATTCATATGATTTAAACTAGCATGGTAATCAAGATGATTATATATAAGAGACTAATCAATTGATTATATGTAAGCGGCTAATTATATGATTTTTACGCATATATTGAAAGTTGAGATATAAGTAATATTTATGGATGCCAAAGAAAAGAGCAATTTGTTTTTATTGCATTTTCATAATATATTATATGTATTAAAGGAATAGTTGATATACCTTTGTGTCAGCCCATGTTTTCATAAATGAGTAAAAAGCCTGTACTGGCTTGGATTCAAGGGCACTATGACGGGTGTACATCCACGTATCCCGAGTCATGATATGACCATCAAGAGTTTTCAAGGTTTCCTTAAATAGGTTAGGGTAATCATTACCACAGCTTTGGGTGAGGATGGTAAAACCAAGTCCTTGGTTGACGAGCTTCATACATGTATCGATGTCGTTCACCTCAATGGTGCGCATCGGTGGTTGTGAGTAGTGGGAATACCACCAATCATCAATGGTCTGCTGTAAATTCGGATCTGTTTGATAGTGAATATAGGGCAGACGAGGTAAATCCTCTACGGCACAAGGCGTTTTGTTGAAGAAGCAGAATGGTTCAGACCAGATATGTTCTTTCGACTCTGTCCAAGTGTGGGCACCGCGAATGATGGCAGCATGTAAGCGGCCTTCAAGGAAGTCATGGTATAGCTTATAGCTAAGTCCCGTATACATGATGATATCAATATGTGGATAAGCCTCTTTAAAGGTGGATAAGATATGGGGGATATGATACTTTGCGAATACATTTGAGCATCCTAGGTTTAATGTACCGCGTGGTTCACTACCCATAGCTAATAGCTCTTGGCGCACCGAAGTATAGGAATTGAGCAAATCTTCGGCGTATCGTACAAGGCGTTGACCTTGATAGGTAAACTCTACACCACGAGCTTGTCGGTTGATGATGGGACAGTTAAATTCCTTTTCTAATTTTTTTATCCGTTCACTCAATGCAGGTTGCGTCATAAATAGACGACGCGCCGCATAAGTAATATTATTTTCCTCTGCTAAGGTTTTTAAAATTGTACAATCTTTCGTGTCCATAAACTCTCCTTTATATATGTATTATTGTACTCTATCCCATAGAGTTGGTACAGACGAGGGGACGCTAGGGCTATACAGATTAGATATAACTAAAGACTAGGTACTAGTAAGAGGAATGGAACTTTCACCAATAAACATGGTGAAAATATAGTGTTTGTAAAGGTTTACACATGCCTGAAAGTAATAAAGGAGCAAGTCATGGTTGAGTTAATTTCAAATGGTGTATTTTTATATCACGGTACGGATATCGTTCCTGCGGATTCTAGTGCAGCCCTTGATCAGCAAGAAGTTTTTAATAAAGAGCGCGCCTATAAGGAAACGATGGCGTACCGTATTTTAATGGACCACCAACAACACGAAGGTGATCAAGATTTACGCATCAAATTCGATGCCTTAACATCTCACGATATTACCTATGTTGGTATTATTCAAACGGCGATTGCCAGTGGTCTTGATAAATTTCCAATTCCTTACATTTTGACAAACTGTCATAATAGCTTGGCAGCAGTAGGGGGCACGATTAACGAAGACGACCATGTGTTTGGCTTATCCGCGGTTCAACGCTTCGGCGGCGTGTATGTACCTCCTCATCTTGCAGTTATTCACCAATATATGCGTGAAACAATGGCAGGCTGTGGCAAAATGATTCTCGGTTCCGACAGTCATACTCGTTACGGTGCTCTTGGTACTATGGCGATTGGTGAGGGCGGTCCAGAGCTTGTAAAACAATTGCTTGGCCGCACGTATGATGTACAACGTCCAGAAGTTATCGCTATTTACCTCGATGGAAAACCTAAACACGGCGTAGGCCCACAAGACGTGGCACTCGCTATTGAAAAAGCTGTATTCGCAAACGGCTTTGTGAAAAATAAAGTAATGGAATTCGTAGGCCCTGGTATTAAACACCTATCCATGGACTTCCGTAACGGCATCGATGTAATGACTACAGAGACTACATGCCTTACAACTATTTGGAGAACAGATAGCAATACGAAAGAATTCTTGACACTTCATGGTCGCGGTGATGCGTACAAAGAGCTTAACCCTGGTGATGTAGCTTATTATGATGGCCTAGTAAAAGTTAATCTTGGGGAAGTGGAAAGTATGATTGCTATGCCATTCCATCCAAGCAATGTATATACAATTAAAGAAATCAACGAAGGTGGTCGCGATTTATTAGCAGAAATCGAACGTCAAGCGGTAGAGCAATTAGATAATAAATCCTTGTCTTTACAATTGCCTGAAAAACATTTTGACGGCAAATTGCATTTAGATCAAGGTATCATCGTAGGGTGCTCTGGTGGTTTATATGAAAACATTATGCAAGCGGCTAACATCGTACGCGGTAAGAGCGTAGGTTCCGGTCGTTTCGCATTTAGCGTTTATCCTTCTAGCCAACCAATTTACTTAGAACTTATGAAAAATGGTGCTCTTGTAGATCTTATGAGTGCTGGTGCCATCGTGCGTACAGCTTTCTGCGGGCCATGCTTTGGTGCAGGTGATACACCTAACAATACTGGACTCAGTGGTCGTCATGCGACACGAAACTTCCCGAATCGCGAAGGTTCTAAACCTGGTAACGGACAAATTTCTTCCGTTGCACTTCTCGACTCCCGTTCCGTAGCGGCTACTGCTATTAACGGTGGTGCATTAACTGCGGCTACTGATATCGATTATGATGATGTAGTACCAGCTTACCACTATGATGATAAACCTTATGAAAGCAAAGTATATAGCGGCTTCAATGAGCCTAAAAAAAATACTGAACTCATTTATGGACCATCCATTAAACCTTGGCCAGCTATTAAAGAATTTACCCCAAATGTATTGCTCAAAGTAGTTGCCTATATCGATGACCCTGTAACGACTACGGATGAGTTGATTCCATCTGGTGAAACATCTTCCTTCCGTTCAGATCCATATGCATTGTCTGAATTTGCCTTGAGCCGTAAGGTTCCTGAATATGTAGGTCGTGCTAAAGCCGTTCGCGATTGGGAAAAATCTCGTCAAGAAGGTGAAAGTACAGTAGAGTTAGTCGCTGCATACGAAGAGGTTAAGCAAGCTCTTGGCTTGTCAGAATCTGTAGAAGATATGGCTAAGTCTACAGCTGTTTCCAGCATGGTATATGCTAATCGCCCTGGCGATGGCTCTGCTCGTGAACAAGCAGCATCTTGCCAACGCGTATTAGGTGGCGGTGCTAACATTGCTATTGAATATGCTACAAAACGCTATCGCAGTAATGTAATTAACTGGGGTATGTTACCGTTTGTAACTAGTGAAGAAGACTCTAAAACGATGGCAGTAGGCGACTATGTATATGTGCCAAATGTGCGTGACCAATTATTCTCCGACTCCGATGATTACAAAGCATATGTTATCAGCGGTGGTGTGAAGAAAGCAGAAATTACATTGCATTTAGGTCACCTCAGCGATGAAGAGAAAGAGATTATCGCAGCAGGTTGTCTCATCAACTACTATGCAAATAGCAAAGCATAAGTGGTGAACATAAAGGAGTACATTATGAACGGGTATAAAGAAATTCCTGTTACCTATATGCGCGGCGGTACTAGCAAAGGGGCGTATCTGTTACAAGATACGCTCCCAACTGACCCAGCTGCACGAGATCGTATGATTTTAGATTTATATGGCTCTCCTGATGCGCGTCAAATTAATGGTATCGGCGGTGCCGATCCATTGACGAGCAAGGTAGCTATCGTAAATCCTTCTGACCGTGATGATGCGGATATCGATTACACCTTTGGTTATGTAGGTATCGCTGATGCGGTGGTAGATTACGAAGGTAATTGTGGCAATATTTCTGCTGGTGCAGGGGTATTTGCTATTATGGAAGGCTTTGTGAAAGCCGTAGAACCAGAAACCGTAGTTCGTATCTTTAACACAAATACAAATAAGGTTATTGAAGCGCATGTGCCAGTCCAAGATGGCAAACCAGTTATTGATGGTGATTTTGCTATCGATGGCGTACCAGGTACAGGTGCTCGTATTACATTATATTTCTTGGAACCAGGTGGTTCTAAGACAGGTAAGTTACTACCAACAGGCAATGTACAAGACACGATTACATTGGCTGATGGACGGACAATCCAAGTCAGTCTCGTAGATGCAGCTAATCCAGCTGTATTTGTAAAGGCTCTAGATCTTGGTTATGAAGGCACGGAATTACCGGCTTTCACAGAAACGGATGGCGGTGTATTACTCAATACACTTGAAGATATTCGCACTACTGCAGCTGTAATGATGGGACTTGCTCCATCTAAAGAGGCTGCTAGTCCTGCAGTTCCAAAGGTATGCATGGTGTCCGCACCACAAACCTACGTGGCAAGCGATGATCGAACTATCAAGGGGAATAGTATAGACATCGTGGCGCGTACAAAGGCACTCGCTGTAATGCATAAAGCGTATGCTGTTACAGGTGGTATTTGTACAGCTACAGCAGCGCTGATTACGGGGACTGTGGCGAACGAAGTAGTGAGCGAACGTGCTAAAGAAACGAATCAAGTTACTTTAGCGCATCCATCAGGGAAATTTGATTTCGAAATATGCTTGACTAATGATACTGGTTGGCATGTGGAGAAGGCGGGCGTCGCTAGAACGGCGCGACCGATCATGAAAGGCATAGCTTATGTTAAAGGAGAGTAAGAATGAATAAGCTACTTAAAATTGCAATTATGTTTGCCATTCCTCTGGCAATGTGGTTCATTACACCGCCAGAAGGTTTGAGCGTTGGAGCTTGGCGACTGCTAGGCTTCTATTTAATGGCTATCGTTGGTCTTGTTGTTAAACCTTGGCCAGCACCAATTATCTTGTTATTATCTATTGCAGGTTCTGCAATTTTCTTGAATGCTACGAAAAACGTATTGTCTGGTTATGCATCTACCACAGTATGGTTAGTATTCTCTGCGTTCTCCCTCAGTGTGGCGTTCGTAAAAACAGGCCTTGGCCGTCGTATTGCGTACCTATTGATTAAATCCTTAGGTCACACTACATTGCGTCTTGGCTATGTAACTGCTTTATTAGACCTTATTATTTCTCCAGTAACACCTTCCAACACAGCACGTTGTGGCGGTATCGTGTTCCCAATCATGAACTCTGTAGCAAAAGCGTTAGGTTCTGAGCCTGGTGAAAGCGCTAAAAAAGCTGGTTCTTACCTCATGGTTAACACATACATGGTGACTAAGGTAACAAGCTTGATGTTCGCTACAGCAATGGCACCAAACTTATTGGCTGCTGACTACATGAACAAAATCCTCGGCGTAGATATCAACTGGGGCCTTTGGGCATTAGCACTCGTAGTACCAGGTCTTGTGATGCTTCTCATTACACCTGCTTTGGTATACTACTTAGACAAACCATCTATTCAACACATCGACTCTCATGCGATTGCTGATGAAGGTTTGAAAGAACTTGGACCTATGTCTGGTCGCGAGAAATCTCTTATTGCTATCTTTATCCTTGCCTTAGTTGGTTGGGCGTTGCCTTCCATCTTGACGCAAGGCTTTGGCATTAAATTCTCCCTTGATGCAACAGCAGTAGCTATCGTAGCCATGGTAGCAGCTCTTGTAACAGGCGTAATCAAATGGGAAGATATGCTTGAATCCAAAGGTGCTTGGAACACATTGATCTGGTTCGGTGGTATCATCGGTATGTCCAGTGCGTTGTCCAAGGTTAAATTCTTTGAATGGCTAGCTGACTTTATGGGCACACACTTCAACTTCGGCGACAACCCAATGCTGGCTCTTATTATCATCGGCGCTATCAGTATCGCTGTTCGTTACTTGTTCGCCTCTGGTAGTGCGTACGTTGTAGCCATGCTTCCAGTATTCCTTACTGTAGGTAAAGTAGCGGGTGTAAACCCAATGGCGTTGTCCTTGTTACTAGCTGCTACAAACTCCTACGGTGGTGCGTTGACTCACTACGGCGGTGCAGCGGCTCCAATCGTATTCGGTGCAGGTTACAACACAGTTAAGAGCTGGTGGATTATCGGCGGTATCTTCGCTATCATGTGCTTCATCGTAAACCTTACAGTGGGCTACGCATGGTGGGAAATCCTCGGTATCCTATAATACCTAACTAGAGACAATAGTTATTCTATACATATAGAATGATCATCCCCTAGCTAGTGAAATTTTCTAAACTTTTACAAAAAATATAATAAAAGAGCTGTTTCGGAATCAGTACACATCTGAGTTCTGAGAACAGCTCTTTTTATTTGTTTATATAGTTTCTTTAATGCATTTGCACTATTTTCGTTGTATTACGGCGTTACTTTAGTTTTAACGCAACCCATAGGGCAGCGCCGATAAAGGTAAGGCTACATGCCCAGAAAAGGGTTGTGAAGCCAAATTGAGCGGCTACGATGGAACCACCAAAGGAGCCTAGAAAGTAACCCATAGACAAACAAGACTGATTGTACGAGAATACTTGTCCCGTATATTCCTTAGGTGTTTTTGATGCTAAATAGGTATTGAGCGCAGGTAACATACCACCTAGCCCAAAACCTTGCAAGAAACGGATAAACCCAAGTACATACACAGAGTCCACATAGGCTTGCGGTATATTGAGTAGACCTACATAGATCATCGAGTAGATGAGCACCTTTCTAGGGCCTATACGGTCTACTAATTTCCCGAGTGGAGAGCTACTAAAGAATTGGGCGATACCCATGGCAGAGAACACAGCACCAGATATGAAGGCTATATTTTCCGTATTGCTTGGTAGCATTCCTTTAATGTAAACCGTCATAATGGGGGAGATGGCGGTAACCGAAATGGCATACAGGAAGGAGGTTGCAGATAAAGCGACTAAACTAGAAAACTCAGGTAAGTGAGTTTTTAGATTTCTAAAGGTTTGCTTCTCAACAAGTGGCTTTGGAACATAGTTTTCATGTACCAGCATTGCCGTCAAGCCAAAGGAGATAAGCATAAGGGCCCCGATGATAAAGAAGTCATTTCGAATACCTACTACATCACTGAGATACCCTCCTACAAGCGGACCGGCTAGTGAGCCTGCAAGGCTAAAGGATCCTATAATCCCTAGAGCCCAACCTGTATGGTTTTGCGGTGTTTCTGACGCGATAAGTGTTACCGATGCGGGGTAAAAACCGCTTACTAACCCTTGCAATGTACGAACGAGGAACACACCTTCTGGTGTAGTCTGAAAGCCCAATAATATACTACATATAGCCATACCAAGACTAGAGCGTATGAGGGTAATCTTACGTCCCTTACGGTCTGCTAATCGGCCCCAGAAGGGAGCTGCTAAGCAGACAATGAGGAAGGTGATGCCCATGGAGGCACCGGACCATTGTGCTATCGATCCTGTATCGCTTAAGCCCATTTCATGGAAGTATAGAGGGAGAATAGGGCTTACCTGACTAATCCCGAGGGACATGAAGAATATGCAGAATGCGCAAATGTACACCGTTCGTTTCCATGTTTCCAAAGTATCCCGCCTTTCTTAGTTTTAGTATGTTCTTAATAAAATAATATCCTTATTTCTTTTTAATTTCATCCCAATCGCTTAAGTCAGGAAGCTTATTGCTAGTTAGAGATTCCTGAATCCAGTAGTTGATGGAGGTTAAGTTGCAAGACTCTCGTTCAAAGCCATATTCGTTGTCCTCATCTACAGTGGCATAGAGTCGAATGCGTAAGTTTTTACCTTTTGCGCGCTCGATGTAATAGCTAATACATTGATCATCAAGGCTAGAAGGGCGAACCTCAATAATATTATACTTGCCATTCGCTACGCCTTCTAAGGCATCCTTAATCATTTGGTTTGGATATTCATATTGATTGAGGTAGAAGATATCGTTGTCACAAGTTAATACATATTCTCGTGGAGGCGTAGTGTTTTTGTACTCTTTCTCCCAGCTTTCATCAATAACAGGTAATGTAGCATTATCATAGAAGTTTTTAATTAATGCGAGACCTTCAGGAATGGACATCTCCTTGAAGTATCTCATTTCATATACCCTAGAATCCACGTTTTCATCCTGTCTGCTAGTATCCTCAATGTAGCCGTATAGATAGATGGTACAAGAGTTTTTGTCTTCATTGTGGAACATAACGATACTGTACACATCGTAAATTACGTTTTCTATGGATTGGCGATTATCATAGATGATAAAGCTAAGATATTTTTGTGTATCCCACTCACGCTCGATGAAATCCCAGTCATATCTATTCGTGCGCCAACCTGTAGTAGAGTCCTCAAAGATTTCTAATACATCAACAGAGTTTTGAGGCCATGCAGGGGGCATAGGATTACATGTTGTAGAAGATTGTTGTATGCCTTCTTTGTACTGATAGTGTCCATTAACGAGTTCAAAGGCTTCTAATCGTTCAGATGCTTCGTCAGGAATTACCAACGGCTCACCAGTACCGAACCAATTATCGTTTCTTGTGTTGAGACGATTGATGCTTTCACAAGCATGCTCGTAGAACGTAACGGCTTGATCTAAATCAGGTTCTTTTGTAAAGGCACCAATTTCGTAGCAATAGCCGGCGGCCAGTTGCCATAGATGGTCCGCATAGTCATAACTACCGTATCTATCGTAACATTTGCTAGCCTTATTAACGCACTCTATGGCGGTTCTTATGGCATGGGTATTACCTTTTTTGAAAGTAAATACATAGGCGAGATACGGCCAAATAGTATCAAGAGTGTAAATCGCTGGTTGTTGTAATAAGTGAGCGATGCGAGACCAGTCTTGAGACTGACCATCGATATTTAATGTGCGAAGAATAATGGCTTGCATTGTAACATAAGCGTGGTCATTAAAGTCTAAATAATCTGGGCTTATAGCAGCACGCTCGTAGTATTTGAGGGCCTTTTGAATATTCTGAGGAATTCTTTTGTTAGACTCGCATGGTTTTGCATAGTACTCGGCAGCTTCACGCAAGCACATGCCATTATTCATGGTTACGCCACGCTCAAAATATTCGAGCGCTCGTTCATGCTCCCCGCGAGATTTACAAATATCGCCTGCTAAATACATCATGAGTGGCAAACCTGCTTTGGCACCTTCAAAAATGACTTGTTCTTCCATTGCCCTATTATCTTGCTCTACATAGGTAATGCGCAAGTTTCGGTATGCAATAACAAGGCCTGCATCGGCAGATTTACGCAACCATTGTTGAGCAATAGCATTTATTTTATTGGTCGATCTACGTTGATCTGCTTGTACAAATAAGCTTTTTAAGAAACGGACAAAGGTAGATGGTTCACCTTCGTTAGCCACCTTTCGAGCCGATGGTAAGATGTGGTAATCCCCCCATTGGTATACATTGGCAATGGCGTAGGCACAGTAGGAACAACCCTTTTGGGCGCCCTCATAGACGCGCTGGAATGCTTGGTCCTTCGTCATAGGCAACTCTTTTTCAATAGTTGGTGTAAGGGCACCAGAGGTACGCATAGCTTGTAAAATAGCGATGGCACTGCCTTTGCGAATAGCCGTATGTAAATAACTATACGCCTTTGTGTCATCCTCAGGGAAGCCTGCTTCAATCCACGTGAACTGAGGTCCAGAATAGACGCGCGCCAAAATAGCGTACACATCGCCGATACCTGGAATCTTTTGACCTTCCTCGTCCAATTTCACAAGGGCATCAAGCTCAGCCTTGCCCGCCCAAGCAATATCTTTATTACATTGATGGAATATTTTATTGAAAGACTGCTGTATTTGATCAGTAAAATAAAAACTCATTCTCTCTCCTCCGCATAATAATCAGTAGAAGCTGACAACATATGTAATTTCAGTATACTATTAGTGTTTAGAGGAACACAATATAAATATTCTGAATTTGGAGGGGACTAGGGAAATCAGTAATTGGATTATATATGGATATTAGATAATGAATGAATGTAAGGATAAGGTGAAAGTTGAGATTTTTCTTGACTTTCATTCTATAGAAACATTATAATCAGATTATAATTTTATACTCGCCTAAAAGAAACCGATGAGGTGGAGATAAAAATAGGAAATGCACTCACAGAGAGCGGGATTAGCTGAGAACCCGTAGTACGCAGCTTATTAAATGGACCACCGAGGGCGCATGGAACAGAATGAATTTCATTCCTAGTATGGTGCGACGTCACACGAGCGTTAGTCGTGAGGGATATGTTAGTATCCTGCGAAAGAGGAGTGCGCTGCATTCAAACAAGGTGGTACCGCGATTTATAGCATAATACAAGTATTTTCTAATACTCTTGTAAAAATAGAACTATAGACTCGTCCTTGACGTTATATTGTCATGGGCGAGTTTTTTTATTGGCAAACGCCAGATGGAGGTTCTCATGATTTTTCCTAGTTTAGACCGTGTGAAAGCTATCGCACCGGGCTACGATATCGTGCCTGTATATATGGAAATTTTATCCGACGTACGCACACCGATTAGCGTGTTGAAAGCGTTAAAACAAGTGAGCAGTCATACGTACTTGCTTGAAAGTGCGGATAATAGTAATCA
The DNA here is from genome assembly GCF_902810435.1 of Veillonella parvula. Lineage (GTDB taxonomy): Bacteria > Bacillota > Negativicutes > Veillonellales > Veillonellaceae > Veillonella. Next base: position 235,345 of record NZ_LR778174.1, read on the forward strand.
TTGGGGCCGTTACTCCTTCTTGGGCTATGATCCTAAGATTGAGCTCTTTTGTAAAAACCATAAAATGACTATCAAAGACGGTACAACGCGTACCTTTGAATGCTCTGATCCAGCTGCAGAAATTCGCAATATTTTGAGCCAATATAAAAGCCCTCGCTTAGAAGAATTACCAACCTTTACAGGTGGCTTTGTAGGTTACTTCGCTTGTGAATATATCCGCTATATCGAGCCAACCCTTGATTTCCCAACACCAGATGATGACTCTGCTATGGTAAACGATGTAGACCTTATGCTCTTTGATAAGGTAATCGCCTTTGACCATTATAAAAATAAAATCTACTTGATTGCTAACATCAGCACAAACGATTTAGAACGTAACTACAACAAGGCTGAGCTTGAACTTAAAGCATTAGCTGATCTCGTAGTAAACGGCAAAGAGGCGGACATTCCAAAAGGCATCCTTAAAACAGAGTTCACTTCTGAATTTACAAAGGACGAGTTTGAAGCAGTTGTTAAAAAGACACAGCACTACATCAAGGAAGGGGATATCTTCCAATGTGTTGTATCTAATCGCCGTGAAGCTGAGTTCGATGGCAGCTTGTTAAATGCATACCGCGTATTGCGTACCTTGAACCCATCTCCATACATGTTCTACCTATCTGGTGGCGATGTAGAGCTTACAGGTGCTTCTCCAGAAACATTGGTAAAATTGACAGACGGCAAAATGTATACCTTCCCAATTGCAGGTACTATGCGCCGCGGTAAAACCGAAGCAGAGGACCTCGCTATTGAAGAAAAACTCATTAACGACGAAAAAGAATTGGCTGAACATAACATGCTTGTTGATCTTGGTCGTAATGATTTAGGTAAAATTGCTAAATTCGGTTCCGTACAAGTAGAGGCGTTACATATGTTGCAACGTTTCTCCCATGTTATTCACATTACATCTACTGTAAGCGGCGACATTCAAGATGGTAAAGATGCTCTCGATGCTATCGGTGCTACATTGCCAGCAGGTACTTTGTCCGGGGCTCCTAAAATTCGTGCTATCGAAATCTTACACGAACTAGAAAAAAGCCCGCGTGGCGTATACGGCGGTGCTGTAGGTTACATCGATTTTTCCGGTAACATGGACGTATGTATCGGTATCCGCATGGCCATGAATAAAGGTGGCAAGGTTTACGTTCGAGCTGGCGCTGGTATCGTTCGCGATAGTGTTCCTGCTAGTGAATATAACGAAACCTTGATCAAAGGCCAATCCATGATTTCCGCAATTACAGATGCACAGGAGGTAGAATAATGGTACTCCTTATAGATAATTATGATAGCTTCTCCTTCAATTTATACCAATTAGTAGGCTCTATCGATCCAGATATTAAAGTCATCCGCAGCGATGAATTAACAGTTGAAGAAATCCGTGCGTTGAAACCAGACTATGTGATACTTTCACCAGGACCTGGCAGACCAGCTGATGCGGGCGTATACGAAGACCTATTGCGCGAATGCAAAGGTGAATTCCCAATCCTCGGCGTATGCCTCGGTCACCAAGCCATCGGCGAAGTATTCGGCGGTACCGTTTCCTACGCTAAGCAAGTTATGCACGGCAAACAAAGCGTAGCCAAACAAGTACACCCGTCCAAAATCCTTAAAGATGTACCTGAACAATTCGAAGTAGCACGCTACCACTCCTTGGCAATCATTGACGAAACCATGCCAAGCGAACTCATCGTTACATCCATTACAGACGACGGCGAAGTAATGAGCGTAGAACACAAAGACTACCCAATCTACGGTGTGCAATTCCATCCGGAATCTATCATGACACCGAACGGGGAACAAATGATTCGCAATTTCCTAGAAAAATAGCTACTGTCTAATTTAGGTATTCGAGGGGCTATTTTTAAGTATTAACACGGTGAGGCAAAAATAAGGCCTCTCGGAACTCCGATGGCCACCCACCCCACTACGTGGGGCCGCCAAGTCGTTCCTTATGACCTTATTTCCTGCCAACTCAACCTTGGCATTACCTACTTAATAGCCCCTCTACAATATATATATATATCGAACAGTAACTATATTTTTCTAAAGAAATATGCGAATCAGAACCTCTAATATAGAAAGAGGTGGTGCAAAGCACCACCATTCCCACCACCCTATAAAGAAATGACCTGTACGTTACTCCATATAATGTGCAGGATCATTTGATAATAGTTTGTTTGAGGGGTATCTATTAAATTGGTATGGTTTTTAGCTGAATAAATACGATTGGGTTATGTGCGAAGTCGACTTGGCGCCCCGCATAGCGGGGGGGTGGCCACTTGGAGGCTGAGGTCATGACCCAATCGTTACCGACTAGGTAGATTTGGCATCAATTTAATAGATATCCTCAAAAGGAGATATAAAATGATTAAAGACGCATTATATGCAGTAACGCATGGTCAGGATTTATCTTACGACCTTGCTAAAGATACAATGAACAAAATTATGAGCGGCGATGTAGCCGAGGTTCCTATGGCTGGTTTCTTATGCGCCCTTGCAGCGAAAGGCCCAACTGTAGATGAGGTTACGGCGTTTGCTGAGGTTATGCGCGAGAAGGCTGGTTCTGTGCCTCATGAAGGTACAGTTGTAGAAATCGTAGGTACTGGCGGTGATGAGGCTAATACTTTTAATATTTCTACGACTTCTGGCTTTATCATTTCTGCAGCAGGTATTCCTGTAGCGAAACATGGTAACCGCAGTGTATCTAGTAAATGTGGTGCTGCAGATTTAATTGAAGCGTTGGGCGCTAAATTAGAGCTTAACGGCGAGCAAAACGAAGCGGTTCTTAACAAAGCCAATATGTGCTTTATGTTTGCTCCTGTATATCACCAAGCTATGAAGTATGCAGGTCCTGTACGTAAGGCGTTGGGCGTTCGTACGGTGTTCAATATCCTAGGACCGTTGGCAAACCCTGCAGGCGCAACTGTGGAGTTGATGGGTGTGTACGATAAATCTCTGGTAGAACCGTTGGCTCGCGTATTGGCTAATCTTGGTGTTAAACGCGGTGCCGTGGTACATGGCTTCGACGGTCTAGATGAGATTACAGCTACCAACAAAACGTACGTATGCGAAATTAATAATGGTACTTTCACAAATTACGAATTCGATCCTAAGGAATATGGTTTCGAATACGCTGATAAAACTGAGCTTGAAGGCGGCGACGCAACAGTAAATGCTGAGATTACACGCCGCGTTCTCGGTGGTGAGCAAGGCGGTAAACGTACCGCAGTTCTTCTCAATGCTGGCATGGCGATTTACCTTGCAAAAGATGGCATTACATTAGCAGAGGGCATTGAAGAGGCGAAACATATGATCGACTCTGGCAAGGCGCTTGCTACAATGGAACAGTTTGTGAAAGCAACCCACGAGGTGTAACCATTGATTTTAGATAAGATTATAGAGGCGACCAAAATTCGGGTAGTCCAAGAAAAACAGGTGGAATCTCCAGAGTCTGTGAAAGCAGCGGCTTTAGCCTTACCATCTGATACAGGATTTCCTTTTGAAGCAGCCCTTCGTCAACAAGACTTCAACTTCATTTGCGAAGTAAAGAAGGCATCTCCATCAAAAGGCATCATCGCTGAGCACTTCCCATATTTAGACATCGCCAAAGAATATGAAGTGGCTGGTGCTGCGGCTATCTCTGTTTTGACGGAGCCAGATTTCTTTAAGGGTGATAAAAAATATTTGCAAGAAATTGCAAGCACCGTAAAAATTCCTGTGCTTCGTAAAGACTTTATCATCGATGAATACCAAATCTACCAAGCAAAGGTATGGGGCGCTAGTGCAATCCTATTAATCTGTGCATGCCTCGATGTGCCTACGCTGACAAAGTTCCGTGAATTAGCAGATTCTCTTGGCTTATCCTCTTTGGTAGAGGCCCATGATGAACATGAGGTACAAATGGCTATCGATTGCGGTGCCCGCATTATTGGCGTTAACAATCGTAATCTCAAGGACTTCACTGTAGATGTACAAAATAGTGTGCGCTTGCGTAATCTCGTGCAAGACGATGTAATCTTCGTATCTGAAAGTGGACTTGAAACGCCAGAGGACATCCAAGTATTGCGGGATAACAATATCGGAGTAGCCTTGATGGGGGAAACCTTCATGCGTTCCCCTAACAAGGTGGAAAAACTGGCATATCTCTATGGTTCAACCTATTACACACCAAAGGTTAAAATGTGTGGTATCTCCAAGGTTGAAACAATCCCTGCTGTAGTAGAGGCAAAACCAGACTACATGGGCCTTGTATTTGCACCAAGTAAACGACAAGTCACTGTAGACCAAGCAAAAACCTTAGTTGAAGAACTACATAAACAATACGCAAATCGATATAACAGAGACGCAGAACAATGCAGTAATCAGATACTTATACATCAAGAATTTATTAAAACGGTAGGCATTTTTGTCAATGAAACGCTAGATAATCTCGTTACGATTGCCACAGAAGTAAATCTTGATGCGGTGCAATTGCACGGTGATGAAGATGAAGCTTTCATCCAATCCTTAAAAGAACGTACTAATGTAGAGGTTTGGAAGGCTGTTCAAATCCGTAGTGCTGCAGATGCAGAGGCGTGGATCGATAGCAGAGCAGATATGCTCTTGTTTGATGCATATCACAAAGACGAGCGGGGCGGTATGGGTGAAGTATTCGACTGGTCCTCGTTAGATGAGTTTGAACGACCGTTTATGCTCGCTGGTGGTATCGATAGCACCAATGTGGCGCGTGCCATTCGTACGGTTCGACCGTACGGCATCGATATCAGTAGCGGCATTGAAACAGAAGGCGTGAAGGACGATGAGAAGATAAAAGCTTTCACTAACATTGTGAGAACAATAGCAATGCCATAGTATGGCGTGCTAGCAGGAATGGTATATAGAAAGGTAAGTTATATGAGTGAACAAAGACATGGCTATTTTGGCTCCTTTGGGGGTCAATTTATGCCAGAAACATTGATGAATGCAGTTATCGAATTGGAAGAGGCGTACAATAAGTACAAAGATGATCCTGATTTCGTACATGAACTTGAGGAGTTACATAAAAAATATACAGGTCGTCCATCCCTGTTATACTATGCGGACCGTATGACAAAGGACCTTGGGGGAGCCAAAATTTATTTAAAACGTGAGGACTTAAACCATACTGGTTCTCACAAGTTGAATAACGTAATTGGCCAAATGTTATTGGCAAAACGGATGGGTAAAACACGCGTTATTGCTGAAACCGGCGCAGGTCAACACGGCGTGGCAACGGCTACTATCGCTGCATTGATGGGCATGGAATGCGAAGTATACATGGGTGCAGAGGACTGTGAACGTCAGGCACTTAACGTATATCGTATGGAATTGCTAGGCGCTAAGGTGCATCCAGTAACAACAGGGACTAGTACATTGAAAGATGCGGTTTCCGAAGCGTTGCGCGAATGGACAAACCGCATGTCCGATACGCACTATGTATTGGGCTCCGTTATGGGTGCTCATCCATTCCCTATGATTGTACGCGATTTCCAATCTATTATCAGCCGCGAAGCGCGTGAGCAAATCCTTGAAGCAGAAGGCAAATTACCAACAGCTGTTATGGCTTGCGTAGGCGGCGGCTCCAATGCGATGGGCATGTTCTATCACTTCATTCCAGATGAAGGTGTTCGTCTCATCGGTTGTGAAGCAGCAGGTCGTGGCATCGATACAGAGGAACATGCGGCGACAATCGCGAAGGGGTCTGTTGGTATTTTCCACGGTATGAAATCTTACTTCTGCCAAGATGAAGATGGCCAAATTGCTCCAGTATATTCTATCTCTGCAGGTCTCGATTACCCTGGTATCGGTCCTGAACATGCGTACTTGCACGATAGCGGTCGTGCTGAATATGTGCCTGTTACAGATGACGAAGCAGTAGATGCCTTTGAATATTTATCTCGCTTGGAAGGTATTATTCCTGCGATTGAAAGTGCTCATGCGGTGGCACATGCACGTAAAATTGCTCCTACTATGAGCAAGGACGACATCATTATTATTTGTTTATCTGGTCGTGGTGACAAAGACGTAGCGGCTATGGCGAAATATAGAGGGGTGGATCTTCATGAGTAAAATTAAAGACGCTTTCACAAAGGGCAAGGCATTCATCCCGTTCATTAGCGCTGGTGATCACGGTATTGAAAATACAGAACGTTATATTCGTATTATGGTGAAAGCCGGTGCAGACATGGTGGAAATCGGTATTCCTTTCTCCGATCCCACAGCGGAAGGACCAGTTATCCAAGAAGCAAGTACACGCGCATTATCTACAGGCGTAAAAATCAATGATATCTTCGATATGGTGCGTCGTCTGCGTACAGGTGATGATGCGGTGACTATACCGCTCGTATTCATGACCTATTTGAATCCTATTTATGTATTTGGTCGTGAAAAATTCTTTACCCTCTGTGAAGAGGTGGGAATCTCTGGTGTTATCGTACCAGACATGCCGTTTGAAGAAAAAGGCGAGCTCGCTAGTGTGGCTCATAAGCATGGTGTTGAAGTTGTATCCTTAATTGCGCCAACATCTGAAAACCGCATCGAAATGATCGCCAAAGACGCAGAAGGCTTTGTATACTGTGTATCCTCACTTGGCGTTACAGGTATGCGCAGTGAAATTAAGACGGATATTAAATCCATTGTTGAAATGATTCGCAAATATACGGATATCCCGGTAGCTGTTGGTTTTGGTATTTCTAAGCCAGAACAAGCGGAAGCTATGGCGCGCGTATCCGATGGAGCCATCGTAGGCTCTGCCATCGTTAAAATCGTGGCAGAACACGGTGAACATGCGGATCAAGCGTTGTTTGATTACGTACAATCCATGAAACAAGCTGTTCTAAAGGCTGGCGCATAACATAATAACTCATATAGCCTTGGGAAAAATTATATAGGGGATAACATAAAAGGACGTTATACAATGTATAACGTCCTTTTCATTGGTTGGTTAATGTAGTTTTGTGTTTTTAGGGCTAGTAATATGTATTATGCGCAAGGCTTAGTCATTAGAGGATTCAGAACGTTGATGTTGTTCACTGCGTTTTGCTGTTGCATTTTTATCATGCTTTTCACGTTTAGATATTCTATGTTTTCTGTGCTTTTTCTCTTTTACTTTGTACCATGGATGAGCGCTGCTATCTACTGTGCCATCATCATTTTTTACCATGCGATGATTTTCACCGATTTTGAAGTGGTAATCTTTAGCTTGGGCTACATTGGCACCAATACCAACTGTTAAGAAGGCGCCTAAGCTGGCTAAGGCTATTGCTTTCATTAATTTAGCTTTCATAATTATCTCCTGTATAATTGATTGCACGAATTTTAGTTGTAAGAAATATATCTGTAGTATAGGCATATTTCATGAACAAAAAATGAATCAACTAAGTTGATAAATCATAGTATAATAGGTATATCTATATATGTTTATTATCTAAGATTATGGTAGGAGTTTTATGAAACAGAGAGTATACGAAATCCTCTATCGTGAGCTAGTGGAAAACTATGCAAACAGTAAAGGACGTACCAATACAGCCGATTTTTGGCTCACCATAAGTGCTATATCCTTTGTATATGGCTTAATTATATGTATTACAGGTCTTGCAACCTACATACCGTACGGATTTCTTTATGCTGTCTCTATCGGTGGCGGCGTATTATTTGTATTGTCCATCCTGTTATGCTTGCCGAAGATTATGCTAATGGCAAGACGGTTGCGAGACTCTAATAATGATCCAATGTTGATGATTTTGCTATTGGTTCCTTTTTTAGGCTGGTTTGCATTATTGTATCTATTCTGTAAGCGCACATCGCCTGTATCTAATGAATTAGAGGAAAAACGTTCCGTATCGGGCCTCTTTATTGTGGCCATATTGGTATTAGGATGCCTAGCCACTAGTGCAGGTAGTACAATGATTAATCATAATTTTATGGTAGAAGAGACTGCTTATGCCAATTTGGAACCTAGTTCGTTAACGAAACAAGCCAATCGTCTTTTACAAAGTGAAACGGCTACAACAGAGGGGCGTACTGTGGTAAGTAATTATTATGAAGACCTCAATAAAAAGGGTTATCGTGGTGCATATCGTTATTTGAGCGCTCGTGCTATGGAGCGATATGGTACCTTTGAACTATGGGAACAAGCCATGACTAAGGACGAGGTTCCTAAGGTGAAAGCGATACAGCTTGACTATGTTTCTCAAGACCAAGATGATGATATTGTTGTAAATTATATGGGCTTTACCGTTACCTTTGAAGATAATCTAGAGCCCCTATTAGTTCGTTTGCATAATGAAGGCAAAGGCTGGGGCATTGTTGCTATTGAAGCCGCGGAGGAGGATTAGGTTATGTCAACCATAAATATATATGATTTGAATTATACTGATGCCTTCAAATTAGGCATTAGAAATTATGCTAATTTTAACGGCCGTGTTAGCCGTAGTGAATATTGGCGATTCGTGGCAGGCGTTACCTTGATACAAGGATTACTTGGGATTTTAGCTTTACTTTGTAGTACCTTGGGCTTTCCTAATTATGAAACACTTATTGATAATGTTGCTGTAGGGGTATCTCTTTTCTTTATAATTCCCAATATAGCTATCACAGCGCGGCGTATGCATGATATTGGTCGGAGCGGTTGGACACAGCTAATCTCATTTATTCCTGTTATAGGCTTCTTTATATTCCTCGTTTACGAATTGCGTCGTGGCGATGAAAGAGAGAATTCATATGGTGAAAGAACCGGCTATACACCTATCACTCCTGAGATTAGCAAGGCTACAGGACTAGAAGAAACTCCATCCCGTCGTCAAGATTGGGCGATGGGGATTGCCATCTTTATTATCCAATCTATTATTATTGCCGATATCATTAGAGAGATATTATGGTATGGTATTAATGGGAATGGATACATGTAATAGATACCTGTATTTATTAACAATCTCATTATTTTATTTTATAAAAGTTTAACATCTCCTTTATAGACAATATAACACTTTATAGTAAAATGAATTTCAAATGAATTTAAAAACTTAGATATTAATAAATAAAGAATATCTTAGTTGTTATATGTGTTAAGTACAGCAGGACATCGTAATCTTTGCTGATTTCTGTTTGTAGCTAGAAGGAGTTTATTATGAAATCTTGTCCCTATTGTGGACATGAAGTGTTGAAAACAGATTGTTACTGCCCAGAATGTGGGCATGTTAGTAGACCACAAATCTCGTTAGATAAATACAATCTAGGCTTGATTGAAAACTTTAAACAATGTTTGGTTTATAAATATGCTGATTTTGATGGTCGTGCAAGTCGTAGTGAATATTGGCATTTCTTGTTAGTTTATCAATTGTTGTTTGTGGCCATTCTATTTACTTGTGCTTTTTTGAGCTATATTAGTCCACTATCTAGCGTAGTAGGCGTAGGTTTTGGTTTGGTCATCCTTGTCCTCTTGTCCGTGATTATGGTTATCCCTGGCGTGGCTGTTTCAGTGCGACGTTTACACGATCAAGGCCGCTCAGGGGGCCTCGTATTTATTGGATTCATCCCTGTAATAGGGACTATTATCCTGTTGATCCTTATGGCTCTGCCTGGTGAAAGCCAACCAAATCGCTTTGGTCCCCCTACAGGTCAAGTGGTCGTAACAAAACAAATGGCCCGTGAATTAGGTCTTATTGATACTACGCCATCTATGGGACTAACAGCAGGACTATTCTGCGCTATCTTTGTACTCTGGTTCTTGGTAGATAAACTACTTATGACTAGTGCGATGTAGTTTATGATGTATCCTATAATGAAATATAAAGCATAAGTTATTCCCAAAACATATAGACATTCATTTTCAAAATCGTCAACAGTAATGATATAATATTTTCAAGAAGAATTTATTTGTTATTTCTAGAGGAGAGAAGATTATGACTGATTTGTCTATCAAAAATCTTTCGTATGTAGATAATTTTAAACATACGATTATGGGTAATTATGCTAATTTCAAAGGTCGTGCAAGCCGCAGTGAATATTGGCGTTTCTATGGTATCACAATTGTTATTGCTGGTATCTTCAATGTATTGAGTGCTCTTGTAATGGATACTGCGCTAGCAAGTGTTGTAGGTCTTATTTCCATAGTATATAATCTTGCAATTCTATTGCCTTCCATTGGTCTTGCTGCTCGTCGTTTACATGACATTGGTAAAAGTGGTTGGATGCTTTTGATTAGCTTCATTCCATTTGGTATTATCTATGTTATTTATCTACTCGCTCAAAAGGGTGATGAAGGTGATAACCAATACGGATCTCCAATGAGCTATGAAGTAATTACTGCTGAAGAAGCCGCTCGCACTGGTCTTAAAGAAACTCCAACTGACGACATGGATCGTAAATTCATGTACGTGTGCATTGCAATTATTATTCTTGAATTAATTCTCATGAGTGCAATCTAATAATTGTATATACAATAAAGCCTACGTAAGTAGGCTTTTTCTTTTGCTTAATAGGGGATGTAGGTTCTGTTAAATTTAGAAATGAAGTATTTGACAATTTCCCCGTTTGAGTCCTATAATTATCTATTATATGAATATTGCGTTGAAAAAGACGGCATGTCTCAGACGGATTTAGTAGAGACCAAACTCATGGGCTGAAAGGTTTGGAAATCTAGAGATTTGCGGATCACTTTGGAGCAAGCGGCAACGCCGCCGGTGAACACCGTTATATGTTTAAGTGGCTTTCACAAGTAACGAGAGTCAGTAGGGTGGTACCACGGATATGACGTCCGTCCCTTCGGGGGCGGGCGATTTTTTTATGTAAAAGGAGCAACAGCATGGATTACGGTAAGACGTTACATTTGCCTGAAACAGAATTCCCAATGCGCGGCAATTTGCCTAAGCGCGAACCAGAAATCTTAAAATTCTGGGAAGATAACAAGATTTATCAAAAACGTTTGGAGTTGCGTAAAGACGCAAAACCTTTCATTTTGCATGATGGCCCTCCATATGCGAACGGTAAATTGCATATCGGTCATGCCCTCAACAAAACGTTGAAGGACATCATCATGAAATATAAAACAATGACTGGTCATTATACTCGCTACATCCCTGGTTGGGATACACATGGTTTACCAATCGAGCATGCGGTTATTAAAAACACTGGTCTTAACCGTCATGAAATGGATCCATTGGACTTGCGCAATAAATGTAAGGAATATGCATTAGAATGCGTAGAAACACAAAAACAAGATTTCATTCGTTTTGGTGTATTAGGCGAATGGGACCGTCCGTATTTGACATTGCGTCCTGAGTTCGAAGTTAAACAACTTGGCATCTTCGGCGAAATGGCAAAACGCGGTCACATCTATAAAGGTCTTAAAACTGTATACTGGTGTACGCACTGCGAAACTGCATTGGCAGAGGCAGAAATCGAATATGCTGAGAAAAAATCCTTCTCCATTTACGTAAAATTCCCTTACGTATCCGAGAAAAAGGTCACATTGCCAGCTGGCGTAGATTCAAAACAAGCATACTCTGTTATTTGGACAACTACTCCTTGGACAATGCCTGCCAACGTAGCTATTTCCGTTAACCCTGAGCTTGAATATGGCTGGGTAAAAGTAGGCGACGAATACTACTTGATGGCTACTGAACTTGTTGACGCAGCTATGAAAGATATTGGTATCGAAAACTACGAAATCGTAAACCGCTTCTCTGGGGCAGACTTAGAATTAGCTGAATTTAAACATCCATTCGTAGAACGTACATCCACTGTATTATGCGGTGACCATGTAACACTTGAAGCCGGTACTGGTTGCGTACATACAGCGCCTGCACACGGTGAAGACGACTTTAACATCGTTATGCGTTATAACAAGGAAGGTAAAACTGAGCTTCCTATCATTTCTCTTGTTAACGAAACTGGTAACTATACTAAACAAGTAGATGACAACCGTTATGGCGATACTGAATTCCCATTGGCTGGCGTGGAAATTCACGATGCAGAGGTGCCTGTTATTAAAATCTTGGCGCACAATAATGCATTGCTTCACAAATCTAGCTTGCGTCACCAATACGCTCACTGCTGGCGTTGTAAAAATCCTGTCATCTATCGCGCTACAGAACAATGGTTCTCCTCTGTAGATGGGTACCGTCAACAAGCGCTTGATGCAATCGACAACCAAGTGCAATGGATTCCTAAATGGGGCCATGACCGCATCTTCAACATGGTGCGCGACCGTGGTGACTGGGTAATTTCTCGTCAACGTATTTGGGGCGTGCCAATTCCTATTTACTATTGTGAAAGCTGTGGCGAGCACATCATCAACGATGATACTATCAAAGCATTGCAAGAAAAAGTAGCTGTAGAAGGCTCCGATGCTTGGTGGGCTCACAGCGCTAAGGAATTATTGCCAGAAGGCTTCAAATGTCCTCATTGCGGTCATGATGAGTTCAAAAAAGAAACAGACATCATGGACGTATGGTTCGACTCTGGTTCCTCTTGGGCTGGCGTACTTGAAGTTAATGATCTTGACGTACCATGTGCTATGTACCTTGAAGGTTCTGACCAACATCGCGGTTGGTTTAACTCTTCCTTGTTGACTGCAGTAGCCACAACTGGTAAAGCACCGTACAACTCCGTATTGACTCACGGCTTCGTTGTGGACGGTGAAGGTCGCAAAATGTCTAAATCTGTAGGTAATACAGTGGCTCCAAGCGACATCATCGATGTATACGGTGCCGATGTAATGCGTTTGTGGGTATCCTCTGCAGATTACCAAGCAGACGTACGTTTGTCCAAAGACATCGTAAAACAATTATCCGAAGTATACCGTAAGATCCGTAATACATTCCGCTTCTTGCTCGGCAACTTGGATGACTTCAATCCGAATACCGATAAAGTGGCTTACGCAGATATGTCCGAATTCGATAAATGGGCTTTGCTACGCTTAGAAGAAGTGCGTCAAAAGGTTACTGATGCGTACGAAAACTATGAATTCCACATGTTGTACCATGCAATTCATAACTTCTGTACAGTGGACTTGAGTTCCATCTACCTTGATGTAATGAAAGATACAATGTATGCTGAAAGCAAAAACGATGTAGCTCGTCGTTCTGCTCAAACAGCGATGTACGAAATCTTGAAAACATTGGTAGCCATGGTATCTCCAGTACTTTCTTTCACAGCGGAAGAAGTTTGGAAATACATGCCTAAAGAAGAGGGCATGCGCGAATCCGTTATGCTTCAAGATTGGCCACAAGGTCATCCAGAACACTTCAACCAAGAATTGGCTGACAAATGGAACCAATTGTTAGACTTGCGTACATCTGTACAAAAAGCATTGGAACTTGCTCGTCAAGACAAAACAATCGGTCATCCATTAGACGCATCCGTTACAGTATACGCTGAAGGTGCTGCATTCGACGCATTGAACGCCCTTGGTGAAGAAGGCTTGGCTAAACTCGTTATCGTATCCGAAGCTCACATCGTGAACGGCGCTGCACCAGCAGAGGCTGTAAAAGACGAAGAAACCGGTGTTGCTACAGTTGTTGTTGCCTCTGGTCTCGAAAAATGTGAACGTTGCTGGATTCATCGCGATACAGTAGGTCAAGATAGTGCACATCCTACACTTTGTGCACGCTGTGCCGATGTTGTAAAAACATTATAATAAAAAAAAGACCATCCTCTGAACTTCGCTTCCAAAAATTGGACACAATTTTTGGATTGCAGTTCACTGGGGATGGTCTTTTTTATGTTTGTAAATCCTTTGGTACTGTTAACTGTTTCCAATTATCTAGTTCAGGGATTTCCAAGGTATTTATTGTTTTTTGAATCCAATAGTTTAAGGACACCTCGTTCCCCACATATTGTTCAAATAAGTAGGTCTTACCAGGTGTGTCTTGTTGGTTTCCATCGTCATCGATGGTATGACGGGCGGACTCTTTCAGATAGAGCTGCACTCTAAATGGGGTCGATTGCTTGCCTTTAAAAATGAAATAGGATGGGCCCACAAAGTCATGAGTACGAATATTAATTTGTTCGTACTTTTTCTCTTTTAATCCTTGCAAGGCAGCCTGAATCATAGCGTTTGCATCATCGTATTCCTCTAGCAAAAACGGCTGTTGATCCACATCGAGCACGTAATGCCAGGTTGGCTTTTCTTCGTTCTTTTCGATAGTCCAATTATCTTCGAGGCTAGGCAATTGATGATTATCGTAAAGCTCTTTCAATAGGTTTATGGTATTTTCTTTGTCGTAAATGGACTTGTAGATAATTTCATGTCCTTCTGATGGATCATAACCATGTAGCCTTATTTGATAGTGATCTCGTAGCATCCGTTTTACATCGACCTTAAAGATATTGCGCAATGTATCTGGGACGGATAGGAAATGATTGTAAAAGCTGAGCTTCATTTCTTCTTGTGACTCTAAGGCGGTTTCAATGGTTTGCCAGTCGTACAAGGTTGTATCCCATAGGAAGTCGTCCATGGTTACAGATAAGCGGGCCGCATTTTGAGGCCTGTTGGTAGGCGCAGGGCGCACCGTAGTAGTTGACTCGGCAATACCTTCTTTGTATTGCCAATGACCATCGACCTCTTCAAAGGCTGCTAAGCGTTCTTCTGCTTCGTCATCGATAGGAATATCTTTTAGCTCCGGATCTAAATTGGCTTTATGAGATAAGATATATTGATGGGATTGCTCGTAATAGGATACGGCTTGATCTAAATCTGGTTTGCCAGTTACATAGCCTTTTTCGTAGGCATAACCTAAAGCAACACGTGTTAAAGCGCGTGTAATATCATAGAACAGAACGCGATTCTCCTCTTCAAAGGCTCGTTGTTCCTCGTCTAAGACACGTAGTAATGATTGCACACCAAAGCGTATATTTTTCGTTACCCCTAAACCGTGGATTCGCATGTATCCGATATAGGGCAAGGCGAATATGAAGCGATCTTTTGTAGCCGCCATATGTGTTAAATCTGCAATGAGACCCCAGTCAAGAGGCAGGTGGCCTATGTGAAAGATATAGCCAAAGGCTGCCTGTAAGGCGGTGTACCCTGCATCACTAAACTGTTTCGTTGCCGCACGGCGGTAGAGACCGATAGCCTTTACCGGATCGTAGGGAATCGTAGAACGTAACGCTTTAGCATCATAGAAATGATAGTAATAATCCGCTAATTCTGCGATACTTTCAGATTGACCTAAGGCGGCACCTTTAGTGAACCATGTGAAAGCATCCTCGAATTTACCATTTTCATGGCAGTCGAGGCCTGTATATAACATCATGGCAGGGTTGCCAAGTTCGGCCGCAGTCCTAGCGACACGGCGCGCATTGCTGAAATCGGCTTCATCGATATAGATATTGCGCAAGTTCCCTTGGAACATAGCAAGACCGTTGTCGAGGGCCTTGTTAAACCACTCTTTCGCAAGGTTAGATGCATTTTCTTGTAATGTTTCATCTGGCACAGTGCCTTGCAAAGCGGCGATGCGATCCTGCACAGAGTTTGCTGTAAGGCTTCTTTGAATGCGTTTAGTCCAACTCATAGGCGGAGGTGTTAGCATAGTCTCAGCGGAGCTGATGCGATTATCATCACGCCAGAAAAAGACATTGCCTATAACATATTGGCAATAGGCATCGCCTTGGTTTGCGTAATCATAGACAATGCGAAATGCTTCGTCGAAGGAAATTTGCATATCCTTCTCTACGGTAGGCGTAATGGAGCCTTTAATGCGCAAAGCTTGTAATGTGCCGATAGGGCTACAGCGGCGAATGCTATCATGCAAGCACTGATAGGTGCGCATATTATCCTCTGGAAAGTTAGACTCTTCCCAGGTAAAGCGAGGCCCTGCATAGACGCGTGCCAAGAGTGCATAGGCGTCACCTAGCTCTCGAGCCTCTGGGTCATTGGCTATCTTGAGAGCGTCCTCTTTAGTGTCTATATCACTTTCAAGACGGCTTGTCTTGTCGTTTCGTAAGGCTCTATCTTTTAGTTGACTTGGATTTTGCTGATTATTGACGATGAGCTCCAATTGACGTAAGCCTTCTTGAGCCATTTTTTGATTGTAGGATGTAAAAATCATGTGGAAGACCTTTTGCAGGCGTTCCGTAAAGTACTGTGCCATTAGGCCTCCTTTTATACATGTATACAGTAAATACATATTTATTATATAACGAACGCGAGGTACCGTAAAAGAGAAAATACTAGTATATCTGCATGTTCTCTATTGATATCATACTGCTATCGATTACCTGTTCTCACAATATACTAGCCTATTTCTAATTTATATCTATGCATAATACAGAGCCTTCAGCATGTATTGGATTCAAATGATAAAAAAATCCCCTCTGAAGAAAATCTGCTGTCACAAATTTTATGTGATGTCTGCAATCTTTCAGAGGGGTTATTATGTATCCTAGTTCTTAGGAATACATATTATTTTTTGTTGTAATCGCCGAACCATTTGTTGTAGATTTTTTGGTAAGTGCCGTCTTCTTTAAGTTCTTTAAGAGCTTTGTTAACAGCTTCTTGTAAAGCTTTGTTGCCTTTTTTCACGCCAAGAACTGTACCTTCAGCTTTAGTAGGTTCGCCTACAAGTTTAAGGTCTTGATCAGCACCTTGTTTGAGGTAGTACATAGCAACTGCATTATCGATGATAGCACCGTCGATTGTACCAGCTTTCAATTCCATGAAGATATTAGCATTAGAATCGATTTGTTTTACTGTTGTACCAGGAATTTTTTGAGCCATTTCAACCGGGATTGTACCGATTTGAGCGCCTACAGTTTTACCTGCTAATTCATCCATGTTGTGGATTGTTGTGTTGTCTTTACGAACAACTGTGATGAAACCGCCTTGGTCGAAGTATACATCGGAGAAGTCCAATGCTTTTTCACGTTCAGGTGTAGCATTGATGCCTGCTGCGATCATGTCGATATCACCAGATTGAACTGCTGGAATCAAAGCATCGAAGCCCATGGATTTGAATTCCATTTTTAAACCAAGTTTTTTAGCAATTGCTTCGGACAAATCAACGTCGAAACCAACGTATTTGTCGCCTTCAGTGAATTCGAATGGTGGGAATGTAGTTTCAGAACCTACACGCAATACACCTTCTTGTTGTGTCATTTTAGGTTTGTCGTTGCCACAACCAGCCAATAAACCCATTGCTGCTACCGCTACGAGGGCGATGGCTGTCAATTTTTTGAACTTAAACATAGTATCCTCCTCAAACATCCATATACATGGTTTATACATTTCTGTTTATATTGTACGGAATTTTACACCAATAGGCAATAACATTGTATAATTAAGAGTAAACGAGTTTTTTATTCTTTATTGTAGAGTATTATAATCCTTTACAATAATGTGGTTATATACATGGAGGCAATATGTCCCTTACAACTACTTTTGCTGATCTTTGTAAAAGCTTCGCACCTGATGCGTTTACCATTAATTACACATTAGCCAAGAATCCTGAGATTTCCAGTCAGGAGTTTGAGTCCGTTAAAACCATAGGCGCTGTTCTCGAAAAACACGGCATGGACGTAATCTATGAATTCTGTGATTTGCCAACTGCCTTTAAGTCGTCTGTTGTGAAAGTAGACAACCCAAAAGGTCGTTTAGCCATACTTTGTGAATACGATGCACTGCCAGAGGTAGGCCATGCATGCGGTCACTCCGCCAGCGGCTCTATGAGCGTGCTAGCTGCATTGACACTACATAAAATGCAACAAGAAGGCGTAGCTTTCAACATGGACATCGATATTATCGGTACACCAGACGAAGAAGCGATGGGCTGTAAGGTGGATATGTGCAATGCAGGGGTGTTCAAAGAATACGATTTTGCCATTATGGTGCATCTCGACGGCGAAGAAACGCGTCCTAACTCACAATTCTTGGCACTCGACTGCTTCCGTGCTAAGTATCACGGTAAGCCAGCCCATGCAGCTGGTGAGCCTTGGAATGGCGTCAATGCGGTAAATGGTGTGCAACTTGCCATCCATGCTATGGATATGATGCGCCAACAAGTGCGCCCTGAAACGCGCATCGGCACATGGATCATTTCTGGAGGTACCGCATCCAATGTGATTCCCGCCTTCGGTGAACTAGAGGTCACCGTGCGTCACACAGAGCGTGAGTACTTGAATGGTTTATCTGAGCAAATCAAAAAAATCTTTGAAGGGGGGGCCCTTTGTACAGGTACAACTGTGGATGTAGAGTTTTACGGCAATCCTTATGATGATATGAACCAAAACAATCGTGGCACAGCGCTTATCGAAGAGGTAATGGCCGATATGGGCCTCGATTTTGAGCCTGGCCCAGCAGCTCTTGGAGGTAGCTCAGATATTGGCAATGTAAGTTATCAATGTGCGGCATTCCATCCTAAATTGCGCTTGGTAGGCGAGCCAAAGGTGTGTCATTCTAAAGAATTTGCTGCTGCCATGTTAGAGCCTACCATTGAACAAACTATCATCGACGGTGCAAATATCATTGGTGGCACAGTATTGCGATTGGTAGAACACCCAGAAATCTTAGAAGAAATTGTAGCCGAATTTAATAATTCTAAATAGAAGGAATAGAAGGAATAAAAAGAATAAAGGGAATAGAAGGAACAGAAGGAGGATGTATGGCCACGACTGAAACATTAGAAATAAAAAATTATATAGGCCTCACTGGGGATAAGCCCATTCGATTCATCGCATCTGATGTAGATGGCACCTTGGTAACCGATGCAAAGGCAATTCCTGAGGATGCTATTGAGGCGATTCGTGCCGCTCGTGAAAGTGGCATCTGCGTAGCCATTGCTTCTGGCCGCGCTTGGAATGAGATGAATGATGTCATTGAAAAACTGCCGTGCTTGCGCTATTTCATGTGCACCAATGGCGCTTATGTGATGGATAAGGATGAAAACCGCAGTCTATTCCACGTAAGTTTTGATAAAGAACAAGCACTACATTTGTTGCGCAAACTGTTAACCTATGGCGTTTATGTAGAGGCCTATGTGAAAGACCAAATCTTTGGCATGTATCCTCCGTCTAGATGTATTACACCTGAACGCTTAGGCGTATGTGCTAGCGAACGCAATGAAGGAGATAAAAAGGGGTCACATGGCATGATGGATAATCATCTGCCTATTACAAAAAATCAGATTTCTGGTACAGGAGACACTCGCCTGCCAGGCGCAACATACGACCACTATGCATTGGCGGAAGGCAACGAAGCAGCAAAGGTAAAGATGTCTGAATGTGAAATAGAGCAATCCAATTTCTTCTTTAGACCCAATATTCGTCCATTTATCTTGGCTACGCGGACAATGGTATGTGATTTGCTAGCTCATATGGAATCCTTAGACGAAGGGCCTGAGAAGATTCAGATCTTCTACGGTGATGAACCGATGCGTCAACGTATCTTGCAAGACTTGCGCGATGAATACCAAGGTTTATCCCACGATGGTACAGGTCGTGAACGTTTCTATGATGTGCTGCTCTCTAGTGAAGGTAATTTAGAATTCGTCTTGCCCCACACTACAAAGGGCACAGCCGTAGAAGCCTTGGCAAAACATTGGGGCTTAAGCCCTGATGAGGTAATGACACTAGGGGATAGTGAAAACGACCTATCTATGCTACGCTTTGCGGGCGCTGGTGTAGCCATGGGCAATAGCAAGCTGAACATTAAAGAAGCGGCACGCTATGAAACGACAGACAATAACCACCAAGGCGTGGCAAAGGCAATCTATTCTGCTATTGCGTATAATAGTGAATTAAATAAGAAGAAGTAAAAGTAGATAATGTTAAGCTTGGCACAGATACACCGTAGATAGGAGGTGATGTATAATGGGAAATCTAAAGTTTAATATCGATGACACTTGCGTTAAATGTGGTGCTTGTGCTGAGGATTGTCCTGTTCAATGCATCACCGAAGGGAAAACTCGATTTATCATTGGAAAAGGTTGTATCAGTTGTGGCGACTGCTATTCTATCTGTCCCGTGGGCGCTGTAAAAATGTATAAGAGAGAGGCTCCTAAAAAGTGATAGCTAGATATCTTTCAGCGTTGTTAGCAAATTGACTTACATACGGAAAGCTCTTAAAGAGTGATAGTTAGAAATCCGAACATTAAAGATTTATTTATAATCTACATACGGAATATATGGAGTCGTTATACTTCCTATGGTATAATAAAATGTAATGAAAAATTAGCGTTTAGTTCGGAAAAACGCGCCCCAGTACAGGTATGTATGGGCATAACAAATAGTGAATATACTTTCACAAATAGATGCATATGGAGGAAGGCATGGAAAACAAGGAATTTGTAATTGTTGTTGACTTTGGTGGTCAATATAACCAATTGATCGCGCGCCGTGTTCGTGAAAATCACGTATACTGCGAAGTATATCCATACAACAAAGCGCTGGATAAAATTAAGGAATTGAAACCGCAAGGTATCATCTTCACAGGCGGTCCTAACAGCGTGTATGAAGAAAACTCTCCAAAAATTGAGAAAGAGATTTTTGAACTTGGTATTCCTATTCTTGGCATGTGCTATGGTATGCAATTTATGGCGCATACATTGGGTGGCGAAGTTAAATCTGCGGACAACCGTGAATTCGGTAAAACACCTACTAAAGTGGACACTACATCTCCATTGTTCAAAGGCTTGGAAGAAGACCAAGTCGTATGGATGTCTCATGTTGACTATGTAGCAAAGGTTCCTGAAGGCTTTGAAATCGTAGCACATACGAAGGATTGCCCTGTTGCATCCATGCAAAATACAGAACGTAAACTATATGCTATGCAATACCATGCAGAAGTATTGCACACTGAACATGGCAAAGAAATGCTTCACAACTTCTTGTACGAAGTTTGTGGCTTCACAGGCACATGGACAATGGCAAACTATGCGAAATCTGCTATTGAAGATATCCGCAAAACCGTTGGTGATGGCAAAGTATTATTGGCTTTGTCCGGCGGTGTAGACAGCTCCGTTGCGGCAGCTCTTATTTCTAAAGCTGTGGGCGACCAATTGACTTGTATCTTCGTTGACCATGGTTTGATGCGTAAAAACGAAGGTGACGAAGTAGAAGCAGCTTTCAAAGATTCCGGCATGCATTTCATCCGTGTCGATGCTGAAAAACGTTTCTTAGATAAATTGGCTGGTCTTGAAGATCCAGAAGCGAAACGTAAAGCTATCGGTGAAGAATTCATCCGCGTATTCGAAGACGAAGGTCGTAAAATCGGTTCCGTTGACTTCTTAGCACAAGGTACAATCTACCCTGACGTTATCGAGTCCGGTACGGGCGAAGCGGAAGTTATCAAATCTCACCACAACGTAGGTGGCTTACCTGCAGTTGTAGACTTCAAAGGGCTTATCGAACCATTGCGCAACCTCTTCAAAGACGAAGTGCGTGAACTTGGTTCCGAATTAGGCTTGGCTGATTACCTTGTATGGCGTCAACCATTCCCAGGTCCTGGCCTTGCTATCCGCGTAATGGGTGAAATCACTAAAGACAAACTCGACATCTTGCGTGATGCGGATTATATCTTCCGTGACGAAATTGCAAAAGCTGGCCTTGATCGAAGCATCAACCAATACTTTGCAGTATTGACATCTACACGTACTGTAGGCGTTATGGGTGACTTCCGTACATACGACTACACATTGGCATTGCGTGGCGTAACAACAACAGACTTTATGACTGCTGACTGGGCACGCATCCCTTATGACGTATTGGACACAATCTCCCGTCGTATCGTAAACGAAGTACAACACATCAACCGTATCGTGTACGACATTACATCTAAACCACCTGCTACAATTGAGTGGGAATAATAAGTAAATATTGATTTATAAATTCATTAACTGTACTTTTTTGAGTAATTCTGAATTCAACTGAAAGGTAAAAGAATAAGTTTGAAAGGGAGTTATTGAATTTTTAGTATGCATAAAAAGCCTCCCATCAAATTGATGGGAGGCTTTTATTTAAAATTAGTTCTTGTGTTTTGTAATAGGTGTTAGAACATAGATAATTTTTAGAGAGAGGGATGAAAGAAAATAATATGATAATGAATTACTAGTATAATTTGACAAGTTTGGTAATTAAAACATGAGGAGCATTGTTATGGATCTTTTATCAAGACTTAATCCTAGTACTAAGCCGAAAGCAATAGAACCAAGAGAAATTTTTATGACACTTCCTTCAAAAGATGTTAGCTATGGATATCCTAGAGATGTTCAGAGTGAGGTTTGGAAAAAATGGTTTGAAAAGAGAAACGAAAAAAATATAATTTTAAAAATGAATACTGGTAGTGGTAAAACAGTAGTTGGATTGGTTATGCTTCAGAGTTGTTTGAATGAAGGTGAAGGCCCTGCAGTATATGTTGTGCCAGATAATTATCTGGTAAAGCAGGTTATTAATGAAGCAAATAATTTAGGTATTCGGGTAACGGATAATAAAGAAGATTACTACTATTCAAATTCAAAAGCGATTCTGATAACGTCTATTCAAACCATTGTAAATGGACATAGTTATTTTGGTATGAGAAATGATGGTAGTAATTATCCCATAGGTAGTATTATTATTGATGATGTACATGCTTGTATGGATAAGATTGTTAGCCAATTTATGATTAAGATTGGTGTAGAAAGTGAAGTATATGACGAAATAATTAATATCTTTGGTGCTTACTTAAAAGATTATAATCCCAATAGTTATATTGATATTATTGAGCTAAAGGATAAGAGTAAAACTATGCTTGTACCTTATTGGGAATGGCAAAGAGAGAAAGATAATATTTATAGATTACTATCTAATTATCAGAATAAAGATAATACTAATACTAATATATATTTTGGTTTGCCGTTAATTAAAAGTAGTTTAGATACATGTGACTGTATCGTTACTTCTTCTTCAATTGAGATATCTCCTAAAGGAATTGATATAGAGCAAATATCTAGCCTTAAAGAAGCTCGTCGTCGTATATTTATGAGTGCGACATTAGCAGATGATGGTGTTTTTATTACTACACTAGGCTTAAATAAAGATGATATGAACTGTATTATTACGCCAGAGAATGCTAATGATATTGGTGATAGGTTAGTTATTTTTCCAAAGCATATAAATAATGATATATCTGAGAATGATATAAAAACAGAAGTGGAGAAAATAGCTGATAAATATAATGTAGTGATATTAGTACCATCTTTTGCAAGGGCAAAATTTTGGGATGAAGATGGAAATCAAACTGCGAGCAAAGATAATATTGAACAAATTATTGATATGTTAAAAAAAGGTGAGCATATAGGGAAAATAATTTTAGTCAATAGATATGATGGTATTGACCTGCCTGGTGATTGCTGTAGATTGCTAGTAATTGATGGACTTCCACCTTTAAATAGCATTAAAGCGCGTTATATTCAAAGTATAGATTCTAATAGCACAATTTTATTGAGGGAACAAATACAGCGAATTGAACAAGGAATGGGACGAGGTGTCCGATCTAATAATGATGAATGTTGTATTATTCTTATGGGAAATGAATTGTCAAATGTTTTGTTAAGAAATAAAGGTATAGATTATTTTAGTGTAGCAACTAGATGTCAATATGATTTATCAAAACAATTATGGGATTTATTGGTAAGTGAAGTAGGATTGAAGCCTTCTATTAATCAGATTTTTGAACTTGTAAATTATTCATTAGAAAAAAATCCAGAATGGATAAAAACTTGTAAAGAAACATTATCTAAAATAAAGTATTCAAGTGAGTTAAGAGTTGATAATAAAATAATTGCTCAGAGAAAAGCTTTTGAAGAATCTTTAAAGGGGCAATGGAAGAATGCAGCAGATATTATTAAAGATGTTAAAGATAGGGAGGCTGATGATAGTACGAAAGGATATCTTTGCCAAATTCAAGCTGAATATACTAATAAATTTGATTCAGCGCTTTCGCAAGAGATATTAAAATATGGTAGAACCTTAAGTTCGTCTATTTTGTTACCTATAGAGGGTATTGCGTATCAACGAACATTAAATACCATCCCACAAGCTCAAGCTATTAGTTCGCAATTTAATAGTGAAGACTATATGCTAAATGAGCTATTGATCCATATAGACGAGGTGCTTTCAAATTTATCTATGGGTAGTACATCTAATAAGTTTGAGGAGGGATTAAATCAAATAGGGGGATTGCTAGGATTTGTATGCTCAAGACCTGATAGAGATACGGGTGGATATGGACCTGATAATTTATGGGCATTAGGAGCAAATCAATATTTAGTTATTGAGTGTAAAAATGAGGCCAAAACTGATACCATTAAAAAAGATTATTGCAATCAATTATCAGGGGCAATAAATTGGTTTGAAAGGGAATACGTATATCCAAATAATTGTGTACCAATTTTAATTCATCCTTCTAAAATTATTGAAAATAATGCTTCTCCGGATGAAAATATGAGAGTAATTACTGAAATTGAATTAGAATTATTAAGAAAAAATTTTCGTAATTTTTATAGAGAGCTTTGTGAGAATGGAAGTTTTAATGATATAAGTAAAATTAATCAATTACTAAAAATCTATAAGCTTAGAGCGGAAGATATTTTATGTCATTATATGGTTAGGTTTGAACGGAAGCGATAGAGACATTATTGATATAGCATTTAAATATTGGAGAGATGCACGAGGTTAAGTTGCCTTATGTTAAAATGACTATAGTGAATTCGAGGTCATTACGGAGACCTATAATTGGGGTCACGCTGTATTCCAAGGATGGTTATGGACCGAAGGAAATCCCGTACATTGTATAATGAACATATACTATAAAGGTGATATGGTATATGTAGTTGAATGAGGCCCGAAATGAGTAATTTAGATTTTACTATTGGCTGTACAGTTACTTTCTTCAGCAAGAAGAGGAGAACTCCACCGAATTTAAATAATGGAATATACTATCCTCATTTTGTTATAAAAGGTACTGAGGAATATCTTGGTATCAATTTTATTGATGGTGAAGATGTCATCTTTGATAAACCTATTCAAGCTAACGCTTTACCAGTATATGAAACCATAGATTATTCAGCTCTACAAGCAGGTACTGAGTTTCTTATTATGGAAGGCGGAAATATTGTTGGTGAAGGGATTGTAAAAGAAATCTTTCAACATAAACCGTATGGGAGTAAATAGCTATGGGTTATAAAAATGTATGTATCAACTGTAGGATCTCTTTGTCGGAGGGCACAAACTACGAGCTGTTCAATAAAAACAAAATTTGTCCTACATGCAAAAGCAAGATGTACTTTGTGAACGAGAAGTTCAAGGCTCCTAAAAAATCTAATGACAAAGAATGGAAAATCATCGAGTATTTGTTATTGAGCGGCTATGACTTCCGTAATCCTTATTGTGGACATGAGCAATGTATTTATTTTGAGTTCCCTAAGAATCTGCAAGAGGCAGAAGAGTTTATCCGAGAAATGAGGAATTTAGATTAAGTCAGGAGGTTTCGTATGGCACCGCAAGTTACAGATTTTTCGTTCTGGAATGAAATGTGGAAACAAAGTTATTATGATCGTGAGAAAGGGATTCGGGCGAATCCATTATTAGAGTATTGGGACAAGCGAGCCAATGACTTTTCTCTCATGCGTAAAAGCAATGACTACGACTTTGGTCGTAAGGTGTACGCTGCTTTGAGTAGTGTGTTAAATCCTGATTCTACCATGCTAGATATAGGTGCAGGCCCTGGGTCTTTTACTATTCCATTTGCACAGCACATACAGTCTGTTACTGCTATTGAGCCGTCAAAGGGCATGGTGGCAGTCCTTAAAGAAAATGCCAAAGAATTAAACGTTGAGAACATTAATATCATTGAAGAATTGGTGCAGGACTTACCTCAAGACGGCTCTCCAGATTTTCGATTTGATCTGGTAACCATATCTCTTGTGCTTTGGATGTTCCCTGATGTGTGGCCTCGGCTTTTACAAATGGAACAATATTCTAAAGGCTATTGTGCAATCGTAGCTGGCATTCCTGATTGGAAGAATCCTCGGGAAGCTAGCAAATCTGATGTACAAGAGTTTCAAATTCTGTATAATATGTTACTTTCACAAGGGCGCTCACCCAATGTAAGCATCATTGATTATAGATGTGAACGTACTGTAGAAGATGAAATCGAGTGCCGAAAGATCATATACGAACAGTACTATGGAGACTTAACGCCAGCAGCAGAGGAACAAATCAAAAAAGAAATCATAGCCAAATCTAAGGACAATAAATGCTTGATTTCCTCGCGGTCTGCTATAATTTGGTGGAATCCTAAGGAAGTTGTGTCACACACCTAAGATATAGTTGATAAATGGATTAGAAAAGGCAGTAGCATGATTAATATCGTTAAGGGCGATAGGGCGATTACCTATACCGAAGAAAAAAACTTTACCCCTCAGCAGGTAGCAGAACTGTTTTTATCTGTTCGTTGGGTGGTAGGTAAATATCCTGACCGATTATACAAGGCTTTGATGAATTCGTCGCGCGTGATTACTGCTTGGGACGGTGACCGTTTAGTCGGTCTTATTCGTGTCATGGATGATAGCGAGCTAGTATGCTTCATTAATTATGTGTTGGTTCATCCTGAGTATCATGGCCAAGGTATTGCTGGTCATTTGCTAGAAATGGTGAAAGAGGCTTACAAGTCTTACTTGTACATTAATGTTATGATTGGTGAAAGTAAGAATGCTTCATTTTATGAAAAGCATGGCTTTAAAATAAAAGATAATTCCTTGCCGATGCAATATCGTAATGTACCTAAATATACGAAAAGATGATTGGTCGGATAATTTGTATAGCAAATAACTGGTCAAATTGTTAATAAAAGGCTACACGTACATAGAGTTGCGTGTAGCCTTTGTTATGTAAACGGTATATACTAAAACCGATATGTAGATATGATGGAGAAGGATATGGATATATTAATACGAAAAGCGACAACCGCAGATTTAGATGTAGTTACATATATTGAAGCAACTTGTTTTCCTCCGGCAGAGGCGGCGCCTCGTGAGGCTTTTAAGGAACGATTAGACCATTATGCAGGTCAGTTTTTAATTGCCTTTGATGAAACTACACCAATTGGTTTTATCGATGGCTTCGTATCTGATGATGAAGTCTTAACGGATGAGATGTTCGCCGATGCTTCGCTACATAATCCCAATGGCGCATGGCAGATGATTTTTGGTCTAAATACGATGCCTGAATACCGTAATCGTGGTGTTGGTGGTCAGTTGATAGAGGCTTTCATAGAATTGGCCAGAGAGGAAAACCGAAAGGGCGTAATTCTAACCTGTAAGGAAGAAAAGATTCACTATTACGCCAAGTTTGGTTTTGTAAATGAAGGGGCGTCAACGTCGGATCATGGCGGTGCCAAATGGTATCAAATGCGCCTTGAATTGTAGAGGAAAAGTTATTAATCGATAAAAATAAATTATAGGATTTTAAGGACCTTTCTACAGATTGTCCTAATGAGAAGCTAAAACTCTGCTTAGTGGTTGAGTTTTAGCTTCTTTTTAGCTGAAAAGTGTAGATTTTATAGGGATAGCTGTACCCCTATATGTTTATTGACACTGTATATACCGCATGCTACGATGAGAAAAATCACATATGATTGGGTTAGGTGTCTATTGACTTAATAGAGAATTTGGTACAAGCCAAAGCGGTCACGCCACTGTAACAGCGAGGTACTTTGCATAGAGGGTGAAATGCTCTCGGTCACTGAAGTTTTTGGGAAGGCGCAAAGTAACGTTAAACTGAAGCCAGGAGAACTGCCTAATTAACAATTGCCGATTGACCTGCGAGAGACAGGGATGGGGATTGATATAGATGGATTTATACTAGCTATGCATAGTTGAAAGCTCATACTATATGCTAGCTTATTAGGCGTGGTAGTTAGTCTAACTGAGATGACAGCCCGTTTCCTCTTCGTGGGGAAACGGGCTTTTTATGTGCATTTATAGTGATAGTTTTAGTTGAGAGAAGAGAGGTACTTATGTTCAAACAAAAGAAGTTTATGGCGTATTTAGTCACGATTTTTCTTCTAATTGTGAGTATGCTCATCGCTGCATGTGGAGGCCCTGGTGAGACAAAGAAAGACACGGCACAGAATAACAAGCCTATCGAAATCACAGACGTAACAGGGCGTACGGTAACGCTTAAAAAGCCAGCAGAGAGAGTTGTCTTACAGTGGAGTGGTGCTGGTGGTCCATTCTTTACGATTTCCGCACTTATGGGTAAGGATACACCGAAGGTTATTGCCGGCATGGACACATCTTTACAGGATTACAGGGCGGATATGTGGAAACATTTTACGACTGAAATGCCTGAGTTAGCTAAGATTCCAGTAGTGGGGACTATCGGTGATAAAACATTTAATGCTGAGCAAGTTGTGGCATTAAATCCAGATGTTATTTTTATTCCTGTAGATTTGAAAGATCAGTACGAGTCTGATGTAAAACCAAAAATGGATGCTGCTGGTATCCAGACTATTTATATAGATTACCATGCAGAAAAATTGGAAAGTCATCAAAAATCCATTGAAGCCATCGGTAAGGCTTTGGGCAAAGAAGAACGAGCTGCAGAAATTAGCAAGTTCTATACGGATCGTGTGACAAGAGTTCTCGACCGTGTTAGTAAAATTAACAAGCCAAAACCAACTGTTTATATTGAAGTTGGCATGAATGGTCCAGAAGAATTTGGTAATTCCTTTAGTAGTAATTACTCTTGGGGGGCATTAGCTACTATGGCTGGTGGTGATGTAATCACAAAGGATGCTGTTAAGAAATCCTCTCCTATTAATCCGGAATTTATTCTAGAGAAAAACCCAGATATCATCATGATCATGGGTTCTTACTGGCCTAAAAAACCGACTTCTATGCGTTTAGGTTTTGAAGCAACCGAAGCATCTTCTCAAGAGTTATTGAAAGCTTTCACCACAGAACGTCAAGGTTGGAGTGATTTGAAAGCTGTTGAAAATAAACAAGTTTACTCTGCGCACCACGGTCTTCCACGCGAAGTATTTGATGCGGCCGTATTCGAATATTTAGCAAAAACATTCTATCCTGAAGAGTTTAAAGATGTAGATCCAGAAGCTACACTTAAAGAGTTCTATGACAAATTCTTGCCATTCTCTTATAGTGGCATCTGGTTTATGCATATGAACTAGGGTTGTGTTGTGTTTATAGGGATTGATTGACCGAGGTTCTGAAAGTTATTTTCTGATGTTATCATTTGAAATTATTGTGTTTTAGATATGAGGTGCTTTTATGGTTAAGAAAAAGAAATTTATGGCCTATCTTGCCACGGTGCTCCTGCTAGTTGTGAGCATGATTATGACAGCTTGTGGTGGTCCAGCAGATACGAAAAAGGATGCGGCACAATCTGGCAAACAAATTGAGATTACAGACGTAACTGGTCAAAAGGTTACGTTGAAAAAACCAGCAGAACGCGTAGTAGTTCAATTGAGTGCTTCTGGTGGTGCGTTCTTGACTATGGCTGCGTTGCAAGGCAAAGATGTGGCTAAGACTATTGTTGGTATTGACCCTTATTTAAGCAAATTGCGTACAGATATGTGGGATCGCTACAAATCTGAAGTGCCAGAGTTGGAAAAAATTCCTCTCATTGGTAACGTAAATGATAAAACATTTGATGTGGAAAAAGTAATTTCCTTAAACCCAGATGTTATTTTCATGCCTTTATATTTCAAAGATCAATATGAAGCTGATTACAAACCTAAAATTGATGCAGCTGGCATCCCTACTATCTATATCGATTATCATGCGGAAAAGCTTGAAAATCACCAAAAATCTATCGAAGCTATCGGTAAAGCATTGGGTAAAGAGGAGCGTGCAGCAGAAATCAACAAGTTCTATACTGACCGTTTAACAAGAGTTATGGACCGCATTAGCAAAATTAATAAACCAAAACCAACTGTTTACATTGAAACAGGTAACGAAGGTCCAGAAGGTTTAGGTTTTGCGTATAGTGGAAACGTAGCATGGGGCGCATTGGCAACGCAAGTTGGTGGCGACCTTATTACAAAAGATGTAGTTCAAAAAGCAGGTCCTGTTAACCCAGAATTTATTTTGGAAAGAAATCCAGATATCATCATGATCATCGGTTCTTATTGGCCTAAGAAACCTACATCCATGCGTTTAGGCTTTGATACAAATGAAGCAAAATCTCAAGAGTTATTGAAAGCTTTCACCACAGAACGTCAAGGCTGGCCTGAATTGAAAGCCGTTCAATCTAAAAACGTATTCTCTACTCACCATGGTTTACCTCGTGAAGTATATGACGTTGCAGTATTCGAATACTTAGCTAAAACATTCTATCCTGAGGAATTCAAGGATGTAGATCCTGAAGGCACACTTAAGGAATTCTATGATAAATTCCTTCCATTCTCTTACGGTGGCGTTTGGTTTATGCATTTGAACTAAAAAGGAGTTTTTCGTAGTGACAGAAACTAACAATCAGTACGATTATAAGAAACAGAGCTATAAAAAGCTCATGTTTATTATCATTGGTCTGATCATTTGTGCGGTAAGTTTTGTTACCGATATTATTGTAGGTCCTGCATCACTCACCTTGAGTGATGTATGGCTCGCATTAACAGACCCAGCAGAGGTTTCCAAAAACGCATATGTTATCATTTGGTCGATTCGTCTTCCGACGGCCATTATGGCATTGCTCGTAGGTGCTTCCTTGGGCATTGCTGGTGCTGGCATGCAGACTATCCTTGATAACCCGTTATCTAGCCCGTATACACTTGGTATATCCGCAGGGGCTGGCTTCGGTGCATCTCTTATGGTTGTTGTAGGCGCTAGTGCATTAGAGTTTTTAGGTGTCTTTATGGTTCCATTTGGCGCCTTTGTATTTGCTAGTTTGACGAGTTTCTTTATCTATTCCATCAATAAGATTAAGAATTTTTCCTCTGAAACGATGATTCTCGCTGGTATCGGCATGATGTTCTTGTTCCAAGCGCTTCAATCCTTGATGCAATATATGGCATCTCCTGAGGCCCTTCAAAACATCGTGTTCTGGACTATGGGGAGTTTAGCTAAGGCAAATTGGGTGAACATCTCTATTGTTCTTATCGTGCTAGCAATCATGCTTCCGCTTATGATGCGTGAATCTTGGCGTTTAACAGCATTAAAATTAGGCGATGAAAAGGCTTCTGGTCTTGGTGTTAATGTTGAAAGCTTACGAGTAAAAGTGTTTGCTTTCATCTCCATCATTACAGCCGTTGCTGTTTCTTTCGTTGGAACCATTGGTTTTATCGGTATTGTAGGACCACATATTGCACGTATGCTTGTGGGTGAGGATCAACGGTATTTCTTGCCGTTATCTGCAGTGTGTGGCATGGCGATTTTGTCTCTCGCATCTATTGCGAGTAAGATGCTCGTTCCTGGGGCGATGTTCCCAATCGGTATTGTGACGGCAATCATCGGTGTACCTTTCTTCTTCTCGTTGGTATTAACTAGGAAAAGGAGCTATTTCAAATGATTGAAGTTCATAATCTAACCTTTGGTTATTCCGCTACGGAAGACAGACAAATCTTAAAGGGCGTTGATTTTGCTGCCAAAACAGGTAAATTGACTGCGCTCATTGGTACTAACGGTGCTGGTAAATCTACACTTTTAAAAACAATTATGGGTATCTTGAAAGGCAAGGGCGAGATTTCCGTTAATGGTAAACCTGTATCTCAATATTCTACAAAGGATTTTAGCAGTACAGTCAGCTATTTGTCTCAAGATAATGACTGTAAAGTCAATCTATCTGTTTTTGAAGTCGTTATGCTAGGGCGCATGGGATCCATGTCATTCCGTGTAAGTGATGAGGATATTGCAGCCACACAAGAGGTATTGGAACGGTTGAACTTACAGGGCTTTGCATCGCGCAGCATCATGGAGCTCAGCGGTGGTCAACGCCAACTTGTGTTCATGGCGCAAGCCCTTGTAAAAGAACCTAAAATCCTAATTCTTGATGAACCGACAAGTGCTTTAGATTTACACAAGCAATTTGACTTGTTAACATTGCTAAAAAATCTGACTCAAGAAAATGATTTTACAACGCTCGTAACATTGCATCATCTTGATTTGGCGGCTATGTTCGCAGATGAAATCATCGTGCTTAAAGAGGGTACAGTATACGCTCAAGGCGCGCCGAAAGACATCTTTACAGAAGCCATGATGGAAGATGTATATCGTGTTAAAACGAAAATTTATATGGATGACAATGGGCTACCTCATGTTATTCCATTAGAAGCTATTATTAATTAATAGGATTCTTTGTGATTGCGTTGAGCTTATTATAGTGTTGGTACTATCTGTTATAGATAGTCATTGACGTGAATCCAGTTATTAATAGGATGTAAGACTATTAGTTAAAAATAAAAGAGGCTGAAATCTTTGCAGAGCAGCATTGATTTCAGCTTCTTTTTGTTGGGAAAAGTATTGGTATTGTATTTAAATAATCTCTTTAACCTGTGCTATACCCTTATCAGTAAGCACGTAGTGTCCATTTGTCACATATAATAGACCTTGTTTCTTTAGCTGTGAAGCAGCTTGATGAGTATAATCAGGCCTCCAGTTCAAATGCTCATGAATGGTACCGATGCCGTTTTCAACGTGCGCGATAGGTGTATCCATATGTGTATAAATATGGCATAGCATCATCGTTTCCCGATAGTGGCGACGTAAGTGACGTTGACGACGGTATGTGGCGATATAGCCTGTCTTCGGTGTTGCGATAACAGCGATAATCAGTGCGATACCGATGGTGGTTGCAATAGAACCCGCGATGGATACGTCCATGGTGAAAGCTACTTCCGTACCAATGACAGCACAGATAATACCGATGATGATACTGCTAGTAAGCATGGCTTTCACAGAGTCCGTCCATAAATAAGCGATGACCGCAGGCCCAATCATAAGGCCGATGACGAGAATGGCGCCTACCGCTTGGAACGAGGCCACAACGGTGAGGGATACCATGGTCATCAGCACGTAGTGGATGAGGGCTGGCATAAAACCGAAGAGTCCCGCTAGTAGCGGATCAAAGGTGGAGAGTTGCAATTCCTTGTAGAACAGCATGACTAATATTAAATTGATGATCGCCACGCCTAGAGAAATCCATAGCGATACAGGCCCCAAGTCGGTGCCGTTCACAATCCATCGATCAAAGGGGGCAAAGGCTATTTCGCCGAGTAATGCGGTATCTACATCGAGATGAGCGTTACCGCTGTATAGGCTGACTAGAATGATGGCGATAGAGAATAGAAGCGGGAAGATGATGCCGATAGACGCATCTTCGTTGACAAGCCCCGTATTGTGTATCATTTCTGTAAGCCATACGGTGCCTACACCAACTAAGGTAGCCCCGACGAGTAGAAATGGAGAGTTTAAATCTTCCGTCATAAAGAAAGCGAGCACGATGCCGAGGAATACGGTGTGCGTAATGGCATCGGCCATCATGGACATGCGACGCAATACGAGGAAGACCCCAGGGATGGCACATGCGATGGATACCGCAATGGCAATGAGCAATATCTCTGTATGAACTGTCATGGGGCACCTCCTATGCGAGGTTGTGCGTCCTCTGCTACGTAAATACTTTGCTGTGCCTTGGATTTGGAATCCCTTGTGGTTTCTAACAATAATGCGTGCTTTGACTGTCTATTTTTGCGGAACTGCCACAGCATACCTCGGTTAGGAGCAAAGATGAGACTCAATAATACGAGAATCGATAAAATGACGATGATAGCTGGACCTGTCGGTAATTTTGGGACCGATGTACTCCAGATAGTACCGCCGATGGCGGATATCATGCCAAATAATCCTGCTAATATACACATGGTGCCCAGTTTATTCGTCCACTGTCTTGCCCCAACGGCGGGTGCAATGAGGAGAGAGCTAATCAAGATAGCCCCTACCGATTGAATACCGATGATGATGGTCATGATCAATAATGAACGATATAAAATAAGGGTGAAAGTGACGGGAATTTGTAGTGTTTTGGCGTATTCCACATCGAAGGAGATGAGCTTTAACTCCTTCCAGAATAATGCGGTTAATACGATGATGATGAGCGCCGCTGCAGATGTGATGTACACATCGCGCGCTAATATGGTGGCTGCCTGTCCAAATATAAATTTTGAAAGCCCTGCTTGACCAGCATTGTTTAAGCTTTGTACATAGGTGAGCAATACCATACCAAGCCCAAAGAAAGCGGAGAGTATGGTCGCTAAAGCGCCATCAAATTTGATTTTGCTGTTTTCTACGGTGATGGTAATGAGCCAAGCCGCAGTGATAGAGGATAGGGCAGCACCTGCGATGAGAACTTCGATGTCCTTGATGCCCGTCAGCAAGAAGGCAATGACCACACCGGGTAGTGCCGCATGAGATAGGCCGTCACCGATGAGGCTTTCCTTGCGAAGTACCGCAAAGGTACCAGCGATACCGCTAGCGAGGCCTAATAATGCCGTGCCGAGCAGTACCATTTGCGTCGTATAGGATTGGAGTATGGTCATACAATCCTCCCCTTGCCGTAAGTGCGCTCAATAGCTTCGTCCGTAAATGTATCTGCTACGGGTCCATAGGCGACAGTTTGTTTGTTTACCATCGTTACCCAATCGAAATATTGGGGCACCGTATTTAAATCGTGGTGGACGACGATAACCGTTTTGCCTCGAGCTTTCATTTCTTGTAAAAGCGAAATAATAGCATGTTCTGTTGTTTTATCGACGCCCTTGAATGGTTCGTCCATGAGGTAAATATCTGCCTCTTGGACGAGAGCTCTTGCGAGGAAGACGCGTTGTTGTTGTCCCCCTGAAAGCTGGCGAATTTGTCTATCCACATAGTCGCTCATGCCCATTTTTTCAATCATGGAGAGGGCGAGTTCCTTATCCTTTTTGCTAGGTCGCTTGAACCAACCTAGATGACCATAACGACCCATGAGTACTACATCTAGTACGGTAGTGGGAAAGTCCCAGTCTACGCTACCACTTTGAGGGACATAGGCGATTTTTTTGTAATCGTTTATGTCCATTGCTAAGTGGTGATCGATATAAAATTTTACACTTCCTGAGATAACTGTTAGTAGGCCGAGCATGGCCTTTAATAATGTGGACTTACCGGCACCATTAGGGCCGACAATGGCCGCTAAGGAACCGATGGGTACCTTCATATCTACGTCCCATAATACGGGTTTTGTCGTATATGCTACGGTCATATCTTCAACTTCAACGGCCCATTCCATGGAAACCTCCTTGTATTAATGAGTGCCACTAGCAGAAAGTTGCTAGTAGCACTTGTACTTACAATAACAAAGTAAACTTAAGTTAATCTAATTTAGTATAAGTAAATTTACTTTGTTGTATTTAATTAAGAAATTCTAATAAATGATTATTTAAGTGCTTTGGTAATTGTATCAATATTAGCTTTCACCATACCGATATATGTGCCACCCTCAGTACCTTCAGAACCGAGAGAGTCGGAATATAATTCGCCACCGATGGCAACATTCCAGCCTTTAGCCTTAGCTGCTTCTTGAACGGCTTCAATTGTTTTATGTGGTACAGAAGACTCTACGAAAATCGCTTTAATTTTGTGGTCTACGATATATTGAACCAGTTCATTCACATCTTGTGTGCCTGCTTCTGTAGCAGTGCTTACACCTTGCAAACCTTTTACTTCAAAGCCGTATGCGCGAGCGAAGTATTGGAATGCATCATGAGCTGTTACAAGTACGCGAGATTCTTTCGGAATAGATTCTGCTTGAGCTTTAACGTACGCATCAGTTTCATCTAACTTAGTAAGATATGCGTCATAGCGTTTTTTGTAATCTTCTTTATGAGCCGGATCGGCTTTAGCAAGACCTTCGTATACTGCTTTTGCTGCCAGCTTCCAGTTAGCAACGTCAAACCAAATATGAGGGTCTTTTGTTTTTACACCATCTTCTTCGTCAAAGTCGAGCAATGTAGATGGATCAATGGCATCAGATACGCGGATGGTCGCTTTATTTTGCTTTGTTAGATTATCGAAAATGGAGCCCATTTTACCTTCCAAGTGAATGCCGTTGTATACTACAACATCCGCCTTAGACATAGCTGTTACATCGCCTGCACTCGCTTGATATAGGTGAGGGTCTACACCTGGGCCCATGAGACCTTGAACGGTTACATGGTCACCGCCGATTTCTTTTACTAAATCCGTTAACATCGTCGTTGTAGCTACGACATTAAGTTTTTTCTGACTATCTTGGGCTGTGTCTTTTCCGCAGCCTGCAAGGGCAAATACTATAAGTGCTAATGATACGACGACTAATAAAATTCGATTAAATTTCATAATAAGTCTCCTTTTTATAGATACTAAATTTAAAAACATTAATGACTTTGTTTGAGGGACATATTTTGTTCTAATAATGAAATAATTTGAAGAAGGAAAATATCTCTCTGAATTTAAACGGAAAACTAGCCGCTACTAACGTAGCGGCTAGTGGCAGTTATACGGTCTTCTGCTAAGGTCAAAATAATCTAGGGAATAAGTGCTTGTAGATGGTTAGGCCCAACGAGGGCAACAATACCAAGTACCATCATGACCTTCATTTGAATACGCTTTCTACGTCTCATGATGAACCTCCTTTGTGTAGTTTTTTGTCATATCAACTAGATATGTGAGTCCGGACAGTTATCTTGAATTCAATATATCATAAATGAGAAATTTTATCAATAAGAATTTATTCTTTTAATATTCATCTTTATTTAGTATGATATTATGCATAGACAAAAGGTTAATAAGGAGGCTTCTTATGAATAAATTATTCCGATACGCTGCTGCAGGTGTACTTGTTGCATCTTTTGGCATGGTAAGTGATTATACAGCCGATGCGGCGAAGTTTTTAGAATCTCCACGTGAGGTTACTATTGTAAAACCTGAGTTGCCTGAGATTCCTAAAACCGCTACGGTAGCGCCTGATATGCGCGTACGCTTCTTGATTGATAAAAAAGGTAATGTTAAAAATGTTTTCGTTGAGCGTTCTTCTGGCTATGCTCCAGTTGACGAAGCAGTAAAAAAAGCAATTTTACAGTGGAAATTCACACCTGCTATTGGCACAGATCAAAAGGCACACGAATCCATTATTGGGATGACAATTACTCTGCCTAAGCAAGCTGTGAAAGCTAAATAAGGAGAAAACGATGAATAAAGTGTTGCGTTGTATTATATTAAGTTCATTGTTTGTAATGAGTATGGTAGCTTCTGTGTTGGCAGCTCCATACGACCCACCAGTAGCTATAGCTACACCACCTATTGACCGAGCACTGCTCGCTGCCTATGGTGAAGCAGCTCATGGTGCGGATATACGTTTTACCATCAAGGAAGATGGTTCTGTAGGGGACGTTGAAGTTGTTTCATCTAGTGGCTCTAGTGCTCTTGATGCGGCTATTGTAGATACTATTTCTAAATGGAGATTTAGTCCTGCTACAGATTCCAATGGTAAACCTGTAGCATCTTCTAAAACTGAATATATTGATTTTAAAAACTAATCAAAATCACTCATACAGAACTGCACCCAAAAAATTGGACACAATTTCGAGGTGCAGTTTTTGCATGCCAAAATATTCTAAAAAATAAAGTAAGGTTATTCATTTTCATAATATTGGATTCGTAAATCTTAAAAATTAATCAAAATTGTATCTGTAGCAACTGAAAATTACTTTCAAAATGATATAATAAAACTGTAATAATAAATTAGCCCGTGGAGGTATAAGCATATGAATCCATTAAAACAAAAGCTAGATATTAATAATGAACGTTACAGAATTATCGTGTCCATTAAAGAAGATTATTTGGATGGTAAATTGTCCTTAGAAGAGGGCAATCGCATTTTAAAAGAAAAATTAGGCACTTGTACACCTGATGAATTTGCCTATGCAGAGCAAAGCTTGAAAGGTGTTTACAAGGACGAAGAAATCCTAGAGAAAATGGATGATCTCTTAGAATTATTTGATGGCGTTTTGGTGCGTGCCGAAAATGAGTACCCTGAAAATCATCCGTTATGGGCATACTTGGAAGAAATTAACGCTGTTGAGAAGGTAGCACTAGAAGCGGATGAGTTATTAAAGCAAGAGAAGTTTATCAAAAATCCGTGGCTCGGCGTTTTTGATTCCTTAGCAGAGTGGAGAACACATCTGTCTCGTAAGCAAAATCAATTGTATCCAATGCTTGAGGACCACGGCTTTGACCGTCCAACGCGCATTATGTGGACCTTTGATGATGCTGTGCGCGATGCTATCTCTGCATCCTATGCATTGCTTCGGGAAGATAAGTATGAAGAATTCCTAGCGTCCGTACCAGAAACTTTGGCGAAATTACGGGATTTGAATTCTAAAGAACTAGAAGTCTTATTGCCAACGTCTTATAAATTGTTGAGTGACGAAGAGTTTGTGCGGATGAGTAAAAATGACCATGAAATTGGTTATGCTATCATCAATGCGCCAGGCTTATATGTAGTGCCAGGTATCAATGATTCTGCGGCACAATTGAATGGCAATAATTCAGCTCAAGGTGGTGCTGTATCTAACGAGTTCTTAAATGATTTAGCCGGCTTGCTATCTAAATATGTAGGTCCTGTTGGAGGTGCGCCCGTTGGTAAGGACGCAGTCCTCGATGTAGCAACGGGTAAATTGACATTAGAGCAAATTAATTTGTTGTTCCGTCATTTACCGGTAGATTTATCCTATGTAGATGAAAATGAACTAGTTAAGTTCTACAGCGATACGGCACATCGTATTTTCCCTCGCAGTGCGAACGTTATCGGCCGTGAGGTGAAGAATTGTCACCCAGCAAAATCTGTTCATATAGTAGAAGAAATCGTAGAGAAGTTCCGTTCTGGCGAACAAAGCCAAGCGGAATTCTGGATCAATAAACCAGGCTTGTTCATCTATGTTATCTACACCGCAGTACGCGATGAAAATGGTAAATTCCGCGGCGTATTGGAAATGATGCAAGACTGTACTCATATCCGTGAACTGGAGGGTTCCCGTACATTGTTGACTTGGGATAAAACTGATTTTGTAGGCGATGGTGGTAAAGAAAAATCCTTGGCTCAAGAGGCAGCAGAAGAGGTAGAAGAAGAACCATTAACAACTGATGCAAATGGTCGATTCCATATCGATGCAAAAACAACATTGTCAAATCTAATTAAACAATGCCCGGATATTGTAGATCATTTGATTTCTTTAAATCCTAAATTTGAGAAATTAAAAACACCTATGGTAAAAGTAATGGCTAAGGTGGCAACAATCAAGATGATGGCAGAACGCGGCGATTTTGAGGTAGATGATCTAATTAGCAAAATCGATGCATTTATCAATAAAGATAAGAAATAATTGTACTTTTAAACCTTGAAAAGAGACGAGGACTTTGGACCTCGTCTCTTTTATCTGGCCAAATGTGTTGCACTAATTCGAAATAAACATACATTAATTTCCTATAAATCATCTG
Organism: Veillonella parvula; assembly: GCF_902810435.1. Classification (GTDB taxonomy): domain Bacteria; phylum Bacillota; class Negativicutes; order Veillonellales; family Veillonellaceae; genus Veillonella. Next base: position 274,905 of record NZ_LR778174.1, read on the forward strand.
TTTTATGTATACAAATTTGATTGAACAGGGTAAAATAGAAAATAATGAAAGTATTTGCCTAAGCAGTGTTTTCATATACAACATTACTTTTACAAGAGAAATTACTAATATATTAAAAGGTGAGGATCTAGATACTATGTCTACAAGACGCGTTTGGAAGCAAAGTGAAATCAAAACAAATCCATTATTTTCTATGATGCGCAGTACAATTGAAACTGCATTCTATGGGAACAATGTAACTCCTGTAACATCTGTGGCACAAGCGTATCAATTAGCCTCTGAAGAGCCAGGTGTTATCGTCCTCGATATGCCGGTATTTAAACCATTAGAACAAGGCTTGCCAGCTGATGCAAAGGTCCTTGTTACAAATGATGGTAAAACTACAGGTCGTTATGCTAAAGCTCGTCGTATTATTGGAGACGAGGGTATCGATGAAGTTGAACTCGCGAATATTGCACGTGATGCAGTATATGATAGCCGTAGTAAAGAGTGGATTTCTGCAGAATCTATCGTTGGTCTTGATAAAAAATTCACAGCTCGTGCTCATTTGATGATTCCAAAAGATCACGCGTCTATTTTGTATTCTTGGCTCATGAACTTCAAGTTCTTTGATGCAGCTGTAAAAGAATTCTACAATGACAGTGTAGAGATCCCAGAAGGCGACATCTATATTTACTCTGATCCTGACTATGTTGTACCAGGTCATCCAGGCGGTCTTGCTATTTTTGACCCTGCGCATAACTGTGCTATGATTCTTGGTATGCGCTACTTTGGAGAGCATAAAAAAGGTACACTTACACTTGCGTGGTCCTTGGCAAATCGTTTCGACTATGTTGCTTGCCACGGTGGCATGAAACGTTACAACCTTGAAGGTGGTAAATCTTACACTATCGGTGTATTCGGTTTATCTGGTTCCGGTAAATCCACATTGACTCATGAAAAACATGATGGTCGTTATGATATCTCTATCCTGCATGACGATGCATATATCATCAATACTGAGGATTTGAGTTCTATTGCTCTTGAACCTACGTACTTCGATAAAATGCAAGATTATCCTGTGGAACATCCTGCTAACGAATTCTTGTTGACGCTACAAAATGTAGGTGTAACGATGGATGAGGATGGACGTAAGGTTGTACTGGCCGAAGATGTGCGAAACAGCAATGGTCGTGCTATTAAATCTCAATTCTGGACAGATAACCGCGTAAACTACGTAGGTGAACCTGTTAATGCCATAGTATGGCTTATGAAAGATAAAACATTGCCACCAATCCTTAAGATTTCCGATCCTGTATTGGCTTCTACAATGGGGGCAACCCTTGCGACTCGTCGTTCTACAGCAGAAAAACTTGATGCTCACGTCGATCCAAATGCGCTTGTTATCGAACCATATGCAAATCCATTCCGTACATATCCATTGGTTCGTGACTATGAAAGTTATAAAAAATTATTCTCTAAATGTGGTGTAGAGTGCTATATCATGAACACCGGCTTCTTCTTGGAAAATAAAATTCCTAAAGAAGTTACTCTCGATTTGTTAGAGCGTTTAGTAGAAGGTACATTAGAATTTAAACCGTTCTGTGAATACGAAAATCTTTCTTATGTAGAGGTTCCTGGTTTTGAACCTCCATTCGAAGTACGCGAGTATCATCACCAATTGCACCAAGCTTTTGAGTTCCGCTATGATTATGTAGAAAAACTTAAAGGTCATAAAAACGAATTACCTCAAGAAGTATTGGATGTACTTAAATCTTTAATGTAATCTAAAAATTAAAAAGGGCTGTAATAGAATGCGGTTTTACCGCATACTATATGTAGTTCGTTTAACTTATAAGACATACCAAGAAATTTAGGTTTGTAAGGCACTAAATTTCTTGGTATTTTTTTATTTTCCCCATGTATATGTAACGTATATTTTAGTAATATATAGTTATAATAGAAATAATGTTTTATTATAAGACTTGTATATGTACATAGTTATAAGGACTCGTATATGGACATAAAAGACATTAAATATATTAGTACCATCGTTGAGATGGCATCATTTTCTAAGGCATCTAAAAAGTTATATATTTCTCAGCCGGCGTTGAGTCAGGGAATTCGTCGCATTGAAGCAGAGCTAGGAGTTACGTTGTTTGTTCGTGATCGTACAAAAGTCGTGCCAACGGCTGCGGCGTTACAAATTGCAAAAGAGGGCATGCCGTTAGTTTTAAAGGCGGAGGCTTTAACGCAATCTATCATTAATCAAGGCACAGATGTAGCCTATCATGTGCGTATCGGCTTGTCTCAATTTTATGGACATCATATGCTCGGGAAAACATTGAAAAGCTTTCAACAGATTGAACCGTCTTGGGAGTTCCATGTTGTAGAGGGTGAATCTCACTTCTTGGAACAGCAAATTTGTGATGGTTTAGTAGATGTAGGGTTATTCCCAACGCCGATTTATTCTCAGGATCTTGAAAGTTATCCCGTTTTAGATGAGCAGATTTTATTGGCCATTAGTGTGGAAAATAAGAAGGCTATAGCCATTGCAGATTCTCTCATGACTGGTGATGGAATTCGAGAAATTGCACCCTTTGGAGCATTTCCGTTTATTTTGCTAAGAGAAGGACTCAAATTACGGACGTTGGTAAACCGTTTATGCCAAGCGGAATGCTTTGTGCCCAAAGCCGTCATTGGCTCTGAAACTCTAGATTCATGCCGGTCCTTGGTAGAAGATGATTATGGTATTACATTCTTGCCGAGCACGCTCAATAGCAAGGGGGATGACGATAAGGTTAAATTCTATCCTCTTGCATCGAAACTTTGTTTCCGCCAATTAGTTCTTGTGGCAAGGTCTGATCGGGCAAAACGTTTCCATTTATCTGAAGTAGCACATATCATGCAGCAATTTTTGTAGTGCATAGGTATAAAGATATTTAGGTGGCATATCCTGAGGGGAGGATCATATTAATAAATTAATAATTAATACATAAATTAATACGTAAATCAATCAATTAATCAATAAAATAAAGAGACTAATTCCTGTAAAGTTTAGGAATTAGTCTCTTTTTATTTATGAAAAGAAACTGAAAAAATCGAATTTAATAAATATAGTAATTATCATATTCTTAGATATAGATGCGTCAAAAATTTCTCAAATTTTAATTGACAAATGTCTTTTCAGAAAATATACTTAAAGTGATTTAAAACATATTTAGGAGATAGGACTTAAAACCCATCATTGTAGTGGATTTAAAGTGAATTAAAAGTAGAATATGTTTTTTGTTTTTATTGGTTGGCCTATGTAGGCCCCTAGGAGGTTTCAAATGAGTAAAGATGTGGAAAATAAAAATACCCATGAACACAATCATGGTGAACAACATGGTCACGACCATAATCATGAACATCATTGCCACTGTGGCGGTCATGATGATCATGGTCACGACCATAGTCATGCAAAGGCTCTTCCGACGGATAAATGGGTGCCACACACTCATGAACCAGGGGTACCTCATGAACATGGTGTAAATGACTACATGAAAGCTGTTGCTGAGTATCGTAAAACATGGCCTACAAAACAAGATGTAATTGAACAAACACCAGATCCTGCTGTGCGTGAAATGATTCTTCGTATGGAGCAAATCGGTTGTGATACGGTATTTGACCGCTTTGATAAACAACAACCACAATGTACATTTGGTATTGCTGGTATATGTTGTCGTATCTGTTTCATGGGCCCTTGTAAAATTACACCTAAGAGTCCTCGTGGTGTCTGCGGTGCGGATGCTGACCTCATCGTAGCTCGTAATATGACACGTGCTGCTGCAGGTGGTTTGACTCAACATGGTGCACATGCTCGTGAAATCTTGATTTCTTTGAAAGCTGCTGCTAATGACCAATTGGACATTCCAATTTTAGGGGAAGAAAAAATCCGTACTGTATGTAAGGCTTTCAACATCCCTGAAGAAGGTCGTTCCTTGAAAGAAGTGGCTAATGATTTAGCAGATGTATTGCTCGAAGATTTGAGCCGTGCATTGCCAGGTGAATATAAAACAATTACAGCTATGGCTCCTGCAGAGCGTCGCGAAGTTTGGAAAAACTTGGATATCTTGCCTGTTTCCGCATACAATGAAGCCTTTGATGCATATCATCGTACAACCGTAGGTACAGATGGCGATTGGGAAAGCAATATGAAACAATTCTTGCGTTGTGGTCTTGCTTTCACATTCACAGGCGTAGTGGCAGCGGATATCGCAACAGATGCATTGTTCGGGCAAGGTGGTCGTCGTACTTCCAAAGTTAACATTGGTGCCTTGAAAAAAGGGTATGTTAACATCGCTGTTCATGGTCACTTGCCAACATTAGTATCTCAAATTTGTACAATTGGTGCCTCTGAAGAGTATTTAGAAAAAGCGAAAGCTATCGGTGCCAAAGGCATCCAATTCTATGGTATTTGTTGCTCTGGCTTGTCCAGCATGTACCGCTACGAAAACGTTATTCCGTTGTGTAATGCTATCGGTGCGGAACTTGTACTTGGTACTGGCGCACTCGATTGCTGGGTAGCTGACGTTCAAGACGTTTACCCTGCTATTATGGACGTAGCACGTTGCTTCAACACAAAAGTTATCACTACATCTGATGCAGCTCGTTTACCAGGTGCAGAACATATCGGCTACGACCACCATCACACTAACTTGGCTGAAACAAAAGAATTGGCTCGCAAAATCTTGGATCGCGCTCTTGAAGCTCATGAATTGCGCAAGGGTATGCCTGTATTCATTCCGCCATATGAAATTACTGCAGAAGTTGGTTTCTCTCCAGAATCTACTGTTAAACATTATGGTTCCTTCAAACCATTGGCAGAGGCTTTAAAATCTGGTAAAGTTCGCGGTATCGTTAATGTAGTAGGTTGTTCAAACCCTCGTGTTATCTACGAAAAAGCAACTGTAGATATTGTTGATACACTTATTAAAAATGGCTGTATCATCCTTACAAACGGTTGTGCATCCTTCCCATTGATGAAACTTGGCTATTGTAATACAGATGCTAACAAGAAATGTAGCCCTGCATTGCAAGAGTTCTTGGGCGATGATCAACCACCAGTATGGCATGTGGGTGAATGTGTAGATAATGCGCGTTCCTCCGGCATCTTCGGTGGTATTGCGGCAGAACTTGGTCTTAACTTACCTCAATTGCCATTTGCTATGTCTAGCCCAGAATGGTCAAACGAAAAAGGTATTGATGCATCCCTTGGCTTCCGCTTGATGGGGATTAACTCTTACCACTGCGTTGAGCCACCTACACAAGGCTCTGATGCCGTTACAAAATGGCTTAAAGAAGATACTAAGGATATCTTAGGCTCTGTTATGTATGTAAATACGGATCCTGCTAAAGTAGCTGAGAAAATCTTGGCAGATATCGATGAAAAACGTGCTGCTTTAGGTTGGGCTGAAGTAAAATAGTTTATCCTTTGGTAGATTATAATTTGTAGTTAAGTATAAAAACACCCTCTATAGATCTTATAGTTATTATGACTATTAGAATTAAGAGGGTGTTTTTTATTGTTTGTGGATAGATTTTTTACTAGTCTTGTATTAGCCGTAGTATAATGTACTAATTGTTTTAGACCTATTAAAGTGTGATGGTTTCACCATCTTCAGGCACTGCTACATGGCTTTCAATGTTGGTGCCTTTGATAAATTTGCGCACATCCTTACGACTTGTTGCAGTATGATTAACTGTATCCATGTGAACCGCAATAATTTTAGCCTCTGGTTTACGTACCACCATGCGGCCAATATCTTTTGTACCCATAATAATACTATCTTCAAAGCCTAAAATTTGAGCATATCCAGTGTTCATAATAATAACTTTAGGGTCGAAGCGAAGGAGGGCCTTCTCTACATCACTTGTCCAAACTGTATCGCCTACAAGGTACACAGTTGGTTCGTCTGCTGCTTCAAAAATAACGCCCATCGCATCGCCTGCTAATGGTGCGAGAACTGGATTGGCATACATTTCTACAGTGCCGTGTGAGCCACCTGTTTTTCTTAATGTGATACCATTAAACTCCAGACTTTCAAAAATGATGCGTACATCGATAAAGCCTTGTGAAGTAATAAGTTCTTTGTCCGCTGTATTTTGTACAAAAATAGGAAGTGATTTTGGAATAGAATTGATTGCCGTATCATCCCAATGATCGAGATGTGTATGTGTAACTACTACTGCAGTTACATTGCTTAATAAATCGTCCATTGATAGAGGTAAATCAACCATAGGCATTCTTTGTTGATAGTTAAATGTTCCTTCAAAGCCAGGATAAGTATCTTTTGGTGCTAAGAATGGATCAATAAGAAATGTTGTGTTTTTTATTGTTAATTTTCCCGTTGCATTTCGAATGTGAGTATATTGTGTCATAGTTATCTCCTTAATTGAAGTATTGTTGATTTAGTTGAATAGATTACTATTTGTAATCTCTAGAATTAGTGTACCTTATTTTGTTATACTAGTCTCAACAATAATTAACACTCTGTTTATTAATAGACACATTGTATAAAAGTGTCTATGTTGGAGGTTTTATGATAACTCGAAAAGAAATGACACGTAGGTTGTTAAAAGAAGGGTTGCTTAGCTGTCTAGAGAACCATTCTTTTGAGTCTGTAACAGTAACATTGTTGTGTAAAACGTCAGGTATAACTCGTTCTACTTTTTATTTACACTATAGTAATATTATGGAAATTGTTGATGATTTAGTGGATGATGCAATTGCTTATTCAAACCCAGGAATGGTAGATAATAATAATTTACAAACTATAGCTAAAACCTTATCAGCTGCTTCTGATTCTGTGTCATTGAGAGAAGCATACGATTCTATTTTTGATAGACTGCCGTTATGTCAGCGTATTATACGACATAAAAAGTATTTACCTTTATTTTTAGATGAACAAATTTCAGAATATGTATTACAACGCATTATACGGTGCGAAAAAGATCGGCAAGGACTCGTTATGGCAGAAGCACTTGGGATTTCATTTGATGTGGGTGTATCCGTTTTTGTATTTTTAGTACACGGACTATATGCTATTAATAAAGAATACAAGTGGTCTCAGAGCGATGAGTGGTTAGAAGCTCAGAAAATTATTTTTGAACTCGTTTATCGTGGTTTACAAAGTAAATAGTATTCATACTCGCTTATGTTTTAGTATTCTATGAAGTTTTTATACAACGAAAAAAGGACTCCATTTGGAGTCCTTTTTTCATGTAAGGGGAGTGTTAGTATTAATATCAAATGAATCATGTATTTAAACAAGTAGTAGGTTTGGGGTTAGTATTACTTGTCGGGAGATAAATACACGTACGGCAACCAGGGAATTGTTACCTCTATCTATCATTTGACATTATCATTATAGGAATGGTAAATGAGTTAAAAATGAAGAAATTTAATAAATTTCTTTAAAATTCTTATATTTGTAAAAAACATGGTAATTAATTTTAATTATTGTTGATAAATATGGGACAATTTTGGTATTATATAAAGGAGAAGTTGTATATTTTATAAAGGTTTATCCACATTAAGCTTTTATAAAATATACAGCTCGATAGCATGAGAGGGGCAGTCATATGAGTAAAATATTCACCATATTAACACTTTTGTGGCTACTCAGTATAGGGGGGACTACTAACGCAACGGACTGGTACTATGTTGGACCAGATGCATCAGGAAACCAATTATTTATTGACAATGACAGTGTACAGAAGAGTGATTACGATGCGCTTTTGTGGCTGCGAGTTAATGAACTGGGTGGCGACGAATTGCGATATAAAGTTTATATCAGTAGATATAATCGAACCATGGAAACATTGAAGGTAGATGCGTACATGTCAGACGGGACGCCGTATGAGAATGTAGAATTTAATGAGAATCCTGAGCCCATTGCAGGGAACACAAATGGTCAAGCCATTTATATTTTATTATGGAAATAAAAGAACCATCTAGTACAGCAAACTAGATGGTTCTTTTTATGTGTAAAATATTTATAAAGCATTAGGGAATATTTTATATACTACATCCTCTAGATGTAGAGAATGGTATATATGAGGTTTTTAGACTTGAGCTGTATTGCGAGTCAACTCCAAGTCTTGAATCATTTGGAGATCGTCTTGAGGTGAACGACCGCCAGTAGTTAAGTAGCCACCAACCATGATACCGTTTAGGCCACCTTTTAGAGCATAAGCTTGTAAGTCTCGTAGATTTACTTCGCGGCCACCTGCAGTCCGTATCAATGCGTTTGGCAAGATGAAACGGAATACAGCGAAGGTACGTAAGATATCCAATGGACGTAAAGCTTCGTTGCTTTCAAATGGAGTCCCTTTAACAGGATTCAAAATGTTTAATGGTACGGAGTCAATATGTAAACGTTTAAGTTCGAACGCCATTTCTACGCGTTGTTCTAATGTTTCGTTAAGACCAAGAATGCCGCCAGAGCAAACACGGATGCCTGCTTTTTGTGCATTATCTATGGTAAACATTTTGTCTTCGTAGGAATGTGTTGTACAAATATCTGGGAAGTGACTAGGTGCCGTTTCGATATTGGAGTGGTATCGAGTAACGCCAACTTCTTTTAATTTGAGTGCTTGTTCGTAAGTTAACAACCCAAGAGAACAGCAGATTTCAAGGCCAATTTCATTTTTGATACGGCCTAATACATGGATGATTTGATTAAATTCATCAGGGTTATTAGTATTACGACCACTTGTTACGATGGAAAAACGAATTGCACCAGCCTCTTTAGCTTTACGTGCTGCTTGGAGAATGCTTTCTTCATCCATGAAAGGATACTCCTGAACGCCTGTGTTGTGGTGTGCGGATTGAGCACAGAATTTACAGTTTTCAGGACATTTGCCGGATCGAGCATTAACAATGGCGCATACATCCACAGAATTATCATTGAAATGTTGGCGAATTTTATCAGCCATAGCGAGTAGAATCATAGTATCATCATCTGAAGTATGAATCAGCTCGATTGCTTCTTCTTTTGTAATTTCGCCACCGTTCATGATGCGGTTTGCAATGGTAAGTATTTTTTCGTATGTACCCACTTGGGATGGTTGTTGATCTATAGGCAAAGCCATAATAGCCTCCAGAAAATTGTTAACTTAATAAAACATAATATATTGACAATTTGATTGTAAACGTTCGCGTATAAATTGTCAACTTAATGCGTGAATTGGTTAACAAAAATAATAACATATTATGATTTATATCTTATGATAAAAGAATATGTGCTTATCTTATAATTTATATTTATTAATAGTTAAGAGAAGTTTAGTTTAACTATATCTTTTTGATGCTAAATGATAGTTATTTTTAACTTATCTTTAAGGTTTTGTAGTATAATAAACTATTGTAATTACTATATATAACTATAATAAGAATATTAATGGAGGAGTGGATATAGATGCAGCCGTTTCGATTTATACACTGTGGTGATCTGCATTTAGGGGCACCCTTTCAATATGCTACAGGTATTAGCAGCGCTGTTGATCGCGCCGTAAGTGAAGCAACCTATGTAGCCTTAGATAAAATTATTGATACTGTTATTACAGAACATGTTCATGCTGTCGTAATAGCTGGTGATATTTATAATAGCGAAGACCATAATTTAGAGGCTCAAGTCCGTTTTGTGCGCTCCATGTATCGCTTGGCGGAGCATCGTATTGATGTCTATATGGTACAAGGTAACCATGATCCTGCTGAAAGCTGGAAAGCGCAACTGCAGATGCCAGATAATGTCCATATATTTTCTAGTGAACAGGTACAACGTTTTCCGCTCATCGTTAACAATATAGAAATTGGTGGCGTATATGGTATTAGTTGTGGTCATGGTAATGAAAGCGACAATTATGCTCGTCAATACAGAGCTTTTGAACGGGATGAGTTTTCCCTTGCTGTCATGCATGGTACTGTAGGTTCTAGTGTGGGCTCTGAAAACCATAATGTAACAGGACCTTGTAATTTAACCGATTTAACAGAGGCCGCTATGGATTATTGGGCATTGGGCCATATTCATAAATCTCAAGTTCTTAGCGAGGAGCCTCTCGTAGTTTATGCTGGTAATTCGCAAGGATTGCATCGTAAAGAACATGGCCCTAAGGGATGTTATCTTGTATCCGTATCTCATAATGGTCATTGTGATTTGCGATTTATCGATACCTGCGCTGTCCGATTTGAGGAAATCAAAATCGATATTGCTGGCATGCAAAATGAAACAGATTTCTTAGAGATTTTGCGCCGTAAAAAAGAAAACTTGCGAAAGCAGCATAAGAAAAACATCTTGCTATCCATCGTTTTGTCCGGTACGGGACCTCTACATCGCCTATGTACGCAAGAGGGGATTCGAAAACTATGGTTGCAAGAGTCTCAAAATGAAGAGAAAGGCAAATCTATATTTGTTATGCCTTACCGTATCACTTCTAATACAAGACCTAGTATTAATCTAGTCGAACGACGTCTATTAACAGATGTAGTAGGTGATTACTTGCGTGCTTATGATGATATGGTAGATGGGGATGCGATACAGACTGCGCGCCAAATTATGGCGGATCGTCCTGAATTTAAGCGCTTAGGCGCATATGCGGATTTATTAAGTGATGAATTATTGGCACGAGCTTTGAAACGTTGTGAAATTGAAGGTGTTACTGTATTGATGGGGGCTAATGATGAACATTAAACGCATACGATTTGATGAATTTGGCCCGTATCGTGACTGGTCTTTCACCACGGGTGACAATGGGGTTCAACTCATGTATGGCCCTAATGAAAGTGGTAAAACATCCTTGCTCGAAGGGATGCGCACCTTGTTATTTGGCGGTACTCATAAGGCTTATGGCCCTATGACGGGGGCCCTTGATGTGGACCGTAATGGTGAAAGTTACTATATCGGTCGTAAGGGTAAGCAGTTAGACTTTTACAGCCCTGGTCATCCTGCCATCCATGAAGAGCCGGCTCAACATTGGTGGCATGGCATCGATAAAAAAACATATAACCGTATATTTGCGTTAACATTAGACGATCTACAAGGCCTTGATGTATTACAAGAGGTAGAGGTTCGTTCTCGATTCTTTGGCGCCGAAGGGGGAGAACACTTAGGTGGAGCTGTTAAGGATGTTGAAAAAGGGGCTACAGACCTACTTGTAGCATCCTCGAATGGTAAACGTCGCATCAATGTATTGATGGATGAGCTTAAAGAAAACCGTCAAAAGTTGAGTCAGTTGGCGGAGCATGAAGCGCAATATGTGGAATTACAAACCGTCTTTCACAGTACGGAGCAAACCGAAATGGAATTGCAAAATCAGTTGAAAGAATGGAAGGAATATCGGGATGGTATCGATGTAGTATTGCGTGCGTGGGATACATATCGTCGCAGTGAAGAGGCGCGTATGCACATGCAGCAGTATAATAGTGAGCTCGCCTTGAGTCGTGATGAGTTCCTACGTCTTGATGAAGAAATAAAACGGGCTCGTGACAATATGCAATTATGGCAGGAAAAGGAAGCGGCATTGATGCCCGCCAACTTTAGTCCTGATAGCCCATTTGGAACTTACGGCCAAGATATTGAAGACCTTATTCAACAAGGTGCTAAATGGGAGCAATTACGCCGTGAGTGCGAAGAAGGCGATGCGTACATCCGTAAGGTTAGAGAACAATTAGAGTTTTCACGCACCTTACATTCTGCGTGGCGTCACGATGAGCCAATGGCAGAAGACATCAATTGGTTTGATGGAGAACGTTTGGCAAGTCGTTTGCGCACCGCAAAAGAACAACTTTTACATTGGCAAGACCGCAAGCCTGCAGAGGCTACCGATGAGGTGCCGACGGCGAACCTTGATGGTGCAACTTTACCTAACTTTAGTGAAGAAGAATTAGCTAAAAAAGAATATTTAGAACGTGAATTAGATCGTATCTTAATGGATATAGATCAAGTAGAGGCTAGACTAGAGGCTAGACGGAATAGTTATGGTTCAGACGCACAGCCCACAATTTTGCCAAAATGGCTACAACGCATTAGTGGTATAGGTGCTGTTATAGCTGTATTGGTAGTATTAGCAGGCCTGTTGGTTCTTGAATCTGCATTATATACTATAGGTGGTTTTATTTTCTTGATTCTATCTATGGGGCTATTCTGGTATGCTACCTGGAGGCTTCATAATGGTAACTCTGATGTGTCTAAATTAAACTATGAGTTACAAATTTTATCTTCCCGTAAATCTGATGTAGAACATCAGCTAGAGGCTTTGATCAAGGCTGCTACACCTACAGTGAGCCCTGTACCATCCTTAGAAGGAGAGGCACATCTTGAGCGTTGGATTCAGGAAGGGCATACCTTACAAGGTATTTATGATGAAGCCCTCGCAGCATGGCAAAACTGGTTACCCCGAGGGGCGGCTAAGAGTCTCGATGAAGATGATTTCTTTGGTCTCAAACATGAATATGATCAATATCATGAGCAACTACGCACTATAGAAGGCTATGAAAAGCGTTTAGCGGAGCATAAAGAAGGTCTACGCATTATTGAAGACCAAGCGATGGCTTTATGGTATAACCTTGGAATAGAGTCACCAGTATCTCCTACGGAATTAAAACGTATTTATAATCAATATAAGAACTTTCAACAAAATAAAATTGTATGGGAACAAAAGGAAGCACAACGTAAAAGCTTCCGCAATGAATACGATAATTGGCACCGCAAGGAAAAAGAACTACTCCTTCGCCAAAAAGAACTGCTTCATAAAGCTGGTATGGAAAGTTCCAACGAGTATCGTCAACATCTTATCGATGAGGACCAATATAAACAGTGGCAAACTATTTACAAGCAAAGTCAGGTACAGCTGGATTTACTTGCTCCTGATGCGGAGAATAAAGACCTGTTCTATCGTCGTTTGCGAGAAGGCAACAAAGATAACTGGTTAGATGAATTGGCTCACTCTGAGCGTGAAATAGCCTCTATTGAAGATAAATTGGCTACCTTGTACGAGCGCCGTGGTCAAATCGTTGAAGCAATGCGTACACTTGGATCTGACCAGGAGCAACACCAAATGTTGCAAGAACGAGAGGCTTTACAAAGTGAATTAGAGTCTGCACTAGAAGATTGGGCTACACAAGTATTGATAAGCCATTGTATGGATAAGGCTCAACAATCGTATGAACAAGAAAAACAACCTCATATGTTAGAGCTTGCCTCCTCTTATGTTGAAAAACTAACTGGTGAGAGGTATACACTTGATATTCTAGGCATCAATAAAGGGGTAGCACTTATCAACAATAATGGGGAACGACTAGAACTTAAATTTTGGTCCAGTGGTCTAGCTGACCAAGTATACTTGGCCTTGCGTCTCGCTTTAGCAAAGGTATTCTCTTATCAAGTAGAATCCTTGCCGATTATCTTGGACGATATTCTTGTGCGCTTTGATGAAAATCGTCAACGTAGTGCTTTAGAGTTATTGGCTGAGCTTGGAAAAAATCAACAGATTTGGCTCTTTACTTGTCAACGCTCCGTATATGATATGGCTCAATCTATTATGGGCATCGATTGCCATAGATTGAGTCGTAGCTAAATGAATTTCAGACTTGAATTAAAGATTCAGTCAAATTAAAGTGGTAATGAAATAATAATCCCTGTGGAGGCATATGCTTTCACAGGGATTATTAGGGATTATTAAAGAATAAATAATGTAAGTGATTGTAACTAAAGTAACTGTTTTAGTTACACAAGTGTGTTAGTATACATTTAGAATGAAAGGGGTTGGGTACTTGAACACAGCATATTTGGACATGATCCAAGGAAAGAACCCTGGTGTAACGCCTGTGTGGTATATGCGTCAAGCTGGCCGTAGCCAAGCGGAATATCGCAAAATCAAAGAAAAATATACTTTATTTGAAATTACAAAAGAACCTGAGCTATGTGCTCGCGTTACGGAATTACCTGTTAAGGAATACGGCGTCGATGCGGCGATTCTCTACAAAGATATTATGAGCCCTATGGTGGCTATGAATGTAAATGTAGCGCTCAAGGCTGGTGTGGGGCCTGTATTTAGCACGCCTATCCGCTCTATGGCTGATGTGGATAAATTAGAAACCTTTGATCCTACAAAGGTAGATTATATTGCGAAAACGATTACATTATTAACTTCTGGCATGCTCGACGTGCCGCTCATTGGTTTTTGTGGTGCACCGTTTACGATTGCATCCTACCTTATCGAAGGGGGCCCAACGAAAAATTACAATAAGACTCGTGGCATGCTCATAGGTGCTCCTCATGTGTGGAATGCACTGATGACTAAACTGGCGGACATGTCCATTGCGTACTTATCCATGCAAGCCGAAGCGGGTGCTAATGCACTTCAGATCTTTGACTCTTGGGTAGGTGCTGTTAATGCAGACCAGTATAAACAAGGAATTTACCCTCATATGGAGCGGATTATAAAGACTGTGAAAGCTAAATATCCTCATTTGCCAATGGCCATGAATGGTGTTGGTACGGATCATTTGGTGTCTATTTGGTCTCACTTGCCTTTAGATGTCATTGCCCTTGATTGGCGTAGTTCCATTGTTATGGCGAATGAACGGGGTGTAACGCAAACCGTGCAAGGTAACTTGGATCCAGCGTATCTGTTCGGGGACGAAAAAACATTGGCTCACGAAGTAGATCGTATTTTGCTCGAAGGAGTTCGCTATGGTCGCCATATCTTTAATTTAGGTCATGGCGTATTCCCCGAGGCAGATCCTCAAAAACTCCATTGGCTAACGGACTATGTGCATGAACGTAGTCGTGAAATTTGGGCTCAAGAGAGGTAAATTAGTGAAAGTAGAAAAAAAAGGATTATTATTCCTGTCTTATGGTAGCCCTTTAAGTAAGGATGATTTAGTACCCTATATGACGAGTATTCGTCGTGGCCGTGTACCAACGAAAGAAGAGATTGCTAATCTTACTAAGCGTTATGATACAATCGGTCAATGGGAAAATGTTGAACTTCAAACTATGGCAGAGTGCCAATATAGAACCTTGCTTACTCTGTTGCCGACTATGCCTTCCGCTATTGGTTTTTTACACATGAAACCGTCCATTGCAGATGCAGTTGACTCCTTAGTCCAGCAAGGAGTGGAGCATATTATCGCTATTGTAACGGCTCCATTCTTCACCGCTCTCGGTACTGGAGCTTATGAAAAACAAGTGCAAGTAGCTATTTCCAACCATGATAATATGACATTCGACTTTATCCGTTCCTGGTGGGATCAACCAACTTTCAAGGAATACTGGGTAAAAGCAGTTTCAAAGTGTGTGAATATTAATAAAGATTTATTTGTTATTTTTAGTGCTCACAGTATCCCTCTTATCAATAATCATGGTGGCGATTCGTATGCATTAGCGTTGGAGGAAAGTGCTAAAGAGATTGCTGAACATTGTAAATTACCGAAATGGACTGTAGCGTGGCAAAGTGCAGCTCCTCATGGGCAATGGTTGGGCCCTACTGTAGAGGATGCTATCAACGAAGCCTTACAAACTGGTGCTAATCGCATTGTTTTTGTACCATTTGGATTTGTAAGCAATCACGTTGAAGTATTGTATGATAATGATGTGGAGTGTAAAGAACTCGTTGAAGCAGAGAGCGCAACATATATGCGTGCACCCATGCCAAATTGTAATGAAACATTTTTACAAGCAATGGCGAGTGCAATAATAGAAAGGATTCATTCGTGAACGTAACAATTGTGGGCGGTGGCTTAACAGGGCTAACAGCGGCTTATTATCTAGGTCATGCAAAGCCAGAATGGACCATTACTCTTTATGAACAAGCACCACGATTTGGTGGGAAAATACAAACGCAACGAGTTGATGACTTCGTAGTGGAACTCGGTCCTGACTCCTATTTGGGTCGTAAAACAGAAATGACAGATCTCGTGCATGATCTTGGGCTAGGGGATACCCTTGTGTCTAATGAAACAGGTCAAGCCTTTGTGTATGATAAGGGCTCTATCCACCCAATTCCGGGCGGCTCCATCATGGGCATTCCTACGGAAATGATGCCCTTTGTGAAAGCAACGCTCATTTCCTGGCCTGGTAAATTGCGTGCTGGCCTAGATTATTTTAAGAAACCATACCAACTCGATAAAAATGGGGATGTATCCATTGGTCATTTTTTCAAATACCACTTAGGACAAGAAATGATGGATAAACTCATCGAGCCCCTATTAGCGGGTATCTATGGTGGCGATATTTATAAAATTAGCCTATTGTCGACATTCCCTCATTTTATTCAAGTAGAACAAAAGTATGGGAACATGGTAAAAGGTATGATGGCTGCTAAGATGAGTCACTCCAAAGCAGGTGTCTCTAAGGCCGCCAAAGGGGCTGTTACTGAAGGTGATGTGCCTCGAGCTGGTAAAGGCACTATGACGGACCGTCAATTTGAAAGTCACGAAGCTAAGACTAGTCAAGATACTTCTGCTGGTAATAGTGTAAACAATTCTAGTCAAATGACAAAGACTAGTTCTAATCATCAGTCTGCTAAGACACAAGCGGATATGGAAAGTCGAAAGGGTACTGCTGCTCAATCTGGCATGTTCCGTCAATTGACAGGTGGACTTGAAAGCGTGATTACTGCTATTGTCAAGGCTATGCCTAGTAATGTACACTTGCATACAGGTGCGCTAGTTTCTGATATTCGATATATTGATGGTGTATATGCAATCGATGTAGTGAAGTCGTGTAACGATTCTTGTGGCTGTCAATCTACGGCAGACCATGTGATTATCACTACACCGCCGGCAACATATACTCAATGGTTCAAGGATGATGCGGGTTTTGATTTCTTGCGTTCCATGGAGCAATCTAGTTGCGCCATTGCTATCATGTCTTTTGATAAAAGCACCTTTGATGGTGATTTAAAGGGATCAGGTCTTCTCATTACTCGTAACACGAATACACCTCTCACAGCGTGTACCATTCTTAATCAAAAATGGCCACAAACTACGCCTGATGATAAGGTAGTGTTGCGCGTCTTCATCGGTAAGCCTGGTAATGATGTGGTAGAACGACTCAGCGAAGAGGAACTTTCAGAATTGGCAGTCAAAGAAATTCAACATATCATGGGTTTTTCTGTCAAACCTGAATGGGTACGTATCAATCGTCTCATTCACTGCATGCCGCAATATAATGTAGGCCATCGTGCAGGGATTAAAGCAGTCCGTGAACATGTGGCGGAACATTATCCAAATTTACACCTCATCGGTACGCCATTTGATGGCATTGGTATTCCTGATGGTGTAAAACAAGCAAAAGAACTCGTAGAAAAACTTGTGAATGACAAGTAAGATAGTGACTTGCTTAAAAGAGTTAGTATAGTATTAAGCGACATAGGATTATCTCAGCCTAAAGGCAGTAATTTAGTCTTAACTAAAGAATATACTAATAAAAAATCTCAATAGAAACTAAATTGAAAAGACTCTATATGCTATAATAGTAAGTGGAGTCTTTTGATTTCCGTAATTATAGATATACATTATTATTTTGATATAATCACCATAGATAGGAGTGATCATAATGGGAAAAGCAATCCCTACAGTAGAAGGTTGGCATAGCCAACACATGGTATTTGCCATGGATTTCAGCGCATGGAACTGCTTCACAGAGGATGAAAAAGCAGCAGCGCGCAATGAATTAAAAGCATTCTTAGTCGACCTTGAAGCTAAACATCAAGCTAAAGAAGGTAGCTATGCATTCTATGATTGTAATGGAGCAAAAGGGGATTTAATCTTATGGATTCTCGGTCCATCCCTTGAATACTTGGCTCAAGTAGAACGTAAATTCCGTCGTTTAGCTATTGCAAGCGTGTTGGTGCAAACTTATTCTTATACTTCTGTAACAGAAGTAAGCACCTATGTTAAGGCCAAGTTAGATACAGAGGAAGTTAACCAAAAATTATATCCTCATGTACCTCGCGATAAATATATCTGTTTTTATAATATGAGTAAAAAACGCGAAGGTGATGACAATTGGTTCATGTTACCACCGCAAGAGCGCGGTGCTTTGATGAAAGCTCACGGTGAACTTGGTAAAACATACTTGGATGTATTATCTGAATTCACTACTGGTGGCTGTGGCCTAGACGACTGGGAATGGGGCATTACCATCTTTAGTAATGACGACATTCAATTCAAAAAAATCGTATACGATATGCGCTTCGAAGTAGCCAGTGCAAAATACGGCATCTTCAGCGACTTCTACGTTGGTACCATCATCGACGATGCACTACTAGAAGAAATTTTTGGATAATAAAAAGGGACTGCTTGGCAGTCCCTTTTTGTTATTATTTAATTCATATATATCGATAAATAACTGCTTATTGTATCGTATATTCGTTCGATTTATAATGTTCTTAAGGTAGTCGGCGAGGTTGGGTCTCTCTTCGTTATAGAAGGGGGTGAGCTTATGAGTGACTTTGAACTTATTACAGTTATCATTGGAATATTGACATTAGTCGTTTCCTTTGGAGCACTTATAGCGCTTATTTGCCTCACAAAAAGCAAATAGCCCTCCGTTACCAAGTGTAATTAGATAAACAGAAAGGCCATTTCCTAGATAATTAGTTTTTGAGATGCGCCTGACGTTCCTACTCGTCTGACTATCTATTTATATTATAGAGATAAAGATATATATCGTCAAATTAGAATGAATGGACTGCTTAGCAGTCCATTTTTTTCCCTCAAAATGAAGGCTATAATTTTGAACAGAAAATTTTGTATACGTACTGTACTGTGTAAAATATAATTCACTATATTCGATTATCTTATTCATGGCTATATTTTTATAAAAGAGAACCCCGCATCAATCCGACTTACGAGGTCAAGGCCCTAGGCCGCAGACCTGATAAGTATGGAGGAAAGATGCGGGGTTTCTTTTATCACTTAGTTTATGAAAGTGAATTATATTTTGTAGTACCGTCGAGTGAACGTAAATTTTCTGTTTCCAGAAAATTATACGTTCATATTTGCACCTTTACGCACATAGAACCAGTAGCACACAGATACAGTTACAAGGTTGAACGCAAGTAATACAGCAAAGGCTGGGTGAATATTGCCGAACATGGAATATACAAAGCCGAAGATTTTAGGAGTAATGAAGGCACCGTATGCAGCTACGGCAGCAACGAAACCTGTAATTAAAGAGGAAAGCAATGGATTGCCAAATACGTGAGGAATCATACGGAATGTAGCACCAGTTGCGAAGCCACAGCATACGAATGTCAACACGGACATAGCAAAGAAGAATGGGAAGTTGTGCATATCTACGCCAACCGCAATTAGCGCTGTTGTTGCACATAGACCGAGAAGGCTTACAAAGGTAACTTTTGTACCGCTGTTAATTTTGTCTGCTAACCAACCACCTACAGGGCGAAGTGCACCTGCTACAAGTGGACCTACGAATGCGATAGAAGCAAATGGTACTTCTGGGAATTCTTTACCTACTAATAGACCAAGTGCTGCTGCATAACCAGAGAAAGCACCGAAGGAACATGTATAAAGTAATGTAAACGCCCAAGTGTGTTTGTTCCCAAAGATTTGTACAAGATTTTTAGGATTTGGTTTTTCTAGTGGTAAGTTATCCATGAAACGTGTCATAAGTGCAAGGATAACAACGAGTGGTACGATCCACATGAAAGCTGCATTGGCAAGGTATACTGCGTTACCTTTGATGATAGCTGGTGTTACACCAAATACACTACCTAGTGCAGTAGAACCCATAGCAAATGGAGCCAAGAAGTAGATTACAGAAACACCAAGGTTACCAACGCCGCCGTTGATACCAAGAGCAGTACCTTTTTCGGATTTAGGGAAGAAGTTGCCAATGTACGCCATGGAGGACGAGAAGTTGCCGCCCGCTAAACCGATAAGGACAGTCAAAATCATGAATGTCGTATAAGAAGTTGTTGTATCTTGAACGGCAAAGCCAAGCCATACAACAGGAACTAATAAAATAAGTGTGGAAATAAATGTCCAGTTTTTACCACCAATCAATGCTGGCATATAGGTATATACAAAACGTAATGTAGCACCTACAAGACCTGGCAAGGCAGCTAATGTAAATAATTGATCTGTTGTGAAATTAAAGCCTGCGCCGTTAAGTTGTGCTGCAATGGTTGCCCACAAGTACCATACGCAGAATGAAAGTGTTAGTGCGATTGTAGAGATAACCAAGTTTTGTTTAGCAATTTTCTTACCAAACTTTTCCCAAAATTCTGGATTTTCTGGTTGCCAATTAGCTACAATTTCGCTACGGCTTGCCCCTACTTGAGGCATTTTTAGTTCGCTCATTTTGAACTTCTCCTTACTGAAAAACTATACATGCAATGAAGACAAGGGAGATACAACTAGGGTTCTTTGTATATAAATATTGTAATCTATAATAAAAACTATAGAAAATATTCGATTAAGTGAAAGAACTGAGTTATAATTATTGTATCAACAAAATTTGCAATGTCTTATATCACAAATATATTATATATTGTAAAAATTTTTGTGAATGTGACATAAAACACACATATTCTGAAATTAATAAGTTATAATAATCTTGTATATACAAAAAAGTATATAATACATGTACTTTTGCTATAAATAGATTAGTATAACTAATGGATTTTATATTAAAAGTACAATGGAGTGGTGATGGTATGGATAAAAATTTAATTAACCAATTGCTTGCTTTGCCGGGCGAGGAACTCCATCTTAAAAAAGGTGATTTTCTCTTCCATGAGGGGGACAAGGCAGAACACTTTTACGTAGTAGTAAAAGGTAGAATGAGCATTAAGAAGTTCGAAGCTAGTGGGCACATTTTTGCATTGCGTCTAGTAGGGCCGAATAATGTAATTGGTGAGGTTCCGTTGTATGAGGAGAACACAAAAACATATGTGTTCAACGCCATTGCTCGGGAGGATTGCTCTGTTTATTCTATTCGCTATGATTTGTTAGAGGCTGCTATTGCAAAAGACCATTCATTGGCCATTGCAATGATGAAAATCTATACATTACATATGCGACGTCAACAGGCAAAATACCGAGACTTGCTATTATATGGCAAGAAGGGAGCATTTTATTCTACCTTGTTGCGCTTAGCCAATAGTTATGGTGTAAAGCGCGAGGATGGTATCTTTATCGATATCGCCCTAACAAATCAAGAGTTGGCTGAATTTGCTGCCACATCAAGAGAAAGTTTAAATCGCATGCTAAGTGAGTTGCGTAAGTTGGGCTATGTAGCCTATGATAAACACCATCTAGTAATCTGTGATTTTGACGCTTTAATCGGATTGCTTGATTTAGAGGTTGACAATATAGACCCTAATATTAGTAATATCGAATAACAGGATTCTCTCCCTTGTGTTAGCTCAGCTAGCATAAGGGATTTTTTTGTAGTTTTGAAGGAGGACACGAGATGAGCTTGTTGTCTCAAAAGTTTAAGTTTCTTCGCAAGAAGAACGTATCTCCAAGCGGCCATCAAATAACTGAAGATGGCGGTCGCGAGTGGGAAAATTTTTATCGTGACCGTTGGTCTTACGATAAAGTTGTCCGCACAACGCATGGCGTAAACTGTACTGGTTCTTGTAGCTGGAATATTTACGTTAAAAATGGTGTTGTTGCATGGGAAAATCAGGCTACTGACTACCCTGAAACACCAGATGATATGCCGGATTACGAACCACGTGGGTGCCCTCGTGGTGCGACATTCTCTTGGTATCTCTATAGCCCATTGCGCGTAAAATATCCTTATGTACGCGGTGAGTTGGCTGAGCTTTGGAGAGAAGCGAAAAAGCATGCTAAGAACCCAATCGAAGCTTGGAAATCTATCGTAGAAGATCCTGAAAAAGCGAAAAAATACAAATCTGCCCGTGGTATGGGTGGCTTTGTGCGCTCCACATGGGATGAAGCAACAGAAATTACTGCTGCATCCTTATTATATACTGCGAAAACATACGGCCCTGACCGCAACGCAGGCTTCTCTGTAATCCCAGCGATGTCCATGTTGTCTTATGCAGCAGGTGCACGTTTCCTTAACTTAATGGGTGGTACACCATTGTCCTTCTATGACTGGTATGCCGATTTACCACCTTCCAGCCCTCAAGTTTGGGGTGAACAAACAGATACTCCTGAATCTGGTGACTGGTACAATGCTGGTTACATCATGACTTGGGGTTCCAATGTACCATTGACTCGTACCCCAGATGCTCACTTCTTAACAGAGGTTCGTTACAAAGGTACAAAAGTTGTATCCGTATCCCCTGACTATGCGGAATCTACAACTTCTTCCGACGCATGGCTCAATGTAAAAGCCGGCACTGATGCGGCGCTTGCTATGGCAATGGGTCACGTTATCTTAAAAGAATATTACATCGATAAAGAAACTCCATACTTCAAAGAGTATGCAAAAGAGTTTACTGATATGCCATTCCTTGTACGCGTTGAAGATATCAATGGCACTGTACAACCAGGCCGTTTCTTGAATGCTAAGGACTTAGGTCGCCAAGAAGAAGGCGCTGACTTCCAAATGGTATTGATCGATGAACTTACAAATGAAATCGTTGTTCCTAATGGTACGATGGGTGAACGTCACACGAACCCTCAAAAATGGAATTTGCGTCTTGAAAACCGCGATACAGGGGCTAAAATTGACCCTCGTTTATCCGTATTTGATCAACGTGAAGATGTAACTGTTGTTAAGTTGCCATACTTTGGCGATGAAGAACACGAAGGCGTTATTGAACGTGCTATTCCAACGATTACAGTACAAACTGTTGATGGTCCTGTAAAAGTAACTACTGTATATGACCTCATTCTTGCTAACTATGGTATCGATCGTGGTATCGGCGGTGAAGTGGCTAAAGCTTACACTGATGACACTCCTTACACACCTACATGGCAAGAAAAAATCACTGGCGTAAAAGCAGATATCGCTATTGCTACAGCTCGTGAATTTGCAGATAATGCAGAAAAAACTAAAGGTCGCTCCATGATTATCATGGGTGGTGGTATTAACCACTGGTACCATGCAGATATCATTTACCGCACAATCTTGAACCTCATCATGTTCTGTGGTACAGAAGGTGTTAACGGTGGTGGCTGGGCTCACTACGTAGGTCAAGAAAAACTTCGTCCTGTTGAAGGCTGGGGCGGTATCATGACAGCTAACGACTGGAGTAAAGCTCCTCGTTTGCAAAATGGTACATCTTGGTTCTACTTTGCTACAGAACAATATCGTTCTGATTGCATCGATTTGGCAGACCGCGTGTCTAAATTAGCTAAACCTCGTTACCGTCACCCTGGTGATTACAACGTATTGGCTGCACGTTTAGGTTGGTTGCCATCTTACCCTACTTTCAATAAAGGTAGCCAAGAATTGATTAACGATGCTCGTGCAGCAGGTGCTGGTACAGAAGCAGAAATCAATCAATATGTGGCGCAAGCATTGAAAAACAAAGAATTACAATTCTGCGTAGAAGATCCAGCGGCTAAAGAAAACCACCCACGCAACTTGTTTGTATGGCGTGCAAACCTTATCGGTTCTTCCTCTAAAGGCCATGAATATTTCTTAAAACATTTACTTGGTACAAAACATGGTGTTCTTGAAGATGATGATGCACCAGTAAAACCAGAAGAAATCAAATGGCGCGAAGCAGATGAAGCTGGTAAGCTTGACCTCTTAATCGATATCGACTTCCGTATGGCTTCTACAGGCTTATACTCTGATATCGTATTCCCAGCTGCTACATGGTATGAAAAAGAAGACTTGTCTTCTACAGACATGCATCCATATGTACACGTATTCCAAGCAGCTGTTGATTGCGCATGGGAAACTAAATCTGACTGGGATACATTCCGTACCCTTGCAGAAACAGTATCTCGCGTAGCGAAAGAGTCTGGCTTCACAGAATATGAAGATATCGTAGCATTACCTCTTGGTCATGACAGCCCAGGTGAAGTGGCACAACCAGAAGGTAAGGTTCTTGACTGGAGCAAAGGCGAATGTGAACCAATTCCTGGTAAAACAATGCCGAACCTTGTTCATGTAAAACGTGATTACAGTAAAATCTTTGAAAAATACATTGCGTTGGGACCTAATATCGAAAATAAAATGGGTGCTCATGGCATGGCGTGGGATGTATCTGATGAATACAAGACATTATATGATCAAAATGGTATCATCGATAATCCAGAATTCATTTCTCATGGCCGTCCTAGCATTTACGAATGTAAGGAAGCTTGTAATGTTGTATTAACATTATCTTCTTGTACAAATGGTAAATTGGCTGTTCGCTCTTGGAAAGCTATGGAAGAAAAAACAGGTCTTTCTGGTCTTGAAAAGAACGCAAAAGGTCGCGAACAAGAAAAAATTACTTTCGATGATATGGTTCGCCAACCACGCTTCATCATTAGCTCTGTAACAAGTACTGGTAAGAACGATAAAAACCGTCGTTACTCTCCATTTACAACATCTACAGAAGATAAAGTACCATTCCGTACCGTAACAGGTCGTCAATCCTTCTATTGTGACCATGAAATGATGCGTGATTACGGTGAAGCTATGGCGTTGTACAAACCTGTATTGTCCTATAAACCAGTACAAGGTGACTACAAACAAGAAGGTATCCCTGAAATCACATTGAAATACTTAACACCACATCATAAGTGGTCTACACATAGTATGTATTTCGATAGCCAACAAATGTTGACATTGTTCCGTGGTGGTCAAACAATTTGGCTCAACGAAGATGATGCAGCAGAAATTGACGTTAAAGATAATGATTGGGTAGAAGCTTTCAACAAAAACGGTATCGTTGCAGCTCGTGCTGTAGTTTCCCCACGTATTCCTCGCGGTATTTCCTATATGCACCATTCCCAAGACCGTCACATCAACGTTCCTGGCGCGAAGGTTAAGAAACAACGCGGTGGTACGCATAATGCACCAACTCATATTCACATGAAACCGACACACATGATCGGCGGTTATGGCCAATTGAGCTATGGCTTTAACTACTATGGCCCAACTGGTAACCAACGTGATATGACAATTGTGGCTCGTAAAATGAAGGAGGTAGATTGGCTTGAAGATTAAGGCTCAAGTATCTATGGTCCTAAATTTGGATAAGTGTTTGGGTTGTCATACATGCTCTATCACTTGTAAAAATACATGGACGAACCGCGAAGGCGCGGAATATATGTACTTCAATAACGTGGAAACTCGCCCAGGCGTAGGTTACCCACGTCATTGGGAAGACCAAGAAAAATGGAAAGGCGGCTGGACATTAGATAATTCTGGTAAATTGGCTCTTTCTACAGGTTCTAAAACAAACCGTTTGATGAAATTATTCTTCCATCCTGAACAACCAGAATTGAAGGATTACTTCGAACCTTGGACATATGACTATGAAACATTGATTCATGGTGGTCGTAAAAACAACCAACCAGTTGCTCGTCCTCGCTCTCTTGTGACTAAACAAAAAATGGAAGTTACTTGGGGCCCTAACTGGGATGACGATTTAGCAGGTGGTCAACATGCTCGTTCCGATGTGAACTTGGCTAAGATGGGCGAAGATATCGTATTTGACTACGAAGAAGTATTCATGCGTTACTTGCCACGTCTTTGTAACCACTGCTTGAACCCTGCATGTGTAGCTGCATGTCCATCTGGCGCAATCTACAAACGCGATGAAGATGGTGTAGTTCTTGTATCTCAAGACGTATGTCGCGGTTGGAGACATTGTGTTCCATCTTGCCCATACAAAAAAATCTTCTACAACTGGGAAACAAATAAAGCTGAAAAATGCGTATTCTGTTACCCACGTTTGGAAAATGGCTTGCCTCAAATCTGTGCTGAAACATGCGTAGGTCGTATGCGCTACGTAGGTGTTGTATTCTACGACATGGACAAAGTCGAAGAAATGGCAGCTACAAAAAATGAACAAGATATTTACGAAAATACAGTAGAGTTAATCTTGGATCCTCATGATCCTGAGGTTATCAAAGCAGCTCGTGCAGAAGGTATCTCCGAAGCATGGATTAAAGCAGCTCAAAAATCTCCTGTATACAAACTTGTAAAAGAATGGGGCGTGGCATTGCCATTGCATCCTGAGTACCGTACATTGCCAATGGTTTGGTATGTGCCACCACTCAGCCCAATCTTGCAACGTGTAACATCTGATGTATACTTGCCAGATGCACACGAAATGCGCGTGCCTGTACAGTACTTAGCTAATCTGTTTACAGCAGGTAACACAGAAATCTTAGCTCGTACATTGCAACGTGTTCTCGACATGCGTGAATACATGCGCCGTCGTGAAACAGGTGATGGTCCTATCGAACACAAAGTTGATTTAACAGAAGATCAAATGTACGCTATGTATAAATTGTTGGCATTGTCCAAATACAATGATCGCTTTGTTATCCCATCTGATGTTAAAGTATCTCGCGAAGGTCGCCTAGAAATGCAACAAAATCGCGGCTTTGCTTGCCCTACAGGGGGATGTCAATAATGAAGGATGCTCAGAAAATCGCTCTTATTGCGTCATTTCTTCTACGCTATCCTGATGAACAATGGTATAACGAATTACCTGAATGGAGAGAGGACGCCCAATCCGTTGGGCATCCTCAACTTCGCCAAGGTTTATTAGAATTCTTCGACTATGTAGAGGAATCCGATAAAAAAGAATTTGAAGACCAATATGTTCGTACCTTTGATTTTAGTCAAAATACAACTATGTATTTATCGACGTATGAGTTACAAGGTACAGGGGAACAAGCGGAAGAACTCGTAAAATTTAAAGCTTTCTTCCTCGAAAACGACTATGATTTGCCAAAAGAAATGCCTGATTATATTCCAGCACTTCTTGAGCTATGTGCCGTTATCGATGATGAAAAATCAAAAGAAATTTACGACTATTGTAAGCCAAAATTGGAATACATTAGAGAACGCTTCATTGAGGCTAAACTGCCTTATGCATTCTTGTTTGATATTATCTTGTCTGTTGCAAATGGATTGGAGGACGGTGCACGATGAATCTATTCCTTTGGGGCGCTTTGCCTTACATCGCATTCACCTTCTTAATCGTAGGTACTTTGGTTCGTTTCTTCTACTTTGAAAGAAACTGGACTACAAAATCGAGTGAATTTTTAGAGAAAAAACAATTGCGCATCGCTAATCCATTGTTCCACTTTGGCTTGCTATGCGTTATCGGCGGTCACGTAGTAGGTGTATTAGTACCTAAAGCTTGGACTGCTGCTATTGGTATCAATGACCATATGTACCATGAAGGTGCATTATATATGGGTGCTGTAGCTGGTATCATCTTCATCGTAGGCTTCTTGCTCTTGATGAAACGCCGCTTTACTGTGCCTGCTATGAAAGTTAACACATCTGGCCTCGATAAATGGTTATATTTGTTCTTAACATTAGCTATTTTCAGCGGTATGGCTGGTACATTGCTTAATGCATCTGGTTTCTTTGATTACCGCGTATCCATCGGCCCTTGGTTCCGTAGCTTGCTATCCTTTATGCCAGATCCATCCTTGATGGAAGGCGTACCATTCATGTTTAAATTCCACATGTTGGCTTGGATGGTAGTGGCTATTATCTTCCCATTCAGCCGTTTGGTACACTGCTTGAGTGTTCCACTCAACTACTTAACACGTCCGTTCATCGTATATCGTAAACGTGATCAAAAATAATTAGGATGATGATTGATTTGTACGCCTAGATATAATAGGATTAATCAATCTATAGCCCCTTGTAATAGTGAAAGCATATGCTCACAACTACAAGGGGCTTTTTATTTACTTATTCTGTATTAGATTGTATTTTACTCTCAGTAGAGAAGAATATTGTTTGTTGTAATAAGCTTAGAATTACCATAATAGATATTTTATTTTAGAATTATTCTTATAATAAATACTATCTATCTAATATAAGTAATCTACAAAATTCGATTTAAATGATAAACTATATCGTATAGATTAATTTTTAGATGTTATTTAGAGAGGTATATGATGGATCAAGTAACAACAAAACAGCAAAAAAGTATTTACCATATCTTTATATGGATTGCTGTATTCTCCTTAATTATGATCGGTTTATTAGAGTGGGGTTACATGGTTGGTGGCCGTGCTTTTGGTAACTACAAAGTTTACACAGGCCTTGTGCCATGGTGTGTATGGATTGTTATGACTTATTTAGCGACTCGCCCTAAATGGTTTACAAGCCGCTATAATTTAGGTGACATGTATAAGGTGCACCGTGCATTGGGTATTGCTACTGTAGCTGTTATTGCGTTCCATTTATACCTTTATTTTGGTAAAGCTGCTAAATCAATCTTAGGTTGGTGGGGTGGTTATGTAGCTCTTACTTCCTTTAGTATCGCCACTATTTCTGGCCTTGCGTTCTTAACGCCAAAACTTAGAAAAGTTACCGCTTCTGGTCGTAATATGGGCATTTGGCTACACCGTTTAAATCTTGTAGCATTAGTTGCAGCAGATATACATATTCATGGTTTTAATCGCATTTCCAAAATGGTACCATTCTTACAAGTATTTGATATCATTACATACGGACTTGTGCTTTACTGCATTTACTTGATGTTAAAAAAGAAATAATATGAATTGATAAAATCCCTTCTGTGTTATACAGAGGGGATTTTTTTGTTATATTTTTAGTTTCTAAGGAATTCAATATTCTATATTATCAGTTTGATGCATAAATGATTGTGAGATTGATATACATTTTCTATTTACTACCTTAATGAAAATTGATATTATCTGTATGTTAAATATGATAATGATAATCAGAGTCATATATTCATTATCTATTCATTTTATTTCTTGTTATTATTCGTGTGTGAGGTTTATTATGATTAAACGTAAAATGACTAGTGCTTTTGCAGTAGCAGCCATGATGGGTGTGGCTACAGCCTTTGCTGTTAACCCATTTTCTGATGTTCCATCTGATAGTTGGGCATATCAAGCTGTAGATCAATTGGCTACAGCAGGTATTATTAATGGTTATCCTGATGGAACTTTCAAAGGTCAAAATAACATTACCCGTTATGAAATGGCTCAAATGATTGCAAAAGGTATGGCTAATCAAGATCGTGCCAATGCAGAACAACAAGCTATGTTGAATCGCTTAGCAGATGAGTTTTCCAATGAATTAAATACATTGGGCGTACGTGTAGCTAAATTGGAAGACCGTGTAGGTAATGTTAAAGTTACTGGTGATGCTCGTATCAACTACATCGGCAAAGAGGGTGGCGATGGTTATGATTACGAAGATAAAATCACAGCCCGTGTACGTTTAGGCCTAGATGCAAAGGTTAATAAAAATACATCTGTGAAAGCTCGTATTACAACAGGTGCTATCGAGTTAGGTGATAGCTCTAAAACAGCACAAGCTAATTGGGATTTAGCTTATGTAGAGCACAAATTTGGTAAAAATGTTGTAGTTGATGCTGGTCGTTATACCCAAAAATTTGGTGGTGGCTTGATTTATAGTTCAAACTTTGATGGTGTAGGTGCTACAGCTAAACTTGGTAAAAAAGTTACTTTGAATGGTGCTTATGGTTATATGACAGCAGGCCGTTTTGCAAAAGTTTCCAAGGAAAATAACGGTGATGTGAGCATTGTGAATGCTAATGTGGCTGTAAATAATCACTTTAGCTTTGGTGGTATGCTTGCTCATGTAGGTACAGCGAATGTACGCATGGGTAATGGCAAGAAAAATAATGACTTTGATAATGTATATGGCTTCAATGCGAAATATAATGTAGGTAAACTTGATGTTCACGGTGAGTGGGTTAAAGCATCAGGCTTGAGTGATTCTGATATTTGGAATGTAGGCGCTAAATGGGGCAACTACAAAATTGATAAAAAGAATTCTTGGGCAGTAGGCTTAGATTACTACGATCAAGCTAAAAATGCACCGATTTTCAAAACACAAAAATACGAATCTAATGATTTACAAAAAACAACGCGTTTTGAAGGTTATAAGGCGTGGGAGTTGGGCGCATCTTATGCACCAGAGAAAAATATTGGCATTAATGCATACTACGGTTTCAATGCTAAAACACAAGAAGGCAATCGCGTAAATGATTACTATCGTGCGGATCTTAACTTCAAATTCTAATGTAATAATTGGATTCTAATTTAATCAGTAATTAGTTCTAAGTAGAATGCTATAGGGTGAGAGTGTTTTATTAGCATGCTACATTAGGCCAAACTAGATGTATACTTGTAGATCGTATAGGACATAGAGAGGTTTATTATGGCAGAAGTTGTAAAAAAACAGTTTAAGAGTAAATACCATATTTTAATTTGGATTGCAGTTTTATCCCTAATATTTATGGGTATGGTGGAATATGGTTATGTAACAGGTGGTAGACCATTCGGCAACTGGAAGGTTCACTTAGGACTTATTCCTTATGTGGCATGGCTTGTATTAACATACATTGCAACAAAACCAAAATGGTTTATCAAACGATATAATCCAAAAGAAATGTTTGAAGTTCATCGCATCGTAGGTATTGTTAGTGTTGTTCTCGTATGTGCACACTGGTATGTATACTTCTTGAAAGCTTTGAAATCCTTCTTAGGTTTCTGGGGCGGCTATATTTCTCTTGTGGCTATGTTTATTGCTCTTATCTTTGCGGTATTATACTTAACACCTTGGGTAGGCAATATGGCAAAATCTGTATCCCGTAAAAAAGCAATCTGGATTCATCGCTTGAATCTAATTGCCATTATTGCGGCAAATATCCATGTTCATGGATTTGGCCGTTTATCTAAAATGGTACCATTCTTGCCTGTATTTGACGTAGTAACTTATGCGCTTGTTATTTACTATATTTATTGGATGTTCAAACAAAAATAATATATCGTAGGCATCTCTTTCTTTAGTAAAAGTAGGGGAACCACATGATAAAAGAGACCATCTCTGGCCCTAATGGGTATAAGCGATGGTCTTTTTTTGTCGTTTGCGATACAATAGAATCATAAGTATATATTCTATGGATTTATGTAAATATATGCTATTGCATTCTTTTGAGGTAAGAGTAAAAATCTGTTCTATAAACATTTTTTTGTATTATAGTATACTTTAGCTCATATCGATATGTATATTACTACCTTTATAGGTAATTTCAAATAGGAAAGAAGGATATTATGGATTCTTCTTGGAAACGAATTATATACCTAATCTGTACTATACAGGTTGGTGGGGGTATAACAATTATCGGTGTATTATCCTTCCTTCCGTTATTTTTAGCTGAGCTAGGTCTTCATGATCCAGGAGAAGCGGCCATGTGGGCAGGCCTTGTATCAGGTGTAACGCCTTGTATGGTGGCTCTTAGTGCTCCCTATTGGTCGCGTAAGGCAAATCAGCTTGGTCCGCGTAAGGTAATGATGTTTATCTTGTTTACCCTGATGGTTACGGTTGGTGCCTGTGCTTTTACACAAACACCATGGCAGTTATTGATGTTACGTATTTTGCAAGGCGTGGTGGGGGGATATGTTCCGATAGGCTTGGCTATTATTATTCTCATAACCCCTGAGGATAAGGTGCCTTGGGCGATGGGCTTATATCAAGCCTCCATGGTTATGGGCCTCGTTTTTGGACCGCTTATGGGTGGTTTGGCAGCGGACTTGTTAGGTTATCGCGCGCCATTTGTTATGTTCTCAGCCTTAACAGGGCTTTGTATGTTGGGAATTTATCTATTCATGCCTAATCTACAGTTTGAGCATAAGGTAGATGCTAGAGAGTCGCAGCTGTCTCTAATTAAATCCTTTTTGGTCATACCTCGTGTTCGCCTCTTGGTAGGGCTATTGTTCTTATGTAATTTTGGTATTACCGGTATTGGTCCTATTTTACCACTATACATTAAGCACTATATGCATATGAATGATGAGTTTGTAGCCACCATTGTTGGTATAATTATTTTTGGCGCCGGTTTGTTTAGTGCTTTAGCTTCAATCTCCATTGGCAAGATAACAGAACGTTTAACCATGCCTCGTATTGTTTTTACTGCTACATGGGCTGTAGGGTCTTTGTTTATACTTCAATATATAATGCCTAGTATATGGGGCCTTGGCATATTCCGTGCCATTGCAGGATTCTTCATGGGCTTTATTACACCGATTGCCAATACGCTCATATCCAAGGCTGTTCCTATTGAGCGCCGAGGTATCGTATTTGGTGCGGTGTCGAGTGTAGCCATGATGGGAAATGTATTGGGGCCTGTCCTTAGTGGTATGATTGCTCGCGCCTTTGGGTATGGGGCGGTCTTTTGGTCTACAGCAGCTATATTCTTTGTAGCGGCCCTGTTTATTTATCGTAGTTTAGTTATTCCTAGTGAAAGTTAATCATCATAGCTGATCTGCTTTCACCGTTTTAGACATAGTTAAATATATTTAGTATTATGTAGAGAATCGATAGATACTATAGATTCTATGTAAGATACTATGTAGAGAAAACGTATAGCAAACTCCAATATGGGGCTATATGTTGCGAAATGTTTCAAAGGTATTGATTTGTCTAATCCGTAAGAGAGATGAGAGTGCATCGTTATGTTATTAAAACAATTAGAGTATTTTGTATGTGTAGTAGATAATAACAGTTTTACACAAGCTGCAACAGAGCAATATGTATCTCAATCTGCTATATCTCAGCAAATCAAGGCTCTTGAAAATAGCCTTGGTGTTGAATTAATGGTTCGAGAGAAACGAAGCTTTCATCTAACACCAGCAGGACAATATTTATATCGATCTGGTAAGAAGTTATTAGAACGGTTCCATGATATTAAGGTAGAAACGACGCGCATTGGTACAGATGCACGGGTGAGTTTGCGCATTGGCTATTTGAACCGTTATAGTGGGATTGCTATGCAGCAAACTGTGATTCGCATGGCAAAGCGTTATAAAAATTTAGATATTCGTATGTACAGCGGCAGTCATGAAGAGCTATATGGCATGCTCAGCGATCGTCGTGTAGATGTAGTATTTAATGATCAATGGCAAATTTTGTCTGATGATTTTGAAAGTCATTTAATTGATAAAGCCACTACATTTATAGAGGTACCACAAGGATATACTAATGAAGATTGTGTAGAACTAAAGCATATCGATGATTTACCACTTATTTTATTGTGTCGCGGGAAATATACCTTGTCTGAAGAGGAACACTATCGTAAGGCCATAGGTTATAATGGTGCCTTCGCTTATGCTCGTACGTTAGAAGAAGCACGATACCTGGTTGCAGGGCAGCAAGGGCTATTACTATTAGATTGTTTTAAATACTTAACAGATCCTATGCCAGGTATCGAACGTAAGGTGTTGACGAATCATAGTAAACCTATGGAACGCCACTACTACTTTATATCGCAACGAAATCAAAATAATTCGTATATTGTAGCTCTTAGAGATATGTTCCGGCAGGTACTTGAAGAATTATAAATGAGATTATAAATGAAAAAGTCGTTAGCAACTTGCTAACGACTTTTTTCTTTTTTGTACATCATCTATTTGTATTTTTCTTATATAGTTATGATGGTATTAGTGATTTAGACTTTTCTTTGTATCTATGACTATAACCTTACAAAAAGTCTCTTAACATCATGAAGCCATCAATACATAGTTTGATACCGTAAATGACGAGAACCGAACCACAGAAACGGTTAATCCATGCCATATGAGTAATTTTAATTTTTTTAGCTAGTAGATGCATTGTAGTAGCTAGAGAACCAAACCAAATTGGTGTCATAACTAAGAAACCAGCGAAGAAGTGGTAGATGCTTTCTTTTGGAATATTAGCTTGAAAAGCACCGAGCATCATTGTCGCATCTAGAATGGCTTGAGGATTGCCCCATGATACCGCAATGGCTGAGACAATAATTTTTCTAATTGGAATATGTGTGTCCACATTGCGCATGTCTGGTTCAGTTTTAAATATATTAAAGCCCATATAAACAATGAGGAGGCCCCCAAAGAGGAGAACTATGAGCTTTGTGAGTGGCCACATTTCAAGAACGGCACCAATACCATAGAAGGCGGCAGCACTTAAACTCATGTCAAAAAACGCTAGTATGATTAGCGTCAATATAATGCGACGGACAGGTTGCACCAAGGCCGTATTAATAATGAAGAGGTTTTGCATGCCAACAGGGGCAAACGTAGCGAGGCCGACAAGAAGTCCTTGTAAGAAGTACATATTAACCCTCCTGACTATGGTATGATAAAGTACTAATAAGGTGAATAGTAGCACGAAACCCCTCCATTACTGGAGGGGTCCTTACTATTCTATTCATATATAATTATAACATAATATACAATATATGTATATTTTCTACCATAAACCTATCATATGTTGTGCCATAAGGCTTACGGCAGAAATAGCAATCCAGCAACAAGCACCTAAGGTTAGAGCAGAGCCGCCGGATTTTAATAATTTTACAATATTTGTATTAAGGCCGATTGCTACCATAGCCATTGTAATAAAGTATTTGGAAATTGTTTTGAAGATACTCAAGAATTGAATATCTACATTAGCATAGGATAATGCTGTTGTAATAAGGGAGCAAAGTACAAAGTATAAAACAAATCTTGGGAAAATCTTAGCAATACTAACGTTTGCACCATCTGTCTGAGAGGCATTTTTCTTGGCTTTGTATACTTGATAACTAGCGAGGCCTAAACATATAGGAATAATAGCTAGGGTACGTGTTAGCTTTACGATAGTAGCATATTCCAAAACTTGAGTGCCCGTACCTTTCATACTATCCCATACAGCAGCTGTTGCTGTTACAGAAGAAGTATCGTTAACTGCAGTACCAGCGAACAATCCAAAGCCCATGTTAGAGAGCCCAATGGCGTCGCCTAATTGAGGGAATACGAAGGCGGCTACCACATTGAAGAAGAATACAACAGAGATTGCTTGTGCAATATCATGATCCTCTGCTTTAATAACTGGTGCCGCTGCAGCAATAGCGGAACCACCACAAATGGATGAACCAACACCGATGAGAACAGCTGAGTTAGAGTCAATATGGGTTAATCGATAAATAACATAGGATACGATTAACGATGTAGCGATGGTAGAAATGATGACAGGTAAAGAAATCCAACCTACATGTAGAATCTGTGTAATGTTAAGACCAAAGCCCAACAAAATAACGGCCCACTGTAAAATCTTTTTGGATGTAAATCCAATGCCAGCACCTGTTTTTTCCCGTTTCCAAGAGGTGAAGATAGAACCGATAATTATACCTAAAATGATGGCAAAGATTGGACTACCTACTAGATGAAATTGCTGTCCTAGTAGCCAACAAGGAATAGCGAGAATGGCACAGAGCAAAATGCCTGGCAACGTTTTTTGATTGATACCCATTATAAAACCTCCTTACTGTACATACAGTTCACGTCATATGCGGTATCATGTGGCGTTTGCTTTCTATAGTGTTAATAGTACCATAGGAAGGGTTTTAAAATCTACTATATATGTCAGAATTATACAGAATATTCATCGCATTTTTGAAGTTTTTATATGATTAATATAAATAAAAACAAATTATAAGATAGGAGTTAATATTATTGAGTTAAAGATTTTATATAATCGTAAAATTCATAATAATAATTTATAAGTTGAAATTTAAACTTGTTTTGTGATGAATAAGGTGTATATAATGAATAGAATCTATTTCAGGTGGAAATAGAGTATATAAAGTGAGGACCCTTATGATTGATATTACAAAAATAATTGAAACCAATAAAGAATATGTGAAACAACACCCTGAGCTACCAAAGGCGGGGCTAACAAGCCATCCTACAAAAAAGTTAGGCATCGTAACTTGTATGGATACCCGCTTAGTAGGTATGCTAGAAGAAGCACTAGGCTTTAATCGAGGTGAGATAATTGTCATCAAAACTGCAGGAAATAGTGTAACACAACCTATCGATAACATAGTGCAAAGCTTGCTCGTTGCTACCTATGGTATGGAAATTGAAGATGTGCTAATCATCGGTCATGAAAACTGCGGTATGATCGATTTTTCTGCTACTACATTCATGGAATCTATGAAAGCGAAAGGTATCAGTGAAGATGCTATTCGCATGATCGAACCGGGCCTTATCGACTGGATGGATCGATTCCATATCTCTGAAGACAATGTAATTTATACAGTTAACTTCCTACGCCACCATCCACTATTTCCAAAAGGGATGGGTTTCTATGGGGGCATGATGGATCCTGATACAGGCGAATTCCGCTACCTTGAAATCTAGGCTAAGATTTGATGGGGCCCAAGTTGATTTGTACATTTAGGTGAAAAAGAACGATAACTAACCTCTACGCTCCAAAGCGAGCTAAGTCGCTAATCGGTTAGTCATTACTCTTTTTATAACTGTATTTGTGAACTTGTCCAATCGAGTCTATCCATAAATCAATAAAACAAAATTCACTGTATCAAAAGAGAAAGGGAATGGCTTAGCCATTCCCTTTCTCTTTTCCCATATAGCCAACCTATTATTATCGTATTCAAAATAGCGGTCTGTGACTCTATGGGACTAATACTGCGATAATGTTATAAAAAGCTGTGTTCCTAATCGAAGTGCGACTTAGTTTACTATGGAGCGCGGAGGTTAGGGACACAGCTTTTTAGCTAAAATGTAGCGATGTATTCGGGCCCCATAGAGTCATAGAATCGTAAACTTGAACAGTAATAATAGGTTGACTATATATTCCTTTTCGCTGTATATTGTAATTAGATTGTAAACTTAATCATATACATTAGTTAACCTATGCGGCAGTAAGTATTCGCTTGAGAGGAGCCTTGTATGAAGCAGTTAGGTATTTCTATAATTGGTACAGATACAGATGTAGGTAAGACGTTTATGACAGGGTTATTGGGGGCGATGGCTGTAGACGATGGCTTTGCTGTTGGTATGGTGAAACCTGTGTCTTCTAGTGCAGTTCCTTTCCCTGAATGTGTGACGATGGATGAGGATAATTATAATATTGGCCTTGAGAGTAAAGATGCAACACATTTGATGCGCTCCGCAGGTATTCCTGAATCTCGTCGTCATGAAGTGAATCCTTATGCTATAGCCGGTGATTTCTCTCCTCGCCTTGCAGCGGAATTGGCTGGTATCGAGATTGACTATGATGGCCTTGTAGAACATACATTAGATGTAGTGAGTCGCTATGACATAACCTTTGTAGAAGGTGCAGGCGGTATCACGACCCCTCTCTATGGAGATAAAACTTTCACGGATTTTATGAAAGATATCAAATTACCAGCTATTGTTGTAGCAGATGGTCGTCTTGGATCTATTAATCGCGCCGTTTTGACTTGCGAATATGCTAAGTTGCATGGTATCGAGGTGAAAGCTATTATCGTAAATGATACAACAGCTGTAGATCTGTTTTTGTTGAAAACAAATGTGGCAGATATGGAGCGTTACACAGGTGTTCCTGTAGTAGCTGTAGTGCCGCCATACCAAGGTCCGGATATTCAAAAGGTTCAACTTGGTTGGGCTCGATCTTTTATTGATTCTAAGGAATTATGGAACACAGTATTAGGTCTATAAATAATAATTGGCTGATTTTATATTAGCTATAGCAAGTTAATATATGTTAGAAGTGATATTGAGTACATATTAACAGTAATTTTGAGACGTATTAAATTTGTGATTTAGCATACCTTAGATTGGGCAACTTAATTTAGTTTATATAAGGTATATGTGATAGAGAGTTATAGTTTGTAAACTTAGTAAGTATGAGGTGACGAAATGGCAGAGAAACAGCTTTCACAAGCAGCACAATGGGACCACGAGTTTGTATGGCATCCATTTACACAAATGCAAGATTGGCTAGCACAAGAACCAGTAGTAATTGAACGCGGTGAGGGGGTATACCTCATCGATGAGAACGGTAAAAAGTATTACGATGGTGTATCCTCTTTGTGGGTTAATATTCATGGTCACAACCATCCTGTATTGAACCAAGCATTGAAGGATCAAATCGATAAAATTGCGCATAGCACGTTATTAGGCCTCGTAAGTCCTCCGTCTGCACAATTGTGTAAAGAACTTGTAGAGCTTGCTCCAGAAGGCTTAGATAAAGTATTCCTCTCTGATGATGGCAGTACAGCTATCGAAGTGGCTATTAAAATGGCGTACCAATACCGTCAACAAGTAGGGCAAACGAAAAAGACTAAGTTCATTGCCCTCAATGCAGGCTATCATGGGGATACATTAGGTACCGTATCCGTAGGTGGTATTCAATTATTTCACCAAGTATTCCATAATCTATTATTTAAACCATTAACATTGCCAAGCCCTGGTGTGTATAGAGATTTGGCAGATCGAGATAAAGCTTTTGAAGAGTCGTTGACTGAATTGGAACGCATCCTTAACGAAGAAGGCGATGAAATTACAGCTCTTGTTATGGAACCATTGGTGCAAGCAGCGGCAGGCATGCTCGTAATGCCTCACGGTTATTTGAAACGGGTTCGTGAGTTAACAGAACAACACGATGTATTCCTCATCGTTGACGAAGTAGCTACTGGCTTTGGCCGAACTGGCAAATTCTTTGCTTGCGAACATGAAGGAGTATCTCCAGATT
The DNA here is from genome assembly GCF_902810435.1 of Veillonella parvula. Taxonomy (GTDB): domain Bacteria; phylum Bacillota; class Negativicutes; order Veillonellales; family Veillonellaceae; genus Veillonella. Next base: position 313,589 of record NZ_LR778174.1, read on the forward strand.
TTATGACCTTATCCAAAGGCATCACTGGTGGGTACCTTCCATTAGCAGCAACATTGACTACACAACGCGTATTCGATGCATTCCTCGGCACCTTTGAGGAAAAGAAAACATTCTATCATGGTCACTCCTATACTGGTAATGCCTTGGCCTGTGCCGTTGCGTTGGCTTCTTTGAAAGTATTCCGTGATGAAAAGGTAATTGAACAATTGCCTGCTAAAGTAGAAGCTTTCACAAAGGCCTTAGAACCTATTAAATCTTTGAAGCATGTGAAAGAGGTTCGTCAGCGGGGTCTCATCGTAGGTATTGAACTTGAAAAAGATGTGTCCACCCACGAAGCGTATCGCCCAAATGATGCGGTAGGTGCTAAGGTGGCAATCCTTGCCCGTGAACAAGGTCTTATTTGCCGCCCTATTGGCGACGTGGTTATCCTTATGCCTCCATTGGCATCGACTGTGGAACAATTAGAGGACATGGTTCGTATTGTAGGTGAAAGTATCCAACGTGCAACTGAGGAAGAGGGGATACTTGAAGATATGCGCCCAATTATTTTATAATGCTAAATTAATTATTGAAAAGCTACACCTATTGTCTTTTGTTAGTAGTTTAAGGCAATGGGGTGTAGTTTTTTTGCATAACATATCGAAATTTCGTCATATTTTAAACTATAGACTATACATTGCCAAAATTCGATGATTATTTAGCATATCTATGATACTATATATGTATAAAGGAGGTCATCGTATGGACATTTATGTAATTATGCAAGTTATTATTTTATTTGGTGCCATCTTCCTCGGTGTTCGCCTAGGTGGCATGGGCATCGGTTACGCTGGCGGCCTTGGGGTTGTGTTGTTAAGCCTTGGTATGGGGATGTTTCCGGGACAGATTCCATGGGATGTAATTCTGATTATCATGTCTGCTATCGCAGCCATCTGTGCCTTACAGTTAGCCGGCGGTCTTGATTATTTGGTGCGCATTGCTGAAAGTATTTTGCGTAAAAATCCTAAGCATATCAACTATTTGGCACCAACTGTTACGTATTTCTTAACTATTCTAGCGGGTACTGGTCATACAGCATTCTCTATGATTCCAGTAATCGTAGAGGTGGCGAAAAGTGAAAACATTAAGCCATCTGTGCCATTATCTATCGCCGTTGTAGCGAGTCAAATTGGTATCACAGCGAGTCCTGTATCGGCAGCAGTAGTTGCTATGAGTGGGTTCCTTGAGCCATATGGTGTTAACTATCCTACATTGCTCGCCATCTGTATTTCCACAACATTTGTAGGGGTTATGATTACGGCATTTATCATGTCTACCTTTGCGAATAATGATTTATCTTCTGATCCAGTGTATCAAGAACGTTTGGCGGCAGGTCACGTGGCGCCACCTCGTGAAAAAAGCACTGATTTCCACTTAAAACCTGGTGCAAAAACTTCAGTATTGATTTTCTTGATTGGTATCATTTGTATCGTATTCTACGCAACAGCAATTTCCAAAAACATTGGTATTATTAAACCAGTTATCTTTGGTCGAAATGATGCTATCATCGGCTTTATGATGATTATTGCGGCTGCTATCACATTCTTCTGTAAGCTTGATACAGCAGAACTTGTTAATACAAGTACATTCAAATCCGGCTTATCCGCTTGTGTCTGTGTACTAGGCGTAGCATGGTTGGGTGATACCTTTGTAAAAGGTCATATCCCTGAAATCAAAGCGCTCGCTTCTAGCATGGTAACAGCATATCCGTTCCTATTGGCGGTAGCGTTCTTCTTTGCAAGTACATTGTTGTATAGTCAAGCGGCAACTACGCAAGCTTTGGTACCAGCTGTAATTCTAGCTCTCGGTATTACACCAGAGAACACAGGATCCGTTTATATTATTATCGCATCCTTTGCAGCTGTATCTGCACTCTTTGTATTGCCTACATATCCAACACTTTTGGGGGCTGTACAAATGGACGATACGGGCTCTACACGAATTGGTAAACTCGTATTTAACCATCCGTTCTTCATACCTGGCGTACTTGCTATTGCCATCTCCGTAGCACTCGGTTTCTTAGTGGCTCCGTTGATGCTGTAATTGGTGAAAGCTAAATACGGTTAATTCCAAAGTATACGCTAAAACGTTAAAGGACGTAACTACAGTGTTACGTCCTTTTTGTTATTTATTTTTATCCTTACAGTTTCTACAGATTCCAGCAATCTCTAAGTGATGTTCCGTCACAGTAAATCCTGCTTTGCTGAGTTCTTTAGGCATTTCTACGACAGGACAGGTATGGAGTGGTATCATAGCACCACAGCTCGTACATACAGCATAGTGGCGGTGTGTATGAGGGGTGATTTCATAATATGCCATATCACTACCCATGAGCGTGGTACGTGTAACGATACCCTTAGTTTCTAATAGTTCAAGTGTACGGTAGATAGTAGACATCCAAGTAGTGCTACCGTCACCTAAGTGTTCTGCGATTTCAAGGGCTGTAATGGGTTTATCTGTAGTTGTTAATACAGACCAAATGGCTTCGCGTTGTTTGGTCTTTTTTATGCCTTCTGGCCAAGTTGTTGTATTCATAGCTCTCTTTCGATTCTGTTTTAATACTAAACATGCTATACACCTGTATAGTTAAATGACTTATATGGCTAATAAAATATCAAATATGTTATCGCATTTGGTTAGATATATTTTTATATATAACTAGTTATATTTTTTATTCTACTAGCTATATTATTTGACTCTAACTAGTTATATTACTCTAACTAGCTATAATGTTTATGCCCAAATATATTACTTATTGTTTTAGCTTATCTACTAAACTGAAAGCGTCGTATGATGGCACGAATATTCTTAATGACTAACACTATTAGTAGGATCCCTACCGATGTTAGGGACACGAAGCCACCAGGTGCTACGTTAAGAAAGTAGGATCCAAAAAGTCCGATGATCATGGCAAGTAAGCTAAATCCAATGGAGCATAATAAAGTTATTTTAAATCCTTTTTCTAATTGTAATGCAGATGCTACTGGTAATGCAATCATGGCACTCAATACGAGAACACCAACGATTTTAATAGAAATGGATACGGCGGCAGCCATTAAGATAGCAAAGATATAGTTGATAAAATCTACCTTAACACCTGCTACACGAGCCGCTTCTTCATCGTAAGCGATGTAGAGTAAGGAGTTATACAAAAAGTATAGCGTTAATACTGATAAAATGGTGAGCACTGCAATACTAATCATATCGGTTGCGTTTACCGTTAGGATGCTACCAAAGAAGAATACATTTGCGTTAGCCTTTAGTTTGCCTGAGCTAATAAGTGTAATAGCTGTACCGATGCTGAGGGATAAGATGATAGTAAGAATAAGATCGAGATGGTGTGAAAAATATTTTCGCAAGAACTCGATGAGTGCACCGCAGATGGCAGTGAAGATAAAGGCTCCTAAAATTGGATTAGTATTCGTTAATAAACCTAGTGTAATACCTGCTAGCGATGCGTGACTCATGGTATCGCCAATCATACTGGAACGGCGTAGCACCATGAAGATACCAATACATGGACATAAAAGAGAAATACAAATTGCTACGAAGAAGGCATTTTGCATGAAATCATAACTAAACATGGCGCACCTCCTCAACTGTGGTATCATCGGCCTGAGCCTGAGCCTGAGCCTGAGCCTGAGCCTGAGCCTGAGCCTGAGCCTGAGCCTGAGCCTGAGCTTCTATTGTTACATCTGTGAAACAGGAGCAGTTTTTGTGATCTATTGGATTGCGACCTGTACTGTGCATGATTTCACTAGCATATTGCTCAGGGGAGCAAAGGTGACCTTGACCATTTGCAATATGGTAGATATTGGTAGAGTTGGCGAGAGCCATTTCGATATTGTGCTCAACAGAGATAATCGTAATATGGTGCTCTTGGTTCAAATTTCGAAGTAGAGCATAGATGCCCTCTTGGCTTTTTCTGTCGATACCCGTTGAAGGCTCATCGAGAATGATAAGATCTGGCTTACCGATGAGGGCACGGGCGATAGATACACGCTGAGCTTGTCCACCTGAAAGTTTGCTGATGAGACGGTCTTTAAATTCCGTCATATGGGTAAGCTCTAATACGCGATTGACTTCCTGCTTATCCTTAATCTTTAAAAGTTTTCGGTAGGAATCGAGGATTTCTTTTACCGTAATAGGAAAGCCTGCGTGAGAGAAGTCATTTTTTTGAGACACATACCGAATATTATTGGTGCTTCGCTTGATAGAACCTTTTACCGGTGTAAGAAAACCTAAAATAAGACGGAGTAAGGTACTTTTACCACACCCATTATCCCCAACGATGGATATATAATCACCACTGTGAATATGTAAATTAAGGTCGTTTAGCACATAAGGAGGTTGACCTTGATAGGAAAAATAAAGATGTTCTATTGATAACATATGAAAACCACATTTCTGATTGACAAAATTCTAAGTAAGTTTATACTATAACTATATTACAAATGCAACTGAGTCGCAACTGCAACTAAAGAATAGAGTGTATTCTGTATAGGCATAGCGATCAGGATTTTACAAAGGAGGACTACGATGATCAAGAAACTGATTTTGTTAGTTGTAGGTATTATGATGGCTGCTTTATTTGCAGGTTGTGGCAATGATGCACCGAATGCACAGAAGGAACAAGCAGGTAAAAAAATCCAAGTGGTAACAAGTTTTAATGCAATGGCTGAGTTTACAAAGGCTATTGGTGGTGACAAGGTAGAGGTATCTACTATTATACCAGATGGTGTAGAACCACATGATTTCGAGTTGAAACCTGAAAATATGAAACAACTGGCAACAGCTCAAGTGTTTGTGTATAACGGTTTTGGTATGGAGCCTTGGGCAAAACAAGCTATCGAAGCAGCTAAGAATGATAAACTCGTATCTGTTGTAGCTACTGAAGGCGTTGAAGCTATTAAAAATACTGATCCAGAAGAAATTAAAGAACATGGTGCAGAAGATCCTCATGCATGGTTATCTTTGAAAAATGCTAAAATTGAAGTGAAAAATATCAAGGATGCCCTTGTAAAAGTTGATCCAGCAAACAAGGATTATTATGAAAAGAATTATACTGAATACGTTGCTAAATTAGATGCAATGATTAAAAAATATGAAGATCAATTCGCTAAAGCTCCTCATAAAAACTTTGTTACAGGCCATGCAGCATTTGCGTACTTATGCCGTGACTTTGGTTTAGAACAAAATAGTGTGGAAGATGTATTTGCTGAAGGTGAACCTAATGCAGCACAATTGGCTAAACTCATCGAATACGCTAAAGAAAACCATATTACTACTATCTTTGCAGAAGAAATGGCTAGCCCAGAAGTATCCAAAACTTTGGCACAAGAAGTAGGTGCTAAGGTAGAAACTATTTATACTATCGAAAGCAACGAAGATAATAAAACATACTTAGAACGTATGGATGAAAACCTTACAAAAATTGCAGCATCTTTGCAATAAGATAAACGAAAAGGCGGCCCCTAGTGGGGCTGCTTTTTTGCGTTATAATAGGTTAGAATAATGTCTTAAAATTTGAATTATATAGTATAATATATTAATAGATGAAATAAAAAGGAAACCTAATATGGTTATCATTAATAAATCAGGGGTTGCTGATGAAAGGGCTTGACCATAGTTATTATTTTGAAGGGGCAAGTTACCTATAAGCAATTTGGTCTAAATCTTTGGATAACGGGAATTTCTTTTTACATAATATCCTTCATCTTTGGTGTGGGAGGTATAATGTTGTCCATGACGGTTTAAATATAGTTTGTGTTACAATTAAAGAAATATAGGTGTTTTGGAGGTTTTATGGAAACAAAATGGTATTCAGATATTTGGCAGCTTGTGGTAGCTCCCTTTAAACGCGGTATTCCACAGATTGTAGAGCATGGATCTTGTCGAAAAGGGTTCTATGCTACAGTAGCTTTGGCATTGGTGGCATTCGTATTTTCAAATATTCTACCTACTTTTTTGAGTATGATATTTGTGGATAAACTTAGTGTTGCACTTACTGGTGCGGCGGCTCTTTCTGGGGCCGGTATATTAGGCCTAGCGGTTGGCTTGCTATTTGCTTTTATTGGTATTGCTATTTATTCTGCGATTTTCTCTTGGGTCGCCAATAAATTTGATGCCCATACTACATATGAGTCTGTGTTAAAAATCATGTGGTACGAACAAGCTTATAATCAGATTATGGGCTTAGTATATTTCATTGGCTTCCTATTACTATCATTGCCATTTTTGCTGCTACTAGGCTCTCATCCTGATTCTACAGTAGGTAGTATTGTATGGATAACTATTATTATATTCGCAACGATAGCTTTTGCAGTCTATACATTCTGGGTATGCTTAACATTATTGAGTCGCCAAATTAATAAATCCCATTTAGCAACTTTTGGCATTTCTATTATTACGAGTTTAATTCCTGTAATCATTTTAGGTATCTTGATTGGTATGGTAGTACTTGCTAGTTCCAGATAATTACATAACATGAAAAATATGAAAGGGGCTGTAATAAAACAGCCCTTTTCTACTAAAAAGTTATTAGCTGATTATATATAATCTGCTAATAGCTTTTTTCTGTATTTTATAAGGAAAAAGGGTCCCGAAAGACCTATTCCATTAGGATAATTAAAGTATGAAAAGATGTCTGTTTTGTGCTATAATGATGAACGAAAAATGAAAAGGAACTATTTTTTATAGTTCCTTATTGTGTGTTGTATGTTATAGTATTCAAACTTAAATGTTGAGTATGTATATTGTGTAAAAGGTGGTGATACCTATGATGGTGGGTTTAATGCAGTTTATCTATCGTTTATTAAACCCTATTGAAGAGAATAATCCTCGTATGTATCACTTTGATATTGCCTATGGGCAACTCATAGGAATGCTGCTATTAACACTCATATGTTATCAATTTACTATTGTAGGTGAAGGCGTATATTTAGATGCTATACGTGCGTTTATACGCAATTCTTCGTTATTAGTAAGGTGGGAATCGCTATCTCTTCCAGTAGGTCAACATGAAATACAACTTTTTTTGGAACAGATGGGTAGTCCTAGAGAATTTTGGAATATGGGTCGCTTTGCATGGGTAATCGGAAAAGTTATTTTCATGGCATGTATCATTATAGTTTATGCGGTTGCTCAACAGCGTAAATTTTATGTTCGAACTGTTACAACCGGTATTTTGCATATCATGTCATTTGCTCAACTTGTTGTGGCATTGATTACTTTTACAGCAGGGATTATGCTGATTTTAACTTCGGTACCATTAATACTGCAAGCAATCATTGGCTTCTGTATGATTGTGCTATGTGTTTTAAGTACCGTATTATTGTTACAAACTATGGGACGTATTGTGGGAGCATGTATTAATGGGACTCCTTATGAAGGTTTGATTCTAATGTTGATTGCTCTTTTGGTAGCACACGTGTTTGAATGGATTTATATGTTGACTCGATAAAATACATATGATATATCTAGGACGAGACATGGCTCGTCCTTTTTTACTAGTTTTAAACTAAAAGGAGCATTTATGACATGGTATAAGGATATATTGCATTTATTTACTAGGCTTAGCGAACAATCTTTTCAGAATATTATCAATTATGGATCTCATACAAGAGCCATTCTGAATCTAGTCGTATCTACTATTGTATTATATATAATGACCTATAGCTTACCGTTTATGGTGAAAGTGATATCTCCAATGCTCGGGATTAAACGGATGACTGGACTAACTCATTTTGATGTAATTAGTATTTTAGCCAGTTCGGTATTTTTAATTTTTCAAATTATCATCGGTTCATTTGTCATATGGCGCTTACTTATGTTATTAGGTGGTCGCGGTACTTATGGTGGGGTATTGCGCAATTATATATATGGATTAGCTTATACAAATGCACTTCGCACGGTTGTCTTAGTATTAATTCATATACTAGGGATTATTTTTTTCTCTTTGTCTCTTCAAAAATATGTAGGGGATATGGCTTATCTTATTACGATGTTCAGCCAGTATTATGCCGTGTTCATTGTAGCCCAATTAATGAGACGTTATGTTGAACTAGGTATCGTTAAAACTTATATTGTTATGTTTGTTGTGGCATTATTATCTGTCTCCGTATTGCCTCAATGGATTCGTTTTGTTCATACTCTCTTCAAATGATGTATTATAATAAGACTTAAAAAACCGCAAGATAAAATTCTTGCGGTTTTTGTTCACTCTATAATAAGTTGGGCTTCGTAGTGTTGTAATAATAGCGCCACATTATCTTCGTCGTATTCGATTTGTTGTGACCATCTAGCAATTTGTTTTAATGGTTGTCCCTCTAAGGCGCTGGCTATAAGTATATAGTCAGTACCATCCTTTGCATAGGCTAAGATAGATTCCAAGGAATAATCTGATAGCATATCGATTTGGCGATACAATATATATTGGTACACTTTGTTAAATAGGCTCATATCCTCTTGCTGTATATAGGTCTGTACGGATGCGATGAGTTGGTCTAGTTTACTAGATAATGTATTAACTTGTGCTGTCCAATTCTCATCGATGGGTTCCGTTTGTTTATATAGGTCTAATAGTTCTTTGAAAGACTGCTTTGAGGGCTTTGGCGTATATTGGAATAGATTAGGATCTAAATCAAAGGCTAATAATTCAAAAATATTGTGGAGTGTTAATCGCTCCTCAGAGTTGAATTCATTATGGTCATCTTCAATTGTAAAGAGGAGAAAGTCCATCGGTTCTTGTTGGGCTAATAGTTCAACCGATGCTTCACAAGATAATCCAACGCCACATAGTTCTAAGTCTTCAATGTATTTATAAAAGCGTGGATGCATATGACAGGTGTCACAAAGTCCTTCTTCTCCTAATTCAAGAACTACTTTGCATAGACCTTTTTCATTGAGTAAGGGACACATAGGTTGTGCTTTAGAAAAGATAAAATGACTGCCTTCATCATCAACAGTGATGGCTTGGCGTAAGCTTTCACCAAGAGAACCTGTCATGGCATGATAACGTTCAGCAGTAGGCTCATCTATATCGATGGTCCACAGCTGACAACATGTATTTTCGCATTGATCGGCCTTGCATTGAAATTCGTGATATATAGTGGGGTAAATTGAAATCATAGTTAGCTCACATGTAGTTACAAAAATGAATCTATGTGCATTGTATCATAGGGGGCAGGTACATGCACTAATTATATAAATAAAGATTATAAACCGCGTTGATTTAGTGTATAATTGTATATATATTGTTATGATAACTGTTTGAGATATGGAGGAACCAATGAGATCATTTTTTGTAAAAGGTAGCCTTGTATTGGCCTTGGCAGCGGCATTTGGCATGCCAAATGCAAGTGCAGCCCCTTTAGTAGCTGTAGAGCCAACTGTGGCAGTTGTTGATGGCAACCATGCGGCGATTGTAGGCGCTAATGGTTTATTAAATGCCTTTATCCAAAATCATCCAAATGCAGGAATTACGGAAATCGCCTTTGATGCGGATGGAGGTCAAATTAAGTATGATGTTGAAGGTTTTGATGAATCTGGCAAGTATGAGTTAACGTATATCTATGCTACTAATCAAATCTTTGAAAAGCGCGAAGGGGACTTCCATAAATCGCTAAAGAAAAAATCGTTTGATCCTCGGGAAATCTTACCGCCTGCAGCTGTGGTGAACTTTGCTTACGCCCAAACAAAAGGTAAAGCTGTGAGCCTTAATGAATGGGCTGTGCGCTATGATAAAGGTAAAATCGTCTACAAAGTTAGCTTTGGTACAGCAGATAATAAAGAGGTACATGTGCGTATGGACGCAATGAATGGTAAATTGCTATCTGTTAAATTTGACGATTAATATATGATTGACTAGTTATTATATCTTAATAGTGCCTAGTTATTTTATTCTGAATATAATAATTAAATGCCTTAATACTGTTTTCCTAAAAAAAATAACTAGTATTGAGGCATTTTTTGTGAAAGTTTGCTCATGAATGTGAAATTCTAGATATCGATACGTATATTTTGAAGCCGTTTATCCCTTATTTATGGGATGAACGGCTTTTGATATATTTTTCATGGAATTTTTAAGTATAAAGTAAATCCCATAGGATTTCATAGGAATTATATATAAATTCATTCTAAACTCACTATAAAATAAGCTTTTAACAGTGCTTCTACATTTTGACTTCATAGACTGTCGATAGTATGTGTACCAGTCGAAAGACAAACTCAACTATATCTGAAATTTCCAAGCTATATATCTACAAGTCCATGCTGGATATATGTTTTGGAACTTACATGATGACATTGAGTTGACTGGAAATATACATGCGTAAAGTTGCATGTAAATGAATTAATAAGGAGGACAATATGAAAAAATCTATTTTAAAAAGTAGTATTGCTTTAGCAGTGGCTGGCGTATTTGGTGCCACTGTAGCTGTAACAGCAGCTGAACCAGTAACTCCAATGCCTGTTACGCAAGAAACAGCGAGTGCAGCGACTCCAGCACAACCAGTTACTGATCCAGTAGTTCCTACTACAGCGGTGGCTCCAGATGTGGCTACTACTGCAGTTGCACCTAAAACTCCGGTAGCTCCTGTAGCAGACGGTAATCAAGTAGGTACAGCAGTTCGTAATACTACACCAGTTCCAACAGCTACACAAGATGTTAAAACACCAGTAGCTCAAGAAACTGTAGTACCTAGTACAGAAAATCCTGCAGCAGCAGTTCCTACTATTGAAACTGCATCTGTAGCTAAAGCTCCTAGTGAAACAAGAGTAGTACGCGGTGGCGATAAAAAATCAGAATCTGTAGCAAAGCATGATAAAGAAGTTAAAAATACTAAAAAAGCTGCAGTAGACAAAGCGCCTAAAGTAAAAGTTGTGAAAGACGAAAAAAAGGCTGATAAAGAAGAGCCTACTAAAGAGGAAAAAAAAACTCTAAAAGTAGAAAATCACAACCTAGCACAACCAATCAGCAAGAAGGCGTAGTAGACCAAAATAGTATTTTCGTAGTTGGTGCTAATTATTTAATTGACCAATTCGAAAGTAAATTTGGAAACTCCAAAATCACTAATGTATCCTTCAAAACTCAAGGTAAAACTGCCATTTATGAAGTAGCTGGTTTTAATACTAGTGGTGCTCATTCTATGACTCTAGATGTGGCTACTGGTAATGTAACGGATGGTACTCCTAAAGCATATGACGCATCTATGGAAGCTAGTGCTATTGATGCTGGAACAGTAATACCTCCACATGTGGCAATTAATGCAGCTTTCGTACAGTCTGGCAAGGTAGCGACTGGTATTAATGCGTGGTCTCTTGCTAATCAAAATGGTAAACCACTATATACCATAGAATTCCATGATGCACAAAATAAACCGATATCCGTTGTATTGGATGCTAAAACAGGGACGGTAGCAAAATAAGTTGATCTCCTATTCTATAGCGCTGTAAAGCAAACCCTTTCAAAAACGAACACTAAGCACTCAAAACTATACACACATAACATAAATACACTTACACACACATACACAACACATAAAACACACAAAAACACACACACACAATAAACAATTACACACAGCCCTCTGGATTGGATAGATAAACATTGACTCTCTCCTATGCCGTCTATCGTTCAGAGGGCCCCTTATGAATTGTGGTTCCCTCCGAATCATAAGATTATATACTTGGTATATATACTCTCTCTCACAATAAGAACGTAACTGCTTTACAGCACGCTGGGTATAGGAGAGCAAGAAAGCCCGTATCACATGTAGAATTCTACATGTGATACGGGCTTTCTTTATTTTACATAGGTTAAATATATTGTCGTGGTACGCGCTCTGAGAATCCACAAAAGATCTCATAAGGAATTGTGGAAGCAAGGGCTGCAATTTCTAAAGCAGAAATGCTTTCATGACCTTGAGACCCTAGAAGCACCACCTTATCGCCAGGCTTTACCGTGATTGTATCCGGAACAGAAACCATGAATTGATCCATACAAATACGACCTACTACGGGACAACGAGTGCCATGAATCAGTACGGTGCCCCGATTGGATAAACTACGAGGGTAGCCATCCGCATAGCCTACAGGGATAGTAGCAATTGTCATTGGTTCAGTTGTGATATAGGTAGATCCATATCCAATGCCTTCGCCAGCAGGGATATGTTGTACATGAACAACTTCACTATGGAAAGATAAAACAGGTTTTAAGCCCAATCGATTTGGCACATCAAGAGATGGCATGATACCGTATTGAATAATACCAGGACGAGCATCTGTGAATAGACTATCTTTGACAGATAAAAGACCTGCACTGTTGGCGAGGGAGAAACGGTAATCTGCTTCTGGACGGAATGCTCGTATTTCATCTACCATGCGATGAAATTTTTGCGTTTGGCTATGGGCGTGTGATTGATCCGCCGCATCAGCATTGCTCATGTGAGAGAAGAATCCGTCTATTTCCAAATTTTCGTAGGACTCAATGCGTTTGATAAACTCAATGGCATCCTCAGGCTTGATACCGATGCGATGCATGCCTGTATCAACGGCAACAGCAACGCGAATAATCATGTCGTGATTATCGGCTACTTTATTGAGTGATTCCAAGTCGGTAGATTCACAAACGGCAGGAATCGAATTAGTGTCTGCCACAAGTTCAAAGGATTGTGGCCTTGTGAGTCCTAATAAATAAATAGGTACCATAATACCTGCATTGCGAAGTGGTACGGACTCCTCTGGAATAGCAACGGCTAAGGATTCGTAACCTTCCTCCACGGCAATACGCCCCATCATAACACTGCCGTGGCCGTAGCCATTGGCCTTGATGACAGCTGTAGACGTACTCCATTCAGGTAAACTATCTTTAATTTTACGCAAATTCTCGCGAACGAGACTTGTATTTATGGTCAAATAGGTAGGTCTCATTGTATTCCTCAATTCTATATAACATTACTTTTATTTTATAACTTTTGGGGAATTACACAATACTTTTGTGAAAGTTATATACAGAAAAATGAGTTTTACTTTGAATTTTATAGGATTTATACATATATTATATACAATTATTGTGAAAGTATACTAATTAGTTGTGAAAGTATATTAATTGGTATAGGTAGTTGATATATAATAGAAGTTATTTTAGTATAAAATTATATAAATAATAGTATAATTTATGTATAATTTATATAGAAGTGGTATTACCTATGTTTTAGGCTATTCAATTTAGGAGGTTCTCATGAGTGAACGTGTAGTAGTGGTAAATGCAGGTAAAATGAATTATGACCATGCATTGGATTTCTCCATATTATCTAATGATGTGCAGGTCTACGAAGATAGTACGAATGCTGAGCTTATTGAACGGATTCAAGGTGCTCGTGTTGTGGTTACAAAAGAATTGCCTGTAAGTACCGAATTGCTTTCACAATTTCCTGATACTGTAGAGCTTATCGTAGAAGCAGGTACTGGCTATAATAATATTGACCTTGACGCAGCAAAGAAAAAGGGCATTACTGTGTGCAATATTCCTGCGTATAGCACAGAGCGTGTAGCACATACGGTGATCATGATGATTCTCAATTTTGCATCCACCATGCAGCAACAAATTGGTATGCTTGTTAAAGGTGATCGCAGTAATTTCACGAAATACCTTCAAGTGAGCCATACAGAAGTGAATGGTAAAACCTTAGGTGTTGTCGGAGCTGGTCACATCGGTATGGAAGTTATCAAAGTTGCAAAAGCGCTAGGCATGAACATCTTAGTGCATACACGTACACCAAATGCTGATGGTGATGGCATTCGTTATGTGAGCCTTGATGAACTGCTAGAAAATAGTGACTATATTTCCTTACATTGCCCACTAAATGACCAAACTAAACATCTTATTAATAAAGAAACAATCAGTAAGATGAAGTCTAATGCAGTCATTGTGAATACGGGCCGTGGACCTCTCATTAATGAAAAGGATCTTTGTGAAGCATTAGCCGCTAAACGCATTGCTGGAGCCGGTCTTGATGTACAGGAGGTAGAGCCTCCTGCAGAGGATAGTCCTCTCTATACACTAGATAATGTTATCATTACTCCGCACATGGGTTGGAAAGGCCTTGAAACACGTCAACGCTTGGTAGGCATTATTCGAGATAATGTACAAGCCTTCTTTAAGGGTGAACCAATTAATGTTGTATCTTGATAAATTTTAAATAATTATATAATAGGTTCTATAACGGCATGGAAGTAATTGTCTAATTCTGTAGGCGATTCTTTCATGCCGTTTTTTACCCACCATAACACCATTTCCACAAAGCTACCTGAAATATGATTGATAATAAAGTCATCTGGTAGATTTGTATTTGCCTTACGGTCTTGGTTGATGAAATATCCTTGCACCAACTCATTTAGATGATCTCTAAAATAGCGCAAAAAGATTTCGTTATTATCACTAGCTAGTAACTCAAGGATCTTATTTTCGTTTTGTTGCAAATGTTGTAATAAATGACCAAATACCGAAACAGGATGAATACTTTGTTGATAAAGCCCATGAGCATGCGGTAAGTGATTAATACTATCTTTTATATGTAAAAATAAGTCTTCGCAGAGTGCTTCTAGCAATGCTTCTTTTGTGTCGAAATGAGCATAAAAGGTGGTGCGGCCAATGTCTGCGGCACTAATGATTTCTTGAACGGTGATTTTGTCATACGCCTTATTAGATAATAATTCGTTAAAAGCTATAAATATGGCTTTGCGAGTTTTTTTCTGTCTACGATCCATATTAACTCCTGTCGTTCTTTTAGTACAGAATAGCGTATATGTTCTGTAATGAACATATACGCTGTTTTATATATTGTATTAAATCCATAGGTTGATACAATTAAAATGAACAGAGTGTTCGCTATCGTAATTATTGTACTGTAAGTGTAGTCATAATTCAATTCATATTGGTAGTGAAAGTCTGATAAGGGGATTGTTGTATGGTACATCGAATACATGATATATTATCTGGTTTATATATGACAATTTTAGCGGGGCTATTTTTACTGCTTGATGGAATTCCGCATTTGATAGAGGAGTTTGGTGGACAAAGGCCTTTTCAAAATATATTTCCTGTTGAGCCTTCCTGGGTTACCGTTATTATATGTGGTTTTCCTCTTGTGTATTTATCCATTCGAAGGATTGTATATAATAAGGGGATTAGTAAAATATCATCAGCTCTATTGATTTCCATGGCTATGTTTGCAGCCATTGCCATTGGCGATATATTTGCGGCTGGTGAGGTAGCGTTTATTATGGCTTTAGGGGCCCTCCTTGAAGAAGCAACTACAGAGCGAGCAAAAAAAGGGTTAAAGAAGTTAATTTCATTAGCACCTGTTAAGGGCCGTAAAATACAGGCTAACAAGGAAATAATGGTTCCTGTAGAGTCTATACAAAGCGGTGATTATTTACGAATCCTTCCGGGCGAAACAATCCCTGTAGATGGACGGATCATTAATGGTGAAACAACGGTAGATCAATCCATTATGACAGGAGAGTCTATACCTGTTGATAAAACAATTGATGATGATGTATTTGGCGGAACGATTAACTGTTTTGGTGCCATAGATATTATAGCTACCAAAGTGGGCGAAGATAGTTCTATTCAAAAAATGATTCAGCTTATTAGAAATGCAGAACAGAAACAGGCTCCTATTCAGCGTATAGCTGATACTGTTGCTAGTCGATTGGTTCCTATTGCATTGTTGATTGCTTGCATAGGCTATCTAGTAACTGGAAATATCATCGTCGGTGTTACTGTGTTGGTAGTGTTTTGTCCTTGTGCATTGGTGCTTGCTACACCTACTGCGGTTATGGCCGCTATTGGTCAAGCTACTAAACATGGCGTTATTATTAAATCTGGTGAAATTCTTGAAACTATGGGAAAAGTAGACACCATGGCATTTGATAAAACCGGTACTTTAACACGTGGCCAGTTAGCGGTTCAATCTGTTTTAGCCGTTGATACAGATTATAGTGAGATTGATATTCTTCAATTAGCTGCATCTGCAGAGGCTAAGAGCGAACATCCTATTGGTAAAGCTATCGTTTCTCATGCGATAGAGCAAGATTTAGAAATACTTGATACGACTTCGTTTACGATGTCTGTAGGTAAAGGGATTATAGCCGTAATAAAAGGTCGAGAATTATATTGTGGAAATGAACGATTCCTTGAAGAGTATAATATTATTGTCAGTGAGTCTATTCAAAAAGTCATTAATGTATATCGAAGTGAAGGAAAGGTATCTGTTATTATTGCAGATAGAGAGCATATTATAGGTATCATTACATTATCTGATACAATGCGAAATGATGCGATAAATATGATATCTGATATCTCAAGCTTAGATATGACAACAGTATTACTTACTGGTGATAGTAAAGCAGCCGCTACATATATTGGAAAGAAATCTGGTGTTTCCGAAATACATGCGGCGCTTTTACCAGGAGAAAAAGTAAGTATTATTGAA
Organism: Veillonella parvula; assembly: GCF_902810435.1. Lineage (GTDB taxonomy): Bacteria > Bacillota > Negativicutes > Veillonellales > Veillonellaceae > Veillonella. The sequence goes on from NZ_LR778174.1 coordinate 330,127, forward strand.
GCATTGCAAGGGAAACATCACAAGGTTTGTATGGTTGGCGACGGAATTAACGATGCTCCGGCTATGAAGACTGCTGATGTGAGTATTGCAATGGGGACTATTGGTAGTGATATTGCCATAGAAACAGCAGACATTGCTTTGATGAGTGATGACCTTAGTAAAATTCCTTATATTAAACGATTATCAGATGCTACGATTAAAACTATAAAATTTAGTATTGCTTTATCAATGGTCATTAATTGTATCGCTATTATTCTCTCATTGCTTGAGGTTTTGACGCCTACTACAGGTGCATTAGTGCATAATGTGGGATCTTGTTTAGTGGTCCTCATCGCTGCCCGTTTGTATGATAGAAAGTTTATTTAAATGCAATAAGAGCCGTCCCCGGTTGTATGGGGGCGGCTCTATTGATTAGGGCTATCATAGATCAAGTCTTGGTATATATATTTATATATATCAAGGGAGGTAGTTATCCTCAAACTTGATTATGATTGATGTTGTGTTTTGATGGGACTCCACCAATGGCGTCTATAGGCCTTGATGCCTTCCACCACGGTTCTTGTCGCTTTAGCTGCAATATCTTTCGTTGCAGCCGGGATGCCCTCTAGGCGATAGGGAATACCTAACTCCTTATATTTAGCAATACCCATAACGTGATAAGGTAAGCAATCAACGGCTTGTAAATTTTTCAGAGATCCTAGAAAAAAGCCTAGACGATAGTGACGATCGGCATTATCTGTAATCGTAGGGACTACTACGTGACGAACCCAAATCGGAACTTCCACGTCTGCCGTCAATCGAGCAAACCCGAGAATGGGCTCTAACGGTTTACCCGTTAACCATAAATGCTTGGCTGGATCGATTTCCTTAATGTCTAGGATGACGAGACTAGTTACACTGAGTAATTTACGGTATGCCACCTCTTGGTGGGGGTCAAAACAAATTCCACTTGTATCTAAACAGGTATGGACGTTTCTTTCACGGAAATATGTGAAAAGCTCAATAACAAAGTCGATTTGCATAAGAGCTTCCCCACCTGTGACGGTGATACCACCATTAGTATAAAATTGGTGGTTACGTTCGTACTGGTCCCATAATTCCTTTACGGTCATGAATTTAGCATTATCGCTAGTTTCATCCCATGTATCAGGATTATGGCAATAAGCACAGCGCATGGGGCATCCTTGAAGAAATACCACCATGCGCATGCCTGGACCATCAACCGTACCCATCGTTTCAACCGAATGAATACGTCCAGTCATAGGAAACCTCGATTAGATACGTTGATGGAATGTACGGGAAATAACTTCGTCCTGTTGTTGTTTTGTCAATTTGTTGAAGTGCACCGCATAGCCGGATACACGAATCGTCAATTGAGGGTACAACTCAGGATGTTTTTGAGCGTCTAACAATGTTTCACGAGTAAACACGTTAACGTTCAAATGATGGCCGCCTTTTTGGGAATAACCATCCAATAACTCTACCAAGTTATCAACTTGTTGGTTGCTCATGGGTATAACCTCCTTTCAACCAAGACTAACACTCGTATCGGTGCCGGTGAAAGCAGTTCGATACTGTGGAAGATTTTATTTATCTTCCTCTATAGTAACATTTGGTTCGCTACATGCGAAATTTGTATTGCTGTTAGGTAATTGAGATGGATCTAACTCAATATCAAAATCGCTGACGGAAACAAATGTTTCACCAGATTTACCTAATGCGTCCGGAATGATAGAGAAGGTATTAGAAATACCATCGGAGCAATCACGCCATGGCATTTTAGCTACGGATGCCAACGAGGATACAGCACCGTGAGAATCACGACCGTGCATTGGGTTCGCGCCAGGAGCGAAAGCTTCGCCAGCTTTACGGCCGTCTGGAGTAGAACCTGTAGCAGTACCATATACTACGTTGGAAGTAATTGTTAACAAGCTCATAGTTGGAACGGATTGACGATATGTAGGATGTTTACGAATCTTGTTCATAAATGTGGAAACAACCTTTGCTGCCAAGCTATCTACACGGTCATCATCGTTACCATATTTAGGGAAGTCACCTTCGATTTCGAAATCAACAGCGATGCCATTTTCGTCACGAATAGGTTTTACCTTAGCATATTTAATAGCGGATAAGGAGTCTGCTACTACGGATAAACCAGCGATACCAGTTGCAAACCAACGAGTTACTTTGCGGTCATGCAATGCCATTTCTAGTTTTTCATAAGCATATTTATCGTGCATGTAGTGAATGATGTTCAATGCATTTACATATACGCCTGCCAACCATTCCATCATGTCGTCGAATTTTTCCCATACTTCGTCAAATTCTAAGTACTCGGAAGTGATAGGGCGGTATTTAGGACCAATTTGTTTCTTCAACTTTTCGTCAACGCCACCGTTGATAGCGTAAAGCAAGCATTTAGCCAAGTTGGAACGAGCACCAAAGAATTGCATTTCTTTACCGATACGCATTGGGGATACGCAACATGCGATGGCGTAGTCATCACCAGAGTTAGGACGCATCAATTCGTCATTTTCGTATTGAATGGAAGATGTTTCAATGGATAATTTCGCACAGAAACGGCGGAAACCGATAGGCATGCGAGGGGACCATAATACAGTGAGGTTTGGCTCTGGAGCAGGGCCAAGGTTAGTCAATGTATGTAGGTAACGGAAGGACATCTTAGAAACCAATGTACGGCCGTCAGTACCCATACCACCGATGGATTCAGTGGTCCAAACAGGGTCACCTGTGAACAAATTGTTGTATTCGTGGATACGTGCGAAGCGAACCATGCGCAATTTCATGATGAAATGGTCTACGAATTCTTGGATTTGTTCCTCTGTGTATGTGCCGTTGCGAAGGTCTCGTTCCGCATAGATATCGAGGAATGTGGAGTTACGACCAATGGACATAGCAGCACCGTTTTGCTCTTTAATAGCACCAAGATAGCCGAAGTAAATCCATTGCATAGCTTCGCGAACATCCTTAGCTGGTTTGGAAATATCATAGCCATAGGATGCTGCCATCTCTTTCAATTCTTTCAAAGAGCGGATTTGATCTTGTATTTCCTCACGGTCGCGAATAACATCTTCTAGCATGTCACCCATTGTAATGCTAAATTGTTCTTTTTTATCTTCAATAAGATAATCAACACCGTAAAGAGCGATACGACGATAGTCACCGATAATACGACCACGGCTATACGCATCTGGTAAACCAGTTACAATGTGAGCTGTACGTGCAGCACGCATTTCTGGAGTATATACATCAAATACGCCATCATTATGAGTTTTGCGATGTTTCTTAAAGAAGTCCTCTGTTTGCGGATCCATTTTGAAGCCGTATTCTTCAATAGCGGATTTTGCTGTGCGCAAGCCACCATATGGGAACATAGCGCGTTTTAAAGGTTTGTCAGTTTGCAAACCAACAATTGTTTCAAGTTCTTTGTCGATATATCCTGGCGCATGGGCAGTAATGTGTGTGGCCACGGAAGTATCAGCATCGAGCATGCCGCCTTTTTCACGTTCTTCTTCATAAAGCTTCATTACTTGTTCCCACAATTTTGTTGTTCGTTCTGTAGGACCAGCAAGGAAGGAATCGTCCCCTTCATAGGGAATATAGTTTCTTTGAATAAAGTCGCGTACATCAACGGCTTTATCCCACACACCTGTGTTAAAATCTTTCCATGCAGTATGTTGCATTTTGCACCTCCATAAAAGGATATAACTATAGATTTCTATGCCTATAGTGTACAATGTTTGTAGCAATTCTACAATGAATAGATGATATAGATTTTCAATACATACTATGCGATTTTGTGAAGTATCTTATAAATTTCCATAAGTCGAATTGTTGAATTTTACTTGTATATAGAGGATTATATAAGTTTTTTCTTTTTGTGATCTCACTTGATGCATACATAATAATATGAAATTGCATATCAATATTAATAAAGGGAATAAAAATTTCATTAAAGAGGATGAAGGCGGATTATTCAATAGTATGATCGGATAGTTTATATTTGTGTACTGTTCGGAGGCTGTTTATATCTTGTACAGAATCAGCCTGTAGGTCTTTATAAATGCGCATATATATTGCGATGCTACGGAACGTTGCCAGCCAGGAAAACAAGCGTTTCTTTTCTTCACTGACACTATATACTATACTTTGAGCAGCTCTTGTTGAAGAGTAATTGATATTGCTTAATATAGGAGGTCACATTATGGATTTTAATGAAAAATTACGGGAGTATAGAAAACAATCTGGATTATCTCAAGGAAAATTAGCGGAAACACTTAATGTATCGAGACAGGCTATAACAAAATGGGAATCGGGCAATGGGATGCCTGATATTTCAAATTTAAAGGCCCTTTCAGCTGTATTCAATATTTCTGTGGATGAATTACTTTCAGAAGAAGCGGTTAAACTTCGATATCCTTATGAAAGCATCGTAGAATATGATATTGATGAGATAAAACATTTCGATATTAAACTGGGATCTGTTAATCACGTAAAAATGAGAGCTGGAGAGGGTGAGAAGATAAAGGTTCAACTGGTCAGTGATACTATTGAAAATTTGACGGAATTGGTGAAAGTAAAAATCGATGATATTAAGAGGCGGATCGATGTAGATGTAAATCGTTCTAAATCCTTATCTGAGGAGATTGCAAAAGAACATTTGTCGATTTTTATAAATTTGCCTGAAAAATATATGGGAGATACGGAGTTAGCGATCCATTGTGAAAAACTGGAACTATTTGATATTATTAGTGAAAAGTTTGAGCTAGATGGAGAGGCTAAAGAAATTTATATTGCCGGTGGTAACAGTCATATAGAGTTGGATAATAACTCTCTAATGGAGATATATGTAGCGGATTATACGGGGCGAATTGATGTAAATCAGATATCGGCGAAATCTCGTCTGCATGTCCCTCACGAGTATGCTTTCAAAGCGGTGAAAAAAGGTATTCGCACTAAATTGCTCTTTGAAGATCGTGGACATCTTGTAGACGATTTTTCTGTGTCTGAATCAGAAAATCAAATTGAAATTAATGGGATCAATAGTGAACTTACAATAGTCAAGTTAAGTGAATAGTTGTATTAATTATATGGACATATTTGCTACATAGTTTTCATAAAGCGTTATTTATTTGTTCCAACGACTTTGTTACACATTTTGTTGGTCCCATAAGGAAGAAATCATCCCCTTCATAGGAATAAAAAGTATGATTTAATTTATTGTAGTTATTGTAGTGTTAGGGGTATATTATGGTACTATTGAGATAGTGTTATTAAGATATAAAACATGTAGATAATATGATCTTGGTAGAATGAATCAAGATAGAAATAATTTGGATAGAATATACGTTAATCAAAGTGGATTATAAGATTGTATATGCGAATACTATTGAAAGGCGGATGTTAATGACAAATCGAAAGAAAGCACTTTTAGGTGCATCTGCTACAATTGCTGTATGGGCTACTGCATTTCCTTTCAGTAAAATAGCATTACAATCCGTAGATTCATTAACACTTTCTGTGGCAAGGGTTATGGGTGGGGCCTTACTTATGCTGGTAATCGGTGTTGTAAAAGGCTTACACATACCGACAACATGGCGTGAGTGGGGACTATATATTCTGTTAGGCGCCACAGGGAATTTTGTTTACCAAGTTGTTTTTAATGAAGGTTTGCGCACAATTCCGGCGGCCACATCCAGTATTATTATGGCCTTGACTCCGATGACGACGGCACTGATGGCCATGATTGTTTATAAAGATAAAATACGCCCCATAGGCTGGTTATTTACAATAACAGCTTTTATAGGTGTAGCCATAATTATTCTTTGGAATTCAACCCTTACAATTCCTATAGGTGCATTATGGACTTTGCTGGGGATGACACTCTTTGCAGTTTATAATATCCTTAATCGTGGCCTTAGTTTAAAAGGATATAAGCCTATCACTATCGCCATGTGGTCTATGTTTACAGGTGCCATTATGGCTTTGCCTTTTGCGGAACATGCCATTAAAATGATTGCTGTGGCACCGATTAGTGCAAAATTTGCCATGGCCTATTTAGCATTCCTATCTAGTGCGTTAGGCTTTGTTCTCTGGAGCTATGCCTTGGAACATGCTGAAAAGGTTTCAGATGTAACCAACTTTATGTATATCTCGCCCATAGTGGCAGCTATTGTAGCTGCATTTTTATTGGGAGAAATTCCTAATATGGGGCTCTATATTGGGGCACCGGTCATTTTAGGATCCCTATATCTTTTTAATCGATATAGATAAGTTATTTTGTTAGAGTCTGAATCGGTTCAGCTTGATGTAAAAAATATAAAATTAGATAAATAGGGATGTAAACCCTTATAAGATAAGAGCTATATAATAAAAGAACCTCAATCTTTTAATTGGTGAGGTTCTTTTTTGTTTGACAGTCATTATAAATTGTAGTAATCTAAGTACATAATTAAAACATACCTTGAAGATATGTTTTAGGAGAAATATTAATTCCTATCAATATAAAGGGAAAGAGGCGGTACAGTGATTGCTATACGAAATGTAACGAAAGAATTTGACGTTAATAAGCAAAAGGTTACTGCATTATCTGATGTAAACTTTACCATAGAAAAAGGGGACATATTTGGCATTATTGGCTTCAGTGGAGCTGGCAAATCCACACTGTTACGAATGATTAATGCTTTAGAGGTACCTACCTCTGGTCATGTTGAAATAGATGGTGTGAATATCAATGGCTTAAGTTTTAACGAGCTCAGAAAGGTTCGTAAGCGCATCGGCATGGTATTTCAACAGTTTAATTTATTGAATGCTAAATCTGTGTATGATAATGTGGCTATCCCGCTAATTCTTAATAGGGTACCAAAATCCGACATTGATAAAAAGGTTAAAACCTTATTAGACTTTGTTGATTTAGGCGATAAAGCAAATGCATATCCTGGAGAATTATCTGGCGGTCAAAAGCAACGCGTTGGTATTGCCCGTGCATTAGCTACAGATCCATCCATATTGCTTTGTGATGAAGCAACTAGCGCTCTAGATCCTGATACAACAGAATCTATATTACAATTATTAGAACGTGTTAATCGTGAACTAGGGGTAACAGTAGTTATCGTAACTCATGAGATAGATGTAATTCAGAAAATATGTAATCGTGTTGTAGTTATGGAGCATGGAAAGCTCATAGAGAGCGGATCTGTACTTGAGGTGTTTAGTAAACCTAAACACGAAACAACAAAGCGATTTGTTAGGACTGTAATTCCTGATGAGATTCCATCAACTGTGAAACATACATTAGCTTGTGATAAAAGGCCATACACAATTCTTAAGATGCATTTCTTAGGAAATAATACGACAGATAATGTTCTATATCATATTAATAAAACCTTTGATTTAGAAACGAGTGTATTATTTGCTACGGTAACAGAGTTAGAACATACTGTACTTGGTATATTCATTGTTCAGTTTATTGGCGATGATCTTGAGGTGGGCAAGGTAAAAGAGTATCTTGTTGCTCAAGGTATTGAATGGCAGGAGGTGACACTATAATGGATTTCTTCATGCAAGAACTTGGTGTTCCAGGAGCGCAGTTATTATTAGCCGCAGAACAGACATTATATATGGTGTTCCTATCTCTATTCATTGGTACTGTATTAGGTCTAATTATCGCAGTTACATTGGTGGTAACAAATCCTAATGGTATCGTCAAAAATAGTATTGTTTATACCATTACAAATACAATTGTTAATATTGTACGCTCCGTACCATTTATCATTTTGATGGTGTTTATATTACCGTTAACTAAGATGATTGTAGGTACTCGTGTTGGTACAATAGCGGCTATTGTACCACTTGTTATATTTATTGCCCCTTATCTAGCTCGACTCTTTGAAAACTCTATTTTAGAGGTTAATAAAGGGATTATCGAGGCTGCACAATCAATGGGGGCCTCTTATTTTGAGGTGATTTGGCATTTTCTTTTACCAGAAGCAAAGGGTTCACTTATTTTATCTATTACAACGGGTACTATTGGTCTAATCGGTGCTACTGCTATGGCTGGTGCTATTGGTGCTGGTGGTGTAGGTGATTTGGCCCTCACCTATGGTTATGAACGATTGAACTTCCCATTGATGTTATTTACCGTAATTATTTTGATTATTTTTGTTCAAATTATTCAAACAATAGGTAACTATTTCGCACGTCGTGCGCGTCGTTCCTAATTTGATAAAATAGATTTTAGTTATATTGATTGTGAAAATATAGGAGAAAATACTATGAAATTTAAAAAGCTTCTTGCCCTTGGTGCAGCATTAGTATTTAGTGTAGCTTTTATCGCAGGCTGCGGCTCAAACAATAGTGATAATGGTGCTAAAAAAGAATTAACTTATAGTAAATCTCAAGGCCCATACTCTGAATTGTTTGAAAAAGGTGTAAAACCAATTTTGGAAAAACAAGGATATACCTTTAAAGGTGTAGACATGTCTGACTTGGTACAAGCAGATCAAGTGTTGAGTGATGGTGAAGTAGATTTTAACGTTGAACAACATACAGCATACATGAAAAACTTCAACGAAAAACAAAATGGCCATCTTGTAGCCTTAACTCCAATTCCAACAGTACCAGCAGGGATCTTTAGTGGTTCTAAAACATCTCTAGATCAAGTGGCAGATGGCGACACAATTGCAGTACCTAATGATGCATCCAACATGGCTCGTGCTTATGCGCTATTGCAAAAAATCGGTTGGATTAAACTTGATCCTAACAAAGATTTAGCAACAGTAACACAAGCGGATATTGTTGAAAACCCTAAACATCTTAAATTTACAGAAATGAAATCTCTTACAATTCCTTCTGTACGTACTGATTTTGATTATATCGTTATTACAGGTGCTATTATCTATAATGCAAAAATCGATCCTAAATCCGCATTGGCAAATGAAGATGTATTGCCACAATGGTTATTACAACTTGTAGTTAATGAGAAAAATAAAGATGCACAATGGGCAAAAGACATTGTAGCAGCTTACCAATCTCAAGAATTCAAAGACTACATGGAGAAAAATAATAACGGCCTATGGTTCGTACCAAAAGGTGAATAATTAATAGAAAAACGTACTATATATGTGCACAAATAAAATAACCGCTGACAAGTAGTAACTTATCAGCGGTTATTTTGCCGTTTACGGAATGATCTCAGGAGATTTCCATGCGTAAGATTGTTAAAATTATTATTCTATACCGTCATTCCTACAGCATAGTTTTCATATAGTTTTTTATAGTATCCGTTAAGTGCCATGAGTTCATCATGTGTCCCTTGTTCTACAATGGTACCGTTTTCTACCACTAGTAGGAAGTCCGCATTTTTTATTGTGGATAAGCGATGGGCGATTACGATACTGGTTCGACCTTTGAGGAGTGTGTTCATCGCTTTTTGAACCTCTACTTCGGTGCGGGTATCTACGTTAGCCGTTGCTTCATCGAGGATGAGAATGTTAGGATCGGCTAAGAAGGCCCGAGCGATGGTAATTAATTGTCGTTGACCTTGGGAGAGATCATCACCACCTCGGTTGAGCATCGTATCATATCCATTGGGTAATGTACGAATAAAGTGATCTGCCATGGCAAGCCTTGCGACATACTCGATTTCTTCACGTGTAGCATTTGGTTTGCCGTAGCCAATGTTATCGGCGATAGTACCCGTGAAAATCCAAGCGTCTTGCAATACCATTCCTACCGTATTATGTAAGCTTTCACGAGACAAATCCCGAATATCTACATCGTCAATAGTGATGCGACCATTTTTAATGTCATAGAAGCGCATGATGAGATTCACTAATGTAGATTTACCAGCTCCGGTAGGGCCTACGATGGCTACCATAGAGCCAGCTGGAATGTGAATATTAATATCCTTCATAAACACATTGGACGGTGTATAACCAAAATCAACATGTTCAAAATCAATTGTCCCCGTATGAGCTTGATTACTTGGTTGATTGGCCGTCATAGATGTGTTAGTACTAATAGCGTCTCTATCAGTTTTTGATGAGCTGTTGGATAATGTCAATTTTCCATCATCAATTTCAGATGGGACATCAATTACCTCATAAATACGGCCTAAGGCTGCAGCGGTTTCTTGAAATTTTGTCATAATATAGGAACTACGAGATAGGGGGTCGGATACCTGACCCACATAGAGGAAGAATGCCTGAATATCCCCAATGGAAATGGACCCACGTAATACCATAAGACCGCCTTGAATAGCGACGAGGCAATAGGTAAATTGATTTAAAAATTTTACGAGAGGCTCTACAAGCTGACTGGTGAAAGTAGCACTTCTCATACTTTTAAATAGATTGTCATTCAGTATATTTACTTGGCGAGTTGTAGTCTCTTCTAGACCAAAGGTTTGAATAATTGGCTTGCCTACAACGATTTCTTCTATGCCACTGTTGAAAGCTCCTAATGCATTCTGATTTCTAAGATACACGCGGCGAGCTCGTTTAGATAGCCACGTTAAGCATATAATACCAATCAGTATGATGACGATAATGGATGTTCCCAAAATTGGACTGATCCAGAGCATCATTGCAGTGGCGCCGATGATTCCGATAATGGCGGATACGAGACCGGGCACACCTTCACCTATCGTTTCTGCGACAGCATCCAAATCAGAGGTTAGACGGCTTAGAAGATCGCCACGTTGGTGATCGTGAAAGTATTCGATAGGCAATGAGTATAGGTGAGTACTCATGCGTGTACGCAAGGCGAGCACTGTTTTTGATCCAATGGAGGCCATCATGTATTCGCCGAAGTACGTGAATAAAGCATGACCTCCATAGATGGCAATAAGCCAGAGGATGATTGTATCAATAGAGGCGAATATGGTATTAATGTCTTGGTTTGTTTGTAATCCGCTAATAATAGCATCTACGACCTTGCCAAGTAATACTGGAGCTGATACCTCAAACATAGCTGCTGTGATAAGGGCTAAGATGAGTAGTGCCAGCCAACCCCATTGGCTTTTAGAATCGATTAGGAAACGACGTAATGGGCTCATTCTGTCACCTCCTGAGATGCTAAAATTTGTTTATATACGGTAGAGTTTTCAGCTAATTCATCATGAGTGCCATACCCTGCCACTTGACCTCTGTTGATGATTAAGATGTGGTCTGCTTTTTTTGCAGCACTTACCTTTTGCTCTACAGAGATGAGAGCGGGGCGATTGTCCTTTTGCAATTCCTCGTGTAATACGGTGCGAACGGCACGCTCTGTGGTGCCGTCGAGAGCAGAGAAACTATCATCGAATATAAATAAATCTGGTTTGCGCACGAGCGCTCTAGCCATGGCAAGACGTTGGCGTTGACCTCCAGATAGATTAGTACCACCTTGGGAGACGATATATTGGTAACCACCTTCAAGACGACTAATAAATTCATCCGCCTTAGATAATCGGCATGCATTTTCTATATCTTGAACTGAAATATTTTGGTTTGGTGCAGCACCGTAACGGATGTTCATTTCTACAGTCCCTGTAAATAAGTAGGCTTTTTGTGGGACATAACCGATGCGTGAGCGTAAGTCATCTACATTCCATTCATAGATGGATTTGCCTTTGAAGAGAATGTCTCCAGACTCAATGGAGAATAGGCGAGGGATTAGGTTTGTAATCGTACTTTTACCAGAACCAATGTCACCCATAATAGCCAATGTTTCACCGTGATGAACGGTAAAGGAAATATTTTCTAAAGCCGGCGATTCTGCATTATCGTAACGGAACGTAACATTGCGAAATTCCAGAAGTGGAGTATCATCGTTTGCCGATGCCGATGCCGATGCCGATGCCGATGCCGATGCCGATGCCGATGCCGATGCCGATGCCGATGCCAAATCTACAAATTTTCTGCTATCTTCTTGGCCAACTATATAATGGGTGTTTAAATTTGTATTTTTATTATATGGTTCAGGAAATGTATCTGAGTTTTCGTGTTCCAATAACTCTTGAATGCGGGTGTAACATACGATAGCTTCGGGTATATCTATGATGACGAAAATAGCCATGAGCATACTTAAGAGGATAAGGTTAGCGTATTCAATAACGGCCATAATGTCACCTATTTGTAGGGAACCTATGCTTACGTTATAGCCTCCGAGCCAAAGGATAGCAACGGTACTCATGTTAAAGAGAATTAATATAGTCGGTAAACCAATAGCAAAGGTTTGGCGTAATCTTTTATTTAGTTGAGCTGTTTCTGTAAAAATTTCTATTTCTTTAGTATTTTCGTAATGTCTTCTATTGAAAGCTCGTATAACAGGCATGCCCACAATATGATCACGTACCATATCGGTAATAGTATCTAGTTTTAGTTGTAACGCTTTAATAATAGGTAAGGCGCGGCTTTCAATAAAAATTATGGTCAGTATCATGAATGCCATAACAGCGAGGATGACGAGACCTAGTTGCCAGCTCTTATAGAAGGTTAGTCCTAGACCAATACATATCATGAGAGGCATAGGGAGAATCATATTTAAACCTTCTCCTAGAACTGATTGAATTTTCTCAACGTCTCGACTGGTCCGCATGAGTATGGTGCCTGTACCAAAGTGTGTAAAGTCGCGTAGTGAAAAGGCTTGTATAGCTTTCACCAAATTGTCGCGCAATACTTTGCCTATAGAGGCTGAAATATGAGCGCTCATAGCAACACCTAGGATAGCAGACGATACTGTTAATAGTGCAACGATAAGCATCGTTGCACTAGAGTTAGTAATCATCTCTAAATCACCATGGAGGACACCGTCATTGATGATGGTAGCTGTTAAGGTTGGTATATATAAAGTGCCTGCTACATTGAGTAACGAAAGAAGTGACACAATGATAATAGAGAACCATAAAGGTTTTATATAACTAGAAATTAACTTCATTTCAATCCTTTCGACATATCTTTCGATATATTAGTAATTTTCGATATTTATATTGTATTGTATAAAACCAAAAATATCTAGTAAAAACTATTACTAAAAGTTTAGTATTAATCAATAAGTATTATGACGAATATTATATTCTCACTAAAAAAATTCTGCTATACTGTATTAGCAATTTTGCAGTTTTATTTTTAGTAAGGAGTGTTCTTAATGAAGTTGAATTGGAAATTATTCGCACCGCTTGTGGTAGCTATTCTTGTATGGCTCATCGGTGCGCCTGAAGGTCTTAGTCCAAATTCTTGGATTTATGTAAGTATTTTTGCAGGCCTTGTGGTGGGGTTGATTTTAGAACCAATGCCACCAGCTTTCATCGGTATCATTGCTGTTACCGTATCTATGTTATTTAAGGTTGGTCCAGCACCTATTATAGACAAAGCAACTGGTGTAGCAAAGGCTATTACGGATGCCCAAGCTATCAGCTGGGGACTTAGCGGTTTCTCTAATGCTATCGTGTGGTTGATATTCGCAGCATTTATGATCGGTATCGGTTATGAAAATTCTGGTCTTGGTCGACGTATCGCATTGTTCTTGGTAGCAAAGCTTGGAAAGTCCTCTTTAGGTCTTGGGTATGCTATTGCTATTACTGACCTTGTGTTGGCTCCATTTATTCCAAGTAATGCGGCTCGTTCTGGTGGTACGATTTATCCAATTGTATCCAGTATTTGTCCGATGTTCGATTCTTACCCCGATAAGAATCCTCGTAAAATTGGTTCCTATTTGAACTGGGTAGCATTGGCAACAACTTGTGTATCTAGCTCTATTTTCTTGACTGGTGCGGCGCCAAATCCATTGGCTCTTGAATTGTCTGCAAAGTCGGGTATCGTAGCGGCAAACTGGGGCACATGGTTCCTAGCATTCTTGCCAGTGGGTATTATACTATTTATCATCACACCATTATTGACCTATGTATTCTGTAAACCGGAGGTAAAAGGGTCCCCTGAAATTGCAGCATGGGCAAGGGATGAATATAAGAAATTAGGTTCCATGACACGCAGTGAAATTTTCATGGCCTTGATTTCTGTGTTAGCTCTTGTATTGTGGATTGGGGCTTCTACATTTAAAATAAACCCAACTACAACGGCTTTAATTGTTATTATCTTGATGATTTTTACTAAGATTATGACATGGCAAGACTTCCTTGCTAACAAACCAGCATGGAATGTTTTGACTTGGTTTGCTACACTCGTACCTATGGCTTCTGGCCTTAAAAATGTAGGTTTCTTAGACTGGCTTGCTAAATCTGCTGGTGGTTCTTTGGTTTCTTTAGATCCTACAATGGCAGTTCTTGGCTTGTTATTAGCATTCTGCTTACTTCGTTACTTCTTTGCTTCTGGCACTGCTTATGTAACAGCTATGGTAGGTTTGTTTGCTACTCTAATTCTTCAGATTCCTGGTATTGATCCAGCTCAAGTTATGTTAATTCTTTTAGTACCAATGGGTATTATGGGTATCCTTACACCATATGGTACTGGTCACAGTCCAATCTGGTTTGCTAGTGGCTATAACAAAGGTCCTGAATTCTGGAAATTAGGCGCTATCTTTGGGATTATCTACCTTGCGATATTTATCGTGGTGGGGATTCCATGGATTCAGTTCGTAATGCCACTTTTAGGATAATTAAATAGAGCCCCTCGTAGCATTCTGCTCGCTCTCCATCCCTTGCAAGTCGAGCTTACAGAACACTACGAGGGGCTTTCCTTATATCCGAAAATGGCATAACTCACTTCGGGCGGGCAAGTCGCTGGACAGACATATGGCGGCTTCTTCTATCTTAAAATGGCAATACTCACTTCAAGTGGGTAAGTTGCTTAGTAGATACAATGCGGCTTCTTTTTATCTTAAAATGGCAATAGTCACTTCGGGAGTAGCAAGTCGAGTTTAAAGAACACTACGAGTAGCTTCCTTTATATCCGAAAATGGCAAAACTCGACAGAGCTCGACAAATCTAAGAAAATAAATATAATATTGATGTGATAGTAAATATCTTTATTTGGGGTTTCTGATGGAGGTGGTTTATTATTATGTCTGCTACAGAGCGTGTTGTACAGTCGATTTTATATGAGTTGGGCTGTGTTATGATTGGCTGGTCGGTGATGCAGTTTGTTCCTCATGAGGGTCAGCCTCTTGCTTTGATGGTTATTTTTTCCTTACTGGCTATGGTTTGGAATTTTGTGTTTAACTGGATATTTGATAAACTAGTACCAGGTGATCGATTAGCACGAGGTCCTGTAATCCGTACAGTTCATGCGGTATTATTTGAAGGTTTGTTTATGCTTGCTACAGTACCGATTATTATGTACATGATGCATATGAGCTTTTGGATGGCCTTTGTTACAGATATAACGATGACATTAGTCATCTTAGGTTATACGTATATTTATAATTGGGTGTATGATCGGGCACGTTTATTATTTGTAGAAGCTTAGTTTTAATATATGAGGTAGGTACCTCTTGAAAAATCTATATCGTATAGTAGGAGGTTCTTATGTCTACAAAATCTATTACAGGTACAGGTCTCTTGTTGGCCGTTGCCTTATTGGCGCAAAGCTTGCGCCTCATGTTTCCATTTATTCCAAACCAGGTGAGTATGTTCCTCATCGGTTCCATTACATCTGCTACATTTGTGCTTGCAACGTGGCGCTATGGTTGGAAGAATGGACTCGTCATCGCCTGGATTGCTCCAGTAGTAGCGCATTTACAAGGTATGTTGCCGTTGCCACCATTTATTTTGATTACGGCTCTTGGTACGACTGCGTATGTATTCGTAGCTCATTGGTTACAACATAAACCAAAGGCATTGCTTATCATTGTGGCGGCTTTGGTAAAAGCTGGTGTACTTTTTGGAGGGTATTCCTTGTTTTTCTCTTTGTTCCAATTTCCGCCAAAGATTGTAAATACCATGTTGTTTGTATCTAGTTGGCCACAATTGGTAACTTCATCATTAGGTATAATTTTGGCATTACTTATTACAAAACGCACTAAATATTAGGTGAACTTAACTTATAGTTATGACAACCCATTCAAAATATATATGACCTTTTAAGGGCACTCAAGACCTATGAGTGCCCATTTTTGTTGACCGTAATCATTGTCTACTTTTATAATTAATATATTGTATACAAATATGAGGAGTTGATAGGAATGAAATTTAATACAAAATGTGTTCACGGCAGTGGCAAACCAGATAGCACTGGTGCAATTTCCCCTGCAATCTATATGTCTAGTACATTTTCCCATCCAAAGTTGGGGGATACAACAGGTTATCAATATTCGCGCGAGTCTAATCCAACGCGCGACCGTTTGGAACAATTGATAGCTGGCCTTGAAGAAGGTACAGATGCATTGGCATTTTCCTCCGGTATGGCAGCTGTGGACGCAGTATTCCATCTATTCTCCCCTGGGGATCATATCATCTTGGGTGATGACTTGTACGGTGGCTCTATCCGCATGTTCACGAATATTTACGAGCAAAATGGTATCGAGTTTACGTATGTAGGCACTTCTGATCTTGATGCGGTGAAAGCGGCTTTTAAACCGAATACAAAGGCTGTATATATTGAAACACCAACAAACCCTATGATGGAGATAACCGATATTCGTGCACTTTGTGCATTGGCTCACGAACGCAATGCGCTAGTAATCATCGACAATACCTTCTTGAGCCCATACTTCCAAAAACCATTGACCTTGGGTGCCGATATTGTTGTTCATAGTGGTACAAAATTCATCGGTGGTCATCATGATGTTATTTCTGGTTTTACTATTGTAAAAGATGAAGAAATCGCTGCAAAATTGCGTTTAATATATAAAACCGTAGGTGCATGTTTATCTGCTATGGATAGCTGGCTCGTCATTCGCGGTGTAAAAACATTGGCTCTACGCATGGAGCAACATCAAAAGAATGCCATTGCTCTTGCTAAATGGCTAAAAAAACAACCAAAAGTAACTAAAGTTTTGTTCCCAGGCCTTCCAGAACATCCTGGTTATCAAATCAATAAAGCCCAAACAACAGGCTTTGGCGGCATGCTATCCTTTGAAGTAGATAGCGAAGAAACTGCTAAACAAGTATTAGAAGGTATTGAGCTTATTCAATTCGCTGAAAGCCTTGGTGGTACAGAATCCTTGTTGACATATCCCGTAACGCAAACACATCCAGATTTAAAACCGGAAGATGCAGAACGTAAAGGTATTACACGTCGTTTGTTGCGTTTATCTGTAGGGATTGAAGATACAGAAGACTTGATTGCAGACTTGGAACAAGCTTTTAATAAATAAAGGAGTTCCTATGGGACAATATAATTTTGATCAAATTTTAGATAGAACGCACACGAAATCTTTAAAATATGATTTTGCTGTTAAGCGCGGTAAACCAGCTGATGTGTTGCCATTCTGGGTAGCGGATATGGATTTTGAAATTCCCCCTGAATTGAAGCAAATTTTATTGGACCGCGTAAACCATGGCGTATTTGGTTATACCGAGTCTGATGATGAGTATTTCGATGTGTTGAAAAATTGGTTCGCCACACGTTTCAATTGGACTCCAGAACAAAAATGGCTCGTTAAAACGCCAGGTATAGTATTTGCCTTGGCGATGGCGGTTCGAGCTTTCACCAAGGAAGGTGAGGGCGTGCTCATCAACCAACCAGTGTACTACCCATTTAGTATGGTTATTGATGACAACAATCGGCATCTTATCAATGTGCCGCTCATCAAAGGCGAAGAGAGATATACTATCGACTTTGAAGGCATTGAGCGTGCAATCATTGAGGAGAATATAACATTATTCCTCTTGTGTAACCCCCATAATCCAGTAGGGCGCGTGTGGACTGAAGACGAGTTAAAACGCCTCGGCGATATTTGTATTAAACACAATGTGCTCATCGTGAGCGATGAAATTCATGCGGATTTTGTATGGAAAGGGCATACGCACAAGGTATTTGCTGACCTTGGTGAAAGTTATGCAGAACACTGTGTTGTATGTACAGCGCCTAGTAAGACTTTTAACATTGCAGGCTTACAAGTAAGTAATATTTTCATTCCTAATGATTCCTTACGCCGCCGTTTCATCAAAGAAATCGACCGTGCTGGTTATAGCCAATTGAACACGATGGGGATTGTGGGCTGTGAAGGGGCCTACAAAGTAGGGGCTCCTTGGCTTGATGAATTGAAAGAATATATTCAAGATAATATTCAATTCACCATCGACTATATAGCAAAATATATGCCAAAGATTCATGTATATCGCCCGGAAGGGACATATCTCATGTGGTTAGATTGTTCTCAATTGCCTCTGAGCCCTAAAGAGCGAGATGAATGGATCGTTAATGATGCCAAGCTATGGCTCGATACGGGTTCTATGTTTGGCATCGATGGGGAGGACTTTGAACGCATTAATGTTGCTTGTCCTCGTAAAATATTAGAAGAAGGGCTCGAATCTTGGCGCCGTGCCTATGAGGCTAAGGGCTTTTAATTAGATTAGGTTATCAAATTGTAGAATATGTAGAGGTGACATTATGCCTATTAAAGTAATAAAAAATTTACCGGCCATAACGAAATTAGCTCAAGAGAATATTTTCGTTATGGATACTGAGCGGGCGGAAAATCAACAAATCCGACCTTTGCAAATTTTGCTTGTCAATTTGATGCCTACTAAAGAAGTGACGGAAACTCAAATCTTGCGTGCTCTCAGTAATAGCCCATTGCAAGTTAATTTAACATTATTACACACCGCATCTCGTAAGGCTAAAAATACAGATGAACAATATTTAGAAACCTTCTATCGCACTTTTGATGAGGTAAAAGACCAGTTCTTTGATGGTATGATTATTACCGGTGCTCCTGTAGAGTTAATGCCTTTTGAAGAGGTAGACTATTGGTCTGAACTCGTAGAAATCATGAACTGGGGCGAAGAACATGTATATTCGACCTTCTATATATGTTGGGGAGCTCAAGCTGGTTTGTATCATCACTTTGGTATTAACAAATCTATTATGGACGAGAAATTATTCGGTGTTTACGAACACGATATTTATAATGATCGACCAGTGCTCATGCGTGGATTCGATGAAAAGTTTTGGATGCCACACTCTCGTCACACTACAGTTTCTTTGCAACAAATTAAGGAAAATCGTGACTTGGAACTTTTGGCTGGGTCTGAACCAACAGGTGCTGCTATCGTTCGTAGCTTAGATAATAAACATATCTTTGTATTTGGTCATGCCGAATACGATTGGGACACACTTAACCGTGAGTACGTGCGGGATATCAAAAAAGGTATGGATATTGCGGTTCCTGAAAACTACTTCCCAGATAATGATCCGAAACAACGTCCCATCGTGCGCTGGCGCTCTGTAAGTACACTATTATTTACAAACTGGTTGAACTACTATGTATACCAAGAAACACCGTACATCATTGAACAAATCCAAAAAATGAAATTTGAACGGGATAAAAATTTAGGCGCTTACATCTAAATGTAAGTACTTATTTCTAATCTATTGATAGTACTATGTACCCCTAATTACTTCTAACATCTCTCAAGGGAGCTAGTTCTTTGGAAGTAATTAGGGGATTTTATTTCTCATAAATGACTTAGTTCGCTTTAGCGGTTTTGGTAAAAGCTTTTATCCTCCTTTGTCCACCATAGTTTAAAGTTATGGAGAAAAGAATATAAAAAATAGTAGACATATTTTTTAAAACATAGTACTATACTAGGCATAAAGAACGAACTTAAAATATAGTTAATATAAAGGAGTTATTATAATGAGTAAACAATACAGATTTGAAACATTACAATTACATGCTGGTCATACGGTGGATCCAACAGGTTCTCGTGCAGTACCGATTTATCAAACTACATCTTTCGTATTTAAAGATGCTGAGGAAGCCGCAGGTCGTTTTGCATTGACTAATCCTGGTGGTATTTACTCTCGCCTTGGCAATCCTACTACAGATGTATTAGATGCTCGAGTGGCAGAACTTGAAGGCGGTGCTGCTGGTATTGCAGTAGCATCTGGTTCTGCAGCGGTTACGTACTCTATTTTAAATGTAGCAGATGCTGGTGATAATATTGTTGCTGCATCCACATTGTATGGTGGTACTTATAATTTGTTTACTGCTACATTGCCTCGCTTGGGGATTCAAACTAAATTCGTAAATCCGGATCATTTGGAAGAATTTGAAGCAGCTATCGATGAAAAGACTAAAGCCGTTTATATCGAATCTATTGGTAACCCTGGTATTAATCTTATCGATGTACAAGCTATAGCTGATATTGCACATAAGCACAATATCATCTTGATCGTAGATAACACATTTGCATCTCCATACTTATTCCGTCCATTAGAACATGGTGCTGACGTAGTTGTACACTCTGCTACTAAATACCTTGGTGGTCACGGTACAACATTGGCTGGCGTAGTTGTAGAATCTGGTAAATTCGACTATAAAGGTTCTGGTAAATACCCTGGCTTCTCCGAAGGTGACGAACACTACAATGGTTTAGTATTTGGTGATTTGCCAATCCCATTCACTGTAAAAATTCGTGCTCAATTACTTCGCGATACTGGTGCATGCATTACTCCACTTGCAGCATGGCAAATATTGCAAGGTATTGAAACATTGTCCTTGCGCGTAGAACGTCACGTAGAAAATGCTCGTAAAGTAGTAGATTTCTTGAGCAAACATCCTAAAGTAGCATGGGTAAGCTATCCAGAATTAGAAGACAGCAAATACAAAGCATTAGCTGATAAATACTTCCCTAAAGGTGTTGGTGCAGTATTCACATTCGGTGTAAAAGGTGGTAAAGAAGCAGGTATTAAACTTGTTGACTCCTTGGAAATCTTCTCCAACCTTGCCAATGTAGCAGATGCTAAATCTCTTGTTATCCATCCTGCATCCACAACACATGCACAACTTAACGAAGAACAACAAAAATCTGCTGGCGTAACACCAGATATGATCCGTGTATCCATCGGCCTTGAAAATATCGATGATATCATCGAAGACTTGGCACAAGCTTTAGATAAAGCATAATTTTCGTACCTCTTGTTTGGAAAACTATAGATCAAACCTTCAAAACTTACAAATGACATCCTTAAGCTGAATTTTGCTTAAGAAATAGAACACATAACTATCAAACCTATAAAACTTATGCAAAAGGCCTCCCACTGGGAGGCTTTTTTGTTATTAGTGTGTGTTGTCTTTATAAGAATGAAATGTTGTGTAGGTGTAATACAACCTTGATAGAATGGGCATAAAAAGACCTTGGATTTAATGAT
Source organism: Veillonella parvula (assembly GCF_902810435.1). GTDB lineage: Bacteria > Bacillota > Negativicutes > Veillonellales > Veillonellaceae > Veillonella. Next base: position 351,405 of record NZ_LR778174.1, read on the forward strand.
CCAAGGCCTTTAAGGGAGTATAGTGTGTGTAACGTTTGGTCTGTGGTGTGTGAGCACAGACCGTTTTCCTATTGTGTGAGATAGGATTTAGGGAGTCCGTGGTTAGTGTTACGGACTCTCTGAGAGTGTGTTAGAGAGTGTATCCAAAGGATACAGTGTGTATAGTATGTGTGTTATATGTGTAGTGTGTCATCTAAGTGGGTTAGGATAGGGTTTCACTTGATGAAATGAAAATCTTAGTATTTTGTGTTTTTAACTTTAGCGCTAATAACTTTGCCGGATGTAGCGTCTACTTTAACTTCAGCATTTTTACCGCCGCCAGTTGTCATATCAAATTCATATACAACTCTGCCGTTTTCACGTTCAACAGTCCAATCCATAGTTTGGAAATCAGAACCAACTTTTTCCATAGCTTTTGTTTCAGCTACTTCAGGAATGATGATGTTTTGAACGTTAATTGTTTTAGAAGCTTTGGAGTAACCTTTTACTTCTTTACCAACGATTTGACCAGATGCTTCGTCTACTTTAAGCTCTACTTCACGGTTGCCATAATAACCTTCTACTTCATAGTAAGGATTATGTTTTGCATCATAGGAAATAGATTTTACAGTAGCGCCAGGGAATTGTTGTTGGAATACTGTAACAGCGCCCATATAGTCAACAGAATAGTTAGCTTGTGCGGATGGAGCAACGCTACCAACACCATTCCAGTTGCTATGGTTGTTGTAACCATGGTTGCTAGCTGCACCAACTACACCTGCTAATAATACTGTACTAACGCCAAATGCACATAGTACTTTGGATACTTTCTTAACATTTTTCATAAGCAATGCCTCCTGATACCAAATTATAATTTTCGTTTAGTTACGATTTTGTGAAAGTAGATTTTACTCAATCTACTTATGTATAATTTAATCTTGTTGTATGAAAATAAGGTGAAATTAGATGGTTTTTGTATGAAGATGAGTATATCTTTTAGTTATTATGAACTATTGATAATAACTATTAGCTATAGTCAAAATTAAAAAGTACTAAAAACATAGTATATATAGTATTAGACTATATAGTAAACTAAAAGTCAACCATTATAGTTGACAATTAAAAATACAAGTGCTTTAATTTAGATAGTTAGTAGTTTGTTTCCGTGTTATCTTGGACTTTTATTCTCCATTGATAGCACAAATTCCTGCTTAGGTCTGTTATGAATGGAGGTATACCATGAGCTCTACTGTATCAAAACAAACTCGCATTACCACCCGTCAGTTAACGATGACAGCACTCTTTGTGGCGCTAATCGCGGTTGGTGCTTTCATACGGGTCCCATTACCGAATTGTCCGTTTACATTGCAAATCTTATTTACTACATTAGCGGGCATTGTTTTAGGTAGTCGTTTAGGTGCCGCTAGTGTTGGCATTTATATTGTACTAGGCCTTGTTGGGGTTCCTATTTTTACATCTGGCGGTGGTCCTAGTTATATTTTGCAACCTACCTTTGGTTATTTAATTGGTTTTATGGTTGGTGCGTATGCAGTAGGACGCATTGCAGAGACAATGGATACACTATCGTTTAAACGTTTGCTAGCCGGATCCATATTAAATCTATTTATTGTATATGGTCTTGGCATGGTGTACCTATACTTTATTATGAATCTGTATTTAGGTAAGCCGATTGGTGTGGAAGCTGTCATTATTACTTGCTTCCTAATCCCAGTTGGCCCAGATATTTTCTTGTGCGCTGTAGCAGCATCTCTCGGCAAGAGAATTATTAAAGAATTACAGCACTAATAGGACGTTTTAATAACTATTATAATTAGAATAACTAGAATAACTAGAATAACTATTATAACTATTATAAGGCGTCAATCTGTTGTAGATTCATATAGACATTGAATTATGAAATATACGTTATTTTATTTAACAGAATCATTCCTATTAAAAACGAGGCGTTAAGCCTCGTTTTTTATGTAATTCTTAAGGGTATACATAGCCTAAAATAGGTTCTGCAGATTTGATTTTTGTAATCTCTACATATGGTTGTTTACGACCGTGGAAGTCTCGGGTAGAAACCTTTCCTTCAATCGATACCCATTGTTCATTTTGTAAGCTATCACCATCTGTTTTATAGGCTGTCATGCCAATAGGGGCAACGTCAGCAATACAACAAGCCATAGCCATACGAGAAATAGTAAATTCGTTAGATTTTAATGTATTATCTTCGCGGTTCACATAGCCTGTCATATAAACTGTGTAGTCTTTATATTGATCAGCATTAGATCCAACTTTTACAATGGTTTGATAGAAATTGTCTGAGTTCAAAACGATTTCTTTTTTGTCCTTGGAAATTCCTGGCTCTTTGCTTTCACTGTTAACAGTGACAACCTCTCCAATAGCATCGTTTGTAAAGTCAAAATTGTTAGTATCATCGTTTACACGAGTGGCACCATGAACGCCTGTTGAGGGTACAAGAACGGGAGGAACGATGAGCAACATAATAGGAATAATAATCGGAACGATAGATTTCCAGTTATGCTTGTAGTATTTTGACGGTGCCCAAATAATCGTCGCTAGACCACCTAAAATAAGGGCAACGCCACTAATACCTAGTAAAAGTTCATAACGCGGTGCAATATAGTTCAAATAACGACCTGTCACAATGAGGTAAATACAACAGATACCTAAGATGAGATACAATAGACCTTTCACGATAGAAAAGCGATCTTTCAGTCCTAATGTCATGAAATCATCTCCTTTTAATTAATTAAGAACTGAGATAATGATTATAAAAATTTGTAAATTAGCTAAGAAAGAATTTGAATACTAATGCTGCTATATAGGACATAACGGCAATCGTTATACTTAATCGTATGATAAATGAGGTAGGCATATATTGTTTTAATATATATACGTTTTTGATATCTAACATCGGACCTAAGATGAGAAAGCCCATTACGGAACTAATAGGAAATAAGGTGCTCAAGGATTTACCGATGATGGCATCTGATGTAGAGCAGATTGAAAAGAAGAATGCTAACATCAGCAAAATTGGAATGGCTGTAAATTCTGGCAAGGTTAATCCTGCGTTGAAAAGCCAAGGCTTGCCATACACTTGAACTATAGATAGTACAGTTGCCGCCATGGAAAAATAGAATAAGAGTTGAGAAAACTCTCGTTCCATATGGACTAACAATCTTTTTTTATCGATATGTTTAGTTTTAGTTGTTTCTAAAACGATTTCTTCGTAGCTAAGATTCTGTGGTGTTCTTGCTTTCAAAATAGATGTGGCTGGAGGCCAAAATCGGAACGATAGGGCTACTAACAAGGCAACACCTAGTCCTAAAACGATACGCCATACGGAGAGCATGGGATTGTCAGGAAACGCATACCATGTAGAAAGAATGGTGATAGGGTTGATAATCGGGCTAGCGAGCATAAATAAAAGAGCTACTGATAAAGGGATGCCTCGATCTATTAGCGCCTTGAATAAGGGGATGATGGCACAGTCACAAATTGGCAAGGCAAAGCCACTGACCATAGCAGCCCCATAGCTTTTCAAAGAATGGTCACCTAACAGTTTTAGTAATACTCGTTGTGGTACGAAATAGCGAATAATCGTTGAGCCTACCGTGCCTAATAAAAGGAATGGAATGGCCTCGATGATGAGGCCCGTGATTATGGCGAAGCATTGGTGAATGGAATAGGGGATGTCATGGCGAAAAGCTGTGACCAACAGTATATAGGTTGTAATACCAATAACTAATAGATTAGGAATGAGTCCCCATGTGGAATTCCGGCACAGTTGTTCTACTTTTTCTGGTGTAGGAGCTGTTATAATTTTAGCCTCTCCGTTGTAGGTACGTAGTAAAGCGTGATGTGTATTGGATTCTGTGATAATACAATCTGCACTATACAATTGACTCATTACATCATTACCTAAACCAGGGAGTATGGTTGAGACAAATTGATCGGTACAAATATACAATACCTTTTCTACTTGTAATAGGTGGCTTAATATATCGCTATATAGTAAGGCTTCTAGTTGATGAAAGCTTACCATGCCATTCCACTCAATCCATAGCTCTTTTGGCTGTAGTCGTTTTAAATAATCCCCGATTTTACAGGCTATCAATTCGTAAGACTTGATATCGCTAGGAACAATGGCACTGAGTTCATCCGCATTGAGTTGTAAGGGCTCTTTGATGAGAGGTTCACTGCCTTCTTCGGCGCTGATTATTGCGGTACCGCCTAGCTTTTTACGGTATTGTAATTGTTCGTTTATGAACGTGCTTTTACCGGATCCAATAAACCCTGTAACGATATAAACTGGTATCATGATTGACACACTTCGTTATGTACCATTGGTACATTAAAATCTGTGCCGATAACGACTAAACTATAGTCATTAGTTTCACTAGGTGAAAGCGAACAGTAATGAGTGCCGTATTGGAGTTCGTGAGGACCTTCCGTGGTTGGTACAATCCCTTTGGCACGAAGCACTGTATCAGGCATGCCTTCTAAAATGGTTTTCCACTGTGTGAGACTAAGAGTACGTAAATCCTTAAAGGTATGACTCATAAATAAATGTTCATCGTGCAAACAGTGATCATCATGACAATGATACAGGCGCTTGATATAATCACGTAAACTGATGGTATCCCATGCTTCTTCATGGATTGGTGTATGTGGCGCGAGGTCGCGAATCATACGTTTCGTAATGCTTGTTTGTTGAATATCTTCTGTATGGCTCAAAAAAATCGCATCACTATGAGTGATTTGATCCTTGAAGAAAAGACCAAAATTTTTGATAAACATTGGTGCTTGCATAGCATCGACAGTCGTTATTGATGCGTGAATGTAAGCAGATTTTGCAATGTCCTCGTCGTTACAAGTATGGATGATTTCACTGAGCTTGCTAACACCTGATGGCTCGATGTAGATCATATCGATTTTGTAATTTTGCAGAATATCAAGTAGTGCTTGTTGGAAATTTCCTTGTAAGCTACAGCAAATACAGCCAGATGTTACTTCACGGACTGTGGCCCCTGTTTTTGCAAGATTAGCAGCATCGAGGCTAGTTTCACCAAAATCGTTTTCTATAATAAGAATTTTATCTTTCGATGTATGTTCTTTTAGTATATGTTGTAAGAATGTTGTTTTTCCAGAACCTAGAAATCCGGATATGATAACTATTGGAATCATATATACCTCCTGCATAATGTAAACACAGTATACACCTATAGGATAACACAGAAAATACTCTATGGGGTATATGGAAACTAGCAAGTTTATCAGAGTTTAACAGCCTTCTCTGAAATTTATAGATTATATACTATATATGAGTATACTGGCACATGTAGTTGATATTCATAATTATTTATAAATAAAACGATGCATTCCATGTTGTTCATATATGAAAGAATACTCCTGTATGAATAAATATTTATTTATGTAGTTGAAAAATTTTTATGAAAAAAATCCCTCCTACAAGATAATTCAGTTGGAGAGATGGCTGAATTACTTGTAGGAGGGTTGGAGAGTCACTATTACATGGGTCTCGTAACTTGATGTGTTATTTGCTTATAGTATAACAAATTATACATCAAAAATATAGTAATTATTTATTTTATTGTAATTTTGCTAATAATGCTTTGAGGTACACATATACATTTTCAACAGAAGGTAAATGAACGCGTTCTGATGGTGTATGAGGACTTACGATAGTAGGCCCAAAGCTAATCATTTGTGTATTTGGCAATACGCCTTTTAACAAACCACATTCGAGACCTGCGTGAATAGCATTTACATTAGCTGGTGTATCGAACATTTCGTTATGCAAGGAAATCGCTTGTTCTTCCAATTTTGAGCCTTTGTCGTATTCCCATGCTGGATATCCACCTGTACGCTCTGCAGCTACGCCAAGTGCTTTTGCAAGAAGCATCATTTTTTTCGTTAAGAATTCAAGACTATTGCTATTGGAACTACGAATAGAAATGAGTATTTCAATGGTATGTTGATTTTCACGTACGATAGCAATATTATTAGATGTTTCTACAAGGTTTGGGATAGACTTACTTACAGAATGAACCCCATCTTGTGCAAGATAGATATATGTAATAAGTGCTTCTGTTGTGTCTTCTGCATATACTATTTCAGGAGTAGGAACATCTTCAACTACAAATGTAAGGCCTGGATCCTGTACGCTATATTCGTGTTGGTATTGTTTTTCTTGGTATGCGAGCAATGTTTTAATGGCTGCCACATCTTCAGAGCGTACGGATAGTACAGCTACTGCCTTAGACGGGATTGCATTATGTTTTACGCCACCTTCGAAAGACGCTAAGCTAATAGGATATTGTTGTTGAATATCATAGAGTACACGGGTTAGTACTTGGTTTGCATTAGCTCGTTGCTCGTTGATTTCGATGCCGGAGTGCCCCCCTTTAAGACCGGTTACTGTAATGGATAAGCCCGCATCATAGCCTGGTAAATTGTTTTCGCGTAACAATGGAATTTTTACATGTACGTGGCAACCGCCAGCACAACTAACGGTGAAGTCATGTTCTACCTCTGTATCCAGGTTGAGTAAGTAGTCACCAGTTACTTGACCTTCTTTAATGGCAAAGGCACCATCCATACCAGTTTCCTCGTTGGTAGTGAATAATAATTGCATCGGTCCATGTTGTTGGCTTTCATCTTCAAGGAGAGCAAGCATCATAGCAGCACCCATGCCATTATCGGCACCTAATGTTGTATGGTCTGCGTGCATCCATTCGCCTTCGATGATATTAGCAATTGGATCTTTAGAGAAGTCGTGGTTAGAGTCATGGTCTTTAACACAAACCATATCAATATGGCCTTGTAAAATGATGGATGGACGGTTTTCATAACCTGGAGATGCAGCTTTTTTGATAACTACATTAAAGATTTCATCTTGATGAACTTCAAGCCCTAAATGTTTGGTAAAGTTCACGATGTAATCGCTGATGCCTTTTTCATTGCCGGACTCACGAGGGATTCGGCTCATTTCTTTAAAAATTTCTAATACGCGTTTTGCTTGAACGATTGTTTCCATAATGGTACCTTTCATTCTCATGTAAAATAGAGATGTATGTATTATTGAAAGCTTTTAAAACAATATAAAATAAAATATTGTAGCGTAATGGTCGCTTGTTTTACAGTCTAGACTAGGTCCTTTCATACATACGAACTATATAAATTATTATTGTATATATATAGTTATATCACAATAAAGATTATTAGGATAGCTTATGCTAGGTGCTAGCTATATAGGAATAATATTGTATAATGAGGGTATACGAATAACGAATGACAATTAACTAAATTCTATAGATCTTAGAAGGTTGGTGAACCAATGCAACATGAAAGCCGTAATATTAGCATGCTTATGGATTTTTATGAGATGACTATGGCACATGGCTACTTTACAAAATTAAAAAATGTGGATCGCGTCGCATTTGATGTTTTCTTTAGACGTAATCCAGACAAGGGCGGTTTTGCTATTTTTGGTGGTCTCGAACAAATCGTTGAGTACATTTTAAATCTACACTTTGATGAAAGTGATATCTCTTATTTACGGAGTCAGGGGATTTTTAGTGAAGAATTTTTAGCATATCTAAAAGATTTCTCTTTTACCGGTGATGTATATGCCTTTCCAGAAGGTTCTATCATCTATCCTAATGAACCTGTTATTACAATTGTGGCACCTCTCATAGATGCACAAATCATAGAAACTGCAGTGCTTACTATGATGAATCATCAATCTCTTATTGCCACAAAAGCTAATCGTATTGTTCGCGCTGCGGATGGACGTATTGTGGCTGACTTTGGTGCTCGTCGTGCACATAATGTAGATGCTGCTGTATACGGTGCAAGAGCTGCTTATATTGGTGGTGTTCAGTCCACTGCAACTGTTTTAGCAGGGCAACAATTTGGTATTCCTGTCAGTGGGACCATGGCACATAGCTGGGTTATGTACTATGGCTCTGAATATGATGCTTTCAAAGCCTATGCCGAAGTGTATCCAGATAATCCAGTATTCCTCGTTGATACTTATGATGTGTTAAATTCTGGCGTGCCTAATGCTATTAAGGTAGCAAAGGATGTATTGGAGCCAATGGGGAAACGCTTAAAAGGAATTCGCCTAGATTCTGGTGATCTTGCGTATTTGGCTAAAAAAGCACGGCGCATGCTAGATGATGCAGGTTTAGAGGATTGTAAAATCATGGCATCTAATAGTTTAGATGAGTATACAATCACATCTTTGTTAATACAAGGTGGGCCTATTGATATTTTTGGTGTAGGGGAACGCCTCATTACCTCTAAGAGTGACCCTGTATTTGGTGCGGTATATAAGATTGCTAGCATCGAGAAAGATGGTATGTGGGAACCGCGTATCAAGATTTCTGAAAGTGTTGAAAAAATTACTAATCCAGGTCTTAAAAAGGTATATCGTGTTTATAATGATAAAGGTCGTGCGATTGCAGATCTATTAACATTGTTGCGAGAGGTACCCGATACAGAGGAACCATATCGTTATATCGATCCTGAGCAACCTTGGCGTGAATTATATTTTGAAAACTGTACCTTTAAAGAAATGAAACAACTCGTTATCAAGGATGGTAAACTTGTTGTAAATCTGCCAACCTTAGAGGAAATTCGAGAATATGTACAGAAACAATTATCTAATGAAATTTGGCCCGAAGAACAACGCTTTGAAAATCCACATCGTCACTATCTTGATATGAGCCCTAGCTACTATCAATTGAAGATGGATTTATTGAACCGTATTTATCGAAAAAAATAGGAGGGGCTATGTTAGAAAATCCACAATCTACAAAGAATGCCCTTATTCAATGGATTAGAGATTATTTTAGTCAAAACGGTCCTAACTGTAGTGCTGTAGTCGGTATTTCAGGTGGTAAGGATTCTACTATCGTGGCAGCTCTTTGCAAAGAAGCTCTTGGTGCAAATCGCGTAGTTGGTGTTCTTATGCCAAATGGAGTGCAATCCGATATTGATGATGCTCAGGCAGTGGTGAATCATTTAGGAATTCCTCACATGACAGTTAACATTGGTGCTGCCTATGAGGCGCTAACTCATGCTATCGTTCAGGCTAAGGGGTATGATGTTGTAACGGGGAGAACCGATTTATCTAAAGATGCTACCATTAATACGCCGCCTCGTCTCCGGATGGCAACTCTCTATGCAGTAGGACAAAATTTACCAAATGGTGCTCGTGTAGCAAATACTTGTAATGGATCTGAAGACTACGTAGGATACTCTACAAAATACGGAGATAGTGCAGGTGATTTTAGCCCTCTCGCACAACTCGTAGTAGAAGAAGTTCGTCAAATAGGAAAACTTCTTGATATTCCATTGCACCTAGTTGATAAGGTGCCAAGTGATGGTCTCAGTGGTCAGTCCGATGAGGATAAATTAGGATTTACCTATGCTGTATTGGATCATTATATTAGAACTGGGGAAATTGAAGATCAGATAACAAAAGAGCGAATCGACTATCTGAATCGAATTAATAAACATAAATTAGAGTTGATGCCGTCATTTGACCCAAACCTTTAATTGATAGGGTGAAAATCTTGATTTATAGTGGAGGTAATATGGAGACAAAAATCGCTTTGATTGGTACTGGAGGAACTATTGCAGGAAAAGGTGTTTCAAATACGGATTTAACGGGCTATACGGCAGGGATATTAGGCCTTGACGAAATCTTAGCCTCTGTACCTGGCACAAAACCGTATGGTCCTTATACTTATACTCAGTTTAGTAATATTGAAAGCTCCGATATTACCGTAAATCACTGGTTAGAACTTTCTAAGTTGGTGCAAAAATTGGTTAACCGAGATGATATCGGTGGTGTTGTCATTACTCATGGCACAGATAGCATGGAGGAGACAGCATATTTTCTGAATCTGACAGTTCATACAGACAAGCCAATTGTTATTACTGGATCTATGAGACCTGCAGGTGCTATTAGTGCAGACGGGCCAATTAATTTATTGCAAGCAATCCAAGTAGCGAGGACGCCATCGTCTGTAGGTAAAGGTGTGGTAGTCGTATTAAATGGCTACATTGATGGGGCAAGGGATGTATCTAAATGCAACACTACTAATGTAGCGACTTTTGATAGTCCATTAGTGGGACATCTTGGTATTGTACAAGATGGTATTGCCCACTATTATAAAGCGTCTACTCGACGCCATACGCAAGACTCTGTATTTGATGTGAGTAAATTATCTGAGTTGCCTCGTGTAGTTATAATGACTTGCTACGGTGGTATGGATGATATGGTGCCTATGAGTGTAGTTGCTACAAATCCTGACGGTTTGATCTTAACAGGGCTTGGTCATGGTACAATCCCACAAAATGTACGTCAGATTACACAGAATGCAAAATTTCCAACGGTCCGTGCTTCTCGTACTGGTAGTGGCATGGTATCTGCAGTGCCACAAGATGCACTGGCAAACTATCTCGTATGTGATACTTTAAGTCCACAAAAAGCTCGTATTCTATTGATGCTAGGGCTTACAAAAACTAAAAATCTTAAAAAGTTACAACAATTCTTCCATGAATATTAAAGGCACATAATACTCATGGAACATATGAAACATAATAATTCTTTGAATCTAATAATTAATTTGAAAAATTTGAGAAAATATCTCAAATTTTAATTTGATATTCATTTTCAAAAATTATACTATATGTAACAGTTTTATATGCAATAAACCGCACATTCCGATCGCCTAGGATGTGCGGTTTTTCATTTGTATTATATTTTTCATATATGAGTGGGGTATTGAATGATAATTTTTGGGGTATCATTCTAGATATTTTTGTATATTACAAAATAGGATTATTCAGCGCCGATAGCATTTTCTAGTGCTCTTTGTACGCCTACATAGACGGCCTTGGCTAAGGTGTCTCCAAATAGTGAAAAGGAACCAGCATCTGTTAAGATATCTCCATTTGTATCAATGGTGAGAATGATACCATCTGTAGAGGTACCTGTGGCAGATGTTTTTCGTTCTTTTGTAATTGCATCAGGAATATCTTCATTAATAAACGGATGGAGGCGTACGCTTTCAACATTCCAATCTTGAAGGGCTGCGGTTTTTGCTTCGGTAATTGTCATAACAGCTTTTACCATAGCGCTATCTGTTAAAGCTTTATTTGTAAATACGAGGATATTGATTGTGCCTGGCACTATGAAGTCTCCATCACGCTCTTCGTAACAATAGCCTGTACCTGCGCGATGTGCCGTTTTTTCATAGCCTGCAGTCACGATAGTTTCCACAATAGTATCATGTTCTTCAATTTTGGCATAGGCGTGTAGATGCATTGTGGCAGACGTGAGAAGTGCTGTACTAAAATGAACAGGAGTATCAATATGTTCAAATTCTTGAGCCAAATAATCGGCTACAGAGCCACCGGGTAAATCTTTTTCTGTTTCGATTTGATATGTTAGTTGTTGGTTGCGTACCGCTAGCGTATGGTGATAGCCACCATTTAATTGTCCGCTCGAAAGAGAATAGTGGATATCGTCAAAGTGTACCGTAACGGAGTGTAACTCTCTAGTTACATAGCCTCCAGTAGCGAGCTCTTGGGGTGCTTCGTATAGATTTTTGAACATGTAAGTCTCCCTAGTTTTATGATTGTTATATATGGAATATAAAGATATAATATCTTTATTATCGTATTGCAAATGCATATGTAAAATTATAGCATATATATTTACCGTTATTATATTGCTATTATGTTGTGATAGATATTTGTGATTGTTTAGATTTATATTATGGATGGTTACTATGGCTAATTTCTTAAGTGCTGTTTCTGAATTTCTTTTTAAAGACGCTAATATATTAATTCAAATAAGGGACTGGTTTTTTGCACAAGCTGGAAATATTTTATTAGCACTAATTTTATTTTGGATAGGGCGATATGCTATTAAATGGGTAAAAGCTTTTGCCGTTCGCATTATGACAAAAGCTTCCTATGACTCAGCAGCGATGAGCTTTATCACTCAAATTATTAATTATGCCTTGCTAGTAGGGTTAGTATTGATTTGCTTAAACCAAATCGGTATTCCTACAACATCCTTTATAGCTGCTTTTGGTGCTTTTGGTTTAGGTATTGGTCTCGCCTTACAGAATAACCTTTCTAACTTAGCATCGGGTTTATTGATTCTTATCTTCAAACCTTTTAGAGCGGGTCACGTTATTCAGGTGGGTGATGTAGTCGGCAGTGTTAAATCAATCCAATTTATGTATACAGTTATTACTACAAAAGATCAAAAGAATGTATACATACCTAACTCTCTTCTTACATCACAAGCTGTAACTAACATTGTTTATACTACAGAACGGGTTATCCCATTTACGTTTGACATTGGTTATAATAATGATCATCATGAGGCAATAAAAATTTTAAAAAATATTTTTGCAGCAGATAAACGTGTCCTTAATCCGAAGAATATGGAAATAGGTATTTCTGAATTTGGAGATAATTCTGTACGAATTGCTGCTTATGCTCGTGTTAAGTCGAATGATTTTCTCGATGTTCAATATAGCATTATGTCTGATGTAAAAGATGCCTTTGATAAATATGGTATCGATATTCCATATCCTCAACGTGTAGTATATATTCAAAATGTAGATACATCGACAGGTGAAATTAAAGGGACAAAAAAGAAAGCAACTACTACAAATGTAGCACTAGATGATAGTCTTGAAAGTTAAGATACTGGAAGGTAGAACGAGAGTGATGACACTTTTAACGACGAATATTCATATGTTTTATAAGAAATTGGTATTGGCCATAACTTTTATAGGAAACATATTTATAGGTGCTAGTGTTGCTCAAGCTGCATACATTGCACCTCCTTCTACTGTTGGTGAGGCCGTAGTCCTAATTGATGCAGATACAAAAGAAATTTTATTTGCAAAGAACCCAGATAAGTGGATGCATCCAGCTAGTACTACAAAAATGGTCACCTTGTTAACTGCCTTAGAATTAAAGGGTACACAGCTTGATGAATTAGCTACTATAAGTAGCTATGCAACGAGCATGGAAGAATCAAATCTTGGGGTTCGCATAGGCGATCAGATTACATTGGAAGGTGTTCTTGAAGGTATGATGGTTGCTAGTGGTAATGATGCGGCCGTTGTAGTAGCCGAAAATGTAAGTGGTTCTGTGGATAAATTTGCTAAAGATATGACTCGCATTGCTGCAAAAGCGGGGGCAAAGAATAGTGTGTTCTTGAATCCTCATGGATTAACACAAAAGGGTCACCATTCTACGGCTCGTGATTTAGCGATGATTGCTGCGTACGGTATGAAATACCAAATGTTCCGTGACAAGGTTGCCAATGATTACTACAAGGTGCCGTACCAAAACCGTGCACCAGAAACAATTCGTACTACAAACCACTTCATTCGCAACAAATATCCTGGTGCAAATGGCTTGAAAACAGGTTTTACAAATGCAGCAGGAGAATGTTTGATTGCGTCTGCCACACGTAAGGGCCATACTATGATTGTAGTCATGTTAAACGATGATAACCGTTGGGATGAAGCGGTGCAATTCCTTGATTATGGCTTTAAACTCCGTGGGGTAATTTAAGGACCTATTGTCTAATGGGGGATATATGAGTTCATTTTTTGCATTTTTAAAACGCATGCGCTTTATCAATCGATGGAGCCTCATGCGAAATACGGAAATAGAAAATATTCAAGAACATAGCCTTGAAGTGGCTATGGTAGCCCACAATTTGGGAGCTATAAAAAATGAATACTTCGGTGGAAATATAGATATTAATAAGGTAGCTGTCATAGCCATGTATCATGAGGTGAGTGAAATCTTTACAGGAGATATGCCGACACCAATTAAGTATTTTGATCCAAAGTTGCGTGAACTGTATGGTGAGGTTGAAACTTTGGCGCAAGAAAAAATGCTATCAACCTTGCCAGACCGGTTACAATCTGTTTATAAGCCTATACTTGTTGATGCAGAGACTAGTCCAGAATGGCCTCTCGTTAAGGCTGCCGATACAATTTCCGCCTATATGAAATGCGTCAAAGAGCTCAAGGCAGGAAATGATGAGTTTAAAGAGGCACATGACTCTATCTTAGACAAGTTGAAAACTCTAAATATGCCTGAGGTAGATATGTTTATTGAAATATATATCCCTGCTCTTGGTAAAAGCTTGGATGAGTTGAACTATTACGAAATTAAATAACTACTAAAAGAGACGACCAGAGGTCGTCTTTTTCAGTTTTATGTAATTATAGATTCTTCTACTTATGTGCCTATTAGTAACAGTTTGCTTATGTGAGTATTAATGACAATCTCTTTGTGTGATCATTAGCAGCATATCGTGTAATAATTATAGTTTATTTTTTCTATCTATAATCTCTTGATTTCTCATTAGTATTTTTTTACCTCGCCACGAGAAGGCTCGATGACCGTATTTTGCTTTGAATTCTTTGTTCGTTAGTGTTTCTAGTTCGTCTATATTGATATACGGTTCTATCTGTTGGAATTCTGGGATGGGCGTAGTTGGAATATCTTTGTTGTGAGGACACACCTCTTGGCACACATCACAACCAAATACGAGTGGTGTTTTAGCGAGAATCTGTTCCTCTTCATCGGTAAGTTCTCCTTTTTTCTGAGTTAAGTAGCTTTTACAGGTCGCGAATTTAAATTCGTCATGGCCCAAACATTGGCCTAAGCATGCTGTAATACAACGATTACATCCTATACAGGACTGCTCAAGAGGGGCATTTGGTTTGAGTTCTAGTGTTGTTAAAATCGTACCAATAACGACATAAGAACCCCATTTAGGGCTGATAAAACAGTTGTTCTTTCCGTAAAAGCCGAGACCTGCTAAGTAGGCCATGTACCGATCTGCTAAAGGAGAGGTGTCGCAATGAATGGAGAACTGAGCTGAGTCATCAATTATTTGTAATCTTTCAATAAGACGTTCTAAATATTCATTAATGACCAGGTGATAATCTGTTGACCATGTATAGCGAGATAGATTGGCATGGCCTTTGTGTTGTACATGGTACGGGAATAGACAAACGATGGCACTTTTGGGCATAAACTGAGTCGTTCCTAGTAGTCTTGCTTCCACATTTGCCGTAGTAAAGGGGCATGGGTTGCTTTCAAATAAAATAGTTTTGGCCTGTTCAGGTAGGGGCCATGAGGCAATTCCAAATTCATAAATATGTAATTCTTTGCAAATTTCCTGTAAATTTATATCTTTCATCGTAGATTTAGTGGTAAATAATTGGTAAAATAAAAGTATAAGAAATGCACGAGATTCTATAGTTTTTGTTAAGTTTGTAGTTTGGTGAGAACTGTATTTTTATAGTTAGCACCGTAATTCTGTTAGTATTAGTATACCATTGAGAGGACAGATTATGTTAGCATTTATGAAAGTATTACAACCGAAGACGGTGGAAGAGGCTTATGAATTAGCCACAAAGAACAAAACTGCTCCTATGCTAGCAGGCGGCTGTTGGCTGCGTCTAGGACGACGAACTTGGCCATCAGTGATTGATATGGCGAGTCTTGATTTGCGTTATGTTCGTGAAGAAGATAAGGAGTTTGTAATTGGCGCTATGGCGACACAAGGAGATGTGGAACGCTTTGAGCCTTTACAACAATTCTGCGGCGGTGCCGTAGTTAAAGGCGTTAAGGAGATTCTTGGCGTTCAATTTAGAAATACTGCTACCATGGGCGGTTCTGTAGCAAGTAAGTTTGGCTTCTCTGATATCATCCCTGCGCTATTGGCAGTGCATGCAGACATCGTTACCTTTAAAGGCGGTCGTATGTCCATGCAAGATTATATGACATATAGAGAACGTGATATTCTCGTGGAAATTCGCATCCCTAAAGTAGATGTGCCTGTATCTGTTGAAGCCCTTCGCATCTCTCGTGGTGATTTCCCGTTATTGACAGGTGCTCTTCGCCATGATGAAAAAGGGGTTGAATTGTATATCGGTACAAGACCTGGTGTACCTCAATTAGCTGTTAAAGCAAGTGCTTTGCTTTCAGAAAAAGGATTATCTGCCGCAAAAGAGGCAGGTCAATTGGCATCTGAAGAACTAGTGTATCAATCTAACTCTCATGCGTCCAAAGAATATCGCATGGAAATGGTAAAAGCAATGGTTCAACGCTTAGCTAAGGAGGTGGCACAATAATGGAACTCGTACTTAATATTAATAACAAAAATGTAACTGTTAATGTGCCAACTGATGAGATGTTGCTAGATACATTGCGTAATCTTGGCTATTACAGTGTGCGCTGTGGCTGTGATACTACAAACTGTGGCCTTTGCACTGTATGGGTGGATGACGAAATTATTTTGTCCTGTGCATACCCTACATTTCGTGCGCCAGGTCATAAAATTACTACATTAGAAGGCTTACAAGAGGAAGCTGAATTATTAGCGGCTTGTATCGCAAGTGAAGGCGCAGATCAGTGTGGTTTTTGTACAACTGGCATGATGATGAGTGCTATTAATTTGAAACGCAAAAATCCAAAGGCTAGCGATGATGAGATTCGCGAATACCTCATAGGTAACTTATGTCGCTGTACTGGTTATGAATCACAACTTCGAGGAGTTCGTAAATTCTTAGAAGGAGGCCTATAATGATGAACAAGCATATTGGTAAGTCCTATGACAAAGTTGACTCCAAAGGTATTTTGTCTGGTAAACCGTCTTATACTGGTGATTTTGTTCCCAAAGATGCGCTCGTTATTAAGGCTCTTCGTAGCCCTCATGCTCAGGCGCGCATCAAATCTATTGATACATCTAAAGCCAAATTGATCCCTGGCGTAGAAGCTATTTTTACTTATGAAGATGTGTCTAATACGCGATTCACATTAGCAGGTCAAACATATCCAGAGCCATCCGCTTATGATGCGCTTATTTTGGACCCTGTAGTTCGCTATGTTGGAGACGAAGTAGCTCTCATTGTAGCAAAAGATGAGGCTACAGCGCTCAAAGCAATGCCGCTTATCAAGGTTGAATACGAAGTACAGAAACCTGTACTTGATATGCATACTGCTATCGACCATGAAACTATAGTACATCCTGAAGATGATATTCACAATAATATCCCTGTAGGACAAGATTACAAACGCAATATTTGCGTATCCTATCACAAACGGGTAGGAGATGTGGAAGCAGAACTTGCTAAATGTGATTACGTGGCAGAAGGTACATACTTTGACCAGGCCACACGCCAAACAGCGATGGAACCATTCCAAAGCTTTGGATACATAGATGCGCTAGGTCGTGTAGTTATCGTATCCTCTACGCAAATCGTATTCCATGTACGCCGTCACATCGCTCGTGCACTCGGTATTCCGGCCACAAAAGTCCGTGTTATTAAACCTCGTATCGGCGGCGGTTTCGGCTCTAAACAAACGGCTTGTACAGAAATTATGACGGCCTTTGTAGCGTGGACATTGAAAAAACCTTGTTATCTCTTATACGATCGTACAGAAGCACAAACTTGCTCTACTACACGTCATGCTCGTGAATGGAAAATCCGTGTAGGTGCTACAAAAGATGGCATTATTAAAGTTATTGATATGGACTCCATTACAGCCGCTGGTGCACATGCAACTCATTGCTTCACTACTACAACGGCTGGCGAACATAAATCTGTACCTTTATACAACAAAGCGACTGCTGTTCATTATGGTACAGAAGGTGTGTATACTAATCAAACTCCGGGTGGTGCTTTCCGTGGGTATGGTGCAACAGAAGCATTGTGGCCATTAGAATGTGCAGTAAACCAGCTAGCTGATAAGATGGGGATTGATCCAGCTGAATTACGTCAGAAGAACTTAATAGCGGAAGGTGAACAAAGCTTAGTATATGCTCCAGATGAATATCTTGATTCTGGTCTTTTCCAAGATACCGTAAATCGCGTAAAGGAAATGGCTCGTTGGGATGAACGCCCTCATTCTTGGGATATCGATGAGCGCTATCGCGGTGGACTTGGCATGGCTTTAGCATTACAAGGCTCTGGTGTCGCAAATATCGATGTGGCATCTGTTGAAATTCGCCTTGGTGACGATGGTAATTATACATTGTATACTGGGTCTTCTGATATGGGCATGGGGTCTAATACCGTATTGACTCAAATGGCCTGTGAAGTAATCGGCTGTCCTATGGAATATATGACTGTTATTGAATCAGATACAGATATCGTACCATTCGATCCAGGGTCTTACGCATCTAGTACAACCTATGTAACAGGTACTGCTTCTAAGATGGCAGCAGAAGAATTGCGCACTAAGATTATTGCTAAATTTGCTCAATTCTTTGAAACCGACGTTGAAAACGTTGACTTTGACGGCGTTGTAGCTACCACAAAAGATGGTGCTAAAACAATGGATATTCATCAATTGGCACCAAAATTATTAGTTGGTGTTAATGCGGAGCAATTGTCTGGTTTTGCTACATGGGGTAGTCATACATCCCCACCTCCATTTATGGCATCTATTGCTGAGGTGAAGGTAGATAAACAAACAGGTAAGGTTATTCCTCTTCATTTCTATTCTTGTGTTGATTGCGGTACTGTTATCAACCCTAAATTGGCTCGCGTTCAAGTTGAGGGTGGTGTGGTACAAGCTATCGGCATGGCTTTATATGAAGATGTACGCTATTCTAACAATGGTCGCTTGGAAACAAACAATCTTATGACTTATAAAATCCCAACCCGTCAGGATATTGGTGAATTACATACAGACTTTGTAGAATCTTACGAGCCTACAGGTGGCTTCGGAGCTAAATCTATTGGTGAGGTTGTCATCAATACGGGGTGCCCTGCTATCCAACATGCCATTAAAAATGCAGTTGGCGCGGATATTCGTACATTACCTATGACACCTGAGAAGGTATTTATGGCTATGGACGAGAAATATAAAGTATAGAGATTTCTAGTTCTTTTTACTTTCTAAGGAGGCCTGGTTCTATGACATCACAAACATCCTATTGGAATCGATTGATTCAGCCGGGAATTGTTGCCCTTGTTGGGGCAGGCGGTAAAACGACTGTGCTTTCAAAACTAGTAGAATATGGACGGCTGAAAGGTCAGCCCATCGTAGTTACGACTACGACTCGACTTTATGAGTCTCAGGTGGCTCATTATGAACCGATTTATACTCGTAATATTAATGAAGCTGATGAGTATTGTACTGACCGACTTTTACGTGGCTATTGTGGTGCGTGGTTCGCTGGAATTACAGGAACAAAAGTAGACTCTTTAGATTGTGATCTCATCGATGGTTTATCCAAGTTACATCCCAATTGGCAAATTGTTGTAGAAGCAGATGGGGCGAAGGAAAAATGGCTCAAGGCACCTAAGATGACCGAACCTGTCATTCCATCTCTTACAAAGACTACGATTGGCCTCGTGAATCTACAAATGCTAGGGGCCCCATTAGATGATGAGCACGTACATAATATCGAGCTCGTTCAAGATATCGTAAAGCGCGATATGGGGGCTATTGTAACTCCGCGTATGTTGGCTGATCTTGTTTTGCATAGGCAAGGTCTATTCCAATACAGTAAAGGTAAGAAAATACTATTCTGTACTGGTTATGAAACAGTACAACATCGCATTATCGATGATTTTATTGATCATATTGTTGATAGCGATATTTCGGCTATCATTTTGGCTGATGGATACAAAGCAAGTTGTGAAATCCGTCGCATTATTCAATGTCGGTAGGTACTCATGACTAATGTGAAAGCAAATTGTGATACCGCTTTTAGTCCCATGAGAGACCCCATAGACCGTCGTCCTTTGCATATTGGCATTGTCCTCCTTGTGGGAGGGCAATCCAAGCGTATGGGATGTAATAAGCAGCTCTTACCCTGGCGTGGCAAGACTGTTCTAGATGCGGTCTGTGGGGCTCTTCAAGGTGGATGGGGTGGACAGGTAGCTTCTACTATGTCCTGTAAGCTACCTTTTGTGGCAGTTACTGGTGATGATCATGAGAAACTAGAACCTATTGTCACAAACTATGGTTTTGAAGCCATTCGAAATGACCATCCTGAACTGGGGCAAGGAGTATCCATAGCGATGGGAGTACGTCATTTGATGAATACGTCATCCATACCGCTAGACGGTATTCTCTGTTCAGTAGGAGATCAACCACTTCTGACGAGTGCTGTTGTACACGAGGTCATTCGTGCGTTTAATGAAAACTTTCATCCGAAAGCTATCGTCGTTCCACATTATGGGGCAAATTATCAATCGGGAAATCCCGTTCTCTTTGGTTCTCATTGGTTTGATTATTTACAACAGATTCAAGGGGATCAAGGGGGTAAGACCATTATTCATGGTGATGGTAAAGCCCATGTCGTGAAATTATGGATTAGTGATGATATTGGCGACGATATCGATACACCCGATGATTTTGAGCGTTTGAAACATCGTGAAAGTGAGGCATTATGAAACCATTGGTACTCATGCGTGGAGGCGGAGACATCGCTTCCGGCGCTGTATATAGATTGAGACGGGCGGGCTATCCCGTTGTAATTAGTGAAATAGCGATTCCTACCATGATTCGCCGCGAAGTATGTTACGGTAATGCGGTTCATCGTGGAGAAATGATTTTGGAACGTTTTGTTGCTCGTCATGTGTCTCTTGGTGAAGTGAAGGATACATTGGCACAGGAAATCATCCCCGTTGTCACTAGCTCATATGAGGAATTATTGGACACTTTAAAACCAGAGATTGTAGTCGATGCTATTTTAAGTAAAAAGAATCTTGGTACAAAACGGGATGATGCAGAGCTCGTTATCGGTGTGGGCCCTGGATTTACTGCTGGAGAAGATGTAGATGTGGTCATTGAAACGATGCGTGGTCATTCATTAGGTCGCTGTATCTATGATGGACCAGCTCAACCTAATACAGGTATCCCTGGAAATGTAGGTGGCTACACTCATGAGCGCGTTATTCATTCTCCAAAGGCTGGACTATTTACAGCAAAACGTCATATTGGGGATTCTGTACAAGCTAATGAAGTAATTGGTTATGTTGATGAAGAACCAGTAAGAGCAAAAATTACAGGTATTCTACGAGGCATTTTAAAAAGTGGGCTTATCGTATCAGATCATTTTAAGTTGGCTGATGTGGATGCTCGTTGTGAAGAGTCTCATTGCTATAGTATTTCAGATAAATCCCTTGCTGTCGGTGGAGGTGTATTAGAGGCTGTTACCGCTTGGGATTATGAAAGGAATCTAGATGGAAACAATTTATGATGTGATGAAAGATCGTCTACAGGTTACTGAAACTACTGTGATGGTTACTGTTCTATCCGGTCCTCGTCAAGGGGATAAGACTATTTATGCTGAAGATGGAAGGGTTCTATACGGAACTCCTATTGAAGGATTTACTGTAGATAAAGCAAAACTAAATTCTCTCTGTATGGTAGGCGAAATGGAGTGTTTCGTACAACCTGTAGAAAATGATCCGTCAGTTCTCGTATTAGGTGCAGGTCATGTTAGCCGAGCTATTACTGATTTGCTGTTGTTTATTGGATGTCGTGTTACAGTCGTAGATGACCGTCCAGAATATGTAGTTCCTGAATTCTTTGATGAACGTGTCATACGTAAATGCTTACCTTTAGAAAACTTCAAGAACGATTTACCTCTTGATGAATATACTGGTTTTATCATTGTGACACGTGCTCATGAGTACGATAATATATGCTTAGAACAATTACGAGGGTACTTGCCTACCTATATGGGCGTTATGGGCAGCCAAAAACGGATCCATCACGCTTTTGAAGTGTTGCGTGAGCAGGGATGGACTCAAGATGAGTTAGATATGGTATATGCGCCTATTGGGCTAGATTTAGGAGCTCAAACGCCTGAGGAAATTGCATTATCTATCGTTAGTGAATATTTGGCAGTGGTGCGTGGAAAAAAAGGCGGCTCATTGCGGAAAGGTAGAGTGATCCATGAATCGTGAGTTTATTGAATACCTTAGTGAACGTAAAAACGAAACCTTAGCAGTAGCCACTATTTTATATACCTGTGGATCCACACCTCGTAAAGCTGGTACATCTATGGTTGTATTTCCAGATGGATCTATTTTTGGTACTATCGGCGGCGGACGTGCGGAAAATGAAATCCGCCTAAGTGCAGTGGACTCTTTGAATAAAAAAGAAGCTCACCGTCGTATCGATGTTCATCTCGATGATGACGTAGCTGTTAAAGAAGGCATGGTTTGTGGGGGCCAAATGGATGTTTGGATTGAAACACAAAACATCTAATAAAAATCTCATTCAGCGTTTGTTTATAAATTTACAGTACTCTCAAAATGAGTTAAAATATAAGGTACAGTCAAAGAATTGATTGTACCTTATTATTTTGTATAAGGAGCTATTTTTATGCATATTGACGCACTTATACATACCTTTAGGCTTCTTGATATTGTTGATATCATAATCGTTGCTATTGGTATTTACTATTTATATAAATTGCTTAAAGATACACGGGCCGTTTCTCTTTTAAAAGGTCTCGTTATATTGGCAATTTTTAATTTATTGAGTCATCTGTTAAATCTATACGTTATCAACTGGATTTTGCAACAAAGTATGACCGTTCTTCTCTTTGCGTTACCCGTTGTATTCCAACCTGAATTGCGTCGTGCTCTAGAACAATTGGGGCGTGGCCGAATTTTCAGCAAGGCACAAAATGTAAACGAAGAAGAAATGGATATGGCCATTAATGAAGTGATGGCTGCGGCTCGCGTTATGTCTCGCGAACATACGGGGGCACTTATCGTTTTTGAACGTGAAGTAGGTCTCAATGACTTTGTAGATACTGGTATTCTTATCGATGCTGTATTGAGTCGCGAGTTGATTAAAAATATCTTTGTTCCTAGTACACCGCTTCATGATGGGGCCTTGATTATTCGTGATGGGCGAATCCGTGCAGCGGGCTGCTTGTTGCCGTTGACTGAGGACCGTACATTGAGTACCGAACTAGGTACACGTCACCGTGCAGCTATTGGCTTATCTGAGCAAACAGACGCTGTGGTAGTCGTTGTCAGTGAGGAAACAGGGACCATCTCTTATACATATGGGGGTCATATTTATCGCCATTTACCAGAGGATCAAATTAAAGAGGCATTGCGCACCTTTATGGAACGCCCTCGTCAAACCATTACTAGTATGTGGAAATGGAGGGCAAATAAATGATGATTCATTTGAAACGCAATTGGCCTGCTAAATTATTATCCTTGTTAGCAGCTATCGTTATGTGGTTCTTTATCATGCGCGATCAGAACCCTGTGATGGAAGTAACCTATACAATACCTGTACAGGTTCAAAATCTTAATTCTGGCTATATCATAGAAGATGCACCAGATGTGGTCCGTGTTGTTCTGGCTGGTCCACGTGATACCATTATGTCTATGAAATCAGATAATTTACGGGCTTATATTGATGCATCTGGTGTAAAACCAGGTCAAAATAATGTAACTATTAATTTTACGCCTCCGGCAGGGATGAATCTTGTGGAGGTTAAACCAGATACCATCACTATCAATGTTGATGAATATGCAGAGAAAACGATTCCTGTTGAAATAGTTCCAATCGGCAAGTTCTCTGATGATATTGCTTTGAAATCGGTAACGATTGTGCCGAAAGAGGTAACTGTTTCTGGTCGTAAGCAACAAGTTAATGCAGTGAGCAAGGTTGTGATGAAAGTCAATGTGGCTGGTCAAACGAAGAACTTTAGCGCTGTTAGTACTTTAGAAGCTTGGGATACGGCAGGTAATGTACTAGATGTACATATTAATCCAAACCAAGGTCAAGCACAATATGAACTTAACTTATTACGTAAAGAAAAGGCGGTTCCTATTACTGTTCCGACTGTTGGTACAGTAGCAGAAGGTTATGAAGTTAAATCCACGTCTGCTACACCAACGCAATTAACAGTTACAGGTCGTGAAGAAATGATTAATTCCGTTACAGAAATACAAACGGAACCTATCGATGTATCGGGTGCTACTGAAACTGTACAGGGTAACTATAATTTAGTATTACCGAATGGAGTTAATAGCAATACCACAACGGTACGGGTGAAAGTAGAAATACAAAAGAAAGTACTTAATGGATGATAAGTTTTTTGTGAGGCTTTAAAATCTTGCGACGAAGACCCTAATAGAGTGAATATTT
Source organism: Veillonella parvula (assembly GCF_902810435.1). Classification (GTDB taxonomy): domain Bacteria; phylum Bacillota; class Negativicutes; order Veillonellales; family Veillonellaceae; genus Veillonella. The sequence goes on from NZ_LR778174.1 coordinate 375,657, forward strand.
CTCTATTAGGGCCTTTTTATGATTTATATATTAGCTTTTATAGTAGTGTTGTATAATAAAGATGTATGACTATTTTCTTACAGATTAAGTGGTAAAGAATTTTGGTCAAAGATTAAAGAAGTAGGCTCACCTAAAAGGGAGGGTTTAATAGGAAAGATATGATTAGAATAATAAATCTCCGCGTGGCTGTTACGGTTAAGTCGGATATCAAAAGTATTGTAGAAAAGAAATATCCCCCGTTACGTGGTGCTATCGAAACGATTCATGTTGTTCGACGTGCCGTAGATGCCCGTAAGAAGCCAAACATTGTTTTTGTATATACCCTATTCATTGAGGTTCATAATGAAGATCAAGTCATGAAAAAGCTTGGTAAACAAAAGGATGTATCTGTATTTGCTGCAGAAGATCCAGAACCTATCGTTTTGGGGTCTGTACCATTAGCACATCGTCCTGTTGTTATGGGCTTTGGCCCTGCGGGGATGCTGGCAGCCTTTTACTTAGCTCGTGAAGGCTATCGCCCAATCGTGCTTGAACGCGGTCAAGATGTAGATACACGTAGTCATGACGTAGAGGCATTTTGGAAAAAAGGCATATTTAAGCCTGAGTCCAACGTACAATTTGGGGAAGGCGGTGCAGGAACTTTTTCCGATGGTAAGTTGACAACTCGCATTACCCATCCGCGTTTGCATGAGATATCTAAATACTTTGTAGAGTTTGGCGCGCCTGAAGAAATTTTATATAAACATAAACCTCATGTAGGTACTGATAAATTGCGTACCATGGTAAAAGCTATGCGTGAGCGCATCATCGAATGGGGCGGTGAAGTCCGCTTTGGTTCTAAGGTAACGGATTTATTGATTGAAAATGACCGTATCGTAGGCGTTGAAGTTAATGGTAGTGAGCGTATTGATACGACTGTTGTTTTGTCTGGTGTAGGCCATAGTGCACGTGACACGTATGAAATGCTTTATAAACGCAATGTGGAAATGACGGCAAAACCATTTGCTATCGGTGTTCGTATTGAGCATGATCAGGCTGTAATTGATGAGTCCCAATATGGTGTAGAACCATCTAGTTTGGGCCTCGGTGCAGCAGAATATTCTCTCGTATACCACGATAAAGAATCAGGCCGTACTGCATATAGCTTCTGTATGTGCCCAGGAGGTCAAGTAGTAGCATCTGCCTCTGAAAATGGTGGTGTTGTCGTAAACGGTATGAGTTTATACGCTCGGGACAGCGGTGTTGCTAATAGTGCTATCGTAGTCAACGTAGGTCCAGATGACTTTGGTACTCATCCATTAGATGGCGTCGCATTTCAACGAGAATGGGAACGCAAAGCCTATGAGTTGGGCGGTTCTAACTTCTATGCGCCTGCACAAACTGTAGGGCAGTTTTTAGGACTTTCACAAGCTCCTAGCGTACAAAATAGTATATATAGCTACGAGCCAGGTGTCGTAAATTGTGATTTACATGATTGCTTGCCATCATTCGTCACATCCGTATTAGAGCGGGCCTTGCCATACTGGGGCCGTCGCATCCGAGGGTTTGATGATCCTGCGGTGTGTATGACAGGCGTTGAAACGCGTACCTCTGCACCGCTCCGTATGGGACGTAATGAAGAACGCATTTCTCCTACTGTAGGAGGTTTCTATCCTATGGGTGAGGGGGCTGGCTATGCAGGGGGAATTATGAGTGCTGCCCTTGATGGTGCGGAAACGGCCATTTTATGTATGGCAAAATACGCAAAACCTAATTAGTGGGGAATTATACTGATGGATTGAATTACAGTATAGATTCATACTATTTATGTAATATAGATGTGACTTTATAGTAGGTATGCTTTCTATATTATGATATAATACACAACAGTAATTATTGAAAAGATACACACGGTAGATATATAGACTTGTGAAACTTTCACAAATCCTTAGAGGAGGATAATTATGGCTCGTTTATTTGGTACAGATGGTGTACGTGGTGTTGTTAATGAGTTTTTAACGCCGGAATTAGCCTATCATTTAGGTCGTGCGGCAGGAACGCATTTTGGTAAGAAAAAGGATCATCCTACGTTCTTGATTGGTCGCGATACGCGAATTTCTGGTTCTATGCTTGAAAGTGCATTAGCGGCGGGCATTTGCTCTGTTGGCGGTAATGTAGTGATTGCAGGTGTTATCCCAACACCAGCAGTAGCGTATCTTGTACGGCAACAAGGTTTTGATGCGGGTGCTGTTATTTCTGCATCCCACAACCCATATCCAGATAATGGCATTAAATTCTTTGATGGTAATGGCTATAAATTACCTGATGAAGTGGAAGATGAATTGGAAAAATATGTTCGTCAAAGCGCAGATAATGAATTGGCGCGTCCTACGGGTGATGGTATTGGTAAAATTGAGTTCAATAGTAACTTGGCTCATTTATATGCTCATTTTGTACGTCACACAATCGATACGTCCCTTGAAGGGTTGACTATCGTTTATGATGGTGCTAATGGCGCAGCTTCCAGTGTAGGTCCGGAAATTTTGTCTGGACTAGGGGCTAAAGTCATCAATATTAACGTGAATCCAGATGGTTTGAATATCAATCATCATTGTGGTTCCACACATATTGAAGGCTTACAAGTAGCCGTACAACAACATAATGCAGACCTTGGTATTGCTAATGATGGCGATGCTGACCGCTGTTTATTGGTTGATGAAAAAGGTCAAGTCCTCGATGGTGATCAAATCATGTTGCTATGCGCCCTTAAGTTGAAAGAAGAAGGTAAACTTAAAGGTGATACCATAGTTGGTACCGTTATGAGTAATATTGGATTCCATAAAGCAGCAGAAGAACTTGGTATGAAAACAGTTTCCACTGCTGTTGGTGATCGATATGTATTGGAATACATGCGTGAACATAATCTTTCCGTTGGTGGTGAACAATCTGGTCACGTAATCTTTTTAGATCACAACACCACTGGTGACGGTATGTTAACAGCTGTTCAAGTGGCAGCTCTTATGAAGGAGAAAAAGCAACCTCTTTCTGAGTTGGCCGGCATTATGACAAAATACCCACAAGTTCTTGTAAATGTTCGTGTAGCTACAAAAACTGGCTGGGAAGACAATGACCTCATCAAAGCTGCTATCGTAACAGCTGAAGGAGAACTTGGTGACGAAGGTCGCGTCTTAGTACGTGCATCCGGGACAGAACCACTCATTCGTGTCATGGCTGAAGGTCCTAACCAAGAAGAACTACAATCCCTATGCCAAGAAATTGCTGATATTATCGGTAGAGAACAAGGGCTTGCGGATTAACTCTTAATGAGTAGTTTGATACTACTTCGTTTGGTTCCATTCTACAATTTATATCAAAGGTATACCCTCCTATATATGTCCCTTTGCTCCGTCCTACGTAAAGTCGCTGCAGGAACATATATAGGAGGGTATTTATTTTATATTTATTTAGGATGGTTATCGAATGGAACTGTCCTTGTTGCGTGAATATTTCATCATAGGGATCTTATAAAAGTTAATAATTCTATTTGGCATAGCATAGATTAATGATAAGAGTAGTATGTTTACAATTAAAATTTAGCGGGGGAGTGCTTTAAGTATTAATTATAAATTCAATAAAATCAGCAGCATATAGGAATACTCTAGATACGAAGTAATAGCAAGATATTAATTCTTATGAAGGATTTGATAAATAAGGTTTTAAGACAAGGAACTTAGAGAGTGTTTGTTTTATAAGTTGATATTATATAGCATTAGATTAAATTGCAAATAAAATATAATATAGTTGTGGAAAATTCCTTATAAAAGAATCCTTTTCATCATTTTTATGAAAGATTTATGAAAAGTTAAAATATGGATAATAAAATATTGTTAGAATGAAATAAATACAAGACAATCTTGTAAATTTGACTTTGGAGGTGAAATATTGGCAGATTTAGTGTTTGAAGAAATTGAGGAATCTGAACTTTTTGCAGATTATACAGCAGACTGTTCTGGTAGTCGTTCCGATTGCTGCACAAGAGTTTGTACTAGAAATCAATCTCTTGCAACTGAAGAGGACTGGGGAAAATTTCTTGAAATTGAGAGTGGTGTAATCCAGTATTAGAAGTAAAAAGCTGATGTTACGATATAGGTAATATCAGCTTTTTAGGTAATGCTATGAAATTAAATATGATAGGTCTATGTTTAAAAAAAATGGGAGAGATATCGCTTGATGTTGATACTCCTTATTTGTATGGTGTTGAAGGCTCACATGCAGTTTTTTTACAATTAATAGGCGATTTAAATATAGAGGTCTTGGCGGCGGTATTTCTTGATAATACTAATAAAATAATGAATTATTCAGTTTTATCAATCGGATCTGTAAATAGTGTTAATATACATTTGAATCAATTAGTAAAGTTAGCATTAATAACTAATTCTAGTAAAGTGATAATAGCTCATAATCATCCTAGTGGTGTACTAGATATAACAGATGCAGATATAAATACAACGAGATATATTGCAAAATTATTGAAAGTATTTGACATAGAGTTAGTAGATTCTTTAGTTGTAACAATTGAGGATGTGATTTCAATTCGAGGGAGTATAAAGAATGGATAATAATATAGTATTAAAAATAAAGGACTCTGTAGATTTATTTTTAACCGATGACCTTCTCTTAACCGTTTATTATATGAATACCAGGGTCCGAAAAACTTTTAAAGTAAATAGACTTACAATAAGTTTGTTAGAGGCTATAGATGGAAAATCTAATCTTTATGAATTATCAGCAATTATTAATTTACAACCTTCAGATATAAAAATATTAATAAAAGCTCTTTTACATCATAGAATTATTACTCCTGTATATAATAAAAATAATAAGGCGGTTAGTGCTAGATATTCTAGACAACTAAATTATTTTTCAGAGTTTTTTGAAACTGAAGAAGAGGGATATTTAGCTCAAGAGAAATTATCTAAGTATAAAATTTTAGTTTTAGGTTGTGGCGGAGTAGGAAGTACTATTGCTATACAGCTGGCTATGGCAGGAATCAAAAACTTTATATTATTCGATGATAATATAGTTAGGAACTCTGATATAAGTAGACATTTATTTTTTCGAGAAAAAAACATTGGGCTACATAAAACGGAGGCATTAGGACTATTTTTAAAAAATATTGATAAAGATATCAAGGTAGAGTGTTTAAACCAATATTTAGAACCTAATACTAAAATAGATCATCTAATAATGGATTCTGATTTTATAATTAATACATTAGATGAACCATATATTGGCTATACAGCAGCAAAAATATCGAGAGTTTGTGTAAAACATAAAAAGGCACATTATATTGCAGGAGGATTTGATGCACATTTGGCTAGTACCGGCGAACTGATTATTCCAGGAGTAACACCATGTGTTGAATGTTATGCGATGTATTTTAAAGAAAAGCTTAAGGGGTGGAAACCTAAAAAACATCCTGTTGTTGCTCGTAGTGCCGAGTTAGGCGGTTTAAGTAGCTTATCATTATTTTCGGCCTCTTTTGCAAGTATTGAAATAATTAAATATTTATTATCCTTAGTTCCTATGGAAGACTCATATAAAGTCCGAGGGGAGTTTTTGTTTGATACGATGGAATTGACCTATTTAAATGTACAAAAAAATAAGTTGTGCCCAGTTTGTGGAGAAAAAGATGATGTATAAGCCAAAGTTGTCTTCGAGTGTTTCTGTTGTCAAAATTAGTGATTCTATTTTAGAGTTCTTTCAGACTAGCCGAAGGCACCAGATAAGAATAAAAGTTAAAAATGATGATATTCTTAATATCGTATTGCAATTAGATGGAAATAGAGACATTAATCAACTTATTCAGGATAATAATGTTGATGAGAACCAATTGCTTAGATTACTCAAATTTTTAGAAACCAAGGGACTTTTAGATGTTGTTAACGATACTGATAAGTTTGAAGGTTATGATAAATACCGACGGGTAATTAGGTTTTTATCTGAGTACTCTAAATCAGAGGAAAACTTGTTACAGATGTGGTCTAACATCAGAAGATCTCATGTAGTCATAATTGGTCTTGGGGCGGTTGGATCATGGGTTGCCACAAATTTAGTCCAGAGCGGAGTTAAACAAATTTCTATAGTTGATCCTGATTGTATTGAAGCTTCAAACTTGCATAGACAAATGGGGTATTTTTATAATTCTATTGGCGAATATAAGGTTGATGCTTTTGAATCATTTATAAAGAGTATGGATCCTCAAACTGAAATCCATAAATATTATGAATTTATGGATAAAGATAGTTCGTTTTGGAATTCGATAGAGGATGCTGATTTGATCATTAATTGTGCAGATAAACCGACAGTTGATGAGACATCTCTAATTGTAGGACAGTTCTGTATGCAGCATAATATTCCACATATAATTGGTGGAGGATATAATTTACATTTATCATTGTTAGGGCAAACAATTATTCCATTTAAAAGTGCATGTGTAAATTGTTTTAGAAAGTCACTTGAAGAAGAAAATAATATAGATAGTACTAATATAAAAAAATTACAAGTGAAAAATCGTAAGGTAGGAAGTTTTGGTCCGGCCTGTGCAATTATTGCTAGCTTCATAGGGATGGAAGCTATTAAAGTTCTTTCTAAATTCATTTTGCCTTCAAATCTAAATCGACGAGGAGAGTTTAATATCTATACAATGGATATTAAGTATAAAGATTATAATCAACGTAGTGATTGTGAATGGTGTGGAGATAATGGATATTATAAAGATAGAAAATGCTTATGAAAATAATTTAAAACATATATATTTAGATATTCCTATTAATAAGTGGACTTGTTTTATAGGGCCTTCTGGTAGTGGAAAGTCATCATTAGTTTATGATACCTTATTTGCAGAATGTCAAAGAGAATTTCTTGATAGCTTAGTATCCAATCAATATGGGCAAAGATTATTAGAGAAGGCCAAAGTAGATAATATAATTAATTTAAAACCGGCATTGGATTTGTCTCAAAATTATTATAATACCAATCCGAGATCAACAGTAGGAACGTTTACAGATATAAGTTATTATTTGAGAACTTTATATTCTTTATATGTATACTTAGAATATAAAGTTATGGTAGATCCCTCTTATTTTTCACCTAATAATGCAAAAAGTGTTTGCTCAAAGTGTAAGGGAACTGGGACAGAGTACTGCGTAGACTTAAATAAATTGATACCGGACAGAAGTGTCAAGCTCATTCGGGGGGGGATTACTTTTTTTTCAGGCGGTAAAGATAGTCTTGCAATTAAGAAACTTGAGGCATTGTGCGAATACTACAAGATTGATATAACAAAAACTATCGATGAACTATCTGCAAGTGAGTTGGATAAATTGTTATATGGAAATATTAAATATCCAATAGAGATAATTTATAAAACACCAAAAGGAAGAAGAAAAAAAGAAAGTATTCTTCTTAAGGGCGCAATGGAAGAGCTTTCTGTGTTGTTAAAAGATATTAGAACACCGTCTACATTTATTTCAATTGAAAAATATTTAGGTGAAACTGAGTGTAGTAGTTGCTCGGGATCTGGGCTGAATGAGGATATTCTAAAGTATACAATTAATGGACTCAATATATATGATTATGAATCTTTACCAGTATATATTCTGAAAAAATATCTTATTAAATTGGAAACTCAAATATCTAAGAATACATTAATAGCACAAATTAAAAATCTTACCAAAACCATCACTGATAAAATTGATGGCCTGATAGATCTGAAAATAGGGTATTTATCATTATCGAGAAAAATTCCTACTTTATCAGGAGGTGAATGTCAGCGTGTTAGATTATCGAAGCAATTAGGCTCTTCTTTAACTGGCCTTTTATATATTCTAGATGAACCTTGTAAGGGGTTACATTATAAAGATATTAATTCAATAATTAAAGCTACTAGGTCCCTTGTTGAGAAAGGGAATACTGTAGTAAGTATTGAGCACAATTCACCATATATTTTATCTGCTGATAAAGTAATAGAAATGGGGCCTTGTGGCGGCCCTCAAGGCGGCTTCGTTATTGATGAAGGTAGGATGGTAGGCTTATGTGATAAGAAAAATTACTCCCTACCAGCTTCGCAGTTAGATGAATGTGAGTATATTGATATCAAAAAAATTAATAAGTTTAATTTGGTTGATATTGATATTCAATTGCCGGTAGGTTGTATTACAGCTATTACCGGTCAGTCCGGTGTCGGTAAAAGTACGTTAGCGAATGTTATTTATGATTATGTAAGTAAAAAATTATATAAAAAATCTTTTAAACATGCTTATATTGTAAATCAGAAACCAATTGGTAAGAATTCGAGATCAACGTTAATTTCTTATCTTGGGATATATGAGCATATTAGAAATATTTTAGCAGATACAGATTTGGCAAAAAAGAACAAAGTAAAGCCAGTTGATTTTAGTATGAATTCAGGTCATGGTCGATGTGAAACTTGTAATGGGGTTGGACGAATAAAATTAGATTTACCATATATGGAAAATGTTTTTTGTAAATGTCCGACTTGTGATGGCAAACGCTTTAACGAAAATGTATTAAAAGTTAGATATAATGGAAAAAATATTTCTGATATTTTAGATGAATCTATTTCCGAGATTAAAGATATATTTAAAGAGCATTTATCTGTTTTTAAAATGTTAGAGTTTTTAGTTGAAATTGGATTAGGATATTTGAAGCTTGGGCAGCTGACAATGACACTATCAGGCGGAGAGGCTCAGAGGATAAAAATTGCTAAGTTTTTAGCTAATAGACAAAATAATTCATTATTTATATTAGATGAACCAACAGCCGGATTATATTCGTCTGATAAAGTATTAGTTATGAATATGATTAAACAATTATGTTCCAAGGGAAATACGTGTATTATTATAGAACATGATTTTAATGTTATTTGTAATTTATCAAATTATATGATTGATATGATAACTGATAATCAAAATTATGTGAAGGTAATATATGGACCAATTGATAAAGTAGTTAGTAATCCTTTATCATCATGGTATGATTTGTTTTTATCTGATATAACTTAAAACTATTAATATTCTGTAGCTATAGGTAAAAGAAGCTTGGTTCAGTTTAGGAACCAGCTCTAAATATTTATCTTATTATGATAGTGAAATAAATGAGTCTTTAGCGGTTATTTATATATTTGGAGTAAATTGATTTTTAGTAATGCATTGCTAGAGATGTTATTATTGGCTATAAAAAGAAATTTGTTAAAGGGGAAAATAATGGGCTTGTTTGATTCAATTAAAGAAAGTATTAAGGAATCTTATAATGATTTTCAAGAAGGTAGACGATATTATAAAGACAAATATGAATGGCGTGATGATGAATGGATAATTCGACGTTATGAAGAGTTGAATGATAGGGCAAGACGTAATATTATGAATATTAAAGATGGTGAATTATCAGCACTACACGATATTATGCGTGAAAGAGATTTATTAGATGATTAGCATAAGGTAATGCCCTAAATGTTAAAGAGGATTGTGAGCTCTGTTACTTGCAATCCTCTTTATTTTTTAGATGTTGTAAATTATTTGATGTATGTGAATTATTTATCAGCCACAACGAGTTTATATCCATTTAAGTGAATGTTACTACCTGTTGAGTCTTCGTTGTTCAAGGATTTTACATAGCTGTCGCCTGTTAATATCCAATTGGAGTCTTTGCTGAGTTTCACAGTTACTTCTTTAGCAGCATTGTCTGTGTTTACAGCGCCTACAAGACTAGATCCATTTGTCATGTCTAGTGCGATGGTACTGATTGAATCAGCCACAATATTACCGCTTAGTTCTTGATTAGATGTGCGGAGTGTAAGATGACCGCCGTTCTCACCAGTTTTTCCCCAACGGGAGTCGGCAGCTGCTTTCACTAGGGTAGAAGTGTTCGGCATAGAGATTACATTGTTAGAAAGGTCTACTTCAGCAGTAGTGTTGTTTACATAGAGGAACGCACCCGTAGCGTGAGTTGTAAGTGTGTTATTTTCTGCTTTCAGACGAGCAATACCGTTTTCAGCATCACCAGAGAAGCTTTGATATAGCATGAAACCATTATCTTTGTAGCCTGTTACATTGGAGTTTGTAAGGGTAATAGAATTTTTACCTTCTACGACGCCAATTTCACTGTTATTCGCTATGCCGTTGACATTGTTCACTATAATATTACCCGTGGAGTAGATAACAGGACTGCCTTCGCCAGATGTCGTAAGTTTGGCTGCTTCTGTGGTGATAGTGCCTTCTCCGCGATCTGTAGCAAGTGTAGCAGAGTGAGCCCCTTCAGTGGTGATAGTTAGGTTTTTGCCATTTACCGTACCTTTGTAAGTAGCATCTAAACCACGAGAGGAATCGCTTTTGGTGTGAATATTAGTATTTTCTACGTTGATAACAGAGCCTTCACCAGTGGCAAAGACTGCGTTAGAGCCTTTAGAGTTAGATGTAATATTACTGCCTTTAATATTGATTTGGCTCCCCTCGATACCGAGGACTACTGCATTTTGACCACGGAAATTGCTGTTGTCATCGCTTGTAGTGTCGCCTGTTTTATCGAAAACGCTATTTTCAATATCAATTACCGCTTTATTTTTACCGATGAAAGCATTCTGATCGGCCGTTGTGTTTGTCATCGATTCGTGAGCAATGGATTTGTTTTCTGTAGCGATAGTTGTGCCTTTAAAAGTACTAGGATCTACTTCAACTTGTGGTGCCATTCCATTAGGGGCTCCATTCTGCATAGCTGTTGGAGGCATACCGTTAGGAGTGCCAGAAGGAGGATTCCCATTTGGAGGTATTTGGTTAGACGTGCCTGTAGGGACATGACCGGCAGGTGGTTTGCCGTGAGGTGCACCGGTTGGAGGTGTGCTTCCTTGTGCAGATGGTACTGTTTTAGTTTGTTCTGTTGTGGTTACAACTGCTACGTTGGTATTAGTTTGAGTCTCTGCAGCTAATGTTGGGATAACTGCTAATGTCGATAAAGCGGCACCAAGGACTGCAGGTAACACCCAACGACGTAATTTTCTATATGATAAGCTATTCTTTTTAGTTTTATGTTGTTTCTTTATAGTTGTTTTATTCATGATTAATATCTCCCAAATTATATACATACATTTTGAAAATACAACAAAATCTAATTGCGTAAAATTTAGAATGATAGAAGTATAATTTCTTACAATGAAAAGGATGTGAAGCATAGAAACAATCTTTTTTATTCCTTTTGACTTATCTGTGGTGGTTTACTTTTTATCGATTTTTCTAGTATAATATACCTCAGTACATATTTTATTTTGTACTGATTCTGCCGTATATCATAGAAAGGAATTCCAAATTCGTAAAGGCGAATAGCGCAAGTACCCGCGAAGGCAGTCGTTAGGGTAGACGAGGTGAAGAGTGATCGAGTCATCAGCGGATGCTCTTCCGGCATATTCATGTCGTAACAGGTATTAAAAAGCCCATCGGTAACGATGGGGACAAAGTATATCTGAATGAATTGTATTGAACTAATATTTAATACATTAAATAGAATATTAATCTAGAATATTAATTAGTTAGCCTTAGTTTTTGCTGGGGCTAGAAATACCCCCAGTTATAGGAGGATATACGTATGTGCGGTATCGTAGGATACATTGGCTTTAATCAAGCATCTGATTTCTTGTTGGACGGTATGGCAAAGTTAGAATACCGTGGTTATGACTCTGCAGGTATTGCTGTTATCGGCCCTGAAAATGTTATTAAAATTCAAAAGAAGGTTGGCCGTCTTGCTAATCTTGAGGCAGTTGTGAAAGCAGATCCTAATGAAGGAACTGTAGGCATTGGTCATACACGTTGGGCTACACACGGTCGTCCATCCGACATGAACGCCCACCCTCATGCATCTGAAGATGGTAAATTTGCTGTTGTACACAACGGCATTATTGAAAACTACATGCCTTTAAAAGAAGAGCTTATTGCAAAAGGGTACCATTTCAAATCTGAAACTGATACAGAAGTTGTAGCTCATTTGTTAGAGGATATGTACGATGGCGATTTCGTGGGCACAGTACGCCGCATGCTAGCTCGTGTTGATGGTGCGTATGCTCTTGAAATCATCTGCTCCGATGAGCCAGATAAAATCATTTGTACTAAAAAAGAAAACCCATTGGTTATCGGCCTTGGCAAAGGTGAAAACTTTGTAGCATCCGATATTCCAGCTATCATTAACTACACACGTGATACATACATCTTGAGCGATGGTGAATTAGCTATCGTAACTCGCGATAATGTATCCGTATTCGACCGTGAAGGTAACCCTGTTGATAAAGAGGTATTCCATGTAAATTGGAACGCTGAAGCAGCAGAAAAAGGTGGTTATGAGCATTTCATGTTGAAAGAGATTCATGATCAACCTAAAGCTGTTCGCGATACATTCGGTACACATATCTCTGAAGATGGTAAAACAGCAATCTTTGATGAGCTAAATTGGACTGCTGAAGATGTAGCAGCTTTCAATAAAATTCTCATCGTTGCATGCGGCACTGCATACCATGCAGGTCTTGTAACAAAACAATATATTGAAAACTTGGCGCGTATTCCAGTTGATGTGGAAATAGCATCTGAATACCGTTACAGCAACCCATTGACTGATGATAAAACATTATGTATCGTTATTAGTCAATCTGGTGAAACATCCGATACATTGGCGGCTTTGAAAGAGGCTAAACGCCTTGGTGCCAAATCATTGGCCATTACCAATGTTGTTGGTTCCAGCATTTCTCGTGAAGCAGATAACAAAGTTTACACATGGGCTGGCCCTGAAATTTCTGTAGCGTCCACAAAAGCGTACACTACTCAATTAGTAGCGGGCTTGTTATTCGCCGTATACCTAGGTCAATTAAATGGTAAATTAAATCCAGCCTTAGCCGAAGAAATTCTTAGCGGCGTTAAAAACTTACCATCCTTGATTCATGAAATCTTTGAAGTAGACGAAGATATGAAAGCCTTTGCTAAACATTATGGCTTCAAATCTGATGCATTCTTCTTGGGCCGTGCTATCGACTATGCAGTAGCGATGGAAGGTGCTTTGAAGTTGAAAGAAATTTCTTACATCCATGCTGAAGCATATGCTGGTGGCGAATTGAAACATGGTACATTAGCTCTTATCGAAGAGGGCGTACCTGTTATCGCATTGGCTACACAAGAGGATGTTTACGATAAGATGATCAGCAATATCCGCGAAGTAAAAGCTCGTGAAGCTATTGTAATCGGTATTGGCATGAAAGGTGACGAAGAATTATCTAAACACGTAGACCACACAATTTATGTGCCTCGTGCGAATAAATTTATCGCTCCAATCTTAGCAGTTGTACCATTGCAACTATTGGCGTATTATGCAGCAATTACACGCGGTGCAGACGTAGATAAACCACGTAATTTGGCTAAATCTGTAACCGTAGAATAATATATAACCAACAGTGCTTTGGCACTGTTGGTTTATTTCAATATAGGGAGACTATTATGGCAGTTATATTTTCCGGCATCCAACCAAGTGGGGAGTTAACACTTGGTAACTATTTGGGGGCTTTACGTAATTTCTTAGACTATCAAGATACTGATGAATGTTACTATTGTATCGTTAACCAACATGCGATTACGGTACCGCAAGATCCAAAAGAATTATTTCAAAACACTCGTAATTTGGCTGCATTGTACCTTGCGGTTGGCCTTGACCCTAAAAAGGTAACATTGTTTGTTCAATCCGAAGTACCTGAGCATGTTAAGCTCGGTTGGGTTATGCAATCTATTAGCTATGTTGGCGAATTAGAGCGTATGACTCAGTACAAGGATAAGTCTCAAAAGCAAGGGGATTCTATTCCAACTGCATTGCTTACGTATCCACCGTTGATGGCGGCAGATATTTTGCTATATGGTACGAATTATGTTCCTGTAGGGGAAGACCAAAAGCAACATCTCGAGTTGACTCGTAATTTAGCAGAGCGTTTTAACCGTAGATTCGGTGAAACTTTTGTAGTACCTGATATCAAGGTCGGCGAAGGTGGCGCTCGCGTTATGAGCTTGCAAGAACCAACTAAGAAAATGAGTAAATCTGATGATAACCAAAATGCTACAATCCGTCTTTTGGATGCACCAGATTTAATCGTGAAAAAGTTGAAACGAGCTCAAACTGATTCTGATAATGCGGTTCGCTATGATAAAGAAAATAAACCTGGCATCTCTAACTTGATGGGAATCTACCGTGCTATTACAAAAGACAGCTACGAAGCTATCGAAGAAATGTATGCTGGTAAGGGTTACGGTGTATTTAAATCCGATATTGCCGATCTATTAGTAGCAACCCTTGAACCAATTCAACAACGTTACAATGAATTGATTACAAGCCCTGAACTGGATGTAATCCTCGATGAAGGGGCTGCTAAGGCGCATGCTAAAGCAAGTGCAATGTACTGTAAGGTAGAACAAGCTATGGGCTTGTGCCGTAAATAAAATCATATAGTAGACTTTCAATTTGTGAGGTAAACCATGACGAAACAAGAGGCGATGGAACGCTTTTCATCAGGTGCCGTACAACAGAGCATAGAAATACATCGCGGTATACAGTGGACCGGTCGCATCATCGGTCTAGTTGCGTGTGCGTTGATTGTAAAATATATGCCCTCAGACTGGGCGGAACGTGTATGGTATTATCTGTTGTTGCTCGTGATATTATGGACCCTTCATAGATTAGGTGAAAGTCAAGCTTTTATCTGTGAAAAGGGCCTCGTGTTAAAACGTAGGCCCTTTTCTGTGAAAGAATACTTTCACAGTTTATTCTATGGGGATGAATATTTTGTCTTTGTTGATTATGAGCATATTATTGGATTCACTGAGGAATGGCGTGAGTTGCAAGCGATGAATGGTCATGGTGGGATTTATGTGATACCACTTGATCTGCATCAGGTGGCGTATAAGGATAAAATGGCGATGATTGAGGCTATCCATAAACATACGCAGTCATAAAGTGTAAGTACGAAGCGTCATATAATATAGGCATACAGAAATATAAATATAGGACTACAGAAACATAAAGCAAATGAATCTAGAATCATAAACTATATATGTGGAGAGTCTGTAAAATAAAAAATGCAAAATTCATCGAATTAACTATTTACAACTTTAACGAACTAAAGTATAATACAATCATTAAGTACGGAATCTAAATCTGTATTGAACATATTATTAAGTAGTAAATGGGCGATAATCGCCGTGGAGGATAGTTATGAATTGGAAAAAGATGATGGCCGTTGGCCTTGCAGCCGTGTCTATGATGGCATTTGTAACAGGTTGTGGTGGTGACGCTAAAAAAGCTAATACAGAATTGCCTAAGAAAGTTGTTATCGGTTTAGATGATAGTTTCCCTCCAATGGGCTTTAAAGATGAAAAAGGAGAAATCGTTGGCTTTGATATCGACATGGCTAAAGAAGCAGCTAAACGTGCTGGCATGGATGTAGAGTTCAAAGCTATCGACTGGTCTAGTAAAGAAGCGGAACTAAAATCTAAAAAAATTGATGCGTTGTGGAATGGCTTAACAGTTTCTCCTGAGCGGGAGAAAAATATTTTGTTCTCCAATACATATATGAAGGATAAACAATATGTTATTGTTCGTAATGACGATGATTCCATTAAAGGAAAAGCCGATTTAGCTGGTAAGGTAGTAGGCGTGCAACAAGCTAGTACTGGTGAAGCAGCATTGCAAAACGACCCAAGCGGTAAGACGGTTAAAGAGACAAAATCCTATGCGGATTTTGTAAGTGCCTTCATGGATCTTGGTATTGGTCGTGTTGATGCGGTTATTGCTGATGGTGTAATCGCTCGTTATCTTATGACAAAAGAACCTGGTAAATATAAAATCGTAGAAGGTACTGACTACGGCGTTGATAATTTCGCTGTTGGCTTCCGCAAAGATGATACTGCTTTGCGTGACAAAATTAATGGTATCTTAGCTGAAATGAAAAAAGACGGTACTGCTGATAAAATTGCTGAGAAATGGTTAGGCTCAGGCGCAGACTTAGATAAGAGCGATGCTAAATAGTACAATTCGTGATATACTAATAGTACTATGGTCAGTAGGTACAACTGATAATTAAAGAACGAAATGTACACTAGAGAAGCGGCCAGATGGCCCTTCTCTAGTCGTGTTTTGAAGGAGTCTTTCATGTTAGATTATTTATTGCAGATTATCCCAACCATCGCTGATGGTTTAAAGGTAACCGTATCGCTATTCTGTATTGTATGGATTTTATCTATTCCTGGTGGCATTTTAATGGCTATGTTACGCCTATCTAAATTGCCTTTAGTAGATAAGTTTGTTGATGCTTTCGTGTATTTGATGCGGGGCACACCGTTGATGCTACAAATTTTATTCGTCTATTATGCATTGCCAATCATTACAGACGGTGCCATTCAGATGGATGATGCGACGGCAGCAGTTCTTACCTTCGTATTAAACTACGCAGCTTATTTATGTGAAATTTTCCGCGGTGGTATTCAATCCATCTCTCGTGGTCAATACGAAGGGGCAAAGGTTCTTGGCTTTACCTATGCACAAACTATGCGTAAGATCATCTTGCCACAAATGTTTAAACGTGTATTGCCTCCTCTTGCGAATGAGACGATTAACTTATTGAAAGATACATCTCTCGTGTATGTATTGGCGATGAATGATATCTTGCGTATTACAAAATCTATCGTACAACGTGATTTTGATATTTCTGCATTCCTCGTGGCAGCATTATTCTACTTAATCTTTACCTTTATTTTAACGAATATCTTCAACTACTTAGAACGAAGATTTGCTGTATACGAAGATTAATCTAATTCTATGGTAGTTTGTCATATGTAATGATGTAGCTAGTTTTATAGGTGAGATACTTTTATTTGATGTCTATAGATGCGATTTTATAGATGAGATATCTTTACTTGAGGCGCTAGTTATATACTTAATATGACGATGTAAGAGGTACTTATGACATTTGTAAATATGGAGCGTATTGAAAAACGCTTTAATAATCAAACCGTATTGCGCGATGTGTCGCTCAAAATGAATAGAGGAGAAATTGTTTCTATTATCGGACCTTCTGGTTCTGGTAAATCCACGTTTTTGCGCTGCTTAGGTCAGTTAGAAACGATTGATGGAGGCTCTATTACCGTTGATGGTACGATTCTTGCTAGTACTGAAAATGGGGTTGTAAAATACGCTTCTCCTCAAACTCAGCATGAATTATTGCTCCGCATGGGTATGGTATTCCAATCTTTCAATTTGTTCCCGCATATGACGGTATTAGATAATATTATGATTGCTCCACGTATGGTAAAAGGTATGAAAGATGACGAAATCTCACCGATTGCAGAGCAATTACTCAATAAAGTAGGATTATGGGAAAAACGAGATATGTATCCATCTCGCTTGTCTGGCGGTCAGCAACAGCGTGTAGCTATTGCCCGTGCGCTAGCGATGAATCCAGAAATTATGCTCTTTGATGAACCCACATCTGCTCTTGATCCTGAGCTTACTGGTGAGGTTCTTAAGACAATCAAACAATTAGCGGACGATCACATGACGATGATTATCGTAACTCATGAAATGAACTTTGCTCGTGAAGTATCGGATCGTGTTATCTTTATGGCTGATGGTGTTATTCAAGAAGAAGGAACACCAGAACAAATTTTTAGTCATCCGCAGAACGAAAGAACGAAAGCGTTCTTGGATAATATGTTATAGGAGGTTCTATGAAGTTACGTTTATTTGCGGCAACCTTAGCTGTTATGGCTTTGGGAACGACTTCTATTATGGCAGAAGATTTACAGAAGACGCCTGATACACCTTTATCTATTGTGGAATCTCAGAAGGATTCCGCATCTATTTTGCCAGAACAATACAAATCCTATGCTACTAAGATGAACACGGTGGTGAAGGATTACAAAAATGGTTATATGTTCTCGATTCCTTGGCGTGTAGCTGATGGCGTTATGTTAGATATGGATGTGCGTAGTGAAAGTGAACATATTCAAGGGTATTCCTTCAATTTAGCGGGCCCTACGCAAGAGGATTCCTATACAGTATCTTTTACTAAGCGCAATAATACACCACAAGAAGGAATATCTCAAAAAGAATGGAATACGACTTGGTATGGTGTACCTATTAAGGGCATGTCTAATGAGGAGTATTTAAATATCTGGCGCCAACATAGCAATAACTTTGAGCATAATGATATTGTTGGTGGGTTCTTTGCTAAGAAAGGTGCAGTTTCCGCACGCTGGGATAAGAGTACACCAAAATCTTATGCAGATATGACATCTACAGAGCCGGTTCAGTCTGTATTTGAAGCAGAATTTATCATGGAGAAAGATCCAACTCATCGGTACAATTTGTCTAGTACGTATGCACCTGTTCGTGCAGAGTTTATGGAGCTAGGTTTGATGGAGCATACAATTCCATCCTTTGAATTGATCAATAAGCGCGGTTCTAATGCTATTAAAGGGGTAAAAAAAATATTAACCGGCACAAGCGATATCAGTGTTGCAGAAGGTATCAAATTTACCTATCCAAAAGGTTTCACCCGTCTTAATGAAAAGGGTAAGATTGCTTTCACTAAACATAATATACGCCTCGACATTGAGTCTTTTACAATCCCAGTACAAGCTGTCAGCTCCGGTATGCCGACAATGATGGGCAAGCAAATGCTTGGTGACTATTATCTTAAACAATTGGTTGATGTGAACAAGGCCACGATTACTCGTTATGAAACGCATATCATTGACGGTAATGTAATGTTCTATTTGGCGGGCCATATGAAAAATCCAAATACGTCTGATACAGCTGTAGCGGAACCAGTATCCTTTGGCGCAACAATTATTCTTGGCAATGAAGGTAATGTAGCAGTAGCTCGAATGATTGGTCCATCCGGTAGTAATCTTGCTACTCAGGAACTTATAGATGTATTAGATGGTTTTAGATTGACTACTACACTTAATACAAACCAATCGTCTCAGGTTCTTTAATATACGCATAATATTCTTTTATTTGTATAATTCTGTACGATTTGTGCTATAATGTAATAAATCCTCAGAAAAAAGAGGAGTTTTCCTTGATGGTCTAGAATATATTAGTATAGGCTAAACGATATTTGATCATATCCCCTTTGAGGGATTAGGAATAGGAGGGGTTATTATGGTTACCTACAAAACTATTGTCGTACCTACTGATGGTTCTGAAAATGCTAAACGTGCGTTGGAACATGCTCTCGCTGTAGCGGATCGCAACCAAGCTGAATTGATTGTTGTTCACGTTGCAAATATTGTGTCTGCTATTTCCAATTTTGATCAAACACCAATTTCTGGTGGATATGTATCTGAGCAAATTGCTGAGGATATGGAAGAAACTGGTAAGGAAATTCTTAATGATGTAGTGAAAGAAATTCCTGCAGGCGTAAAAGTTAAAAGCGTATTTGAAGTTGGCTCCCCTGGACCTGCACTACTTGCAGTGGCAAAAAAATATAATGCTGATCTCATCGTAATGGGTAGCCGTGGTCTTGGCCCTTTGAAAGGCTTATTCATGGGTAGCGTAAGTAGCTATGTAACTAGCCACTCCACTTGCCCTGTATTAATCATTAAATAATTTATATCTTATATAGATATGATAAAAAAAGAGACTTTGGTTTCTCAAAGTCTCTTTTTTATGTTAAAAATGATATAATGTCTATATGTGTGCCATACATATTGGTGTTATACGTTAAGACGTATCGATTAGTGACATAGAAGAGCTACAAAAAAGAATGGATAGGATTAAAAAAGGGGGATTATATGACCGACAAACAAGAATCATTGCTGAAGCTAGCAGAACTGTTTAAAATCTTGGGTGATCCTACACGCCTTAAAATAGTAGAGCTATTACTAGAAAATGAAATGTGTGTTAATCACATTGCAGAAACCATGGAGATGGGACAATCTGCTATTTCTCATCAATTGCGTGTATTGCGCCAAGCACGTCTTGTTACATATCGTAAAGATGGGAAAACAGCATATTATTCTCTAAACGATGATCATGTTGAATGTTTAGTTCGCATGGGGATGGAACACGTAGCTCATCAATAATTTAAATTTTTTATAATGAACACATTTCGTCCTACTTAGGATGAATTGTGTTTTTATATTTTATATATTTTATTTGAGTTGTATTTGATTATGGAGAAGTATATAAAGTGAATCTGTTAATGAAAAATATAGGAATATTAGTGGTGTTTTTAGCTACTGTATTCTTATCAACAAAATCTATATGGGCAAAACTAATTTATTTAGATTCACTGAGCCCTTTGAATGTTCTTGTGTGTAGGGCTGTTTTATCATTACCTTTTTTTCTTATACCAATGATTCGCTTTGATTGGAATAGCGTGAATAAAAGTAAGGTTTTTAAATACTCATTTTTGGGGGCTATTCTTTATGTATCTTCATCTATAACGGACTTCATAGGATTATTATATATATCTGCCTCATTAGAACGTGCTGTTCTATTTACATTTCCAATTTACGTTTTTCTGTTATCATCAGATTTATCACGCATTACATTTTCAAAAGTAGTTTTAATTGTATCTACTGTGCTAGGATTAGCAATTATGTTTAATCCTACCGTTGATAACCACCTTACAGATACTTTAATAGGCATTTCACTAGTCTTGCTTTCTGCAATCTTTTGGGCGTTGTTTATTATTTATAGTAAGAGGGCTGTTTCGAATATTAGTTCTACTATTTTTACCAGTACTTATATGTGTATAACTACAGTACTTTTACTTCTCGGCTTTATAATTGATAGCAAAAATTTTACTACATTTTCAACACTCCAAACGCATACTATGATTTATTTAGTATTTTTGGCCATTTTTTGTTCTATCATTCCTTCATACTTGATGTCTTTTGGTCTTAAAAGAATTAATGCATCTCTTGCAGCCGTTATTAGTGCAATGGGACCAATAGTTACTTTAGCTTTAGATGTAGTTATTCTTAATCATAATTTAGCCTTGAATGAAATTATTGGTGCTATAATTGTTACAGCTTGTGTAACTTGTTTAACAAGGCTAAATGCTAAGGCATAAAAAATCACTCATAGTCATATGGCTATGAGTGATTTTTTATAACTATGATTTTTTATTTTAATATAATGGGAATAGATAATAGGCTATAGTAATAAACAGTGGCATTGTTATAGCGGATAAAATAGTTGTGCCCATTACGATTTGTGTAGCATATTCTGGATTATTCTTCATTTCAATAGCAATAAGAGACATATTGATAGCGGTAGGTACGCTGTAGGTTATGATGATAGTTTGCGCCGCTATTGGATGCATAGGTCCATAGAACATAATGAATAATATAGTAATACCAGCTGCTAGGAGTGGACTCACAACGAGCCGTAATGTGGTAGCAAGCATGACATCCATCTTAAAGAAGTTTAGCGGTGTTCTATTAATTTGAACACCCAAGGCAATCATAGCGACGCCAACGAAGGCATTGGCAAATATATTGAGCGGTGCAAAGAAGAAGAGACCGTGTAAATCGAAAGGGAGTAGGTGGCAAAGTAGTGCCAGTGGGATGGCATATACCATAGGCATGTGGAATACGACTTTTAGTGCATCCCGAGGGGTTAATCGTCCTGCTCCCGCTTGGTAGAAACCGTAGGTATTACTGCTAATAGTTTGTATGATCATGATAGATACAACACTCACTAAACCTAGATTAGCATAGGGGGTAGCACCATCGATGACATATGGAATGTTAGTAAATACAAAGATAGCAAGGGCGACACCCATATTCCCAACGTTATTAAACATAACGCAGTTTTTTAAGGTTGCAATCTTAGCCACATCATATCCTTGTATCTTACCTACCACATCTGAAAGGATGGAGTTTAGTATGAGTACACAGAGCGCACAGAATACAATCTCCAAAGTACCTGAGTTAAGTTTAGCTTCATACATCGCTCGAAATATAAAGGTAGGTAACAATATATAAAAGTTTAGTTTACTCAGCGTATATAGATCGAGTTTAAATTTTCTATCTAATATAAATCCCACGCCTATAAGTACTAAGATAGGGACCATAGAATTCATAAAAATATGGCCTACTAATTCGAATAGATTCATCATCTCACCTAGAGTTTTTCTTTAATATATTAGTTAATATATAAGGCATAATTTTAGTTTATCGTATAACTATATGTAGTAAATATACAGTTGTTTTATATAAGCTGTAAGTGAATAAGTTTTCTAAAATATTTTTATCCTTTATAGTATTATCATACCATAGTATCTATTGTTTGGGGCTTAAAAATTTATTGATTATTATTACTTATCATAATCATCAGAAATATCTATGTAGAATGTGATTTTAG
The DNA here is from genome assembly GCF_902810435.1 of Veillonella parvula. Taxonomy (GTDB): domain Bacteria; phylum Bacillota; class Negativicutes; order Veillonellales; family Veillonellaceae; genus Veillonella. The sequence continues at coordinate 398,106 of NZ_LR778174.1, forward strand.
TATACGATTTCAATCATTGATTTATAGTATAATATGTATATGTTGTATATGTTGTATATTTCAGTTTGTTAGTACGCGAAGTGTCTCTAGGTATTACCATGGCGTTTACAGTATGGCGTTTTAAGGGATGCACAGGAGGAATTATGAAACGAATTTTATTAGTATTAATAAGCGTTTTCATGCTTGCTTTTTTAGTAGGTTGTGGTAATGATGCAAGTAAACCAACTGAGTCAGCTAAACCAAGTACATCTGAAAAGATTACTGTACAAGCTGCAGCAAGCCTTAAAGGTGCTCTTACAGAATTGGCTGATGCTTACAAAAAAAGCCATAACTTAGCGGATGATCAAATCGCTATTAACTTCGCTGGTTCTGGTACATTACGTCAACAAATCGAACAAGGTGCACCAGCTAGTTTATTTATTTCTGCTGACGAGAAAAATATGAAAATGTTACAAGAAAAAGATTTGGTAACTGATGTAAAACCATTCGTAACTAATGAACTCGTTCTCGTAGTTCCAAAAGGTCAACCTAAGGTTGAGCTAAATCAAATCGCTACAGTAAAGCGTATCGTATTGGGCAATCCTGAAACAGTACCAGCTGGTAACTATGGTAAACAAGTATTAACAAAACTAGGCGTTTGGGAACAGGTAGAACCTAATGTAGTATACGCTAAAGATGTAAAAGCTGTAACAGCTTCCATTAGCCAAGGTGCTGGAGATGCTGGTTTCATCTATAAAACTGATGCTATCGCAGCGGGCGATGCAGTTGAAATCTCTGCAGTAACACCGGCTGATTCCCATGATCCAGTTATCTATCCAATTGGTATTATTAAAAAATATGACAACGCATTGGCAAAAGACTTCTACCAATACGTAATGAGCCCAGAAGGCCAAAAAGTATTAGAAAAATACGGTTTCTCTACTTCTAAATAAGAGTAAAGCGCTAGCTTTCAGGGCTAGCGCTTTCTTATGATACAATAGAGATATTATTGATATTACTAATCTTATGATTGCTCACTGTATGCTTTTCTTTTACTCATTTGTAGTGATGAGTGCTTAATAATCTAACATATGATATGATTTTGGGCATATAATTTGTTTGAAAAGTATTTTTGAATTAATGGATATAACACATACTTTAGAGTTGTTGTGTATAGAAAGGGGGCGTGACATGAGTCCATTATGGCTGTCGCTATGGGTGGCAAGTATAGCTCTTATTATAGTTATTTTAAGTGGCTTAGCGACTTGTTACTGGATGAACCGTTGCAAGTGGGGTGGTATTGCCATTCTTGATGCACTTATTACCTTGCCACTTGTACTGCCTCCGGTAGTTGTTGGTTTTGCGTTACTTATGGTATTTACTCCAGGTTATGCGTTTGGTGCTTGGCTTGAAGCTCATGGTATGAGTGTTGTTTTTGCTGCATCCGGTGCCGTGATAGCCTCCTCTGTAATTGCATTTCCGCTGTTTTATCAAACGGTGCGTTCAGCATTGCAATCCGTCGATCATAATATGGAGGACGTAGCGCGTACATTAGGTGCTTCAGAGTTACGTATCTTTTTTACTATCTCCGTACCACTCGCTTGGAAAGGCATTTTGACGGGCAGTATCTTAGCCTTCTGTCGTGCTATGGGCGAGTTCGGTGCTACCATTTTGATTGCAGGCAATATTCCAAAGGTAACGCGCACCATGCCACTTGCTATCTACTCTTACGTAGAGGCAGGGCAGTACATGGATGCTTTTGAATTAGTTATCTATATTTGTGTGCTCACATTGGCATTGTTGAGTGGAATTCACTTCATCACAAAGGGGTCCTTGTTCCATCACATTGATAATAATTAGGAGGTCCGATGATTACATTTTCCTTTACCGTAGCTAGACCTTCTGTGACTGTGAAAGCCGATGGGGTACTTCCTTCTGGTATTACCGTTTTGACAGGTCAATCCGGCAGTGGTAAAAGTACTTTCATTAAATGCATTGCAGGACTTGTAAAACCCACTACAGGTAGTATTCATTGTAATGAAACAACGTGGGTGGATCGAGATAATAAGATTTGGGTTCCCGCTCAAAAACGTCAGGTAGGGTATATGCCACAAGGCAACATCGTATTCCCTCATTTGTCTGTGGAACATAATATTACCTATAGCAAACGAGGCACACCTGACATGTGCAATAGTCTATTGCAGCGTTTAGGTCTTGAGAAATACCGAAAAACGAAGGCTGGCAGCCTGTCTGGTGGCGAACAGCAACGAGTTGCTTTGGGGCGTGCGCTATACTCTAAACCGACTATCTTGCTTCTCGATGAGCCTTTATCTGCTTTAGATTGGAACTTGCGAAAGCATGTGCGCGAAGATTTGGTGTCCATTATTCGCGAGTGGGATGTACCTTGTGTATGGGTTACTCATGATGAAAGCGAAGCCGAAATGGTTGGAGATCGGCACTGGACCTGTGAAGAAGGACAAATTCAAATATCTAAATAACAATAATGTAAATAAAAGAATCTAAATAACAAAACCCCTTCATACGAGTTATTGCTCCTAAAGGGGTTTTATTGTTTATATAGCAGTTCCTATTTAGTTAGTCTCCTATCTTGGATGCTTGTTGTATATATCCTATTATGGTTGTTTAACTTCTGTAGAGACCTTTACTGTTTTACTTACGAAACCAATGATAGTAGTTATGATAAAGGCCATTGTAAAGGCTGGTAATGTAGCACCTACGGTGCTTTCAGTGTGTAACATATAGTGATATAAACCGACCGATACAGCCCAAATTGTGCCGCGTACTAAAAAAGCCGATAGTGTTTGTACTTGTTGGCGATTGATAAAGTAGTCCGCCAATAAGATGGCAATCATCGGCGCAAATACAGAGCCGATGAGGTATAGGAAGTCTGTAATATCGTCCATCGGATACAAGATAGCTGCAATAGTGCCAACGATGGTAACAATAACTGCAATGCCCTTACTAGATGCACTATTATAGATTGTGGTGCTAGAAACACCTGCAGAGTAAGCGTCCATAAAGGTTGTAGTGACAGTAGAGAAGATAATTACGAGGAGCCCTGCTAGGCCAAGGCCTGCATTCATCATAATGGTAATAATAGAGTCTCCACCACCAAAGATGGCCGCACTAAGACCTAAGGTATACATGACGATACTCGTTACCGTGTAGATTGTAGCACTTGTAAGTGATGCGGTGAAAGGATGTTTACTTTCACGAGTATAGTCACTGATGAGGGGCAGCCAAGATAATGGCATAGCAATCGATAACTCAAGAGCCGCGATGAAACTCATGTTTCCGCCAGTTAGAAGGCTACATTCACTAGGCCACTGTGATATCATGTGCGTGCCCATGTAGAGGGTGAGGCCTAGCAATAGAATAGATACGATGGCTTGCACATAACCCGTATTATGGAGGCCGATGAAGAGCCACAAAATGACGAGGGCCCCGATGGCAATGGTCCAAATCATAGGTGATAGAGGTGCCAGTGCTTGTAAGGCTAACATGGCATCGTAAATCATGATGCTGGTCCAACCGATGAGCTGGAGCATATTTAAAAAGGCAAAGCCCTTTGCTCCTAATGGTCCAAAGCTAAAAGCGGTAGTATTCATACTACCTTGCCGGAGCCGACCACCGATGAGACCAGCCCCAAAGAGTAGTATGCCGCCGATAATATGACCTAAGATGATGGCATAGAGACCTTGTGTAAGTCCTAAGGGAGCCAGATAGGTACCGGTCATAATTTCCGCAATCGATAGAGCGGCACCGAACCATATCATGGCAAATTGTGGTTGCGTGATGTGTGTGTCTTTCATACGTCCTCCTTGCCAGGAAGTCATAGAAAAAGCCGAGTTCATAGGAACTCGGCTATTAATCCTCTATGTTCCCTACGTTGGCATTATCCAAATCAGGTTATGGGTTAAAGCGTTAGCTTACTCTCAGCCCACTCTTGTGAGCACCCCGTTATGGATTCATTATACGAGGTGCTACGGGAACCGTCAATTATTTTGTTGCATAGATTGTATAATAATGTTATAACTAGATTATAAAAATATATTGCCACTAGGGGTGCTTTTGCTGAGATTGACCATTCAAAACCCTAGACCTGATCCAGATAATACTGGCGTAGGAAAGTGGAATGAAACATGATACCAAACTATTACGAGACCATTCCATTTGAGGTGGTCTCATTTTTATTTACTTGGAGGTATTATGAAAAAAATGATTATTGCTAGCATATGTGTGGCCTTAGGTGTCGTCTTATCGACTACGTCGATTCCTATTGGCCCTGCTCGTATTTTTCCATTTCAACATATGATAAATGTAATCTTAGCCGTTATAGTTGGGGCGAGATTCTCTGTAGGCGCAGCCTTTAGTACTTCTTGCTTACGTAATGTACTAGCACTAGGCTCTCCATTAGCCTTTCCAGGTAGTATGATTGGCGCTTGGTTATCTGCGTATTTATATAAAAAATACAACGCCATCTGGGCAGCGGCTTTAGGCGAAATCATTGGCACTGGACTTATTGGTGCTCTTGTAAGCTATCCAATTGCTCATTTCCTACTAGGCAAACCATTGGCATTGTTGACCTTGATTACATCCTTTTCCATGAGCTCTATCGGAGGTGCTTGCATTGGCTTCGTAGTATTACAAATCTTATCTCGACGTAATCTGTTACACAAGGAGGCATAATGAAACTACATACTGCATTAACAATTGCCGGTACTGACCCTAGTGGTGGCGCTGGCATTATGGCTGATTTAAAATCCTTCCAAAGTCGAAATGTATACGGCATGGCCGTTGTTACTTCTGTGGTGGCTCAAAATACAACGGGTGTACATCACGTAGAACACCTATCGCTAGAAAGCATAGAAAAACAGTTACACGATGTATATTCAGATATTACACCACAAGCCGTTAAGACGGGCATGATTGCTTTACCAGAGATGATGGATCTCATTTATCCTTATGTGAGTAAGAACATCCCTTATGTGATGGATCCAGTTATGATTGCCACCAACGGTGATCGACTTGTATCGGATGAGGCTGTCGATTTCTTAAAATCTAAACTCATTCCGGTCGCCACAGTCATTACACCTAATCGTAGCGAGGCAGAGGTGTTAGCGGACATGTCTATCTCTTGTAAAAGTGACATCACAACAGCTGCTAACCGTATTTTACGTGAATTAGGACCTCAAGTGGTCATCATTAAAGGTGGGCATATTGGAGATGATGCAACGGATTATGCTTTCACCAAAGATGGAGATATGCATACGTGGACAAGTCCTAAATATGATACTGTTCATACTCACGGTACGGGTTGTACCTTCTCGGCGGTTATTACGGCAGAGCTTGCGAAAGGGCGTGATGTAATGGATGCCATAGGTATTGCAAAGAACTATATTGCATTGGCTATTAAGCATAATCCAGCGCTTGGAAATGGCTGCGGACCTGTTAATCACATGGCTTATGGTTTATTGACAAATGGCCCTCAAACGATGGATGAACTCTTGAAAAATGAGTAGAGGAGATAGTTATATGACCTACAACAATCCAAATATAAATGGTTCAAATTGGTCCGAACTGAATATATTAGAGACTCTACGCAAAAGAAATCCGCTTATTATTTGTATTACAAATGATGTAGTGCGAACCTTTACGGCTAACGGTTTACTAGCTATCGGAGCATCGCCCGTGATGAGTGAGTGTAGCGAAGATTTGAAAGACCTCATCGCCCATGCATCGGCGCTACTCATCAATATTGGCACTCTTACCCCAGACAAGGTTAGTTACTATAAAGATGCCATAGCACTGGCGAAGAAACATGAGGTTCCTATTGTTTTAGATCCAGTGGGCTGTCACGCCGGGGCGTATCGATTATCTGTAGTTTTAGACTTGATTAAAACTGATGCTATTTCGTTGCTACGGGGCAACCAAAGTGAAATCAAAGCCATCTATGATGTTCTTAATACAAATCATAAGGTTAATAATTCTCTCTCTGGTAAGGGCGTAGATGGGGAACAAGTTGAGGATAGCGCAATTATAACGTATCGTCTTGCACGCCAAATTAACTGTCCTGTTGTCGCAACGGGCGAAGAGGATTATGTATCCGACGGAACCCGTGTATTTGCGGTTCCTCATGGGCATCCAATCATGACAGCCGTAACTGGAACTGGTTGTTTATTAGGTGCTGTGTTAGCTGCATTCTTTAGTTCCTATTGTCCATTCATGTATAACATGTCTATAGGTGAGTTTCTTGCGTATGCACTGGCTTACTATGGTCTAGCTGGTGAAAGTGCGGTTAATGTGAGCGGTGTAAAACCTGGTAGTTTTAGTATGACATTTATGGATGCCTTATATGAATTCGATGATGCGATGCTTTTATCCGAAAACCGAATACGGCCTGTAGTTGTGCCCGATCAATTAAAGGTATATTTTATTAGTGGTACACAAGATGTAGGTTTTAATGAAAGCCATTTACTGGACATTGTTGAAGCTGCTTGTCGAGGTGGTGCGACCTGCTTTCAATTTAGAGAGAAGGGCATAGGAACATTAGAAGGACAACAAAAATTAGAATTAGCTCAGCAGTTAAAAGAAATCTGTGCCATGTATAATGTGCTTTATATTATTAACGATGATGTAGACTTAGCAGTGGCTGTTAACGCTGATGGTGTTCACGTAGGACAAGAAGATATGCGTTTAGAAGACGTTCGTAATCTTGTAGGGAATAAGGTTGTTGGTATATCCATTCATTCTGTGGAGGAACTTCATAAGACCAATGTAGTTTATGCGGATTGTGTTGGTGTAGGCCCTATGTATACTACAAGTAGTAAACCTGATGCTCAATTGCCGTGCGGACCTGAGCGCATTGCTGAGTTACGAGCAGAAGGTTTAACATTACCTTGTGTTGGTATAGGTGGGATTACGTTAGATAATGCAACGCCTGTTTTGCAAGCTGGTGCCAGTGGAGTAGCCGTAATATCTGCTATTGCTCATGCAGATAATCCATATGAAGCAACACAACAATTTAAATGCTTGGTAGATAATATTAAGTGATATGTCTTTTATAATTCTAGGATAGTAAATAATAAGCACTATACAAAGGAAATAAAAAACATATTATAGTGAATAGAATAAAATATAGTAGACAAAATAAAAATCTAGCAAAAGAATGCAAAAAAAGACGATGACAAACAAATGTCATCGTCTTTTTGTTAAGGAAGTTGTCAGTACTTACTGTAAGTTTAGATTGTACTTACAGGTATAGTTTCATTAAAATCTGTACTTACAGGTTATTAATCTAGTTGGTGTCGCACTTACAGATTAGAAGGATTCAACCAAACGTTGGAAGAAAGCTTGTGGGTGAGCACATACTGGGCAAACTTTAGGAGCTTCTTCACCAATGTGTACATAGCCACAGTTAGCACAGATCCAAGCTACTGGTTGGTCGTTAGTGAATACTTTGTTACCGGATACTCGAGCTGCTAATGCAAGGTAACGAGCTTCATGACGAGCTTCGATTTTACCAACTTCGCGCATTTGGAAAGCGATTTTAGCAAAGCCTTCTTTTTCGGCTTCGTCAGCGAATTCTTTGTACATTGTAGTATGTTCGTAGTTTTCACCAGCTGCTGCATCGCGAAGGTTAGCTTCGATATCAGCGGAAATATCGCCACCATGAAGAGCTTTGAACCACAATTTAGCATGTGCAGATTCGTTGTGAGCTGTTTCTTCGAAATAGTCAGCGATTTCGTTCATGCCAGCTTTACGAGCTGCACTAGCGTAGAATGTATATTTTTGGAATGCTTGAGATTCGCCAGCAAATGCTGCTTGAAGATTTTTTTCAGTATTAGAACCTTTTAATTCTGCCATTTTAATACTCCTTTGTACTTACGATAATTTTCAAAATTGTTACTTAACATATATATTCATAACCACTTGGTTGTGAATGCAATGGAATAGAATACTTATTCTATAATTTCGAGGGCGACTTCGCCTTAGTTAAGAAAACTTATTCTTAGATCAAATAGACACTTGCCTAACTCTTAAAATAGTACTTACTTATTTGTGTGTTTCGGCACTTGCCGTCCTAACAGTTTTATATACAATGTGTTATCCGTATACTTAACGAATAATCATTGTTGACTATATTGTAACATACTAAATGAGAAATGCAAGTCTTTTTATAAAATTTATTTCGAAAATTTTCTAAATGATAAATATTATCAATGCAGTAAAGATGCGGATTTATAAAGAATGAATAGTATGGGGTTTATAAAAAATCCCTGTTTTGATATTGAGAATGATAACTAAATGAAAAATCATTATTGTTTAGTTGTTAATGTTAATTTCGTTGTATGCACTAATATTTTCCCATAAAATATAATGATTAAGTGCAAAGTTTCTGTGACCTTTTGGTGGTTATAAAATAATAATTCTCTTGATTTATGGTTTAATTATAAGAACAGTAGATATATTAAAATTGTACATTATATATTTATGGTGAAAATTTTATGGTTATATATAATAGAAGATTGAACTATAGAATTAGGGTATATTTATAGAAGTAACTATTTTATGTATAATAAATATATAAATACTGACAGAAGTTAAAGGAGGCGCTATGGCATTTGTTAGATATTACGTAGGAGATGTAGTGAAGATGAAAAAATCGCATCCTTGTGGCAGTGACGAGTGGGAAGTTAAGCGAATCGGCACAGACTTTCTCATCGTATGTAATGGCTGCGGTCATCAACTCTTGATGCCGCGCCCTAAATTTGAAAAGGCTGTTAAGAAAATCGTCTCTAGATTGCCGGAAAATGAGTAAGGAGGAGTTATGGTGCGACTTACTGATTATGTTACAAGTGGAGGCTGCGCGTGTAAGATTGGGCCTCATATATTGAACCGTGTGCTAAAAGCTGTAACACCCGTTACTAACAAGCATGTTCTCGCTGATATGACTGGTGCCGATGATGCTGGAGTATATCAAATCTCTGATACCTTTGCACTGGTGCAAACTTTAGATTTCTTTACCCCTGTGGTTAATGATCCTGATTTATTTGGTAAAATTGCAGCTGCCAATGCATTAAGCGATGTATATGCTATGGGTGGCACCCCTTTAACAGCGATGAATATCGTAGGCTTTCCGGTTCCTCTTGTCGAGCAAGGTGTTTTGACGGATGTGTTAAATGGGGCTGGTTCGATTGTAGCCGAGGCTGGTGCAGCCATCGTAGGTGGACACAGCATTGAAAATAAGGAACCTATCTTTGGGATGTCTGTGACAGGACAAGTAAATCCAAAACAGATTTGGAAAAATAAAGGTGCTCAAGTAGGGGACGTGTTGGTGCTAACAAAACGCATTGGCACAGGTATTATGAATAATGCTCTGAAAGCAGGTTTATTTCCTGTAGGTACGGAACAGGCCGTTACTAGTATGAGTACTTTAAACCGTGTAGCGGCTGAGGTGGCACATAACTTTACAGTTCATGCTTGTACAGATGTAACAGGCTTTAGCCTTATGGGGCACTCCGTAGAAATGGCAAGTGCTTCTGATGTGACGATTCATATCAAAGCTTACGATATCCCTCTTTTTGATGATGTTATCGAGGCGGCTCAAATGGGCTTAATTCCGGCTGCATCTTATGGTAATCGCAAGGCTATAACTGAAGTACAAGTTGATGAGGACTTGGATCCTGTATGGACGGATATTGTATTTGATCCTCAAACCTCTGGCGGGTTACTATTTTCTGTTCCTGCTAGCGAAAGTGAGACACTTGTCGAGGCCTTTTATAAGGCGGGGATTGACTGTGCTGCTATTGTGGGCACTGTTGAAAGCTTTAGCGGTCTTGCCGTACGAGTAACAAAATAAACTCATAAAAGATAAGTACTGTATGGTATTGATTTAGCTATTTAAATAAAATATTATTAGCTGATACTTTCACAAATTATATAATGTATGTAGAGGTGTATGATGAGCAATACAAAGGAATTAACTGTAGATGTGCGCGGTAGCTTATGTCCAAAACCTGTTATCGAGACCAAGAAGGTAAGTGATGCGAATCCAAGTGCTATTATTACAACTATTGTAGATAATGAAGTGAGTCGCGATAATGTGGCGAAGTTTGGGAAGTCTCGTGGTTATGGTGTAGAAGTTCGCCAAGATGGAAAGGATTTCTATCTTACACTGACCCCTGATGCAAATCCAGTTACTGAAGCCCGTTGTGAGCCTATGAACTATGGAAATCGGGTTATTTTGATGACGAAGGATTATCTTGGTGAAGGTAGTGAAGAACTTGGCCGAAATTTGATGAAAACCTTCTGGGTATGCTTGCTTGAAGCCGATGTAAAACCTTCTAAGATTTATTTCATCAATAGTAGTGTTAAGATGGTAGTTAATGATTCGGTTCATTTGGAAAATATAAAGAAACTAGCTAAGCTTGGTGTAGAAATTGCAGCATGCGGCATTTGCCTTGATTATTTCGGTGTGAAAGATGAGCTGGGCGTAGGTAGTATTACTAATATGTATGCTATTACAGACTCTATTGTAGGGGATAATATTATTAAGCTATAATTTCTAGTAGTATAGTATCTTTTTTTATCAATTTCGATGGATTTTTTTATATCTCCAAGCTTTATGTTTAATGTATGAGCAATTTGATCTTGCTAGTTATCAGAGGGGTGAGGTAATGGAACGAAAAAAATTACTTGTAGTTTTTACCTCTTATTATTTTGGAGATAAGGCGGATAAGGTATTAACAGAATTAGAGGTGCCTCATCAGTTGATGGCTACCCCCCCAGAGCTTTACGATATGTGCGGTTTATCTATTGCAATAGACTCAAGTATAGTGGATCAAGTAAAGACCATTTTAAAAGAACATAAAATTAGTACATCTGGCTTATTTTGGTATGAAAAGGGCGAGCTAGCTGTACCGTATAAAGTCTAGACGTTGTCTAGGCTTTTTTACTTTAGTGTTCATCTTCATATAACTTGAACGATGAGTGTGGTACTATAGAAACATGATATATTTTATCAATTGCAGATATTAATTATGGAGGTATATATGAGTAAATATGAAATAGAAAATGTAAAATTAACAGCCCCTAAATTTGATCGTAAGGATTTAGAATATGCTATGACATATCGCTACGCATGTAAGAAATTTGATAGCGCTAAAAAGATTTCTGATGAAGATTGGCAAGGTATTTTAACGGCGGCGCGCTTGTCTCCAACCTCCTTAGGTTTTGAGGCTTACCAATTATTAGTCATTCAAAATCCTGAAATCCGTGAAAAGATGAAATCTTATGGTTGGGGTATTCAAGCTGGTCTTGAAGCGAGTCATTTCGTGGTGTTCTTAACACGTAAAAAAGTGGATTTGGAATTTGATTCTCCTTATGTACGCTATATTCAAGAAGAGGTGAAACAATTACCTGCTGAAGTCGATGCTATTTATAAAGAAAAATATGCTCAGTTCACAACTGAAGACTATAAAACATTTGAGTCTGATCGTGCTGCCTTTGATTGGTCTTCTAAGCAAGCGTACATTGTAATGGCTAACATGATGACCATGGCTGCTTATGAAGGTCTTGATTCTTGTGCATTGGAAGGCTTTAATCAAGATAAGATGACAGTGCTCTTAGGTGATGAATTAGGTCTTTTTGATACAAAGCATTTTGGCATTGCTGTGATGGCTGCCTTTGGTTATCGTGATGAAGAACCACATCGAAATAAAACACGTCGTACAATGAATGAAATTGTTACAGTAGTTTAATCAATTGTGACTTTTATAACTACATCAAATTTCTTCATCTAATCTTTAGAAATGAATGGTATATTATAAATATACATATTATTTATTATATTTATAAAGCCCATATAATTTGGTAGGATATTATAAATATATTGATTAAATAGGAAGGAGTGATCGTATGTTATGGTCAATTATTGTTGGTGGTTTTATCGGTTTTCTTGCAGGAGCAATCACTAACAAAGGTGGAGCAATGGGCATTATTGCCAATGTTGTTGCTGGTTTAGTTGGTTCGTCTGTAGGTCAAGCAATATTTGGCACATGGGGTCCTAGTTTAGCTGGCATGGCATTAATTCCTTCTGTTCTTGGCGCTGTAATTGTTGTTGCTGTTGTTTCTTTTTTCTTCGGGAAAAAGGGATAGTAATCTATTTTTAAAAGTATAGCTAACATATATAGCTAACATAACTAAAAATGATTTCATATGAAAGGATTCATAATTATGGCATTAGAAGATAAATTAAATCAAGCTAAAGGTGCATTAAAAGAAAATGCCGGTAAATTAACTGGTGACAAAGAATTGGAAGCAGAAGGTGCTGTAGAAAATACAGCTGCAAAAGTTAAAGACGCTGCACATGATGTTGCTGAAGATTTCAAAAAAGCAGCTGAAGATGTTAAAGATGCTGTAGATGGTGCGATTAGTGGCGTCAAAAATGTTCTTCATAAAGACGATAAATAATATTATATAAAGGTTATAATTAGTAATAAAAAACCAGTAAATCCTGAGATTTACTGGTTTTTGTTATATAAGTTTGTTTATACATTGAAGCGGAAATGGGTTACATCGCCGTCTTTCATAACGTAGTCTTTGCCTTCAAGGCGTACAAGGCCTTTTTCTTTAGCCGCGTTTTGGCTACCGCAAGCTTGTAGATCATCAAAGGAGACAATTTCAGCGCGGATAAAGCCTTTTTCAATATCCGAGTGAATTTTACCAGCAGCTTGAGGTGCTTTGGTGCCATTTACGATTGTCCAAGCACGAGCTTCCATTTCACCAGCTGTGAAGTAATTGATAAGACCTAAAAGTGCATAACTTGCTTTGATAAGTTTAGTTAAGCCAGACTCTTCAAGGCCAAGATCTTCAAGGAATGCAGCGGATTCTTCTTCGGATAACTCTGCAATTTCGGACTCGATACGTGCGGACACAACAACGATACCAGCGCCTTCGTTTTTCGCATATTCCTCTACGCGTTTTACATATTCGTTGGCAGAATAATCAGATACTTCATCTTCGGAAATATTGGCTACATAAAGAGATGGTTTAGCTGTAAGCAATGTCAACTCTTTGATCATTTCTAATTCGTCTTCATCAAGACCTTGTGCACGAACGGGTTTTGCTTCACCTAAACCTTCGATGATGCGTTCTAATAATGGCAGTTCAGCACGAGCATCTTTATCGCCAGATTTTGCGATTTTTTCGATGCGTTGTTTTCGTTTTTCTACGGATTCAAGGTCAGCAAGGCAGAGCTCAGTATTAATGATTTCGATGTCGCGAATTGGGTCAATAGAACCTGCTACGTGAGTGATGTTAGGGTCATCGAAACAACGAATAACTTGTGCTATCGCATCTACTTGGCGAATATGGCTAAGAAATTTATTTCCCAAGCCTTCACCTTTAGAGGCACCTTCAACGAGACCTGCAATATCTACGAAACGCATAGCTGCAGGGAGGATGCGTTTGGAACCAAACATTTCAGCTAATACAGCTAAACGATTGTCTGGAACATCAACGACACCTACGTTTGGCTCGATTGTACAGAATGGATAGTTGGCAGCTTCAGCGCCTGCTTTTGTAATAGCGTTGAATAATGTACTTTTACCAACATTTGGAAGGCCTACGATGCCTACTTCTAAATTTGTGCTCATGGTACCACCTTTTATTAACAAATTGATTTCGTTCTTTGTGAAAGTTTATAGTAATAGTTTGTTATAAACCTTATCAAATAAATATTATACCATACTAATAGGATGGAGTTAGTCTATAAATATAAAATAGATTATTTCAAAGTGCTATAATATAAATAGAGTTAAATATATTACTTAAATAATGTGATAAGTTCATATTAAAATATAGGATTAATATAGATTTTTATTCGCCGTAACTATATTGATATAATTTATAGGTATATAAATTAATAAGGGTATGGAATGTATCCAATCATGTTAATGTATATATTTTTAAACCTATATAGTGAAAGCTAATAGGAAAGGAAGTTCAGTATGTTTTCCAAGCTATTTGATAGTTTCTTAGTCCATTATTTAGAACGCTTTAATGATCATTGTTTTACCGTAAAAATTGGAGATAATGAATATACAATCGGTGACGGAGAATCCGAGTTTACCGTCATCGTTAATCGTGGTATTCCCAAGAAGGACTTGTTAATATCCGCAGAACTCGCCCTCGGTGAAGCGTATATGCGTAAAGATATCGAAATTGAAGGGGATTTGTTTAAAGCCCTTTGTGTAGTCCTTGGTCATGTAGGTAAGGACTCTATCAATCGTAAGGTACTTAGCTCGCTCTTTAATGCGGGTCTTAAAAAGAAAGATCAAAAACAACAAGTATCTTCCCATTATGATTTAGGTAATGAATTCTATAAATTGTGGCTCGATGAAACCATGAGCTATTCCTGTGCGTATTTTAAGCATGAGAATGATAGTCTCAAAGATGCGCAATATCAAAAGGTACATCATATTCTTGATAAATTATATTTAAAAGAAGGGATGACTTTACTTGATATCGGTTGCGGATGGGGATTCCTTCTCATTGAAGCGGCTCGTAAATATGGGGTTAAGGGCTATGGGTGTACTCTTTCCGAAGAACAATGGAAAAAAGGACAGGAACGCATTAAAGAATATGGCCTTGAAGGACAAGTTGAGATTGAACTTATAGATTATCGAGACGTAGCGGCTTCTGGTCGCACCTTTGACCGCATTGTCAGCATCGGTATGCTTGAACATGTAGGGCGACCTAACTTTCCTCTGTATATGGAGGACGCATCGGAAATGCTTAAAGACGGCGGGTTGTTCCTGCTCCACTACATCAGTGACCCATCTGAAAAGGAAACAAGTGCCTGGATTCGTAAATATATCTTCCCGGGCGGATGTTTGCCGTCCCTTCGCGAAATGGTCAGCCTCGCTTATGACTATGATATGAATGTCATCGATGTTGAAAGTTTACGGTATCACTATTATAAGACTTTAATGCATTGGTATAACAATTTCCAAGGCGTCCGTGAGCAAGTAGAGGCGAAACGGGGGAGTGAATTCGTACGCATGTGGGATCTGTATCTTTGTGGATGTGCGGCAGGTTTCTACATTGGTAATATGGACTTGCATCAAATTTTGATGACAAAAGGTGTTACGAACGAATTGCCGTTAACACGATGGTATTAATTAAACGTAAAATAAGGTTAATAGGATAAAAAAGAGACCATCTGATATGGTCTCTCTTTTAATGTGTATGAAAAAGGCCCTCATCTATTAAGTCGATGCGGGCCTCGCTCTATTATAGAGAATGTGCTCTTAATTCTTCAGCAGATTGTGTGGAAATCCAAGCTGGTGGAATGTCGAATACTGTATAGCAACCTGTGCCGCCGTGTTTAGCAAGGCGGTAAAGACCACGTGCATAAGCAACAAGTGCAGAACCCGTGAATTCAGGGTTAGAGTCAAGTTTCAAGGAGTACTCGATAACGTGACGAGTGCCTTCTGTACTTTCACCAGAGCGAAGAACGAAGCCACCATGTGGAATGCCTTTGTGGTCGCGATCAAGTTCTTCTTGGGAAATGAAGTTGACTACAGTTTCGTAACCTACGAAGTAGTTTTTCATAGTTTTAATTTCATTTTCAATTTTAGCTTTGTCTGCATCAGGAGCAGCTACTACGTAGCACTCACGAAGGTGACCTTTGTAGCCATCAACGTCTGGAGTTTCACCATTGCGGATCGCTTCAAGGTATTGTTCTTTAGGAACAGTGTATTGACGGGCATCAAGAACACCATCGATACGACGAATAGCATCGGAGTGACCTTGGGAAACGCCACGGCCCCAGAATGTATAAGATTTACCTTGAGGCAAGATGCTTTCAGCATATACACGTTGTAAAGAGAACATGCCTGGGTCCCAACCGCAAGAAATTAATGTAGCAGTTTTAGCTTCTTTAGCTACTTTGTCTACATTAGCAAAATGCTCAGGAATACGTGCATGTGTATCGAAGGAATCGATACAGTTGAAGTATTTAGTTACCATTGGAGTTTGTTCGATAAGATCTGTTGCAGAACCACCACAAAGAACCATTACATCGATTTTGCCTTTAAAGTTAGGAATATCTTCCATCGTGTAAGTAGGTACACCAGATACAGTTTCAATACCTTGACGGCGAGAGAATACGCCGATGAGCTCCATATCAGGTTGTAACTGAACAGATGCTTCTACGCCACGAGCTAAGTTGCCGTAACCAACGATACCAATACGAATATTCATATTAGCCTCCTATATAAGTTGAAATTTAATAATTAACATATTTATTATAGCATAAAATTAATAGCTTTTAATATTTTTCTATAGAATTTATTAGATGGTATAGAGAATAATTCATATTTAATTTAAACAAGTAATTTGTGCACAACTATATCGATACATAGCGTGTTGTTATAGGGGACAAATAAAAAATCATATGAGTAGAAATTGACACATATACCCTGAATCTAGATACAATTAAATTGGTTATGTTAGTTAGTTATGTTCATAGTTGAAGTGTTAAGGAGGTATAACATGAGAAGAAATGTAAAAGCTGCTGTTATTGCTGCATTAATCGTAACAGGTGCTAATGCTTTTACCATGGTATCAGCCACAACTGTGGAAAGTCATACAGACGGAAAATCCATTGGCCTTAATTTGTGGGGGGAAAAGAGACATTATACAGATGACTTAACTGTTAATGTATCAGGTTTAGGTGTAAATGGAACAAAATATCATAATAATGTTACAGGTATTTACGCCCTTGATGGGACACAAGTGGCTATCGATAAAAATGTAACTGTAACAGTTAAAAATCCAGCCCCTGCAGAAAGTGGTGCGAAACGTAGACCTGATTTGGCACATTATTACATGAGCGGTATCTATGCTGGTTATGGCGGACTTACTAGTGATGGAAATAACGATGATACTCGAATTACCGTAAAGGGTAATGCTAAAGTCGATGCTGTTGGCGTTGGTTTGCAAGCCAATAAAGATGGATATATTCGCATACTAGGTGGGGCTGATATAAAAACATATCCTTTAGATACCTCTGATACTTACTCTGCATTATCTGAAGAAGGTTTTGTTTATGTAAATACGGGGATGGATGGCTTACATCCGGGAACGAATGATGTGAAGATGTATGGTAATATAGGATTCTTAGATAAAAACTATGGTATTGAAAAGAACCCACATAACCATGGATCTGAAATTTCTTTAGGTTTAACAACACCAAATTCTAAATTGGTAGGTGGTGTGTTAAATGAATTTGATGAAAGCAACAATAATCCGTACCATGGTGGTCTACGATTGTACTTACAAAATGGTGCGACTTGGCGCAATGAATGGCTAGGAGCTGAACGCGTATATCCTACACAAGGTCGTCCTAATAATGCAAACTATTTATATACAGGTAGTCGTGTAGAGCATTTCATTGGTGGTAAAGATATAAATAGTCAAGGTATTATCCAAGCCGTAGATCCACGACCAATTACTATTAACAACTATGCTGGTCATGCAGCTATCGACTATGAAAAGGGAGCTCCTGCGACTGCACAAGGTAAGGGCAAAGTCGTTATCAACCATGCTGATAAAGGTTCTTCTGTGACTATGCGCAGTTCGGCAGATGCACTTAAAGGGTCTGTAAATGTAGATAACCCAAGAGGTACTTTGCAGCAGTTGGCTAATAAATTAACATATACTGGATTTACTAAGGGTGAGCGTAATTTAGATGTAAATGTTCAAGTAGATTCAGGCCTTATTAGCCCTGCATATGCTACTAAACTTGGTACAGATAGCTTTACTGTTGATGGGAAACCTAGTATTACTGACCAAGCGGTTGTGACAGCGCGTGAAAGCGAAGTTGTATCTGGTGCTAAGAGTGCGGTAGCCTCCTCTGTGATGCAAATGAGAGCCGATACGAATGATTTACAACGTCGCCTCGGTGATGTGCGACTCAACTCCAATAAGCATGGTGTATGGGGAAAATACATCGGTGGTAAATCTAAAATTACAGACAGCGCCTATGTAAATCAAACCTATAACATGGCGCAAGTAGGCTATGACACATTGCGTGGCGATTGGACTATTGGTGGTGCCTTGTTATATGGTACAAGCAATAGCGATTACGCTTTAGGTTCAGGGTCTGGTAAAACCGCAGGTTTAGCATTATACGGTGCAAAACAATATAATGATGGTCGTTATTTAGATGTGATTGGTAAAGTAAGTCGTTTGAAAAATGATTTCACTGTACGCAATAGCTTGGGTACAAGCTTGAGCGGAGATTACCGTAATACAGGTACCTCTTTGAGCGTTGAATATGGTAAACGAATCAAGAAAGATAATGGTTTCTATATCGATCCTAACGCAGAATTGACGCTTAGTCGATTGTCTAGTGTAAACTTTGATGCTCGTACAAATACAGGTAGCAAAGTGCACATTAACTCTGATGCGGTAAACTCTGTTATTGGTCGTATTGGTGTAGGTATTGGCAAGGAAAGTAAGAATAGCAACCTTTTCCTCAAAGCAGCGTTAGCGCATGAATTCTCTGGTAAAATGAAAGCTACTTATAGCATGACCGGTGAGCCAACTACAGGCAGTGAAGTGAATCTTAAAGATACATGGCTAGATGTTGAGTTAGGTGGTTCATGGAGCGTACGTCCTAATACATATATTTATGGGACTTTCACTAAAAACTTTGGTGCTATCGTAGACAATTCCTATCGCATTGACGCAGGGATTCGTCATAACTTTTAATTAAGGGTAAAAATAGCAGAGGCAAATAATATGTGGATGTTATTTGTTAGTACTATAGTGTTAAGGAATACTAGAATTAAATATTCATATATGTAAGGGTATATAAAAAGACCGACTACATTCCTATTGAAGGACTGTAATCGGTCTTTTATAGTCAATAAATTTCGATGTTTTAAGTTGATAAATGGTATCTATTTAGAATCTATCCTATAAGATTAGAAAGTAAGTTGATGAATTTCAATAGTAAAGGTTACACTTACTATTTAATAATTTTAAATAGTAAGATACAATATAATAAATAATTAACTTAAATTGCAATATGAAATTTTGAATGGGGAAAGTATGCTGGAACGAGAAATTGAAAATTTGTTAGAACAAATTTTAAGAAACTGTGGTTGGATTGTTGATGTTGGTGTAAAAAATAGACAAGTATATCGTCAGCAACCTAGGTCTACTGATGAAATAAATAAATTAAAAGTTAATGGGATTCAAACATTTCCTGATTTTATTCTATATGAAGATGAAAATATTGCAGTACCAATAGCAGTTATTGAGGCAAAAAGAGTCGAATATAAAAACTTAGAAAAAGCAAAAGAACAGGGGCTTAATTATGCTAAAGCTCTTGGTGCTAGATTTCTATTTTTGTATAATGCGAATCGCTTTATTGCATATTATGTTCCTACTGAGGAAGTTCTTTTGATTGATAATGAAGAGGTTAATGGTATGTTACCATTGGCACAACTTCGTTTATTTAATGGGCGTAAGTTAGAGCTTAATAGTAAGGTTGATATAAAATCAAAAACAGATTTAATTAATGTTTTTAAGGTTGCAAATGATAAACTTAGAGAAGCTGGTATAAATGCTGGTATAGCAAGATTTACAGAGTTTTCTAATTTACTATTTCTTAAATTATTAAGTGAATTAAATGAAGAGCGACATTATAATATTGCAAAACCTTTTTTATGGGATTCATATAGAAATCTAGATGGGGAAATGCTGTTAGAATATATTAATGGGACTGTTATACCTGGACTGAATAATTTGTTTGATAGTTCTGAGACTCAACCATTATTTTCTGCTTTAAAAATTAGAAATACGATTAAATTAAAAGAAATAGTTCAAAAACTTGATACTTTAAATTTAAAGCAAATTGATACTGATATAAAAGGAGATGCTTTTGAATATTTTATTCAAAAATATAATCAAACTAATAATGACTTAGGGGAATACTTTACTCCTCGGCATATTGTAAGATTTTTGAATGATATTATCAAGCCTACTTTTGGAGATAAAATATATGATCCATTTTGTGGTACGGGTGGGATGTTAATTATCGCATTTGAAAGAATATATCAAACGTTAGAGGAATCTGGTTTACTAGATGATACTAATTTATTAGCTCTTCGTGAAAAAACAATTTGGGGAGGAGAAGTTTCAGAGACTGCTAAAATAGCTAAGATGAATATGATTTTATCTGGTGATGGACATAGTAATATAATTCAACACGATAGTTTTTCCAATCCAGTTGAAGGTAAATATAATGTGGTTATCTCTAATATCCCCTTTAATATGGATGTATCTGAGGAACAAGCTCAATTATATTTCCCTATAATAAAAAAAGGTAATGCTGTTTCGATTTTACATATACTTAAGGCATTGAAACGAGAAAGTGTAAAATCTCGTGCTGCAATAATTGTACCAGATGCTGTATTAAATGATAGTTCTATGTCTACTTTAAGAGAATTAATTGTTAAAAATGGGCAGTTGAGAGGCATTGTATCTTTGCCGTCTAAAGTTTTTATGCCTTATACTGAAGCTAAAACAAGTATACTTATTTTTGGGAGTGAGTGTGCTGCAAAAACAGAAGATGTATTTATTTTTAAGGTTAAAAATGATGGATATACATTAACTACACGCAGAAGACCATTACCTGGAATTAATGATTTAGATGAATTTATAGCTTTGCATGAAGAAATGTTAAAAAAAGATTACTCTATTCGTTTAGACCATGATAATTTATTTTATATTCCACGAGATAAGATTCTTAGAAATTCCAACAAGAGTTTATTATTATCACAATATTTTGATGCTCTTAAAGAGGGGTATATTAGATTAGAATCTATTTTAGAACCGATTAAAGAGAAGAATGTTGAGCAATATCCAACGGCTAGTATTACTAAATCAGAGTTTTGGGGAATGCCGTTAGGAAAAGATTTATGGGGCATAAATTTTATATCGGTAACCTCAGAAGATAATTCAAACTATAATGTAGTAAGAAAACACAATATTAGTTTTAATCCAGCTCGAGCTAATATAGGTTCTTTTGGGATTTGTCTATCCGATAATCCTGTAGCAGTTACATCTGCTTATCCTGTATTTAAAGTAAAAGAAGACCTTAGAGGAAAGTATATTCCAGAATATATATATTTACAGTTAAGGCATAATCCTGAGGTTTTAGAGGATATAGCAGAGCGGGCATATGGTACAATTAGACAAAGTTTATCTCAGAAAGAGTTTATCAAAATTCAGATTGAAGATAAGTCTTATGAAGAACAAAAGAAAGTAGTAAATTATATTAAGGATAAATTTTTTAAAATGAAAAAGTTGGAAGATGAACTTATTAATTTTAGAATAGAGTAATATAGAAACATAATAAAAGGATGTGTCTGATTTGAACTGCCCCCCAAAAATTGAGTTCAATTTTTGGGGGGGCAGTTCAATTTTATAAGGACACATCCTTTTATTATTAGAATTGTAATGTTTTGATTCTTTCAACGGCACGAATTGTATTTTCACGGCTACCGAATGCTGTCAAACGAAGGTAACCTTCACCATGAGGGCCAAAGCCAGAGCCTGGTGTAGATACGATTTGAACTTGTTCGAGCAAGATGTCGAATAATTCCCAGCTAGTCATGTTGCCAGGTGTTTTTAGCCAAATATATGGAGCGTCCACACCGCCATATACAGTAAGGCCGATAGATTCAAGACCCTCTTTGATGATGCGGGCATTTTCTTTATAGTACGCAATGTTTGCACGTGTTTGTTCACGACCTTCTTTTGTGTATACTGCTTCAGCACCGCGTTGGATGATGTAAGGAACACCATTGAATTTAGTGCATTGACGACGGTTCCACATAGGATTTAGCGGTTGGCGTTCACCAGATTTAGTTTTGCCAGTTACTTCTTTAGGTACTACGGCGTAAGCACAACGTGTACCAGTGAAACCTGCAGTTTTGGAGAAGGACCGGAACTCGATAGCTACTTCTCGAGCACCTTCGATTTCGTAGATAGATTTTACAGTATCTTCTGTGCTGATGAAAGCTTCGTAAGCGGAGTCAAACATCAAAATCGCATCATTATCTTTACACCATTTGATCCATTCTGCTAAACGAGCACGGCTCAAAACAGTACCGGTTGGATTGTTAGGTGAGCAAAGATATACGATGTCTACACGTTCAGAAGGGAATTCTGGAGAGAAGTTATTTTCTGCGTAAGTAGGGAGGTATACAACCTTTTGGAAGATGCCATCTACAGCTTCGCCAGTACGACCACCCATAACGTTGGAGTCTAAGTATACTGGGTACACAGGATCTGTGATAGCAATGATGTTATCTTCGCTGAATAACTCTTGGATATTACCAACGTCAGATTTTGCACCATCGGAAACGAATACTTCGTCAATAGCTATATCTACGCCTAATGGTTTGTAATCGCCATCAACAATAGCTTGACGTAAGAAATCATATCCTTGTTCAGGACCATAACCTCGGAATGTTTCTGCTTTTCCCATTTCTTGAACAGCTTTACTCATAGCATCGATAATTGCTGGAGCAAGAGGTAATGTAACATCGCCGATACCAAGACGAATAATATCTGCATCTGGATGAGCAGTTTGGTACTCATTTACCTTTTTAGCAATATTAGCAAATAAATAAGAACCTTGAAGGTTTAAGTAGTTTTCATTGATATTAGCCATGATGACTCCTTTTTATAATCAGATTTCTCTATATATAGTAAATTATATAGAATAATGACGCAAGGATTTTCTATAGAATTTCTGATTTATGTAAATATTGTTTAAGTTTATGACTATAAAAGGTCGCATTATGAGGAATTTATTAGTCATACTATTTGTTTTATAATTTCTTTTAGAAATTCTGTTTATGGTGTATAATAAGTAAAAAGAGAGCCATCGACGTGTGGTAGCGTTAGGCTCATCTTATAAATACTTTTTAAGGGTTGCCTAGCGTGCGAGTATTTTGAATACTCTGTTGCGTTAGGCTTTTGTCTTTATACTATTTGAATAGTGCAAAGAGTGATATTACTATAGACCAATTTTTGCGTAGTATTTTACTACGCTTTTTTATTGAAAAAATCAAAACTTTATATAGCATTAATTTTATTTCTGATATAATTTAAATACATACATATGATAGTGCGGTTTTATATGAAAGTGGTGTCTTTATGCTGACGATTAGCAATAAGGGATGGCTTTTTACGTCTATATTAAGTGCTTTGATGGCGTTTACATCGTTGTCGACGGATATTTATTTGCCTGCCATGCCTGAGATGGGGCGTGACCTCAATGGTGATGCGGAGCTTACGTTGACGGGGTTCTTAATTGGGTTTGCGCTAGCTCAGCTTTTTTGGGGCGCCGTTAGCGATAAAATTGGTCGTAAGAAGCCACTGATTATAGGGATAGTTTTATTTATTATTGGTTCTGTAGGCTGTGCCTTGAGTTCCTCTATGATGGAGTTATTGGCTTGGCGTGTGTTTCAGGCCTTTGGTGCCTGTGTAGGACCGATGCTATCGCGGGCTATGATTCGGGATTTATATGGTCGGACTGAGGCGGCTAAAATGTTGTCTACATTGGCCATCGTTATGGCTATAGCGCCTATAGCAGGCCCAATGTTAGCAGGACATTTACTTGTATGGTATACATGGCATTCTATATTCTGGTTGCTTGTTGGTATAGGGCTTTTAATGCTCGTTGCCGTATTGGTGATTCCTGAGACACATCCCTTAGAAAAACGTAGTAAAAAGTCTATAGGTCATACCTATAATAATTATTGGATTTTATTGCGCAATAAAGGGTTTATGAAATATACCCTATGTGTTAGCTCATTTTATATTGCCATTTATGCGTTTTTAACGGGATCGCCTTATGTATATATAGATGTGTATGAAGTGCCCAAAGAATATTTTGGTTATCTCTTTTCTGTCAATATTATTGGTGTTATGTTGTTAAGTGCTATTAATCGTCGTATTGTAAGTGCTATACGCCTTGATAGACTATTGAAATATGCCACACTATTTGCTGCTGTTTGTGTATCCATTGTTATGGGCTTGATGTTCTTAGGTTACCATTCATTGTGGTTAATCGTTATTGGCTGTTTTTTATTCTTCTCCATGAACGGTATCATTGCCGCTGTAACTAATGCATTAGCTTTAGATAGAGCAGGTAGAATGGCTGGATCTGGGGCGGCACTATTAGGTGCCATGCAATATGGTAGTGGTATTGTGTCATCGTTGATACTTACCTTCTTACCAAATGATACGGCCTATCCTATGATGGGGGTAATAGCCATATTTGTAAGTATCTGTGCTATGATTGCCTTTCCTGAGGATGAAAAATATAATCGTATATAATATTGGTGAAAGCAAGGGCTTAAATTGAGTCCTTGCTTTCATTATTTTTTTAGGTTATAATAGTAAGGCTTATTGATGGTAAGCACTTCCTACCCCTATGTGTCGATAGGGGCATTAGTCCGAAAGAGGAGGTGATTTTGTATGAACAAATACGAAGTCATGTTTATTGTGAAACCAGCTGAAGAGGAAGCAACTAACGCTGTTATTGAAAAAGTAGAAGCTTTAATTGCTCGTGTAGGCGGCACAGTAGAAAAGGTAGATCGTTGGGGCAAGCGCCGTCTTGCTTACGCGGTGAAGAAATTCACTGACGGTTTCTATGTATTGATTAACTTTGAGGCAGCTCCTGCTGAAATCAAAGAAATCGATCGTGTATTGAAAATCAACGATGAAGTCCTAAGACATCTAATTGTTAAACACGAAGCATAATTAAAGCCTGGAGGAAAACATGAACTCTGTACAAATTCTAGGTAATTTAGCTCGTGATCCTGAAGTACGCTATACCAAAACTGGTCGTGCGGTAGCAACTTTCACAGTAGCTGCCACAAATACCTATATTGATTCCACAACAAATGAGACGAAAGAACAAACTGCTTTCATCAACTGCGTTGCTTGGGGTAAACTTGGTGAAGCGGCAGGCAATCTTCGTAAAGGCAGTCGTTGCTTTGTAGAAGGTCGTTTGCAAACTCGTTCTTACGAGACTCAGGACGGTCAAAAACGGTACGTTACTGAAGTGGTAGCGAACTTTGTGGGCCAATCCCTTGATATGAATACTAATTCTTTCGAAGGTGGGTCCAATTTTGATAGTTTCAGTACAGGCGGCGATGACGAAAACATCCCGTTCTAGTGTCAGGGACTCCTACTAATTCGAAAAGGAGGATTCGCAATGAGAAGAGATAGAGGCAGAAAGCCAAGAAGAAAAGTATGCATTTTCTGTGCAGACCATATCGATCAAATCGACTATAAAGATGTTGCTAAACTTCGTCGTTTTACGACTGAACGCGGTAAAATCTTACCTCGTCGTATTTCCGGTACTTGCGCAAAACATCAACGCAAATTGACTACATCTATCAAACGTGCACGTGCAATTGCTTTATTGCCATTCACTGCTGAATAATTGATGAATCAAGGCGGTACAACCATTTGGTTGTACCGCCTTTTTGCGTTCTTTGGAACGGCTATATAATTTTAATGATTCTATTTTTCTAATGGATCATAAACCGAAATGGTAGAAAATTATAGTTGTAAGGAATATTAGTATGTTACGATAGTCATTAATCTCTTTGATAAAATAGTAGAGGTGCATTTTGATGTATTGTTAAGTGTGGTTTATAAATATATAATTTTTATAGATAAATATATATAATTTATTAAAAGATTATAGATTTTTTTCGAATAGGACTATAAAAATTAGATGAAGTATTATATAATAATATCTACAGTATGTATTACAGTAGAATAGTAAAATAAATCCATTGATAATGTACGTTACTATTGCAGTATTATACAATTAGTATTAATGATAAGGGAGATTGTAAGACTTTGAAAAGAGTATTAACCTTAACATTAGCCGTGGCCATCGTTGCCGGTGGCTATATGTTTGAGGCTAATGGGGCGGGAGAACAACCTTCTAAACAGGCACCATCTATATCTGAGATAAATATATATACGCCAAAAGAGCTTAATGCACGTCAGAAAGACTTGGTTGAAATCGGCCGCTATACTGCGTCTGGTGATCAAGGTGCATTAAAGAGTGCAATTGCATCTGCTATTGAGCGAGGCACGTTGACGCCGCAAGAGGTGAGTATTGCCATTCGTCAACTTTACTCTGCTGCGGGCTTGAAACAAATGAATGCTGCTTTAGCTACATTTGATCAACTACGTGATGAACGCCCTGAGTTTGGCGATGAGTACGAAAAATTGGTTCCAAAGCAAACAGGACTTAGTGCTTTATTGGGGAATGGCACTAATGGGGCACCTTTAACAAAGCCGAAAGCTGAGGAAACAAAAGAGGGGGTTCAATATAATACGTTCCGTATGAAAAAACCAAAACCTCAAAATCGTAATCGTTCACGTTTAGGTAAATTGGACCGTGAATTGGTCGCTGCGGCAGCACTAGGTACTCGAGTTGGTAAAAATAATCTTTTCACTGCAGCTGAAAAGAGTTTATCTGAACTTGGCCTAAGTCAATATCAAATTGAAAACTTAGAAGCTATGATTTTCCAATAAAATGTAGACCTACTTCTTTCGGAAGTAGGTCTTTTCTTATGGCTTTTACGTTCACAGTTCCATTGATTAGGGTTAAATCCATAGAATGTAATTGACGTTTAAGGTCCCCTTTTCTATAATTAATAAGATAGGTATATGACCTGTAATAATAAATATAAATATATTATTAAAAATAGATGTAAGGAGAAAGTATGCGCCTTCGTAGAAAACCATGGATTGATGAAGCTATCCACGAATATGACTCTCACATCATTTTGTCTGGTCAAGAAGAGCACAAAGGCAAATGGCGTGAATTATTTGAGCATCCTGAGTACCCATTATATATGGAACTAGGGACGGGGAAAGGTCGCTTTATTGCGGGGATGTCTGAAGCGTATCCAAATGCTAACTTCGTAGGTTTTGAAGTACAAATGGGTGTTATCTATTATGCAGCACAAAAAATCTTTGAAGGAGAGCGAAACAATGCAAAGGTCTCTCTATTTGATATTGCAGGTATCGAAGAGATAGTGGCACCTGGAGAAGTTGATCGTTTCTATATTAACTTCTGTGATCCTTGGCCTAAGGCTAAACATGCAAAACGCCGCCTTACATATCACACATTCCTTGATCGTTATGCCCGCCTTTTGAAAGATGGTGGAGAAGTTCACTTTAAGACAGATAATGAAGGGTTGTTCATGTTCTCTCTTGAAGAGTTTAAAGCGTGTGGTTGGGAGCTTAAAAATGTAACGTATGATTTACATAGCACAGACCTTCCAAATGTAAAAACTGAGTATGAAGAGAAATTTAGTAAAAAAGGACAACCTATTTTTCGCTTAGAAGCAATTAAGCCAAAAGTTCAAAAGGAGGCTTAACATGCAAACACCGAATAAGGGGGATAGTCGGTGGGGCTCACTCTTTAAAAATGATTTACAAGGTATGCTCTTACCTATTCTTCTCATTACAATTATAGGCAGTGTAAATATCTTTAGTGCTACGTATATCAGCTCTATCTATGAAAATACGGGATTACTAGGATACTTTTTAAAACATATGACATTCTTGTTTTTGTCTATGGCGGCTGGTGTTATATTGTATCGTTACGATTACCGTAAGTTACAGAAGCCTCACATGTTGCAAAGAATTATGATTGCTACACTAATTGGTATGATTTTGGTTCTTGTGATTGGTGCAGTCATTAATGGTGCGCGTCGTTGGATTGTTATTGGGCCTGTATCGATTCAACCTTCAGAATTTGCGAAATTGGCTGCCTTGATATGGACGTCGGCTAAATTGAGTACCATGCGGAAATGGGGAAAACCAAAGCATACTAACCCTCTCATTAATTTACAAGGTTATTTTAGTGAACGTATAAGTTATATGTTGCCCATGTTAATATGGCCAATTATATTTGCAGGCTTAACAATCTTGCAACCAGATATGGGCACGACCGTACTGATTTTTGGCTTTTCCTTTGTGCTCATTTACTTAGCGGGCTTTGATGGAAAATTCTTTGGCGGAGCGTTTGCGATAGCTGGATTTCTTGGCTTTATTGCAGCTCGCATGTCACCATATCGCTGGGAACGTATTCAATCTTGGTTTGATCCTTGGCCTCATGCGCAGGATATGGGGTATCAAACAGTTCAAGGGCTGTTGGCCGTAGGTTCTGGCGGTATTTTAGGCGAAGGCTTTATGCAAGGTACATCAAAGTATTTTTACTTACCAGAAGCACATACGGACTTTGCCTTTGCTGTATGGGCCCAAGAAATGGGTTTCATTGGTGCAGTGTTTGTTGTCGTTCTGATTGCGGCTTTTACCTATTTTGGGTTCCGCATTTCTAATAAGGCTCGTGATGAATTCGGGAAATGGTTAGCAATGGGCATAACATTGCTTATCAGTGGTCAGGCTTTGTTTAACATCGCCATGGTATGCGGTATCATGCCTGTAACAGGGGTACCATTACCGTTTGTTAGTTATGGGGGCTCTTCATTATTGATGAATTTCATGGCTATTGGGTTGTTGGCAAGCATTGGTCGTCGTAATGTAGAAGGGGTAAAACAAGTTGGTACAGCTGAACCATTACCATCTTTGCGTGAAGAAACACAAAGTCGTTTTAAGCCTGCTGCTACGACGCGTACTAATAAGACAAATATGCCTGGACCGTTTAAACCACGGCCTTCTAAAAAGTCGACTCGTAGATAGACTAAATTTGAACGTTAATATCTAACGTATGTATCATAAGATAAATCTGTTTGTGTAAATTCATAGAGTATATTTAAGGACTGTACTATATGAACTTAGCATCGTTATATTGTGTGTGAGGAGAAATGATGAAAGATTATATTGATATTCAAGAACGCCCATCATGGGGCCGAATGTTACCACTTAGTTTTCAACATTTATTTGCCATGTTTGGCTCTACCGTATTGGTACCGTATTTATTAAAAGTAGACCCTGCAACAGCATTGTTTATGAATGGTATTGGTACATTATTATACTTATTCGTGTGTAAGGGTAAGATTCCTGCATATCTTGGTTCCAGCTTTGCTTTTATTGCGCCTGTAGCAGGTGTATTATCTGCTGGTCTTGGCTATGAAGCAGCAAAGGGCGCCTTCGTTATATTTGGTCTATCTTTTGTTATTTTATCTGTTCTCGTCCGTTATATTGGTACGCGTTGGATTGATAAATTATTTCCGCCAGCTGCTATGGGTGCTATCGTAGCGATTATCGGCTTAGAATTAGCGCCAGTAGCGATGAGTATGTCTGGCCTTATCGGTAATCAAGATTTAGGCATGAGCCATAGTCAAGCTGTTATTATCTCTATGTTTTCCTTAGTTGTTACCTTACTAGGAACTGTTGTGTTCCGTGGTTTCTTAGCTGTTATTCCTGTTCTTATTGGTGTTGTATCCGGTTATGTATTGTCTGCTGTGATGGGAGTTGTTGACTTCTCTGGAGTAGAAGCTGCTCCTTGGCTTTCATTGCCTCAGTTCTACGGCATGCCTGTGTTTGATATCAATGCGATTATCATGATTATGCCGGCGCTCTTCGTAGTATTTGCAGAGCATGTTGGTCATTTAGTTGTTACTAGTAATATTGTCGCTAAAGACTTGATGAAAGAGCCAGGTCTACAAAGATCCTTGCTTGGTGATGGCCTTGCAAATATTCTTTCTGGTTTCTTTGGTGCTACACCAAATACGACGTATGGTGAAAACATCGGCGTACTTGCAATTACTCGTTGTTTTAGCGTATGGGTAATTGGCGGTGCTGCAGTGCTTGCGATGATTATATCCTTTGTTGGTAAAGTGGCAGCACTTATTCATGCTATCCCAGTACCTGTTATGGGTGGGGTTTCTATTTTATTGTTCGGTATCATCGCAGCATCTGGCTTGCGTATGCTTGTAGAACGTAAAGTAGACTACACAAATCCTGTTAATATGATTCTTACATCCGTTATCCTTGTGGTAGGTCTTAGCGGTGCAGAACTCGCAGTTGGTCCTGTTGTATTAAAAGGGATGGGTCTTGCCACTGTAGTAGGTATGGCTATGAGCATTAGCTTGTTAATCCTTCAAAAAACAGGCGTTGGCAATGACCAATTGAAAAAAACAGAAGTATAATATCATGGCTCTTTAAAATCTTGGAATATAACCTTGAGATCATAAAGTAAATTGATTTGTACTCAGTATAATAAACGACTACTGAATCAGGTTGTACCTGCGCAAGTAGTCGTTTTTATTTAGTGTCTTTATAATTTATCCTCAATATTGTATAATGAACATATCAGTTGTATAAAATTAATTTAAGAGAGGAGGCCCTATGGAGTTTTTGATATGGATGGCTATCGGCGTTGCCTTGATGGCGGTAGAACTCGTAGTACCAGGCGGTATTTTAGGTCTTATCGGTTATTGCGCATTCCTGTGGGGCGTTTATGTAGCTCTTGGGGAAGGCACAGTAGCATTGTATGCCGTGCTAGGATTAACAGCCTTGTTAATTGTCATTATCATCGTGTTCTTTAATCACTTTGAAAAGACTTGGATAGGCAAATTGTTTACCTTAGGGCAACGATCTACGACAAAAGCTGGTTATGTATCTAATGATGTATTAGAAGATTTGGCTGGCAAGGAAGGCGTAGCTCATACAACACTGCGCCCTGCAGGTATTGCTAAAATTAATGGTAATTTGGTAGATGTTGTAACCGAAGGTGACTTCATCGATGCCGGTTCACCTATTGTGGTGCTTCGCGTTGTAGGTGGCCGCAATATTGTTAGAAAGCGTGATTAAGCTTTCACAACATCGTTGTAAATAATGGAGGTTATTATGGATGTAGGTATTTTAATTTTGATTCCCATTTTGCTGATTGGTATTATGGTATTCTTATATGTTGTGCCATTAGGACTTTGGGTATCTGCTCTAGCAGCGGGCGTTAACGTTGGTATCTTTACACTTGTAGGCATGCGCTTACGTCGTGTAAATCCATCTCAAATCGTAATGCCTTTGATTAAAGCTAATAAAGCAGGTCTTGATGTGAATGTAAATCAGTTGGAAGCTCATTACCTCGCAGGTGGTGACGTTGACCGCGTTGTAGATGCTTTGATTGCCGCTGAACGGGCATCTATTCCGTTGACCTTTGAACGTTCCGCAGCTATCGACCTCGCCGGTCGTGATGTATTGGAAGCGGTTCAAATGTCCGTTAATCCTAAAGTGATTGAAACTCCAATTATTTCTGCGGTAGCAAAAAATGGTATTGAATTGAAAGTTCGTGCTCGTGTTACTGTACGTGCGAATATCGATCGCCTCGTTGGGGGTGCTGGTGAAGCCACAATTATTGCCCGTGTAGGTGAAGGTATCGTAACGACTGTAGGTTCCTCTGAAGAACATACAGATGTATTGGAAAATCCAGATCACATTTCCCGTACTGTATTGGGTAAAGGCCTTGATGCGGGTACTGCATTCGAAATCTTGTCCATCGATATCGCTGACGTAGACGTGGGACGTAACATTGGCGCTCAATTGCAAACTGACCAAGCGGAAGCGGATAAGAAAATCGCTCAAGCTCGTGCGGAAGAACGTCGTGCAATGGCTGTTGCTACAGAACAAGAAATGCGTGCTAAAACACAAGACATGCAAGCTAAGGTTGTGGAAGCACAAGCTGAAGTCCCTAAAGCATTGGCAGAAGCTTTCAGAAATGGTAATCTTGGCGTTATGGATTACTACAATATGAACAATATTATTGCAGACACTAAAATGCGTGAAAACTTAGCAGATGGTGAATAGGAGTAGCTATGGACTCTATTTTGTCTTCAGTGCTATCCATCTTTTCGCATAATCCAATCTTTGTTTTAGGTATCATAGCGTACATTGCTTTTTCCATTATAAAAAATAAGAATACTGAAGAGTCTGAAGAGTATGATGAGTATGAAAGCTCTGGTGGCGGAACTTGGGAAGATATGGAGCGCGAATATGGCATCTCCATAGAACGCAAGGTAGATGAACCGTCTATGGATGATTTGTCTAAGGTTGATGACTTTTATCGGGACTCTTATGAAGATAAACCGATTGTAAATCAGCAACCAGAAGCACCATCGAAAACTATGGAGGACATACATTTCAATGAAGAGGCTGCAGCAGCTCAACGAGATATTGAAGCCTTATCAATGAAAAGTTCCAGTAGCAATCCGAGTTATACTACCAGTAAGACTCGCTTAGATAGAGAAGCTGTTACGGGGCCGACCTTAAGTGAAAGACTAGCTGAGTTTAAACGAGATAAAGCAGCTAAAGAGGGGCAAGTTCTTATTGAAAATGTAGGCATTACAACTGCGCCTACTGCTCTAGCTGCGACTTCAACTCGCGGTCGTAAATCTAATCATGCTTTAAAAGAGGGCATGAAATGGTCCATCATTTTAAGTAAACCTAAAGCTCTTGAACGTAGATACCGTTAATGAAGTAATCTATTTATAAGTGTATAAACTAATTATGGTTTTATTGGAACATAAATAATAATGGATTGTGCACTGATGTGGTATAGCAACCATACTGTCACATATCATAATGTGGGGCATATAATTACATATTGAAAGAGGTTCCTATTGGTCACCTATGTGACTATTAGGAACCTCTTTTTTATTGTTTTTTCTTAGTGAAACTTTCACAATAATAGGGGAAGGAGTTCGTTTATAAGGAAGGGCAAAATTATGTATCGAAATGTGCGTGTTATACCAAAACAGCTGTTGCAGCAATTATATATAGAGAAACAATGGAGCGTTCGCGATGTGGCGGATTATTTTCAATGTAGTGTTGATACCATCATGCGCCGTATGAAAGCGTACGATATCGAACGGAGGCCTCTGAAGAAAGAAATCAATATGGTCCATGTACAAGCTTTGTATGAGACCGGTAAGTGGTCGCTCCATTCATTAGCAAAGCGTTATGATGTGTCTATTACGACGATAGCGAATCGCTTGAAAGAATATGGATTGGCTTGTCAGCAATCAAATAAAAACGTCTCTATAGATGTAGTACGTATATGTAGGGCTTATAAAAGTGGAAATAGTACAGATGCCATTGCTCGTATGTATGGTATATCGCGATGGAAAGTTCACCATGTATTGCGGCATATGGGAAATTGCTTACTTCCTAAAGTTCGAAAGCCTATGCGTGTAGAGGAGATGGCTTATTTATATATTCATCATCACATGAGTACAGATGACATTGGACTGGCTTATGGGATACGTGGTTCTACAGTGGCAATGTATTTGCGAGAGCAAGGTATAGAAATAAGGGCAAATACTCTTGATCTAGACGAAAATAAGATTAAAAAACTCCGTGCTCAAGGTTATGGAGTTGCAAAGATTGCACAGGCGATGGGTTGCTCTACCTCTGCTGTGCGAAAGCGTCTAGCTATGAAAAAATATATCTCTCCTTGATGTAGTGTGGTAGATACTATATACTTAAATTTATACAATGATGGGAGGAATATTATGCTCGAAATTATATCTGCTTTAACACCGTTTTTATTACTGGGCTTAGTGGCTGCTGGTTTATCTCGCCTTTCTGGGGTAGCCTTATCTATGGTTGTAGTACCAACTTTATTGATTTGGGGTGCAACTGCGGTTGACGTAATCGCCTTTATGTTGCTCTTTGTGGTGTACAACAACTTCACTATGGAAACACAAGATATTCGTTTAGATTATAAAGATCTTGTCTTATTCCCTAAATGGCGCTTGTGCATTCCCTTCATTTTGAGTTTGGTAAGCGCGTTCTTTGTTCCTGCTGCAGGCATTGCTGTTTTTATGGCTTGCTTTGTTTTAGAGTTATTGGCTACTGTGTATAAACGCATTCCTGAAAATAAACGACCTCGTTTACAGCGCGTAATAGTAGCATCGATTTTGAGTGCTGTTGTAACAGCTGTAGGTGCTTATATAGGTCCTAAAATTCCTAGTGAATTCTACTTTGTCTGTGTAGGCTTAGCCATTTTAATCATTACAGACTTTGCATGGTATGCCGGCAAGCATAGAGATGCTTTTAGAAACATATGGGATAGCATTTGGGCTGGTTTTAATATATTCTTAGGCATGTTTGGCATAGAGGCTTCATATTATCCAGCTGCACTTACGCGATCTATTCCAAATCCAATGGATCGCATGTTGCCTATGGTTACTGTAGTAGGTGGCTATGCAGGCCTTATGGTAGTATTCGGTTTTTATAACATTTTTTCTATACCGTCTTTGATTACAGCTATTGGTGCTGCTATAGGGATACGCCTCTTTGGTATGTATGAATTTCCTCGTAATGGCAGTTTCTCTTATTTAGCAATCGGTTTTGCCGTGGCTGCTGTAATTTGCTTGTATCTCGTATCTCCGACACCAGTTGGTTTCGATCATATTAATACCTTAGTTTCTCAACCAATTGGCCAATAATAATAGATAATGTAAGTCTATTGATATATTTTAATGAGTTCTTTAGTTGCTTTCACCTAGGAGCTAATTGGATTA
Organism: Veillonella parvula; assembly: GCF_902810435.1. Classification (GTDB taxonomy): domain Bacteria; phylum Bacillota; class Negativicutes; order Veillonellales; family Veillonellaceae; genus Veillonella. The sequence goes on from NZ_LR778174.1 coordinate 432,728, forward strand.
TAATGTGTGATATATCTCATATATTGTATTGAAAATTAAGTTCATATTAGAATGTGAAAGGAGTTGATGCTATATGGCAGAAACAATTGAAACAAGACCATTCCCTCCATTCTTACCAAAGAAGGCGACAGTCATGATGATGGGCACATTTCCTCCAGAACAATCAAAACGTGCTATGGAATTCCATTATCCAAATTTCCAAAATGATATGTGGCGTGTATTTGGCCTCGTATTCTTTGATGAAAAAGATCATTTTAGAAATGGTGAGGAAAAAGCGATGGATCCTGAGAAGATCAAAGCCTTTTTGTCTGAAGCTGGAATTGCATCTTGTCCTACTGTTTTGAAAGCTATTCGCGAAAAAGGGAATGCATCTGATGCATTTCTTAAGGTCGTTGAACCAGTTCCACTTGCGGACGTACTGGAGCAAATCCCTGACTGTAAGCATATTGGTACAACAGGCGGCAAGGCTACGGAGATTTTATTGAGCCTTTTACCAGAAAAGGTTAAATTACCTAAAACTGGTGAAACAATTCCTTTTGTATTTAATGGTCGGGAATTGACATTGACACGTTTGCCATCTACATCACGTGCCTATCCGTTGAGTCTACCGAAAAAGGCTGAAGCGTACAAGAATTTCTTCAAAGCTTGTGGTCTAAAAACAAAATAAATATTTAAAGTAGCACCTTTAATAGTTGGCTTTGAGTCTTTTGGTCTCATCTGTCGCTATTGAAGGTGTTTTTATATCGTAAAAATATATGAGATATTAAAATGGAGATTAATGCTTGTTTATTGTGAATATGTAGTTTGTTATAAATAAAATTGATAAGATATATAATATATTAATTCTTGTTTTTTATAATGAGAGGTTTATAATTAATCGTTGTCGCAAACTGGTTGACAATAATTTAAAAAATGGAGTTGATAATATGGATAAGGCTAAGGAGGCCTTGTGGACAAAATCCTTTGTCCTTGATACTTTGATTAATTTCTTAGTATTTTTGATTTATTATTTATTAATCGTTATTATTGCGGTTGTAGCAAAAGATAATCTTCATGCTACGGCTAGTCAAGCGGGACTTGCTGTTGGTATATATATTATTGGCACCGTTGTAGCCCGTTTGTTGGCAGGGCGGTTTATCAGTATCCTAGGATGTCGTAAGATGCTCTATTTAGGGTTATTGATTTACTTGATTTCAACAGCTATGTATTTCTACACACCTAATTTACTAATGCTTGATAGTGTTCGCTTCTTAAATGGTTTTGCTTATGGTATTACATCTACTGCTACAAGTACTATCATAGCTGCTATTATTCCTACGTCACGTCGAGGGGAAGGGATTAACTATTATGGCTTATCTACTTCTCTTGCCGCTGCAGTAGGACCATTCTTAGGTATATTGATGCTTCATAGTCTTGGTTATGATTTTATCATTGCATTCTGTGTTGTACTTATCATCCTTTGCGGTATTGGCTCTGTAATCATGAAATTTAATGAACCTAAACTTGGTATCGAATCTGAAGGACATAAGGGCATTAGAATTTCGGACTATATTGAACCACGGATGAATTCAATCAGTCTTGTTTCCATTTTAGTCGGCTTTGCCTACTCTGGCGTTATTGGCTTTATGGCGGCTTACACAAAAGATCTAGATCTTATTATGGCGGGCACTTTCTTCTTTGTTGTATATGCCGTCGTTATTACTATAACAAGGCCATTGCTTGGCATTGTTTTCGATATGAAAGGGGAAAACTTCGTTCTTTATCCTTGTTTTGTATCCTTAGCACTTGGTATTTTCTTATTATCCATCGCTCACTCCACATGGCTTGTGCTTTTATCGGCTGTGTTTGTTGGCCTTGGATATGGTACATTTATGTCCAACGGACAAGCTGTTACTGTTAAGATAGTACCTGTTCATCGTATTGGTGTTGCCACATCTACATACTTCATTGCCTTGGATATGGGGCTTGGCTTTGGCCCCTATATTTTAGGTGCCGTTAAAGAGGTTGTAGGTTATGCTAGTATGTTCCATGTAACTGTTGTTGTTGCGCTCCTTGCGCTGGTTGCCTATTATTTATTATATGGCCGTTATGTGGGGACTGAGAGAGACCTCTCGTTGAAAGCTCGCGCTGAAGAAGAAGAAATTAGGAATCGCAAACATAATGGTAAGCTTGCGTAAAATGTAAAATAAAAGGACTATACGAGCCTAGGCTCGTATAGTCCTTTTTGGTTATCTAGTACTGCTTTGCTAATATTATTATTTTTCAATATTTACAATATTAACGATAACTTCAACAGCTTTTTTCATATCATCGATACATGCGAATTCATGACGACCATGTAGATTTTCTACGCCTGTAAAAATATTTGGTGTAGGAATGCCCATGAAGGAGATTTTGGATCCATCTGTGCCACCGCGAATAGGATCACAAATAGGTGTAATTCCAGCTTTTTTCATTGCTGCTTTGGCTACGTTTACGCATTCCATATTGTCTTTGATGATATCGTACATGTTATAGTATTGGTCTTTTACAGAGACCTCACATACTTCACGCCCATATATTTCATTCAATGTTTGACCTGCTTGTAAGAAGAATGCTTTTTTTGCTTCGAACAATTCCTTATTATGGTCGCGGATAATATAGTTCATTTTGCCGGTATCTACTTGTGTTTCCATGCTCATGAGCATAAAGAAACCTTGGCGACCACATGTGTGCTCAGGAACAGCTGCTCCTGGTAATAAAGCGTCAAATTGCATAGCTAGTTTAGCACAGTTGATCATAATGCCTTTGGCAGTACCTGTGTGAACAGAAACACCTTTCAGGGTAACGGTACCGCCAGCTGCATTAAAGGTTTCATATTCGAGTTGGCCTAGGCTTTCACCATCGATAGTGTAAGCATAGTCTACAGGAAATTGTTTAACATCGAAGTGGTCAGCACCAGTACCGATTTCTTCATCTGGACCGAAAGCACACATGATTTTACCATGTTTGATTTCTGGGTGAGATACGAGATAGGCGAGGGCTTCCATGATTTCACAGATGCCAGCCTTGTCATCACCACCAAGAAGTGTTAGACCATCGGTTACAACTAAGGACTTGCCAATGTAATTTTTTAGGTTAGGAAAATCTGTACGACGGGTGAAGATTTGATGTTCTTCGTTAAGGCAAATATCACTACCATCATAGTTTTCTACGATACGAGGCTTAATATTTTCTGCGTTATAATCAGCTGTATCCATATGGGCAATGAAGCCGATGGAAGGAGTTTTCTCATCAGTGTTAGCATTTAATGTGCCGATGACAAAACCATTTTCACGATTATAAATAACCTCATCTAATCCTATTGCTTTTAAATCTGGGACGAGCACATTCGTAGCAAAGTCTACTTGAGTTTGAGTACTAGGAATGGTTGTACTTTCCTCATTAGACCGTGTATTTATGCTCGTATAGCGTACAAAACGTTCGACCATTGATTCCATAATGAGCCTCCTCGTAAGTAAACATACGTGTTATACAGGGCAGTATACGATACCGTTACATAATAGAGATTCTTAATATACTTTCATTGTAGAACAGGGACGCCAAAAATGCAAAATAATTATTTATAGGGGGTGTATTGTTTTATTCGCATAGTGCATAGAAAACCATTGAACCATGTGTAGTACCGTGTTAGTATAAAGGTGAATAGTTATACGTTTGTACTTTTTCTGTGAGGAGGTTTTACTATGTCGGACGAGGTTCGTTCCATTCCACCCATAGAACCGGTGTTAGATCCTAAGAAAGATTACGTAGAGATTAACTCATATGTAGTCTTCTGGGGCTTGTTCTATGCGGCAGTTTTCACACTGGCTGTTGGCTATTTATGTTTGAAAATCGGTCAAACAGTAGATGCTTTTGCACCAGTATCTGTACTTGCTATGGGTACAGCAGTTATTTTAAAGCGACAAAATGCTTTTGCCGAAACGGTACACATTCAAGCTATCGCTAGTTCTAGTACGAACACATTAGCAGGGGCTATGTTCTTTTTGCCAGCCCTTTACATCTGGAATGTAACAGATGTATCCTTTGTACAAATGGCGATTCCTATCATTCTTGGCGGCGTTTTAGGTGTTTTATTATGCGTTATGTTCCGTCGCTATTTCGTTGAGGAAATGCACTATGTGTATCCGTTCCCAAGTGGTCGTGCTGCAGCGGAAGTATTGATGAGTAATGAAGGTAGCAAAGCAAAACTTATGCTTGGCTCTGGTTTAATTGCTCTCGTGTATGACTTTATTCTTAATAGTTTGGGGTGGTGGCAAGAGGTTATTCGCACTGCTACCTTTAAGTGGGGGGCAGCTCTTGCAGATCAAACTAAGCTAACTGCAGCGGTAGATACTGATGCAGCATTGCTTGGCCTTGGTTATTTCACGGGCCTTCGCTATGCGGCTATTATTGCAGCCGGTTCTTTCTTCTCTTGGTTTGTATGTATTCCGATTGTGTACTATTTAGCACCTGAACATATTATGCAAATTGGCGGTCATGCAGTTCCATTGGGCGAGGCCCCAATTCGCAAGGTATTCCTCGATTATGTTCGTCATATTGGTATCGGCATGCTCGCTATGGCAGGCATTATTGGTTTAATTACAATGTCTAAAGTGGTAGCAAATGTTGTTAAAAATGCAGTGCTTGATATCTTTAGTTCTAAAACTGTAGATGTTAATTTGCTTCGTACACAACGTGATGTACCTACATCTTGGATTGGTGCTGGCATCTTGTTATGTACAGTTTTATTTGCAGCATATTTCCATTTTATGTATGCTGAAAGCTTCGGACAAACAATTGTAGCATTCTTAATTGTTCTTATTATGTCATTCCTATTATCTGTAGTGGGGATTAGCTCCATCGCTTATACAGGTACAGAACCAGTTTCAGGTATGACAATCTTTATGATTATTATCTCCGCTGTATGCTTAACCGCAGCAGGTATGACTGGTAAGGTCGGTATGATAGCAGTCCTCATGATGGCATCCTTTATTGGTACTACTATTGGGATGGCTGGTAACTTTATGTCTGAACTTAAGGTGGCACATATGACAGGTGCTACACCTAAGAAAATGGAACAATGGCAAATCGTTGGTACTATTCTTTGTGCCGTACTTTCTGTAGGTGTTATGATTCTTTTAAACGATGCTTATGGATTTGTAGGAGATCATGCATTAAATGCACCTCAAGCGAACGCTATGGCCGCAATCATTGAGCCAATGATGACTGGTGGTAGTGCTCAATGGCCTCTTTACATGGCTGGTGCATTATTTGCAATTATCTTGTGGATGGTAAGAGTTCCGCCGTTGGCATTTGCCTTGGGAACATACTTGCCAATGGAAATTAATACACCATTACTTATCGGAGGTTTGATTGCGTATCTTGTACAAAATAGTACAAAAGATAAAGAATTGGCAGATCTTCGCTTCTCCAAAGGTAGTACAATTGCCTCTGGTCTCGTAGCCGGTGGTGCGATTGGCTCTTTATTCAGTGCAGTGCTTCGCATTGCAGGTGTTGATGTATTCGCTCAAGCTTGGGTAGAAACACCTGAAGCGACATATCTCAGTATCGTAATGTATTTATTACTCTGTACGTTCTTGTACAAGGTAGCTATGTATATAAAAGCTAAACATGCTAAATAAATTACATACTATATATCCTAAATGAATTGAATAGCTTATTTATTCTATAAATAACCAGGAATCCTCCATTTTGGAGATGACCGCCTTTATCAAGTTTCATCTATGCTTGGTAAAGGCGGTCTTTTTATATACTTAGGAATGTTATTTTCGATATAGCTAAAAACTATATCAATTCAATACCTATTGGTATAGTTGGATTTATTGACCCGTACTATATCGAATGTTATCATAAAACTATAATACCTTTAGAGGTATTATTTTTATTATGCTCATAAGTGTAAGTATAAATATATTAGTTGATTAAGAAGAACTCTGTTTCTAGATAGAACGGAGAGAAGTAAGGGTAATAATATGAAATTTAAGAAAATAGCAGCTCTATTAGGGGCTTTCACCATTGCTAGTAGTTTATTAATCGCAGGCTGTGGTAATGCGGGTAATAGTCAGAAGGCATGGCGCGTAGGTACTGATGCGACCTATGCACCATTTGGTTTTAAAGACAGAGATAGTGGTAAATTAGCTGGATTTGATATTGATATTATCAATGCGATTGCAAACGAAGAGGGCATAGAAGCAGATATTCAAAATCTAAACTTTGATGCGCTTTTACCAGCATTACAAAGTAATACCATCGACATCGCCATTTCGGATATGACTATTTCTGAAGAACGAGCAAAATCCGTTGATTTTAGTAAACCGTACTATATTGCAGGTAATGGTCTCGTTGTGAACATTGATAACACCAATATTAATAGTTTTAAGGATTTAGAAGGTAAGCGCATTGGTGTATCCATCGGCTCTACAGGGGCAGAAATCGCTAGCAAAGTTCCAAATGCTGATGTGCGCCAGTTTAATATTATCGTTGATGCTTTCTTAGAACTACAAAATAAAGGCGTTGATGTAGTTATCAACGATACACCAGTAAACGAATATTATGTTAATGGTAAGGGCAAAGGTATCGCAAAGGTTACTGGAGAGGATTATGATGCGGCACCACTTGGTATTGCTGTGAAAAAAGGCAATACAGAGTTGCTTAATAAAATCAATGATGGTTTGGCTAAGATCAAAGCAAACGGTAAATACGCAGAAATTTATAAGAAATGGTTTGGTAAGGAGCCTCCAGCAGAGGTATTAAAATAGTTTGTAGATAGTACCAGAATGTATTATTTGATATAATATGCTAGGTAAGCCTCGTGTTATATGAGGTATGTATAGAATGGGTGATATGATGGCTAAACGAAGTGCATTTTTAGATATTATTAAGGAAAAGGGCGCCCTCGTCTTAGATGGAGCTTTAGGGACCGAATTAGAGCGTTATGGCTGTGATATTCAACATAAGTTGTGGTCTGCTAAGGTTCTCATGGATCAGCCAGATATCATTAAGAAAATACATATTTCTTATTTAGCTGCGGGTGCCGATATCATTCAAAGCTCTGGCTATCAAGCGACAGTAGCAGGATTTAAAGGTTTAGGTTATGGCACGGAAGAAGCGATAGAGCTCGTTAAACTATCTGTTTATTTAGCCGTGCAAGCTCGTAATGAGTTTTTAGAAGCAAAGGCGAATGGGGCGCTTACATTGCGTGGTATTAAGCTCGGTGAAGACACTCCTGAGGGGGTTAAATATTTTTCTGAAGGTGCTTTACCTAAACCGTTGGTGGCAGCCTCTGTAGGTCCTTATGGCGCTTTCTTGGCGGATGGTTCTGAATACCGTGGGTATCCTGATGTACAAACAGAATATCTAGAGGTATTCCATATTCCTCGATTAGCGTTATTCTGTGAAGAAAATCCAGATATATTATCCTTTGAAACCATACCGTCTTATGCTGAAGCGATCGCTATTGCGAGAGCTATGTCTGATCCGTTTACATCCAAAGGTATTCCTGCATGGATTGCTTTTTCCTGTAAAGATGGGCACCATGTTTCTAGTGGCGAAACCATTATTAAATGTGCACAAATGATTGATAAGGTACATCCTATTACAGGGATTGGCATTAATTGTACCAGACCGGAATATGTAGAATCATTGATAAAAGATATTCGTACTGTTACAGATAAACCGATTGCTGTATATCCTAATCTTGGTGAAAGCTATGATAGTAAAACTAAAACTTGGTATGGCGATGCTGCATCATTTGTAGACTACGTTGAGGTATGGCGAAAAGCTGGAGCTGAAATCATTGGTGGCTGTTGTAGAACAACACCTGAAATTATCGGTGATATTGCAAAGAAAATTCACAACTAATATAGTGTGATATACAAAAAGCTATTCGAGTATAATTCGAATAGCTTTTTCTTTATATGCAAATAAAAAAGCAGTGCGAAAGCACTGCTTTTACTATGGCGGAGAGACAGGGATTTGAACCCTGGGTACGGGATAACCGCACACATGATTTCCAATCATGCTCCTTCAGCCGCTCGGACACCTCTCCATGTATTCTGTTGTGTAACAGGTACTTGTATAGTATATGAAAAAGTTAGATTTATGTCAAGCAAAAAAATAGTAGAATTATTGCATATTTACAAGGCTTTTAAAATATAGTATTTGATCTCAATAAATGGATATAAACCAAAAATCATAGCTTGGTTTTAGGCGTATAAAATGTGGTATATAAAAAGAAAAGCCGCCTAAATAGGCGGCTCTTGTATTAGAATACGTCTTTAATTTCAGCAGCTTCAATGGACGCTTTGATATCGTCTGCCATTTTTTCAATTAATGGAAGATCTTCTTCTTTCAAAGAGGATTTGATATCTAGTGGTTCGGAAACGATTTCAATGTCTTTGAAATCATTTTCGAAATGGGAAACCATTGTTTTCATCGCAGCGGAAGCCCAAGAGTGGTTACCGATGATGGATACTTTATGGTTTTGGAAGTTAAGGGCTTTTAATTCATGGATAAAGTTTTCCATAGTAAGGTATAGATTCAAGTTATATGTAGGTGCGATAGTTACCAAGTTCGTATATTTCCAAGCATCGGAGATGATGTAAGAAGCATTAGTTTTGGAAACATCGTAAATTTTGATATCTGTAACGCCACGTTTGGATAGTTGTTTAGCTAATTGTTGAGCAATAGCACGAGTATTGCCGTACATGGAACCAAAAGCGATAACAACACCTTTTTTCTCAGCAGTATAGCTGGACCAATGTAAGTATTTGTGCGTGATATATTGGATAGATTCAGGGGTGCGCCAGATTGGACCATGAAGTGGAGCAATGCGTTTGATATCAAGATTAGAAATTTTACGAAGCGCATTTTGTACTTGAGGTCCGTATTTACCAACAATATTTGTATAGTAACGACGGGCTTCTTCTTCGTATGTAGCTACGAAATCGGTTTGGTCAGCAAAGATATTACCATTAACTGTACCGAATGTACCAAAAGCATCTGCAGAGAACAATGTGCCTGTAGATTTTTCGTATGTACAAGTTACTTCAGGCCAGTGAACCATAGGCATAGTGTAAGAAACTAAAGTATGTTTACCTAAACAGATTTCATCGCCTTCTTTAATTTGATGGTATTGTTCTGGTTTTGGAGTGTTATAGAATTGCTCAAACATGCGGAATGTTGTAGCATTACCTACCATTTTACAATTTGGATACCGTTCCAATGTTTCCAATAATGTTTGGCAATGATCAGGTTCCATATGGTTTACGACGATGTAATCAAGTTCACGACCATTTAAGAGGTGAGTCAAGTTGTCGAAGTACTCTTCACGAATTTCAGCATCTACAGAGTCTACCACACAAGTTTTTTCATCGTCGATGAAATAGCTGTTATAGCTAACACCATTTGGAATAGGAAATAAGTTTTCGAAACGTTCTGTTGTCCAGTCATTACTACCAATCCAGTAGATATTATGAGTCATTTTCTGAGCACAATGCATAATAAAATCCTTTCTTAACCCACACTAGGTATGTATAGCTTTACATGAGAACTCATGTTTGTAAATATAGTATCAATTTATAATACTAATATTTTCGAAAAAAATCAATATTGAAAAAGCCTACTTGAAGAAGTAGGCTTTCACAAGAAAGTTCATAGTAATCAATTATTTGAAGTATTTTACACCAGATGTAAAAATTGGCATTTCTAGTTGTCCAGGAATATTTTTGCTAATGCCTGCACCACAGCGTTCGGAGTGTGCCATTTTGCCGAATACGCGACCATCAGGGCTATAAATACCTTCGATAGCGGCTACAGATTGATTTGGATTGAAGCGACTATCCATGGAGGCAATACCATCAAAGTCTACATATTGTGTAGCGATTTGGCCAGTTTTATTGAACTCCAACACTTGTTGAGGAGAAGCAATAAATCGACCTTCGCCGTGGGAAATTGGTACCGTGTAAATTTCACCTGCCTTGGCATCGCTCATCCACGGAGATTTAGTGGAAATAACTTTCGTGTTGACCATGCGAGACAAGTGACGACCAATGGTATTGTATGTCAATGTAGGATGATCTGCAGTTAACGTTTCAATATGTCCACCAGGTAATAAGCCTAACTTGATGAGCGCTTGGAAGCCGTTACAAATACCTAATACAAGGCCATCTTGTTTGTACAAGAGGTTTTCTAAACCTTCTGCAAGGTATGGGTTGCGGAAGAGGGTGGCTATGAATTTACCAGAACCATCTGGCTCATCACCAGCACTGAAACCTCCTGGGAACATAAGAATTTGAGACTCTGCTAATTTAGCTTTGATTACGTCGATAGATTCTTTTAATTGTTCTGGAGTTTGGTTGCGGATAAGCACGATATCTGTTTCTGCACCAGCCCGTTCAAAGGCGCGAGCAGAGTCAAATTCGCAGTTTGTGCCAGGGAATACTGGAATAAGAACTTTTGGTTTGGCACCTAGGGAGGCGCTGCGAGGTTTAGCGTGTTGATCATGAATATAAGCGACTGCTTCACCAAAGCCGTTTGGTGCGTACATTGGGAAGATATCGTTTAGAGGTGCTTCATAGGCCGCTTGTACTTCTTTGAGCGATACGGATTGACCTTCCCATTCGATAACAGGTGTGGCTTGGGTTACGCCGATAACTTTCACATCAGGTAATTCTAAAAGATAATTAACAGCCGTAATATCTACTTCAACGATGAAGGAACCAAGAGCTGGTTGGAAGATACCACGTTCAGCGTATTTATCGAATTTAACACCAATATTGTTGCCAAGGGCCATTTTAGTGACTGCTTCAGGAATGCCGCCTTGATCAACTACATAGGCAGAGTAAACGCGACCTTTTTCAATTTGTTCTTGTAGTGTATCGCAGTTTTCTTTGAATCGATCCCAATCAGGGGTGTCATCGTATGTACGAGGTACATCGAAGAATACGAGGCGGTGATCCACGCCTTTAAGGTCTTGGCTCACGATATTATCTACATGAGCTGTACCAACCGCAAAGGATACGAGGGTAGGGGGAACGGTAAGATCCATAAATGTACCGCTCATAGAGTCCTTGCCGCCGATAGCGCCGATTTCAAGTTCTTTTTGTGCTTTATAAGCACCAAGTAAAGCTGCTACTGGCTTACCCCAAGATTCTTTAGAGTTGAGGCGTTCAAAATATTCTTGTAATGTTAAGTATGCGTCTTCTCGGCGACCGCCAAGAGCTACTAATTTTGCTACAGATAAAAGTACTGCATATTGCGCACCATGATAAGGGCTCCATGCAGATAACTCAGGCACAAAACCATGAGTCATAATACTAGCCGTTGTAGTTTCACCGTTTAGAACCGGTAATTTAGCAACCATGCCTTGGGTAGGCGTTTTTTGGAATTTGCCACCGAATGGCATGAGGACTGTATTGGCGCCCACAGTGCTGTCAAAGCGTTCTGCTAAGCCTTGTTGGGATGCTGCATTTAAATCGGATACGGCTGCGAGCCATTTTTCCTTGAAGTTATCTGCACTAGCTGAACCACGTAAGAAGTAGGATCGATCTGTAGGAGCTTTTACGATAGCTTCTTGTTGTTGATTGGCACCATTTGTATTTAAAAAGTCGCGGCTAATATCTACAATTGCTTCGCCATTCCAGTTCATAACAAGGCGATTTGTATCAGTTACCTCTGCCACAACTGTACACTCCAAGTTTTCTTCGTCGCAGTATGCTTTGAATGCCTCTACATCAGAAGCATCGATGACACAGGCCATGCGCTCTTGGGATTCAGAGATGGCTAACTCTGTACCATCGAGGCCAGCATATTTTTTAGGGACTAAGTCGAGATTGATTGATACACCATCAGTTAGTTCACCGATAGCGACAGATACACCACCTGCACCGAAGTCATTACAACGTTTGATAAGTGTCGTTACTTCGCCACGACGGAATAAACGTTGGATTTTGCGCTCTGTAAGAGCATTGCCTTTTTGGACTTCTGCACCGCATGTGGATAGAGATTCAACGGTATGTTCTTTAGAGGAACCTGTAGCGCCACCACAGCCATCACGGCCAGTTTTACCACCTAGCAATACTACCACATCGCCTGCAACTGGTACCTCACGGCGAACTTGGTTGCGAGGTGCAGCACCGATAACTGCGCCGATTTCCATGCGCTTTGCTACGTAGCCAGGATGGTAATATTCTTTTACTTCACCTGTAGCAAGGCCGATTTGGTTGCCGTAAGAGGAGTAACCACGAGCTGCTTCTTGGGTAATCTTTCTTTGTGGTAATTTGCCTTCCAATGTATCTTCAAGTCTTGTATGTGGATCGCCAGAGCCTGTGATGCGCATAGCTTGGTATACATAGGCGCGACCGCTCAATGGGTCGCGAATGCAACCACCTAAGCAGGTAGCTGCGCCACCAAATGGCTCGATTTCAGTAGGGTGGTTATGGGTTTCGTTTTTGAATAGTAACAACCATTCTTCAGTCTTGCCATTTACATCGACAGGGACGATGATTGTACATGCATTGATTTCATCAGATTCATCGAGATTTGTAAGTCCTCCAGCGTGGCGCAATTCTTTTACAGCCAATGTAGCCATGTCCATGAGGGAGCGAGCTTTTTTCTTAGTCGTGTAGAGCTCAGCACGGCCTTCCATATATTCTTCGAGGGCTTCCTTTATAGAGCCTGTAAAGCGACTGTCTTCAATAGTGATATCCGTCAATTCTGTCATAAAGGTAGTGTGACGGCAGTGGTCAGACCAATATGTATCAAAGAGGCGAATTTCTGTAATCGTAGGATCGCGGTGCTCCACCTCTGCGTATTGTTGTCTAATCATTTGAAGGTCTGCCAATGTCATAGCAAGGCTATAGTTCTTGATGAGAGCTTCTAAATCATCATCGCTCATCGTAGTAAATCCATCGATTGTTGCCACCGGTTTTGGATCTTCTAAATCGAGAGCTAAGGTGTTTGGCACGTCAAGGCTCGCTTCGCGGGAATCAACAGGGTTAATGTAGTAGGCCTTGATGGTATTTTCTTGTTCTTTTGTAAAGGTGCCTTCGATAGCATATACGCGAGCACAACGCACGATGTGGCCGGATGTGAGGGTGAGCATAGAAATACATTGCTCTGCACTATCAGCACGTTGATCGTATTGACCTGGCACATATTCAACAGCAAATACAAAGCCTTGTACATTTGGAATTTTTTCTAATACAGTATCTACAGGAGGTTCAGAAAAAATTAAATTTTTAGCAGACTCTAGATCTTTTGCATCTAAATTTTCGATGTCGTATCGCTCATAGATTGTCACATCTGTAGCAGGCATAGATAATTCCTGTTGTAAGGTTTGTAACATGCGTTGCGCTTCTAGGTTGAAAGATTCTCGTTTTGTTACGAATAATCGTTGTATAGCCATTGTAGCCTCCTGTAATGTATATAATTCCCTATGGGATATTGACAAATTAAGTATAGTCGGTCTAGACTTATAAGTAAAGATAATCTTACTAATGAAAAGATTAGAAATACTAATAAATATGAAAAGTTCATGAAGGTCATAAGACCTAACTTTCATGAAGATTTCTACATATTCATTATATATTGAGAGTCTATAGTTATAATAGAGTAATGATATGTATATTTAAAAGTAAGACGTTACTATTAGTATATAACAGAGGTGAATAAAATGGCAGTATCTGCAGATTTATATAGAACCTTTTTAGGGGTAGGCTTATATTTATCTTTTTCCCGTGCCGCAAAAGAATTAGGCGTGTCCCAATCCGCCATTAGTCAAAGTATTAAACAATTAGAAGGGGAACTTAATATGCCCCTCTTCGTGCGTACTACAAAATCTGTAGGGTTCACGCCAGAAGGCAAAGAGTTGTTTGATACGGTAGCTAAAGCTTTCTCCATTCTTGATAATGGAGTTACCCAATTACAAGAACGTGTTAGCCAAGCTTATGAAAGTTTAAATTTGGCTGCCACAGATACTTTGTGTCGCCATTTCTTATTGCCTTATTTCCATAAATGGCAATTACAAGAAAGTGAAATTGGCTTACATATTATCAATCGTCCGTCTCCTGATTGTGTAGAATTGGTACTCAATAAAGAGGCGCAATTAGCTGTGGTTAATGATTATGAGGGATTGAGAGATAATCCTCAGTTAGAGGTAACTACGCTAGCTACAATTCAAGACGTCTTTGTTGGCGGTCCTGACTATAAAGGGGCGGGATTCTTTGATCAAGGGCGCCTTCTTAACGAGCCTATCTTGCTCTTGCATAAAGGCTCTGCTAGTCGTACATTCTTTGACGATGTGACTCATGGCGCTTGTCGTAAGCCTCGCTTTGAATTAGGTAGCGTCGATGTATTACTAGACCTTGTAGAAATCAATATGGGTATTTCCATGTTGCCTAATCATGTGGTGCAACAAAAAATGCAAGAAGGGACGATTGTGCGCATCGATACAGATATTCCGGTACCAACACGGGACATTGTGCTTGTGCGCTCACGCTTGGTTCCTCAATCTGAAGGGGCTGCGAGATTTACTTCCTTGCTAGTTAATCGTGAAAGTACTCGAGATAAAATTTTATAAGAAAAAGGCATGTTTAAAGACATACTTTAGGAAACTTTCTTAAAGTGTGTCTTTTTATATATTAGTGTAAGTTTTGCCGTGCTATATTATATTCTTATAAAGCAGTTGAGTTATATAATTCATATACAAAATATTTAAGTCATATTTGCAATGACATTTATGGGTTATATTATAAGACTTTTACTAGATATAGGTTGACCCTAAGGGGTTGTTTACGTTAAAATTTAAAGATAGTTATGCGGAGGTATGAGCACATGGAATTATTAAAAGAACGCATTCGTGAAGAAGGGATTGTCCTCAATAATCGGGTGCTAAAAGTAGATGGTTTCTTAAACCATCAAATCGATCCACAATTGTTTAAGGCAATTGGTAAAGAAATCGCGGATCGTTACCGTGATGCAGGTGTACAACGTATTGTTACCATCGAAGCATCTGGCATTGCGTTGGCGTTGATGGCCGCGCTTGAACTGGACGTGCCATTGGTATTTGCGCGTAAGAAAAAATCCATCCTTATGGTAGATGATGTATATCATAGTGTTGTGTACTCTTATACAAAAGAAGAGAATTATGATATCACTATTTCTAAAAAATTCTTGCCAGCTGGTGAAAAAGTGTTGATTATTGATGACTTCTTGGCATCTGGCGAGGCTGCTATGGGCCTTGCTAAATTGGTTCAAGACGCAGGTGATGAAGTGGTAGGAATGGCGATTGCTATCGAGAAATCCTTCCAACCTGGTCGTGAACGCCTCGAAAATGCGGGCTACCGTGTAGAGTCTTTAGTTCGCATTAAAGAATTCAAAGATAATGGTTGTGTGTTTATCGAAGACTAATTAGTCTGATTATTGTTTGAGGGAATTATGAATAAAAAAGCAGAAAAATTCGACTTACTCGTTGCTGATCTTAACAAAGGCGGCAACACTTGGTTTACTAAGGAAGAAATGACAGACGATCTTAATACAGTTGTATATCATGGTCGTTTAGATGTTCATGACCATAGCCTACCTGTGTTCATCGTTGTAGACGACTCCGCATTCACTTATGCACGCATTGCTATCACAACAACATCTATTGATGAAAAAGTGATTCCTGCCGTGTTGAAAGAGCTTAACACGTTAAATCAAGATTATAAAGTGTCAAAATATTATGTGAGCGTTGAAGATAATAATATTTATATGGATGTGTCTATGCCATGTTTAAATGAACAATTTGATCCTACCGTAGTAGTAAATCTTTTGCTCGAAGTAATTCAACCGCATTTAGATGCTGTACATAAAGATATTCTTAAAGTAGCTGGTTTAGCTTAATAGAGGTTGTTATGAATCCTAAATCCTTATTATTTGATAAGTTCTTGAAAGAAGAAGAAATCATATCTTTTGAACGCAAGGATTTTGATGATGAAGACGGTACAGTAGTATATCGTTCTTATATCAAGTCTCCTTTATGGGATATGCCTTTATTCGTCATTCTCGATAACAGTATTTATAGTGTAGTTCGTTTAGTGTTAGGCCCTGAAAAGGTAACAGCACAAAATATGAATGCCTTGAATGCATTAATTAATCGTGACAATGCGACATATAAAAATTACAAACTATATATTGATGAACAAGATTCTAGCCTATACTTGGATTGCGTATATATGTGTGGTGATGATGCGTTCGAGCCTGCATTGATGTATGCGTTGATGTCTTCTATCGTAGATTATATTCCAGAATCTGTAGGTGAATTGAAGGCTGCCTTTGAAAGTGGTACTCACTAATCAATAATAGATACAAGTTAAGTGATCTAATGTTCGGAATTATGAAAAGAGGATAACCTGTTTATAAATGGGTTATCCTCTTTTTGTATGGATAAGAAAAAACATATAAATATTTTAATTGATAGAGTAAGTTTGTGTTATTATAAGATTGAAAAGGCAGTATTTTATTTTACAGATTTATTTAAAATTATTTTATATGATGCAATCTATATTTTTATAATAGTTCGGAATATAACGAATGATAAAAATATTTAATAAAAAAATATTCGAAAATAGTATTGATTTTGTAAATGTTAGGTGTTACAATTTGAGTACAAGAAGGAGGTAGCACCGTGAACTATGCAAATCAACAAACTCAAAGCAAGTCTACGGAGGCTATTTGCGCGTATTTGTCCCAGTCTGTTTTGGCTGGGCTTTTTTATTAGGAGGATCTATGAAGGTCGGTATTATCATGGGCAGCAAGTCTGACCTAGACACAATGAAAAAGGCATCTGCCGTACTTGATGAATTCAAAATCCCTTATGAAATGGTTATTGCCTCAGCTCATCGTACCCCAGAGGCTGTGAAGAACTTTGTCACACGACTTGAAGATGAAGGGGCTATCGCTTTTATTGCTGGTGCTGGCGCGGCGGCTCATTTACCTGGTGTGGTGGCGAGCTTCACTACATTACCTGTTATCGGCATTCCTCTTAATGCAACGGCTCTAAAAGGCATTGATTCTTTGCTTGCTATCGTTCAAATGCCATCTGGTATGCCTGTAGCAACTATGGCTGTAGATGGTGCTAAAAATGCAGCGCTCTTTGCAGTACAAATTGGAGCAGCTTTCAATAAAGACCTGAAAGAACAATATCAACTATATCGTAAAGATATGGCTGAAAAAGTCTTAGCAGACAATGCAGAATTACAAGGTGCTATTCATATTTAATCATGTAAATCATCGGCGATTAAATATTGGTTAAGAAAAACAGTTTATTTAGATATCTATTACATAGTTTGTATCATTAATTAGTTTGTATCATTAATTTATGATAAAGGAGAAAGATCATGGCTAACATCGATTTGGAAAAATTAACATTATTGTACGAAGGCAAAGCAAAACAAGTATATGCAACAGATAACAAAGATGAGTACATCG
Source organism: Veillonella parvula (assembly GCF_902810435.1). Lineage (GTDB taxonomy): Bacteria > Bacillota > Negativicutes > Veillonellales > Veillonellaceae > Veillonella. The sequence continues at coordinate 450,239 of NZ_LR778174.1, forward strand.
TTCATTACAAAGATGATGCCACTGCATTTAATGGCGAGAAACATGATACCATTCTTGGAAAAGGTGTTTTGAACAATAAAATTTCCTCTTTCTTCTTTGAATTGTTGAAAAAAGAAGGCGTACCAACTCATTTCGTTCGTCGTGAAGATGATCGCAACCAAACAGTACTTGCATTGAAAATAGTTCCTCTTGAAGTTATTGTTCGTAATATTGCGGCTGGCTCTATGGCTAAACGCTTTGGCATTGAAGAAGGAACTCCACTTAAACATCCAATCCTTGAATTCTGCTACAAAAATGATGAATTAGGCGATCCATTTGCCAATGAATCCCAAATCACAGCACTTGGTTGGGCTACTCAAGAACAACTTGATGTAATTTCTACAATTACTTTAAAGGTAAATGATATATTGAAGAAATTTTTGGCTACTAAAAATGTGACCCTTGTAGATTTCAAGGTAGAATTTGGTACCCATAATGGTGAAGTTTTATTGGGTGATGAAATTTCTCCTGATACATGCCGTTTCTGGGATGCTACAACTGGTGAAAAACTTGACAAAGACCGTTTCCGTCGAGATCTTGGTAATATTGAAGAAGCATATAAGGAAATGTTATTCCGTCTTACAGGTGAGCGTGCCTAATAGGGGGGAAGATGAACTACGATTCTGTTTTTGACAAATGGCACGAAGAGTGTGGTGTATTCGGCATCTATGATAGGACCGTTGATGTAGCACGCTATGTATATTGGGGGCTATTTGCTCTCCAACATCGTGGTCAAGAAAGTGCGGGCATTGCTGTTACCGATGGTCATGATGTAGAACTGAAAAAAGGCATGGGCTTGTTGACCGAGGCTATCAAAGAATTACCAGCATTGCCAAGCTATATGGGGACTGGCCATGTGCGATACTCTACGACAGGGTCTAATAATCCGCGTAATATTCAACCTTTGGTTATTCACTACCAAGGTGGTCAAATTGCGGTGGCTCACAATGGAAACTTAACGAATGCCTTATCTATTCGAAAACGTCTTGAAGCCGATGGTTCCATCTTTCAAACGACGATGGATTCTGAGGTTATCGTGAACTTGATAGCCCGTTCTAAAGCAGAAACACAAGCGGAACGGATTGCCGATGCGGCGCGTCAAATTGAAGGGGCGTTCTCTTTAGTCATTACTACGAACGACTCTTTAGTAGGTGTACGAGACCCTCAAGGATTTAGACCACTTTGTTTAGGTAAAACTGAAAATGGTTATGTGCTCTCTAGTGAAAGCTGTGCTTTTGATGCGATTAAGGCAGAGTTTATTCGTCATATAGATCCTGGTGAAATGGTTATCATCGATGACTCTGGTGTGCGTAGTACTATGTATGCGGAACCAGAAAAAATCGACAAAAAACTTTGCGTCTTTGAATACATCTATTTTGCACGTGGCGATAGTCATATCGATGGTCAATCCGTATATCAATCTCGGCTAAATATGGGCCGCGAACTATATAACGAAACTAAGTATGATGCAGACATCGTAATGTCCATTCCAGATTCCGGTACAACAGCTGCATTAGGTTATGCTCGTGCATCGGGTATCCCTTTTGCGGAAGGTTTAGTTAAGAACCGTTATAGCGGCCGTACCTTTATTAAACCAAATCAAGAGGAACGAGAATTAGCTGTTCGTATGAAGCTAAATGCATTGCCACATATTGTTGGAGGCAAGCGTATCGTCCTTATTGATGATTCTATTGTGCGCGGTACTACGAGTGGTATCATTGTGAAAATGCTAAAAGAGGCTGGTGCTAAAGAGATTTATATGTGTATTAGTTCTCCAACTATTGAGTATTCCTGTCACTATGGCATTGATACATCAGTGCGTAAAGAACTTATAGCAGCTACTCATACAATGGATGAAATTAGAGATTTTATCAAGGCTGATAAATTACATTACTTGTCTCGTGAAGGCCTATGTCGTGCTGTATCCGATGTAAAGCCAGATGATTTATGTTTTGCATGTTTCAATGGTGATTATAGTGTAGCGGTTCCTGCGGACCAAGAGGAAGGGGTCAAATATGTGCTCGAATAAAACTAGTTTAACTTATCGCGATGCAGGTGTTGATATCGATGCAGGCAACCGTGCCGTAGAACTGATGAAAGAATCTGTTAAACGCACTTATACACCGGGTGTTGTTGGTGATTTAGGTGGTTTTGGGGGACTCTATTCCTTAGCTGGTCATGCTATGTCTGATCCTATGCTCGTATCTGGTACAGATGGTGTGGGCACCAAATTACGTCTCGCTATTATGATGGATAAACATGATACTATCGGTCAAGACTGTGTAGCTATGAGTGTTAATGATATCCTTGTACAAGGTGCTACACCTTTATTCTTCCTTGATTATATTGCGGTTGGCAAACTAGAGCCTGTAAAAGTGGCAGATATCGTACGCGGTGTAGCTGAGGCGTGCGAAGAATCAGGCTGCGCCTTACTAGGCGGTGAAACTGCTGAGATGGCAGGCTTCTACGATGATGAGGATTATGATATAGCTGGTTTTGCCGTTGGTATCGTAGATCGGTCTAAATTGATTACTGGTGAAAGTATCAAGGCAGGAGACGTTATTCTTGGGTTACCATCTTCTGGGGTTCATTCTAATGGTTTCTCGTTAGTTCGTAAAATTGTATTTGATCACAAGGGTTTCTCCATTGATCAAAATATTCCTGAATTTGGCAAAACACTGGGAGAAGAATTATTAACGCCAACGCGCTTATACCCTAAAGCTGTATTACCGTTGATTAAAGAAGATTTAATTAAAGGTATGGTTCATATTACGGGCGGCGGTTTCTATGAAAATATTCCTCGCGTCTTACCTACGGGAGTAACGGCAGAAATCGATTGTGATACATGGCCTCGCCTTCCAGTTTTTGAAAAGCTACAAGAATGGGGCAATGTAGATTGGCATGAAATGTACCGTACTTTTAACATGGGCATTGGCATGATCCTCATAGTGGACGCTGCGGATGTGGATCGAGTAAAGGCAAATCTTGAAAGTCGTAATGAAGCGGTTTATGAAATTGGTCATATCGTTAAAGGCGAAGGTCCAGTTGTTGTAAAAGGGGCGGTATTTAATGACTAGTTCCGTAGTTAAAAAACGTCTAGCTCTATTCGCAAGCGGTAGAGGCTCCAATGGGGAAGCCCTCTATAAAGCCATGCAAGAAGGATATATAAATGGTGAGTTTGTAGTTATCATTACAGATCACGGTGATGCAGGGATTGTTGAACGTTCTAAACCTTGGAATATCCCACTCATTGTCATCGAGCGTAGCGACTATGATTCTAAAGCTAGCTTTGAACAAGCCCAGTTAGATGCGTTAGAGCCCTATAAGATAGATGGTATCGTTTTGGCTGGATATATGCGCATTGTAGGGGCTCAATTGATTGAGCACTATGAGCATAGAATTTTAAATATCCATCCTGCCTTGTTGCCATCCTTTCCGGGACTACATGGACATCAACAAGCTATTGATGCGGGAGTAAAGGTAACCGGTTGTACGGTACACTTTGTTGATGCCGGAATGGATACGGGGCCTATCATTATGCAGAATACGGTTCCTTTATTACCGGAGGATACAGAGGATATCCTGAGTGATAGATTATTGCCTATTGAACATAAAACATATAAAGAGGCATTACGACTATTTTGTGAGGATAAGCTCACTATAAAAGGTCGTGTTGTATATATTGAAGATTGATGTGTAAGCAAAGGAAGACGTTAGATGATTAAAAATGCATTACTTAGTGTTTCTGATAAAACAGGTATTGTAGATTTTGCGAAAGGTTTAGTTGATTTAGGGGTAACCATTTATTCCACAGGTGGGACCCTTAAAGTCATAACCGAAGCAGGTATTCCGGCAAAATCGGTAGAGTCTTTGACTGATTTTCCTGAAATGATGGATGGCCGCGTAAAGACATTACATCCTAAGGTGCATGGTGGCATTTTGGCGATCCGTGATAATGTGGAGCATCAACAAGCTATGGCAGAACATGGTATTGAACCAATCGACCTTGTTGTAGTCAATCTTTACCCGTTCCGCGAAACCATTGCAAAACCTAATGTATCCTTAGAAGAGGCCATCGAAAATATCGATATTGGTGGTCCTACGATGGTTCGTTCTGCAGCAAAGAATCATGCCTTTGTGGGCATCGTAGTAAATCCAAATCATTACGATGAAATCATTACGATGCTCAAGGATCAAGGTGAATTGACTAAAGAATATCGCTTTGGACTTGCCAAAGAAGCCTTTGCTCATACAGCGGCTTACGATGTAGCCATCGCTAATTATATGAGTGGAATTTTGAATGAAGGCCCTACACCTCCAGAATATTTGAGTGCCTATGAGAAGGTAACAGATCTTAGATATGGCGAAAATCCGCATCAACAAGCCGCATTCTATAAAGAAATTGGTACAGCTCATGGCATGGGGGCCTTGAAACAATTACATGGCAAAGAGCTTTCCTATAACAATATTGTAGACATGGAAGCGGCATGGAATATGGTATGGGAGTTTACTGAGCCAGCTGCATGTATTATTAAGCATACGAACCCATGTGGTGCCGCTACTGCAGCTACATTACATGATGCCTATGTAAATGCTTACGAAGCTGATTCCGTATCCGCCTTTGGTGGCATCGTAGCCTTAAACCGTGAAGTAGATGCAAGTACAGCGGAGGAAATGAGCAAAATTTTCTTAGAAGTTATTATGGCACCTGCTTTCACAAAAGAAGCATTAGAAATCCTTGAAGCTAAGAAGAATATTCGCCTCATTGAACTATCTAAGCCGGAATCTGGCCAAGTGACAGTGAAAAAGGTGTCTGGTGGTTTATTAGTGCAAACAGAAGACGATATCCTAGAAGACCGCGTTAATTATAAAGTTGTTACGAAGATACAACCGACAGAGGAACAATGGAAAGCTCTTGAATTTGCATGGAAACTCGTAAAACATGTAAAATCCAATGCGATTTTGATTTCTAATGAAAAGCGTACTCTTGGAGTTGGGGCCGGTCAAATGAATCGCGTAGGTTCTGCAAAAATTGCTCTTGAACAAGCCGGGGAAGCCGCTAAAGGCGCTGTATTAGCATCCGATGCATTCTTCCCATTTGGAGATACCGTAGAAACAGCGGCAAAGCATGGCATTGCAGCTATTATTCAACCAGGTGGCTCTATTCGCGACGAAGAGTCCATCAAAGCGGCTGATGAAGCGGGCATCGCTATGGTATTTACAAACATTCGTCACTTTAAACATTAACTAGTTAAGAATTTTAGCGGATTGTTAAACACGATTAGGGCAAAATATCTATTGAACGGTCAACAATTATTGATGTTTGGAGTGGCCCCGTTATGTGTTTATATTATTATGAATTTGATGGCGTTTAGGCGCCGATGGAGGACTTATGAAAGTATGTGTAATCGGTAGCGGCGGCCGTGAACATGCATTGGCGTGGCGATTGTCCATCAGCCCTAGCGTAACAAGGGTATATGCTATTCCTGGTAGTGCGGCTATGTCAGATTGTGCAGAGCTAGTTGGCATCGATTGGCAACAAAGCGATCATTTAATTAGCTTTTTGAAAGATAATCAAGTTGATTTAGTTGTTGTTGGGCCTGAGGCTCCTTTAGTAGCGGGCTTAGCAGATGTACTTAATAAGGCGGGGATTCCAGTTTTTGGTCCATCCAAAGCAGCAGCTCAACTAGAGGGATCAAAGGTGTTTGCTAAAGACCTCATGAAAAAATACAATATTCCCACTGCTGCGTATGGTGTATTCCATAAGGTAGATGAAGCGAAAGCTTTTATTGCTCAAACAGGAGCTCCTATTGTTGTTAAAGCTGACGGATTGGCGGCAGGGAAGGGTGTTGTAGTAGCCATGACCATCGATGAAGCGAATGCAGCCGTAGAAGATATGCTCAGAGGTAATCGATTCGGTGATGCAGGCAGCACCGTTGTTATCGAAGAGTTTATGGAAGGCGAAGAGGCTAGTTTATTAGCCTTTGTAGATGGCAAGACCGTAGTTCCTATGATTGCCTCTCAAGATCATAAACGCATCTTTGATGGTGATAAAGGGCCTAATACAGGTGGCATGGGGACCTATGCACCGGCCCCCGTTCTTACAGATGCATTGCGGGACGCAGCGATGAAAACCATCTTAGAACCTATGGTAGCGGCTATGGAAAAAGAAGGCATGCCGTATGTAGGCTGCCTTTACGCGGGGCTTATGATTACTGACGAAGGTCCTAAGGTGGTAGAATTCAATGCGCGCTTTGGTGATCCTGAAACACAAGTTGTATTGCCGCTGCTGGATAGTGATTTAGGTGAGATTATGATGGCCTGTGCTAAGGGCACATTAACCTCTAATATGGTGAAATGGAAAGATTCCTCAGCGGCTTGCGTTATCCTTGCTTCTAAGGGCTATCCTGAAACTTCATCTAAGGGCGATGTCATCAGTGGGGATATTAAACAATATGACACAACCATTGTATTCCACTCTGGTACAAAGCTTGTTGGTGAAAATTATGTCACTAATGGCGGTCGTGTGCTTGGTGTTGTCGGACTTGGCAAAGACCTTAGAACGGCACTTGATAGAGCCTATGAACGTATAGAGCATATCGACTTTGAAGGCATGCAATATCGTACAGATATTGGGGCTAAGGCTTTTAAATAAAGTAACAACATTTTGAATATAATGAAAACCTCTACATTCATGCACGACGCATGCGGTGTAGAGGTTTTATTTTCTACCTTTTAACTGTTACCTATGATATAATAAATTAGATATAAAGAGGGCCCATCGACGTGTGATGGCGTTAGGCTCATCTCAAAAATTTGGAAACTTATTGATGACGCCTGACGTGTAGAAGTAAATCTTCTACACGTTAGGTGTTTTTACTATAGTCTATTTTATTTCTTAATAGCGATATATAACTATGATATATAATAAAGAACCGTTAGAACTGAATAGTCCGGTAGCCTTTTGGCTGAATTTTCCAAACGAAGAACGCGTATTTTGGTTGGATCGTCAAAGTGACCGCATCGTTGTAGGCGCTAAACGTTTGGCGACGGTCAAAGATGATGAAGATCGCCATAATTACGCTTACGTGTTTTATGGAGATACTTTTTTTGAAAACTCTAAGGACCCTAAATGGGCTGGCATGGGTCATGAAATGATTGCTTTCACCCATTACTACATCGTAGAAAATGGGGAGTCTTTTTACTTGCACGCTGGTGAAAGCGTCCCTATTACAGATTTCGAGGTGCCTCGAGTTCGCCATAACTACAAGGAAACCAGTGATGATAAGGCGGCTTGGGATAGTTTGATGAACGCTATCGCTGATGGTATTAGTAGTGGTGAAATGACGAAGGTCGTTTCTTCTCGAGAGGTACAGTTTACTAGTGAAACACCATACAATGTGGCAAGTATTTTGGCAAATTTAGTAGATAATAATCCAAATTGCTTTATCTTTGGTTACGAAAAGGATGGACGCACCTTTGTGGGTGCATCGCCAGAGATTCTAGTTCGCCATCGAGGTAGTGAAATTCTCAGCTATGCCTTGGCGGGGACAGCGCCTAAACATGGACCAAATGCGTGGACTAAGGAACAACTGTTAACGGATAAGAAAAATCTCTTTGAACATAATATCGTCCGTGACCGTATTGTGGATATCATGAAATCTATTACTCCGGAGGTTATAATAGGTGAAACGGGTATCATGGAGCTGGCGCATCTATATCATTTGCGCACCATTATTACTGCAAAGGATAGCACAAAATCCCTCGTGGAATGGGCAAAGTTGCTCCATCCTACACCGGCTCTCGGTGGTGAACCGCGAGAAAAGGCGTTGGCATTGCTACAAAAGTACGAAGCTCATGAGCGCGGCATGTATGCAGCACCTTTTGGCTTTATGAAAGATATGGGGGACGGTATTGTCATCGTTGCTATTCGATCTGCCCTCATTATGGATAATATTCTTTATGCCTATGCAGGATGTGGCGTCGTAGCCGATTCTGATGCGGATGAAGAGTACGCAGAAACTAATAATAAAATGCGCACCATTTTGGATGCGTTATAATAAATTTCCAAACCCTTAGAAGTTGTTGAAAGGGAATATAATGAACGAATATATTGCTGCCTTGGTAGATGAGTTTTACCAACTCGGCGTCCGGCATGCTGTGTTTAGCCCTGGTTCTCGTTCTACGACGATGGCTATGCTTTTCACGGAGTATGAAGGCTTTGAAACATATATGAATATAGATGAGCGCTCTGCTAGCTTTATGGCACTTGGCATTGCAAAGGCTCATAAAGAACCAACTGTGTTAGTTTGTACATCCGGTTCCGCAGTGGCTCATTATTTGCCCGCTATTTTAGAGGCTCAATATAGTGGGGTACCTCTTATCGTATTGTCTGCCGATAGACCTTATACCTTGCTACATACAGGGGCTCCACAAACAGTAGATCAACAAAAAATCTTTGGTACAGCTGTAAACTATTATGAAGAATTATCGGTGCCCCAAGATGAGCATTACTACACATATCCACGACAAGTAGCACGCAAGGCGTATATGAAAGCTATGGATACTAAAAAAGGACCCGTGCATATCAATATACCTCTCTTTGAGCCATTAGTGCCTGAACTGGACCGTAAGCACTTTGAAGCGGGACGTAGCCCTTACAAAGTATTTAAACCTAATTACGGTGATGTGTTTAGCTATCAGAATAGAAGTAATAATACAAGTAATGTAAGTGGCTTAAGTGACGTAAGTGACGTAAGTTATACTAAAAATACTACTGATAATAGTGCTAATAACACTAATAACTTTAATAACGCTAATAACTCTAATAACTCTAATAACTCTAATCTATTGCTTGCACAGTATAAGAGAGTCCTTATTTTAGCTGGTCCACAAATTGATGTAGATGAAGTTGAGTCTATTCATTCCTTTGCGGAGAATTTACAAGCTCCTATCTTGGCGGATCCATTGTCCAATGTAAGACGCTGTCATAAGACTGGTGCTATTGTTGCCAATCATGAAGTTGCTAGCAATCGTAACAATGATACAGATATGATTCAGAAAAAACATTTCTCTGATGTTGTCATTTCTACGTATGATGCGTTTTTAGCGGATAAAGACCTATGGCCTGTACTAAAGCCAGATTGCGTAATTCAGTTTGGCCAAATCGTTGTATCGAAACGGGTACAGCAAATGGTGGCAAGTTGGGATAATGTGGAGTATATTGAGGTATATCCCACGATGGACTCCATGAACCCTATGGGGAAAACCACCATACACATGCAAGCAAACATCGATATGTTTACGTATTTGTTCGCTGTAAAGAACGAATCTAATGCATATCTTAATAGATGGCAACGTTTAGACGTAGCTGGTAAAGCTCAACTAAGTACAGCTATAGAAGAACCAAGTTGCTTTGAAGGACGCACAATACGTGAGTTGCAACAGCATATTCCTGACAATAGCCAAGTACTTGTGGCGAATAGCATGACCGTTCGCTACTTTGATTACTTTTGGCTTTCTGGGGAGTCCGATGCTGTTCTTTACGGTAATCGTGGTGTTAATGGTATCGATGGTACAGTTTCCACTGCGCTTGGACTTGCAACGAATCATCAGCCTACATATCTCGTAACGGGTGATTTGTCTTTATTCCATGATCTAAACGGTTTAGCGGTCGCTAAAACGCACAATCTCAATTTGACGATTATTTTGCATAATAACGATGGAGGCGGTATTTTTGAATATTTACCGCAAAAGGGAACGAAATATTTTGATTATTTGTTCTCTACGTCACAAGGTTTAGATTATAGTGGGGCTGCTAAACTCTATGGCTGTGGGTACACTAAAATCTCTGATCCTGATGAATTGGTCCCTGTATTAGCTAAAGTTAGTGAGGAATCTGGCGTTCATATTATTGAAATACCAACAGACCGGGAATATAGTCGTCAGTTACATAGGAAATATACAAACGTTTCAGTTGATATGGAGGCATTACTATGAGTCAGTATTTTTGCAGTATTGTAGATAATGCTTTGTGTAATCCAGCTCAGCGCATGTATTTTGACTTGGGAGAGTATCGCTACGGTTTGACTGTGGTAGGTGAAGGGGAACCTATTGTATGTTTCCACGGCTTCTCTGAATCAAGCTATACTTGGGATGCTATTAATCTGCCGGGGTATCGAGTGGTTCGTATTGATTTAATCGGACATGGCGATTCAGATATTCCTGATGAGGATAAGGCCTATACCATTCCTCAAATGATAGAGGACTTGCACACAGTTATCTATCACATGGTTGGTGAAAGCTATTACCTTATGGGCTATTCCATGGGTGCTCGTATTGCACTTTCCTATGCGTTGGAGTATGAACGTGAAATCAAAGGTCTTATTCTTGAAAGTGGTTCGGTAGGCATCGCTTCTGACGCTGAGCGAGCAGCACGCCGCAAGGCGGATGAAGACTTAGCAGTTCATATCGAAGAGCATGATGGTGCTTGGTTTGCTGCACGATGGGCGGAAGTACCTATTTTTGAGAGTCAAAAACAGCTTTCAGAGGGGGTAGAAGAATTAATCTATCTACGTCGTTCCAATAATAGCCCATATGCCTTAGCTTGTACGTTGCGTGGGTCAGGGCAGGGCGTAATGCCTTATGTAGGGGATAAATTAAAAAAATTCTCTGTTAAAGGTTTATATGTGAGTGGCGCATTAGATACAAAATATACTACAATAGGAAGAGATGTATTTGGCAAGTTGCCAAGTTTTAATCATGTCATCGTCGACGGGGCGGGGCATAATGTACATATAGAGAAACCGCAGGTTTTTGAACGAGCGGTATTGGATTTTTTACAGAAGAAAGGTTAAGTCCATGAGCAAATTTGATTGGAAAGTATTGGATCGTAATTATGAAGATGTAATTTACGAAACATATAATGGCATTGCAAAGATTACTATTAACCGTCCAGAAGTGCGCAACGCATTCCGTCCTAAAACGGTAATGGAGTTAATTGATGCTTTCACAGTAGCTCGTGAAGATAACGAAGTAGGCGTAATCGTATTGACTGGTGCTAACCACGGTAAGGGCGAAGATAAAGAGGCATTCTGCTCCGGCGGTGACCAAAGCGTACGTGGTCACGGTGGTTATGTAGGTGAAGACAATGTGCCTCGCTTGAACGTTCTCGATTTACAACGCTTAATTCGCGTCATCCCTAAACCTGTTATTGCAATGGTTAATGGTTATGCTATCGGTGGCGGTCATGTATTGCACATCGTATGTGACCTTACAATTGCTTCTGAAAATGCTAAGTTCGGTCAAACTGGTCCTCGTGTAGGCTCCTTCGACGCTGGTTATGGCGCAGGTTACTTGGCTCGTATGATTGGTCACAAACGCGCTCGCGAAGTATGGTTCTTGTGCCGTCAATACACAGCAGCTCAAGCGTATGAAATGGGCATGGTTAATACTGTGGTACCATTCGACAAATTGGAAGAAGAAACAGTTCAATGGTGTAGCGAAATCCTTGAATTATCTCCAATGGCTTTGCGCATGTTGAAAGGCGCTTTCAATGCCGACACAGATGGCCTTGCAGGTTTACAACAATTCGCAGGGGACGCTACATTGATGTACTATACAATTGATGAAGCGAAAGAAGGTCGTGACGCGTTCAAAGAAAAACGGAAACCTAACTTCAAACAATTCCCTAAATTCCCTTAATTGGGAGTCGATACAGTCCTATATGACGGACTATATTAACGGTTAAAACAACAAGTGCGCCTCTATAGGAGGCGCCTTTCTTGTAATATCTCTTTATTTATCATATTTCAATTATTATTTTTTAGTTATTACTTATTATTTACTATTTACTATTTACTATTTATTGGTAATTGGTAATTAGTGATTACTTATTAGTGATTAGGTTTAGATACGAGGTGAGATGATGGAGTGGTTACGTTATGGTGCACAGCACTACCCTAATCGTATATGCATAAATGAATACACCTATAACGATATATACCGTGGCGTACTCCATGTAGCTCGTAATTTAGTGCCTTTAGATGCATCTCGTGTGGCTATCTTATCCGATAATTCTTTGACCATGGCAATGTATGTGTTGGCTGCTATGCTAGTTCACAAAGAGGTCCTTTTACTCAATGTACATCTTAAACCAAACGAAATAGCGAACCAATTGGATCAATTAGGTGTTACCACCGTATTACATAGTAAAGAACGACGTAATCAATTGCCTGATGCCGTTGAAACTCAAGTATCAAATTTAGTTGCTCCTATAGTATCAGATTCTGTTGAAAATCAGTTATCTCATTCCGTTGGTTTGGAGGCTGCTAATTCAATTGTTACAATTGAGTTTGAAACTTTAGAAGGTATTCTATCGGATTTAGCGGGCGAGGATTCCTTTGATTGGACCTTTGCGGACGCAGACATAGCTGCTATCATGAATACGAGCGCTACTACGGGGCAATTTAAGTCTGTACCGCTTCGATGGGGACAAATTAAAACTCATGTACAAGCATCCCAAGAGGTACTAGGGAAAACAGAGCAGGATAATTGGCTAATGGTACTGCCTCTGTTTCATGTGAGTGGTTTATCTATCTTGATGAGGTCTCTTTATAATGGAACGGCTGTCACTATTTTGCCTAAATATGATGAAGCTCAAGTTCTCAAACTCATAGAATCTGAGAATATTAATATGATGTCTTTAGTGCCTACCATTCTGACTCAATTAGAGCCACATATTACAAATCATAAGTTACGCGTTATCTTGCTCGGTGGAGAGTTCATTCCGATGGCACTAATCGATGCTTGTGAAAAGAAATCGCTGCCTATCTTTAAGACCTACGGCATGACGGAAACCTTTAGTCAAAGCGTTACCTTTTCTGTATTGGATTATCCTGATAAACGAGAATCTGTAGGTAAGCCATTGCCTGGCATGCAGGTTCGCATCGATAACCCTGATGCGGATGGGGTAGGCGAAATTCATTTGACGGGCCCGATGGTTATGTCTGGGTATATCAACAAGGAATCTATCGATGGAGACTTTAATACAGATGATATTGGTTACATCGATGAGGATGGCTTTGTTTATATTTTGAATCGTCGTAAGGATCTCATCATTTCTGGGGGTGAAAATATTTATCCTAAGGAGCTAGAGGATTTGGTCTATACGTTGCCATCGGTGAAGGAATGTGCCGTTGTGCCTGTACCTGATGCTAAATGGGGACAAGTGCCAGCCCTCTTTGTGGCCTTTCATGATGGTAAAAGTCTGCTACCAGAGGATATTCTAGCTTTTATGTCGAACTCTTTAGCGAAATATAAGGTTCCAAAATATGTAAAAGCATTAACCGCATTGCCTCGAAATGGAACTGGCAAAATATTGCGCAATGAATTGAAATTAGAAAACTGAGGCGCTTATGAATGATATTTTAAACTTTAAAAGTATAACTACATATCGCCTTAAATTACCGCTGAACTTTAACTTCAAGACCGCCAAGGGGGAGGTAAAAGAGCGGGAAACCATCGTAATCCGTATCGAGGATCAACAAGGTTATGTAGGGTATGGGGAATGCGTAGCTTTCACAGAGCCATTCTATACATTTGAGACAGTAGAAACCTGTTGGAAAACCTTAGTAGATGATTATATCTTTAATCTGCGCTTGATGCGGCCTAAACCGCTCATGACCTATGTACGACAATTACAGTTTTGGCTCAATCGAGATAATATGCCTATGGCCATTGCGGCTCTAGAAAATGCACTCATTCATCTTCATTGCGAACGAATAGGTGTAAACTCTGTTTCTTATATTATGGGACAAGCTTTACAAGATACTATTGAAAGTGGTGTCGTTGTCGGTGATGTACCAATAGACAAATTACTCGATATTGTAGAGTGCCATGTTACAAGTAGTTGTAAGCGGATTAAATTAAAGGTAAATCCTGTAGATGGTTATGAACGAGTAGCTTTAGTTCGCAAACATTATCCGGATTTAGTTTTAGCGGCTGATGCAAATCGAAGCTATTCGTATCAAGAAATCGATAAGGTGCGTCAGTATGATGATTTAGGTCTAGCTTGTATTGAAGAGCCCTTTGCGATGGCAAACCTTCAATCTTATAGAGATTGGAAGTGGGAATGTCTTAATGATGACGATTGGAAAATCTATACGCCAATTTGTTTAGATGAGTCCATTTTAGGATATGATGATCTGTCCTATGCTATTGAATATGACTTAATCGATGTGTTGAATGTAAAAGTAGGGCGAATGGGTGGTCTTATTCCAACGAAAGCGGCTATTAATCTATGTAGAGAACGTCATATTCTATATTGGATTGGTAGCATGGTAGAGTCAGGGGTTTCTAAAATGCTTCATGTCCAGCTATCCGCATTAGGAGATTCCTATATGGCAGGGGATTTATCTGACTCAAATAGATATTTTGGACAAGATCTTATTTTCCCAGATTTAACATTTAAAGATGGTGTTATGCATGTTCCCGATGGAGATGGACTAGGTGTAACAGTCTTTGATGATAGACTAGAGTCGTATTGTGTGGAGAAACGAACACTATGAATTTAATTGAATCCTTACAAATTGATGCTCCTCGTATGACGAGTGATAACACATGTATTGCAAAAATGAATTTAACTGAGTTTCACAAACAACCACAAGGCTATTTAAACGGTGGTGCTACATTAGCTTTTGCAGAAATTATTGCAGGTATGATGAGTAATGAACTGGTAGATTCTCATAAATTTGGTGTAGGACAATCTGTAACTGCTAACCATCTACGCCCTGTAAAGTGTGAAGGATCCTTAACAGCGTTAGGAACTTTACTAGTAAAAGGTAAGACATCCCATGTGTGGCGCTTTGATATGATAGATGATGCACAACGCCTTATCTCACAAGTGACTGTAACCTTGGCTATTGTAGATTTTGATAGATAAAATCTCATTTTTAATGGATTTAGTTATATTTGCTAATTAAGTTATGTATAATTTCGTCCTACATGAGAACTTACGATTGTTAAGATTATAGGATAATAAAAGGACAGTATATACTTTTCAGTAGATACTGTCCTTTGTTGGTTTTACAATGTAAATGGCTCATCTAGAAAAACGACATAGCTCTTTTTTACGTTTTCTAAGATCTGTAATTTAAAATGTTAGAAAAGACAAAGATATTTATTTTCTAGTGATAGTATATAGGTCCTCGATATCAGGAATATCGTAAATTACCCATGTTCCATCTCCTAAATGACGCATCAAAACTCTTATATCTTTTGTCATATTCTTTTTATTATTTTGTATCGTTACAGTCACAGTAGCCGTATCACCATTATCTTCTGACTTCAGGTTTTTAACCTCTACATCATGTTCCTTAAATAGGCGACCTTCTACAAGACGATCTACCATAGACTTATTATCATCATTTGCTGTAGTAGTATTATTGGTAGGTGATTCAGATTTAAAACTGTCAGGATCTTCGATATATGTCCGTATTACGTCTTCGATAAGAGCTGGTCCAAATGTTTTGGTAGCGGCTATTGTAGCTTTACCAAGTGGGGTAGATGTATCGACATATTTATTGCCTTCTCGTTCTACAATGTTTTTTACAATGGATTTTATATCTACGTGGCGTAATGCTTCGTCTGCATCTTTATCTTGTACTGCTTGGTGAATGATTTTTAATGTGTAGGCTGGTGTATGTGGTACATACCATAAGAAGTACCATGCTGCGGCCATCGCTCCTACAATAGCTATGATAAGAGCGATAATAATACCTTTTGAATTGAACTTATTCATAGCGAATCCTTTCATGTTTCTATAGCGGCATTTTCATATTGAATATATACATATTGTAGCATATTGAGTAAAGAATAGGATGATTTCTAGTAAAGGGTATACCTATTATAGCTTATAGAGAAAATTGTACTATTGCGAAAACTGATGAATTATGACGATAAAGGGTGGATTCCTGTAATATAATATAGAGATACTTTTATAAAAGCTATAAAATAACGATTATCAAATATAATCAATTATTTTCATAGATTTGTAATAATATTTTTAAAAAAAATAGTTGCATTGCTCTAAAATCCATGATATTATGTACAAGTAGTCAACGCGAGTTGATACGCGGCCCCGTGGTGTAGCGGTTAACATGTCGCCCTGTCACGGCGAAGATCGTCAGTTCAAATCTGATCGGGGTCGCCATTTTTTTTTACAAAAAATCATGCCTCGGTAGCTCAGTTGGTAGAGCAACGGACTGAAAATCCGTGTGTCGACAGTTCGATTCTGTCCTGAGGCACCATTTGTATTCCATGCGGTTGTGGTGGAATGGCAGACACGCCATCTTGAGGGGGTGGTGAGCTAACGCTCGTGCGGGTTCAAGTCCCGCCAACCGCACCAAGCTAATAAAATAAGGGCTTACAGGTAATTCTGTAAGCCCTTATTTTTGTTTGACATCATAAAGTCTTATGGGGGTTGACATCATTTTGACATCAGAATATTTTAGAGATGCGTTCCACGATGTCATCCTCCATTTTGGGAGTAACGTGAGAGTAAGTATCCATTGTTTCTTGAAATGAAGCATGTCCTAGACGTTCTTGTATGGCTTTCATATTTGCCCCGTTTTCAATAAGAAGTGTGGCGTGGGTATGTCTTGTACCGTGCATAGTAAAAGTTGGCTTACCGATTAAATTGGCGTATTTCTTACATAACTTGCTGACTTCATCAGGGCAGCGAGGACCACCTTTAATGCCAGGAAATACTAAATTATTATTAATCCAGTTCATCGTCTTGATTCTGCGCTTATCGATGACTGTTTTATGTTTCATAATTTCTTGAAGTGTATCCGCATCAATGGCTATTATCCGTTTAGATGATGTAGTTTTAGTCGTATTGGATATAACTGCAGTTGATCCGATTTTGAGTGCTGTTTGTGAGATAGATATGGTCGATTTCTTAAAGTCGATATCAGACCATCGTAAGCCTAATAATTCTGAGCGGCGCATGCCAGTTGCAAATGCTAATTTAAAGAGTGCGTGATGCTCAGAATTAGATATATTAGATAAGAAGCTCTTAACTTCATCTACAGACAACGTTACCATATGGCGGACTTTAACTTGCTTTGGTCTGTCTATATTTTTCATATAATTTTTAGGGATGATATCATCTTTCACTGCTTGCTCTAAGATAGAGCCTAGAATTGTCATCGTATAGGAGATAGTTCTTGATGACAATCCGTCCATTGACTCAAAGACATAGCGTAATGTATTAGGTTTTATTTCTGCTAGCTTTACACCGCCAATTTTATCCCGGATATAACGATTTATGATTCCCGTATAACTTTGATAGGTGGCCGGAGTTATGGTTTTCTCTTTTAGTTGTAACCATATATTAATCCATGTATTTAATGAGATGGTAGCATCGAAATTGGCGCATGATTGGTTAGCGTTTATATATTTCTCCATAGATTCTATGGCAGCTTTCTTGGTACTACCATAAAAGTATTTTCTCCTACCATTTATCACCTTAGATACCTGGTAGCGGCCGTCAGATCGTTTTTTAGCCATAAAAATAACCTCCTCGGCTTAATAAAATAGGTAAAACAAAACAAGCCTTAGAGGTTTTATGTGGTATAATGATATTGGAGTAAAAATGAAGTGCCTCTAAGGTATGCAGTTTTTAGTAGCCCTCACTGTGATGAGGGCTTATTTTTTTTAATCTTCAGGTGTATAACTATCAAAAATAAAATCTATAGTTGCTCGAATCGGAGGCTTAGCACCTTTTATTTTTATTAATTTATATGCTTTGATGCCTGTATTACAGATAGGAGTTGCTAATAAAGCAACTAAAAAACTATGGGTTGCGGTCTCAGCTTCAGTAAAATCCAATACAACTGTTTTACCTTCAGTTAAAGCAGGTAGGATACGTTTATCCCTTTGCTTTATGGCTTCGTATTTTACCTCACAATGTTTTCCAAAATAGTTATACATATCAATAACAATTTCTTTTGAAGCATCTATATTTTTGCGAGCGTCAACTTCAGCTTTTGCCTTTTGCCGCAATCTTTCTAGTTCATCGTTG
The DNA here is from genome assembly GCF_902810435.1 of Veillonella parvula. Lineage (GTDB taxonomy): Bacteria > Bacillota > Negativicutes > Veillonellales > Veillonellaceae > Veillonella. Next base: position 468,363 of record NZ_LR778174.1, read on the forward strand.
ATATCAAATGTTTTAAATTTATCAAATCCGATAGTCATATAAACAAATGTACCTGGCCATGGGTGCCGAAGTGTGTTTGATGTTATATCTGTCGGTGATATGTGCAACAAGCCTTGACCTGAAACAATATACATATCTGCTTCTAAGGTTTTCCCTATGTTAGAAGAAAGATATAGTCCCATCCCTGCGTTATTTTGGCCCTCATAAGGTCGTTTAGGTGCACCAAATGTTCCTGAAATTTCGGGCTTAATGGCATACTCTAAGGCCGTCATATCAGAAGTAAATACAGAGTATGTTTTTTCTAAATGCTTTTTTACGCCAATACCTAAGTCGGCGATTATGAATGATAACTGCCCTTTGTTTTTATACCAATTAAATTGTAATAGGGAAGGTATAGTAGGATTGTAGCCGTGCTCTAAAGTGTTATAGAGTAGTTCGGATACAATGTATCTCAAAGTGCCTTCATGCCCAGAAATTAAGTCCATATCAATTTGTGTAGTATAGTCTAAAATTTTGTCTAATGCAGACGGAATATCCGTTGACTGGTTTCGAATAGCAAACATTGGTTTATCATAAATAAAACGGAAGTTTTCTGTGCTATTTTCAAAAACATTGTAGCAGCCAGGAGCCCCTAAACGGTACCACATTTGTCCAAGAGTAGATTGTTTATTACAATAAATTTTTACATAACAACCTTTTGATTTTAAAAACCAGATATATAATATTAAGAGTGATAAAGCTTGATAATTAGCATTAACACAATTACTACCGTCAATTATTAAGCTATCGCCATCGTAAGACCAATCAAAAATAGAAAGATACGAATTAAAATCGACTAAATTTCTGTTCTTAAACGATAAAGTAGCTGGTAATTTTAAAATTCGATTTTTTCTTTTAGTGTAAATAATTTTTGACATTTTATGTACCTATTTGATATACTAAACATATAAATTTATATAAATGCTTAGAGACACAACATGAGTATCTTACTCGTCTCGTAGAATTGAAAGGAAATATTAAGATTTTTCCCATTATATTGACCCTTGCGTATACGCAAGGGTCTTTTTCTTTGCAATTACACTGCCTAACAAATTTTAGGCACTAGATATTTAACAATTTCCCTAGCAGTATTTACTGAGTTTTCACTGTTAAAGTTGATATTGTTTTCATCGTTGGTCCTGTCAAAGCCTTTCATCGATGTATTTTCGTGACCGTATGTGGCGAATTCCAAAAATCCGGAAGTAACACCAGTTGATTTTACTTGAATGGCTAAGATGTTCTTTATTGGAATAATCTTATATGTTCGATTACCTAAGTTAAATAGCCCGCCTTGGGTGCGATCGATAACAACACATGTATCATATACAAATAAATTAGCACCAATGCCATCTAAGTGGTATAAGTGTTGGCCCATAAAGTCCTTTGTAGGGCTCTCGATAACTTTCGGTTCGCTATTAAAAAATCCCATATACTAACCTCCCTGTATTAAAACCTGTTATATCCCAAATATTCCTCTTAAAACATTTCGATTGCGTTCATGTTTAGCTTTCTTTTCGGCAGCTTGCTGTTCTTCAATGCGTTTTTGTTCCTGAAGATGTGCTTCATCTGCTTTTTGTTTTTTGTAGTCTGCTAATTTAGCGTCACGACCGACTAACCCTTTTACAGAAGCAATAAGTGCTTCATCGCCCATGCCTGGGGCAGCGACATGGTTTTGGCCGTTAAAATTATAGTTACTAATTATGGAATCAGATCCACTTCGATATATGTTTCTATCAAATAGATCAACGGAATTATCAGAGAAATGGATTCTATAAGATAAAAGTTCTTGTGTTCCTGAAGTTCGTACCCATACGGCCCAAGCCCTAGCTGTGTCGGTAGAAGGGTCGTAGGACAATGTGTTTAAATCGACTTTCCCTGTGTAATCAGAATTTGAATAAAACCATTGCCAGCGGTCTCCATTAAATTCCTTTGCGGACGCTACGGAAACACTCATTGTGGTAACTAGTGCTGCTAATACTAACAATTTTTTCATTTTAAAATCTCCCTTTTATATAATCCCTTATAATACATGATGATAAAAGTTAATACTTTCTAATTCAGCATCGTCAATACTCGTTCGACGGACCATTTGTTCTACTAGATTAACGTGTTGCTCTAAATAGAAGTCATCGTTAATTATATGCATCAATTCATGCTTTATTTCCTCTCGCATACGATCATGCGGGAGGTTTTTGTTTATGTAGATGTTATGAGTATCTACATCTTCACATTCCTCTGACACAGCATTGGCATGTGGTAAGTCGCAGTATATTAAATTAACAACCAATATAACACTCTCCCTTGTGTATTATTTGTTTTTTAGTTTCAAAAGCTCTATATATTCGACTGCTTTCTCTAAGTCCTCCTTACTGATGTCTTTGGCAGCAGAGAAGAGCATACGAGCCCCTGGGCGCTTGCGTAGGTACTCGGCGAATTCGGCTGCTTCAGGGTCGTCGTAGTAGCCTTCAACATCATCTACAGGGGAAGATGTGAACATGGATTGCACAGGGGGGGTATTAGGCTCATCATATCCCAGTAGCCACGCAGGGCTTACATTTAAAGCTTTTGCTAAGAGGTATACCTTATCTTGCTTAGGCTCGTATCTATTATTTAGCCAGTCTGATATAGAAGATTGGCGAATACCTGTTCGCTTAGCTAATTCGTTCTGGGATATTTTATGATCTGCCATAACACTTTTTAAACGATTTATAAATTGGGTGCTCATAATTCATTCTCCTCTAGGACTAACTATACAGTTATTATAAACGGAAAACCGTCAAATGTAAATATTAAACCAAACTTAAACGGAAAACCGATAGACAAAGAGAGAGAAACGATGTATCATTTAGTTACGGAAAACCGATAACGGAAGGAGGTGGAAATATGGAATTTGATTATACTAATCTACGAGAGTTTATTAAAATTAACTTCCGTACACTTAAAGAGTTTGCCGTATTTCTTGGCATAGGCACGACACAACTCGGGCAGCGCTTATCAAATAAGGTTCCTTTTACACAAAAAGAAATTGATAAGGTTGCTAACGGCATGCCTGCCGGTAAGCTAGATATGGAAACTATTGACTCTCTTTTTTTTAAGAAAAAATAACGGAAAACCGATAACTAACGTGTAAGAATTAGGAGGACCGGTTATGAAACAATTCACGACCAGAATGTACGGCGAAGCGATTCGCGAACGTATGCAAGAACTTAATATATCAAAAGCTGACCTGATTCGGACAGCGGAGATTTCAAGAGATACGTTAAATCGTGCTCTTGCAGGCAAATCGGTACGATTATCAACTATTGGCGATATTTGTGATGCACTAGGAGTTGGTCGAGACGAGTCCGACGATTTCTGGGAAAACGATTACTACAACCCTAAATTAGATAGGAGGTAGCTATGAATAAAGAATCACTATATGAATTATGTTCAGTATGCTTATGGATTTTAGCAGTAGGCATATCTTCGGGCATAAGCGTGTTCGTCATAGTATGGTTGTTCCGATTAGCATGTGGCTGCTAGGAGGCATGTATGAATAAAATGTGCATTACTGTTGCGGAAGCTGCAGAGCTTGCTAGCGTACCGGAAACGGTAATCCGAGAATGGGCGCAAGACTTTGATTTTCCGTCCATGAAAATCGGTAAGCGTGGGGGCAAACGTCTTATCCACGTAGAGTCGTTTAATGCTTGGCTAGCGAAACGGTGCCAGGCACGAATAGGGGAATAGGTATGAAAATGTTTTTAATTGCACTAGCAGCTTGCATGGTGTTTGTTTTGGAAGGGTCCGATATTCAAGGATATGGCCTTTCAGATGGAGCATTATATTTAAGCTTCATCGCATCACTAATCTTATTGTTATATACAGCATTTATTGAAAGGAGTGAATGATATGCAATCTATCATACAGGCAATGTTTTTTGTTGCATTGATCATGAGCGTGTGTGCATTAATTAGTAGCATATTCGTATTAATGATGATTTAGTAGGTGCTACATGAAACGAGTTGCATGTACTAAATGTGGAGTTAGGTTAATTCCATATACTTACAGTTACATTTATGACGAGATAAATCGTAAGGCGATTAGAGTGTGCAAACCTTGCCACGATGAACATATCCGCCGTAAAAGTAAAAATGCTCGTACTCACGGCAATGAGTAACGAGCAAAGATAAAAAATATCCTATGTAAATTATACCAGATAAGGAGATAAAATGCCTGAAATAAAAGCAATAAAATCTAAACCTGCTGTAAATGCATTTGATTTTAATTTCTTTGCAGACAACAGGGGCAAACACGAATCATTACAAAAGGTAGCGATAGTGACTACAAATAGCTATATCAAGCTTTCAATGACGGCTTACAGAAAGTTAAAAGGGCCGGAATATTTCAAGGTTGGTATAGATATTAATAATAAAGTTATTTGTGTGGCGCCTGCGCTTGAAACAGAGCCATATGTGATTAACCCAACAGCAATACAAATTGAAAGAAACACTATTTATATATCAAAAAGTCGTAGCGTAATTCGTAAACTCCAGGAGATTGGAATTCCCAAAATTGTGGAAGGGAAATTAGTTGATGATGAATTATTGTTTAAATTCTAAAGGAGAAACTATCATGGAAAATCAAAATATCTTAACTATTAAATTCAATACATTAGACGATCTAGCAGTACAAGTTGCAGATTGGAATGAACGACTTAATCATCAATGCTGCGGTAATTGCCATGATGGTAAAGCTCCTGCGGGAACAGTTTGTGAAACTATTGATGTAGAGGCTGTAACATCTAAGGTCGAGCCTAAAGTGGTGAAGGTTGAAAAAGCTGAAGTGAAAGAAGAAAAAGCACCAAATAAAGTCGCTAAATCAGAACAAACACAAGACTTTCATGTGACAGACTTCGAAGGCAATCCAATAAAAGCAAAAAAAGAAGAAAAGGTCGAGACAGTAGTAGAACCTAAACTTGCTGAAACAACAAAGGTCGAAGAACGGACTCCAATAGAAACACCTAAACAAGATACAGAACTAGACGTTGCCGCTGAACCGGTAGATAAAAAAGCCTTTTATAAGGAGTTCCGTGAATGGATGGGTGAAGATGGGGTAAAAGCAAAAAAAGCACTTGCAATTTTTAGCAAGCATGGTGTTACTCGTCCATCTAGCGACTCTTTGACCGATGACTTAATTACTGATTTGAAGTCCATCATGGCAGAGAAGGAGGCTTAAATATGGCTAAACAACAATTTAAAAGCCAAGCAGATATATGCAAGAAGTCGCTAGATATATTACATAAAGCCATTGAAATGGACCCTGGTAACGCTGAGGAATACCAAGCTGGTATTGCATACACAGAAGGCGTTATGAAAGCGTCTAACGCGATTGTAAAAGCCTTTGATGTGGTAGAGCCTCCTAAGACAGCTACTCCTAAAGACAAAACGGAAGATGTCGCAAAGGAAGAAAAGCCAAAGCGTACACGTAAGACTAAAACCGCTAAAGAACCTACGCCAGTTGATAGCAAACCAACGGCTGAACCTAGTGTAGAAGAAAATTCGAACATCTTTTCCATGTTCGATGATTAAGGCGGTGGCGTTCTGTGGAAACTGTGTCAAGTTTATACATCCGTAAAATGTTCGATAGCATCATAATTGAAAAACATTATGATGCTGCTTACACAACAATTCACCATTGTGATTGCAATCATACATTTGGTGGCACATGGAACCGCAAATATAGCATGGGCTGCGGATATTATACAGGTGCGAAATATTATGTTTGCCCTAATTGTGGAACTCGCTCCGAACCATATGTTCATAAAGTAGTGATTGCATCTGATGACGAGGAATTATTTCCTAAAGAAATGTTTTTTGAGGTCATTAATTGCAAAGACTTTCTCGATCTTCGCATTAAATATAAAGGTATTCAGCTATTTTGGGATGGAACGTCTGAAGATGGCTCTTATAAAGAAGTTTTGCGTTTTGATTTCAAAGCCAGAAAAGCTTTTTATATCGATGAAGATAAGAGAAAACATGAACTCACAGTCGATTATATTCGTGATTCTGATAATCCGATTATGCCAATTTTAAAATACATAGGGAAATCGTATGCAGTACATGGAGTTAATAAAGAACATTTGGCCAAACTCTTTAAGAGCCTGCGCCTAACGTTTGAAAAGCGCTTAACAGAACAGTGTGGATATAAAGTAAAAGATGTTTATATCCCACATTCGATTAGTGAATATGGCGGATATGGTATTTCCATGCTAGTTAATATGAGCTTAAAACTCAGGGCTCCTGACATGCCTTCTATAACTAAAATTATTAAAAGCAACATCAAATGGACTTCACGCTATTGGATTGGTTCCATAAGAGATCTGCATTTTGATGATTCGATTTTAACTATGACTAAAAATGGGACCGGATTCTTAGAAGCATTGCGAATTTATCATCGAGCTCCTGATAGTAAATTATTGCGTAGCATGATGGTTAATGACCCTATGATTGTTAAGCTATCAGATATGCTGAATGTTTTTAAAGACGAAAATAATCGAAGGACAATATTGACTCTTAATCGAGACAAAGGATTCGATGATGTATCTGCAAAAATAGTTAATGCTGCTCATTTAGATGAAAATATGGGCGTTAGGTCTGAAAAAATCTTTAATATGTGGCGTGGACTTTCCAAACGATATGGGGAGCGAAATTTATTACGGTATTTGCTAAATGTTACTGCATCAGATATTAGGGATATAGTTAGCATGTACAGTCAAATTAATGGTAAGTATATAGCTCAAGTTTGGAGTACTGACTGCAAATTAAAAGACTTCCATGATGTTGTAGTTAATATTTACAACAAACAAGAGTACGGTGACGTAATGCTTCCGGAAATTCCTCAGCTACAAGCTGATGTAAATGGGATGCACTTTATGATTCCTAAGACTGCAGCTGATTTAATGACTGTAGGTAAACGGTTAAAAAATTGCGTTGGATCATACAGAGATAGAGTCATGAAAGGTACTACCGCAATAGTGATAGTTACTGACGATGCTATGAAACCGGTCGCATGCCTAGAATTGGCCAATAAAAGTAAAAAGAAAGGTCGTCAAATATTCGACTTAGTGCAGGCGAAGCTCTTCGCTAATGAAAAACTAAAAAAGAATGCTCAAATTAACTCGACGGTAATGCAATGGGCCAATCAATTGCAGATTGAGCCGCACACCATCGATGTGGATGCCACTGTTGTATAGGAGAATGATATGAAACTCACAAAATTAGAATTACTAAATTTTAAAGGTCTAAAGTTCTTTGCCATAAATATTAGTGGCGATGTCGTAATCCGTGGCGATAATGCTACTGGTAAAACGACTGTATTTGACTCTGTGTGTTGGTTACTATTTGGCAAAGATAGCCTAGATAGGGCCGATTTTGAAATTAAAACATTGGATGGGGGCGAACCTATCCATAAAGTCAATCACGAAGTAACTGGGACCTTTACATTAGATGACGGCGGGACGATTGAATTACAGCGAGTATATCGTGAAAAGTATTCATCCCCTCGTGGTGGGGATGTTACCTTAACAGGTCATACGACAGACTATTTTGTCGATGGTGTACCTAAGAAAGAAAAAGAATACAAAGAGATTGTAAATTCTCTGGTTGATGAAAACATCTTCAAATTGATTACAAATCCATTGTACTTTAACGAAACGTATTCCTGGCAAAATCGTCGCAAATTACTCTTGGAAATGTGCGGGGATATTGACGATGCTGCTGTAATTAATAGTTGTGAAGATTTAAAACGTTTAGCTGAGTTATTAGATGGTCGGACGGTTGATGATCAACGCAAAGTTATCGCTAGCAAGAAAACAGCTATTAATAAAGAACTTGATATGATTCCGGTTCGTATTGATGAAGCTGTGCGAAATAAACCTGAAGTTATGGCTGATAAAGATAAACTAATCAGTGATATTAAAACTTTATCAACTGGCATTGATGATGTTGAAAAACAAAAGGCCATTATTAAAAACGGTTTTAGCGCTACAGAAAAACAGTCTAAAATTCGTGACATTAATCGTCAATTAGACGTCAGACGTTCAGACATACTATCCGATTACCATAAACGCAAACAACATTTGCGCAGCGAATACGAAACGGCACTATCTAAATTAAAGGCGACTGAAGCTGAAAGAGATAGATGCATGGATAGAAGCAACGAGCTTGATAAAGAAATTGGGCGAGAAGCCAAACGCATCGAAACTCTAACATCTGAATTCGACACATTTAACTCTCAGCAGTTTAGTAAAGAGGCTTGCCCTACTTGCGGGCAGCAATTGCCGGCGGATAAGCAGGAAAAACTCGAGGCAGAATTTAATGCTAATAAATCTAAAAAGCTTGAAGAATGGAAAGGCCTTATCGATAGTGCTGCTAAGTTAAAAGGAAATTATGAAGAGCAGCAGAAAACGATGGCGTTGAAAGCTGACGGATTAATAGATGACATTACCCTACAAAGCAAGGAGCGAGATATTAAACGTGAAGAATATGAAGCGTATTCTGAACCTAATGTCGAAGATGATCCTACATATGCTGACTTAAAAGCACAATTATTCTTGCTTGAGATTGAAGAGGAACCAGGTGCAGATACCGAAGAACTTGCAAGACTTGAGGACGAAATATCCTCTTTGAAATCTAAAAAAGCAAATCTCGAGACTGAATTGAATAAATTCAAATTGATTGATGATATTGAAAATCGTGTTATTGAATTGGAAAACCAACAGCAAAAACTTGTTACCGAAAAGAATGAACTCGATGAGGCATCATATCTTATGGATGAGTTCGTAAAAGCCAAAGTTAACATGTTGGAAGAAAGCATTAACGCAAGGTTTAAATTGGCTCGTTTTAAAATGTTCAACGTTATGCTAAATGGAAACGTTGAAGAATGTTGCGAAACAACCTATAAAGGGGTACCATACCGTAGCATGAATAATGCTGCGAGAATTAATGTCGGATTAGACATTATCAATGCATTAACTAGCTATTATAAAGTTAATGCTCCAGTGTTTATCGATAACGCGGAAGCTGTTACTGACTTTATCCCTGTTAATAGTCAAACAATTAAATTGATCGTTGACGAATCAGAGCCACAACTTGTGGTTAAGGAGGTGTAAGTATGGCAAATAATCATAAAGTAATTATGAGTACAGATGAAATGGCAGCATACATTTATACTATTTTGTCTGAGCACGAGCTAACTGTAGGAGAATCGTTATCTTCGCTAAAAAAAGCAATTAAATTAGTTAACAAATCAGTATATTATGACCATTTAAAAGAAAGTGAGTATGAAGAATGCAATTAGTACCTATCAATGTTGTAGAAAATGCTCAATATGTAAGTGGTAGAGATTTACATATGTTTTTAGAAATTGGAACAGAATATAAAGATTGGTTCCCTCGAATGTGTGAATATGGTTTTGAAGTTGGTATAGATTTCAACCCGCTCAAAAAAGAGCGAGTTCAAATTGAAGGCAATCGAGAGGTTAAACGCATTATCACTGACCATGAACTTACAATTGATATGGCGAAGCAATTATGCATGCTATCTCGAAATGAAAAAGGCCGACAAGCTCGAGAATATTTTATTCAAGTTGAGAGGAATTGGAATTCTCCCGAAAAAGTAATGGCAAGAGCCTTGCAAGTCGCTAATAGAACGATAGAGAACTATAAGTTGTCTATCTCTATGAAAGATCAACAATTAGCAGAGTTGCAGCCGAAAGCCAATTATTACGATGTTATTTTGCAAAATAAAGAGTTGCTAAGCATTACTCAAATTGCTAAAGACTATGGGAAAAGCGGAACTTGGCTTAATAAATTTCTAGCCGATAAAAAAGTGCAATTTAAACAAAGCGGTGTTTGGTTTCTATATGCTAAATATGCAGATAAAGGGTATACATCAAGCAAAACATTTATTGATGATGTAGAAAAAGCACATATGCATACATATTGGACTCAAAAAGGCCGGCTATTTATATACGATTTGTTAAAGCAAAATGGAGTTTTTCCGTTAATTGAATTAGTAGATGCCGATAAAACGGCATAGGAGGTACATAATGGGTGAAGTAACAAAAGCACAAACTCAAACACCATCGCTTAAAACTATGGTGTCTAGTGAGTCGGTAAAGAAACGTTTTAATGAAATCTTGGGTAAAAAATCAGCGGCCTTTGTGTCTAGCTTGATTTCTGTATCTAATAATAATGAACTTTTATCTAAAGCAGACCCTACTACAGTTATTACTGCAGGTGTGATGGCAGCCACTTTGGACCTTCCAATTAATCAAAACTTGGGGTTTGCCTATATTGTCCCTTTCTACAACAGTAAAAAGAAAATTAATGAAGCTCAATTTCAAATGGGTTACAAAGGGTATATCCAGTTGGCCATGCGCACAGGTCAATATAAGACCATTAATGCTAGTGAAATCTATGAAGGCGAAATTAAACACCACAACAAACTTACAGGTGAATTCGAATTAGGAGAACGAACTGGTGATAATGTAGTTGGCTACATCGCTTATTTCAAGCTAATTAATGGTTTTGAAAAGTATTTATATATGTCTAAAGAAGATGCTGAAGCACACGCAATAAAGTATTCCCAAACATACAAAAAGGGGTTTGGTCTTTGGAAAACTGACTTTGACGCAATGGCCATCAAAACAGTACTCAAACGTTTGTTAAGTAAATATGGCATTCTATCAGTCGAAATGCAGAGCATGGCTAATGCAATCTCTGTAGATGGCGCGGTTATTCGTGATAATAATGGCGAGCTCACGCCTGATTTCGAAGGTGAAACTATCGATGTCCAATCAGACGTAGCAGAAACGATTGCTAATAATGCAAATTCTGAAGCCATTGACATCGACGCTGGTCCTGCCAGTGAATTTGTTAATCCTGAAACTGGAAAAGTAGTCAATATGTTCGGTGATTAATTGTGATTAGTATTCAAGCATTCGGTAGTAGCTCGAAAGGGAACTGCTACCGAATCAAAACATCAATAAATGGTGATGAACTGCTACTGGATGCAGGATTATCATTTAAAGAAATTCAACGGTATTGTCGCTTTAACTTTCTACACCTATGTGGCACGTTGCTCACACATCAACATGGAGACCATAGCAAGGCCGTAAATGATCTATTAAAGCTAGGTCATCGTGTATATATGCTAAAAGATACTGCAGATGCATTATATGTAACAGGGAACCATAAAGTCATATATATTACACCTAAGGTTCAATTTACGATAGGCAATTTCAGTATTTTGCCTTTTGAATTAGAACATGACGTTCCTAATGTTGGCTTTTTAATTTCTGATGGCGAGGAAAAACTCCTCTACATTACAGATACCTATTACTGCCGATATACGTTCAAAGATGTTGATCATATCATGGTTGAATGTAACCATTCCTATGAAATCTTAAACCAACAAGTAGATGCTGGTTATTTAGACGAAAAACGAATGGAACGATTAATTCAATCTCACTTTTCACTAGAAAACGTTATTAAATTCCTCAAATCGATGGACCTAACTAAGTGTCAAGACATACGGCTACTACATTTATCTGACAGCAACTCAGATGCAGAAATATTTAAACAAGCTGTTCAAGCTGCTACTGGTAAATTAGTAATCGTAGAACAAGAAAGGAGCTCCTTATGATTATTAAATCAATCCAAATTAAAGATAACGATATCAGCATTGCCTATCAGAAACCATCTGCCACAGGCCTTACTGATATTTTTACACTTAAATCAAAAGATGATCCACGCCCCGAATTGTTACGAGCGTTTAGCAATCTGCAGAATATTGTAAAAAGAAACTTTGAATTCTTTGATGAATTTAATATTCCATTTGTTGTAAGTGCTTTTAAGTTTAAGTATGGTGAAATCGAAGGTCTTGTTAATCAGGTTTGTGTTGAAGGCGTAGTATCTGATATGAACACTCCTAATGAATTTAAATTTAAAACTGGATGGCTGAATGTAGAGTATGCAGACTCAACATTTGCTATCTCAGTTCAAGACTTAATCGATGAATGCGTAAGGTTTATTATGGGACGTCGAGCCCAGGATAATTTATTTGTAGATGAGGAATGATGAATGGCCAAGGATGTATATTACTTCAGCCACGATGTTAATGCGAGCAATGATCCTAAAATTGTGGCAATGGAGTCAGAGTTTGGTGTTATTTCATATGCCTGGTGGTGGAAATTAATTGAAAAACTAGCTTCATCCGAGGACTACAGACTGCCTTTTAAAAAATATACTTTTATTGCGCTTGATAAAGAGTTAGGGATTTTGAACGAAAATGAACGACCGTTGAACGAAAATGAACGACCGTTGAACGAAAATGAACAAGGTTTCTTTTGTTCAAATAAATCTTTTTCGTTCATAAATTCGTTAATTTATGATTTTGAATTGCTTGAGTGCGATGACGAGTATTTTTGGTCTCCTAGTTTAATCCGCAGACAAGAAGAGCGAAGAAGTAAATTTGAAAAAAAGCAGGAACAACGTAGGCTCGCAGGCATTAAAAGTGGTGAAGCTAGAAGAAAAAAGGAACAAAATCGAACGACCGTTCAACGAGCTTCAACGGTCGTTGAACAAAACGAACAAAAGGAAAGGAAAGGAAAGGAAAGTATATATTCATATTCATATTATAGCGACGCTGAAAATGAAAAATCAGATAAGAATATCTTATCCATGTTTGATGAATCTAAAAAACATGATTCATATAAAAACGTGTTCAAAATTTATATGAATGATGTAGGTGAGATTTCTTCGGTGACAAAAGAGAAACTAGAATGTCTTGTTAATGACTTTGGTGAAAATGAAGTTATTAATGCTATTAGTAAATCTAGCGAAGTAGGGAAAGCTAGTATCGCATACATCACAGCCGTTCTAAATAATAAGATTAGAGAGGAGGCAGCAAAGGGTGGAACAAGCAAATGTAACAGCAATGCTAGAAGCGTGTCTCGAAAAAATTCGAGAAAGGACGAACACGTCGACTGGCAAGCGGAATATGAAAGAGTCCACGGGAAAAAATGAGTTCTTCTATCCGATATATGACGAACCAGTAGTCATTCAGACAAACGTTAATACAACCTATGCTGCAGTCGGAATTCCTAGGCGCTATTATTCTATGGATTTTGACTGGTTGCGTAAAAATGGTAGTTTTTCAAAGGAAAACGCTGAAGCTTACGATGTGGTTAAAAAGTATTCTAATAATCTGAAAACTAATCTTGATTCTGGCAAGGGCCTCATATTAAGAGGCCCAGCTGGTACCGGTAAAACATCGATTGCGGTGAGTATCTTGAAACAAGCTATGGCATTAGATAAAGGGTGCCTAATGATTTCAATGCCTAATCTATTGGATACCATGCTTACACTATCTAAAGGCGACAATGTAGCTTATCTAAGATTTGAGCAAAAACTGCGGAATATCCCATTGCTATTGCTCGATGACTTTGGGGCGGAGTACTCAAAATCTGATTGGGTACCATCTAAGGTTGAAAGCATCATTATTGATCGCTACAACCGGATGAAACCCATAATTCTTACGACGAATTACAGCGATGCTTGGACTGAAAAGAATTATAGTCAAAGAGTATATGACCGCCTACGTGGTGAATATGCGGTGGCTATATTCAATGGAGAATCACACCGATGAAAATTCTATTGCGATGCCAGTTTAGATTTAGAAAGAAAACCCATAACCGGTTTCCAACGTTAAATGAGTATATCGACTGTGAACGTGGCTCAACTATAGCAGCTGCAGCGATGAAGAAAAAATGTACCGAGCAAGTCAAAGCACAATGTGTGTCACAACAGATAGAATCGGTTAAGGGGAAAGTAGACCTGTTATTTGAATGGCACTCATCGACCAGGCATGATCCTGACAATGTGGCTTTTGCCAAGAAGTTTATTTTGGACGGATTGCAATTAGCTGGTGTACTAGAAAACGATAACAGGAAATTCATCGGGACTATGGCTGATGAGGTTGTAAATGACGACGATGATTTTGTGATTGTACATATCACAGAACATATGAGTATATTCCTATAGTCATCAATGGCCATAAAAAGCAAAATTTCATATATATAAGAACGTTTTGATGCGTTAATGAGTGAATCTTCATGAAGCTGGAATAAAACACAATACGGACTAAAATAAAGCGTAAAGGGGGAGATGCATTTGAATGAATGCGAAATTGAAAAAATTACTAGGTTGGCTACTGAGGTGGCTACTAAAACCTACTATGAATTAGCAAAGCAAGAAAATGCACAGCTAGGTCGTAAACTTCGACACAACACGATCAAGCTGCTTAAGCATTATAGTCAGTTACAATCATACGTAGACAATGCTATCACGGATTCGACACAAGCCGAAGATATATGGCTCAATGAACTGTTGATTGATATGTTTGACGATAAAAGCATTGTGAAAGTGAATGCGATTGTTAAATCTAAAGAAAAAACAGCATTGATGATGCGACATGTAAATAACATGCTCGATATCTATGCTGAGAAGTGTAGCGCAAAACAATTTAAGTATTGCGAGTGCATGCGCAGGTATTATATTGATGGAGAAACATTAGAAGAGATTGCAGAATCATTTCCTGAAAAGCCTGATGTACGGACTATCAAACGTTATATTGCAAGAGGCATTGAAGAGTTATCAGTTTTGCTATGGGGTGTTATTGGACTGAACACAAAGCTAGCCTGAAAATTGTCCCAAAACTGTCCTAGACCTGTCCTTCTTGACAGTTTATAATGATAGTGTGAGTTAATAGGGAAACGATTAATCTCTCTCGACACAGTGAATACCTAGAACACTAAAACGAAAAGACCACTTAATCTATACGGTTAGGTGGTCTTTTTGCATACAAATATAAGGAGGCAAGGTGAATACGATTGACTGATGTGTATTGTGAGAAACGAAGATGCTTAAACAATGTTAAGGGTTGGTGCAAAGCTAATGGCATTCATATTGATCATATGTGTAAATCGTATGCGCCATCACATTCTTTAGTAAAAATAAAAACTGCAAAGGTACATAAGGAATGCGGTAAATATAAGCAGAATAAGAGTGTATTAAAGTAGCACGGCACCGTCACGAAGATGAGCTCCGTATGTCTCGTCGTAAAAATAAAAAAATAAATTTAAATTATACCGAGTTTTGTTAAATTTTTGAGCAATTTTTTTGTGGGTCCTTCTAGCAAAAATTAAAAGCATGCGGTGGCCGAGACCCCAAAATTTGCCTAGATTTTAATTTTTTTATGGCCTTGCTAGTGATACAGGTAATGAAAGGAGGCTGATTGATAAGTGAAAATTACAGATGATTTGAAAACAGCAACAGCCTCTCAGTCGAACTTGGCAAAAGCACTTGGGCTCTCGCGTCAACGTGTTTCGCAACTGCTCCAAGAAGGGGTTTTAGCAACGGATGAAAAGAACCAAATTCTGGTTATCAAATCCGTTATCAATTATGTCAAATATAAGGGCCAATCTTCTGCTGAAGAGGAAAGCAGTTCCGATGATGCGATATTCGAGGTTGAAAAGGCCAAGAATGAACGTGCGAAACGCAAGATTGCTGAGTTGAAGCTAGCCAAAATGAACGGCGAAGTGTACTCAGCAGATACTGTAGAACAGGTTATGACAGAAATGCTTGTGAATTTGCGTACACAATTATTAGGATTGCCAACAAAACTGGCTCCACAATTACAGAATGTAACAAAAGAGGAAGCATATAACCTGTTAACTCAAGAAATCGAGGACAAATTATTAGAATTAAGTGAATATACGCCGTCATTATTCATGGATAGCGATGATGCAGATGAGGAGGAAGTGCGAAAATGACAATATTAGATTGCATGATGAAAGCCTTATCTGTTCGTGAGCTTCATGAAATACCAGGTGTATTAATGGATGTGTTGCTTGATCATAATAAACTAGAAAGATTAATTGCGAATATGAGTGGTTGTTATTCGTATTCTGGATTATTACAGGAATTTGAAGAAAAAGCAGCAGATAGAAAAAACTATATGCAAGACTATACGCCTCAAAGTGTTATGGATATCGTAGCAGGTATATCCACTAATGGTTGTGTAAGAGATGTATGTGCTGGCATAGGCGGTCTTTCGCTAGCTAAGTATAAGAATAATCCAGATGTAGTATTACAGCTTGAGGAATATTCTAAAAATGCGATATGTTTTTTACTTTTTAATTTGGTAATGAACGGAGTACCTGCTGTTGTAATAGAACGAAATGTACTAACTCAAGAAAATATAGCGAAATATAAGGTGGAGATTAGTAATCAAGCGCCACAGATTATCAGAGAAGTATGTATAGATGAAGGTACATATAAGGCTGATACGATTATTAGTAATCCTCCATATAGTCTATCGTGGGTGCCTGTTAATGATGAACGTTTTGATGGGTATAAATTAGCACCAAAAAGTAAAGCAGATTATGCTTTTATTTTAGATGGTATTTATTCTCTTAAAAATAACGGGACAGCAGTGTATATTTTACCGCATGGTGTCTTATTCCGCGGACAAGCTGAAGGTGATATTCGTCAAAATTTGATTAAAAACAATTTGCTTGATGCGGTAATAGGATTACCATCTAATTTATTTACCAATACAGGGATACCTGTATGTATACTTGTATTTAAGAAAAATAGAGTAAATAAAGATATATTATTTATCGATGCTCAAAAAGGTTTCGTTAAGGATAAAAGCAAAAATATAATGACATCAGAACATGTGTTAAAAGTTATTGATACTTATAACAATCGTTCTGATATTGAAAAGTATTCAAGAAAAGTTAGCATTTCTGAAATAGAAGAAAACGATTATAACTTGAATATACCTAGATATATTGATAGCTTTGAGCCTGAAGAAATACCAGATGCAGTACAGCTTGCTAAAGAACTGAACGAAATTAATCGAGAAAGTCGGACGTTGGGTTTAGAAATTGCGGAGATGTTAAAGCTATTAGTTTGTACGGATCCAGACGCGCAGAAGGAGCATGATGAATTTGTAAAAGAATTTACAGAATTCTTGGTATCTTCTGATAGTGCTTGTACAATTGAGGAGCAAGAAGCTGTGATAAAAAAAATAGAAGATGTTAAGAAGTATTTACTTCAAAAGATGTTTGTGTAATGTTAAAAAATTACAAGAAATTTAAAATTACGGAAGTTGCTGATATACTGGGGCGTCCTAAGAAGAATCAAATGTATCCGGAGGGTTGTATTTGCTTGCAAGTATCTGCAAGTAAAGGGGAGTTATTATATTTAGATACATCACAACAAGTTGATGCAAAATATGTGGTGATTCAACCGAGAAATGTAATTCCCTTTTATTTATATTTGATGATAGAAAAGGCAATGCCTGAATTCTTATATAAATATAGACAAGGACTAAATATATCAGCACATGACATAAAACATATGGAGGTAGTGTGCCATACGGATGTCGAAACTCAGGCATTAATAGCTATGATGTTTACATCTATAAATGGTACAAGGTTAAGCGTACAAATGGGTGCGCTTTTTTAGTTTAAAAAAGGAGGTGATGGCATGAAAACGGCAAAAGAATTGTGGCAATATGTCTCTAAAATGGGTCTAAAACCACTACCAAAAACCAGTGTTAGCCAATGGGCTGACGATTATCGCATGCTATCACAAGGCCTTTCTGCTGAACCAGGGCGTTGGAAAACGAGTAGAGCGCCATATCAAAAGGATATTATGGATGCTTTCACGCAACCTGGTATCAATCGTGTAGTGGTTAAGAGCGCCAGTCAAGTGGGAAAATCAGATATCATGAATAATGTCCTAGGGCGATACGCTCATCTTGATCCATGTGCGGTGATGATGATTCAACCGACTATCGAATTGGCTCAAGATTATTCAAAATCTCGTATTTCTCCAATGATCCGTGATACAAAAGTACTATCACAGGTATTCTATGAAACGAAATCTGAAGACGGTGCCAAAACAAGAGATGGTAAGAACACAATCTTATCTAAGTTATTCCCTGGTGGCCGTCTTATTATGTGTGGGGCGAACAGTCCGGCAGGATTGGCATCACGTCCTGTGCGTGTGCTACTTGCGGACGAAGTAGACCGTTTCCCAGATAGTGCCGGTACAGAAGGTGACCCAGTAGACCTTGCTGCCAAACGTATGACAACATTCTGGAATAGAGTTATGGGGCTATTCTCCACGCCAACTAATGAAGGTAGCTCACGAATCGATGTAGAGTATCAAACAGGTACGCAAGAAGAGTGGCAACATGAGTGTCCTAATTGTGGTGAGTATCATTTGATACGACATACTGAGATGGAATGTGAGACAGAGGAACATAAGGACGCTAAAGGCCGGAAGATTGTAGTAGTTAGTGATGTGAAATGGCGGTGTCCAGATTGCGGATCTACATTCTCTGAAGACGAAATGCGGAAAGTCCCTCAAAAGTACATATCGAAAAACCCAGCTGCGTTGCATAATGGCATACGCAGTTTTTTTGTGAATGGATTCACGTCTCCGTGGCTCACATGGAATGACATAATGAGGGAATGGCTAGAGGCAAAAGGCGACCCTACACGTGAAAAAGTAGTTATGAATACTCGTTTTGGTGAATCATACGCGCAACAAGGTGCATTCGAAGACTATCAACAATTCATTAGGCGCCGTGAGAAGTACGGCGCAGACCTTCCGGACGGTGTGTTACTGCTAACTGGTGCCGTCGATACACAAGACAACCGGTTAGAGTATGAAATCACCGGTTGGGGGTACGGTGAAGAATGTTGGGGGATCTGTAAGGGTGTTATCTTAGGAGAACCTGATAATAAAGCGACATGGGATGCACTTGATGCGGTGCTTGATAAGGTGTACCGATTTAAGAACGGAACAGGGCTTAAAGTAGCACGTGCTTTCATTGACTCCGGCGGTCACTACACGTCAAAAGTATATAAATACTGTGAAAAGAACTTCAGCAAGCAACGATTTGCCATCAAAGGTACGGCCGGAACACCTGGCATACCGTTAAATTATAAGATTGGTAAAGCATCTGGAAGCAAGATTCCACTTGTCATGCTAGGTGTAGACGATGGGAAACAACAGGTAATAAACCGATTGGCCATCGATGAACCTGGCGATAAGTACTTTCATTTCCCTTTGGATGAAGAATTCCTAGGAACTAGAGGGTATGACGAGTTGTATTTCAAAGGGATCATTTCGGAACACAAGAAGAAAGTAAAACGTAAGGGCGTTATCCATGAAATATGGGAACCTACTGCAGGGGTTCGTAATGAACCTTTGGATTTACGTGTATATAACCTAGCGTGTATGAACTCAATCCATCCTGATTGGGATAGATTGGCGGAAGTAGTTAAAGGTGGAGGCCATTCCACTACAACAGTAACTACTCCACGAAAGAAACCAATGCGTAAACGTGTTCGCAGAGCTAGTAAAGCAGCAGATATTTAGGAGGATGTATGGCAACTAGTTATTCAAGTAAGCCAAGGCTAATTGATGTCCGGTTAGAGTGGTACGTCAAGGCTGAGGAAGCAATATTGACTGGCCAAAGCTATACAATCGGAAATCGGACTCTTACAAGGGCAAATTTAGCAGAAGTAAGAAAAATGATTGATGATTTAGTGGCAAGAGGCGCCAAATTACCTGGTATGGATACCGATAATGGACGTGGAAACCGGTCAAAACGGGTAGTTTTTAGAGATTAGGAGACTAAAATGGCGAGAAAAAACAAGAAATTTAGCGCTAAAATAGGCACTCCGAGGGCTAAAAATAGCGGATATAGTGAGGGTGGAGCCTCTAATAATAACAAATCATTGAAGGGATATAACCCTAGAAAACTGGGTTATAAGGCTGATATTGGTGCGAATTTATCGACTTTGCGTGATAGATCCGCAGATTTAGCTATCAATACACCAGTTGGCACGGCTGCAATCAACACAAGCACTACTCATACAGTTGGCGCAGGCCTCAACGTGTTCCCTAGACCTAAGTTTCAAATCTTGGGAATCAGTGCAGAGGAGGCTAGAGCATGGGCTCGTAAGGTTCGTGCTGAGTTTGATTTATGGGCCGAATCAAAAGACTGTGATATCTACCGTAAGAACAATTTATATGACATGCAAAGCATAGCATATCAAGGATATCTCACAGATGGTGATAGTTTTGCGGTATTTAGACGTAAGCCGACAACACCAGATATGCCGTATACGTTGCGCCTTCAATTAATTGAAGGTAATCGTGTAAGTAATCCGCTTACTGATTCCACATATGTTACAGGCGACCCAACTGGCGTTGAAGCGCTTAACCAAGATAATGGGAACCGCATATTGAATGGTGTAGAAATCGATACTGACGGTGCTATTGTAGCCTACTGGGTATCTAATCAAGTACCTGGCGAACCAATTACAAGCGTGTTAACGACATGGGCAAGGGTTGAAGCATACGGCAAGCGTACAAGCATTCCGAATGTACTGCAAATTAGTAATGATACTAGACCAGAGCAGTATAGAGGAGTTCCTTATTTGGCTCCAGTTATTGAAACGCTAAAGCAAGTGTATCGATATACAAATGCAGAGCTTACATCGGCTATTATTAAATCGTATTTTGCGTTATTCTTTACGGAAGCCGTGACTAATTCAGGTTCATTAAATGATATGTTGGCCGACAATGGTGTTGATGATCCAACGGAACCAGTAGTCGATGTATCAGAATACAATTTAGGACCTGGCACATTAAATGCCTTACCTAAAGGTGTGGATGTAAAAAGTGTTGATGCTTCCAATGCTCAATCTACTTTTGAAGTATTTAGTACCCAACTCATCAAACAAGTAGGTGCTGCACTTAACCAGCCTTACGAAGTATTGATGAAGAACTTTAACTCTTCGTATTCTGCAAGCCGTGCAGCAATGTTACAGGCTTGGGAAGAATATAAACTACGTCGCAAGTGGTTCGCTCGTGACTTCTGCCAACCAATCTATGAGGTATGGTTAATGGAAGCAGTAGCGAACGGCCGAATTGAAGCGCCTGGTTTCTTTGATGATCCATTAATTCGAAAAGCATGGTGCAATGCTGATTGGTTCGGACCAACGATGTCCATCCTTGACCCTGTTAAGGATATGAATGGTAGTACCCTTCGCATTGAGAATGGAGTTTCCACTCGTGAACGTGAAGCGGCTGAA
The DNA here is from genome assembly GCF_902810435.1 of Veillonella parvula. Lineage (GTDB taxonomy): Bacteria > Bacillota > Negativicutes > Veillonellales > Veillonellaceae > Veillonella. The sequence goes on from NZ_LR778174.1 coordinate 489,627, forward strand.
ATGACAGGGACAGACCTTGAAGAAAACATTGCACAACTTGCATTTGAAAAGCAACTCATGGAGAAATATGGCATTGGGCTAGCTGATGCGGTAAATCCTTCCGTTGGCTCTAAATCTGAAGCGAAAGGAGGTGAAGAGGATGAATAAATTTTGGTCTGTTAAGAATTTTGTAAATCAAGATGGTACCGGTCAATCTGAATTGATTTTGTATGGTGATATTTCTGATACCTCTTGGTGGGGTGATGAAATTACACCACGTGAATTTGCAAGTGACTTGGCTAGTTGTAATGGTAATGACTTAACAATGCGCATCAACTCTGGTGGTGGTGACGTGTTCGCAGCACAAGCTATCCACAATATGATCAAAGCCTATACTGGCAAAGTAACAGCACATATTGATGGCTTATGCGCAAGTGCTGCTACAATTATTGCCTGTGCGGCGGATAAGGTAATCATGCCAAGTAATGCTCTGTATATGATTCACAATCCATCTGTATTTCTAGGTGATAGCTTTGATGCGGACGGATTAACTAAAATGGCTAACTATTTGGCGAGTGTTAAACAGACAATCGCAAACGTTTATTTGAGCCGTAGCGACGTTTTGACATCTGAACAGGTAAATACACTTATGGATGATGAAACGTGGCTCACAGCGGACGAGGCGAAGTCCTACGGCCTGATTGATGAAGTAGATACGGCAATTACGGACAAAGCTGTTATGAATAACGGAATGGTTATCGTAAACAAAGTATCTTGCAAATACTCGGCCAAAAATGAAACCAAAATCAAACAATTTTTAACAAGTAAGGAGAAACCTATGACTGAAAACCAATTCATGGCAAGCTTAAAAGGTTTGCTCGGTATTTCTACAAATGAACCTGCAGAAAACGCAGCAGTAACAGCAGAACGCGAACGCGTTGAAGCATTAAATACGTTAAAAGGTGATAATGAAGTCATCAATCGTTTAGTTGATGTAGCTGTTAAAGAAGGTAAAACAGTAGATGAAGTAACACCTTTCATCTCTGCCGTATCTGATATTCCTGCAAGTGATAACAAAGTAGTTGACCAAATCCGACAATTAGTTATTGATCAAATGGAATCTGGTGCGGATAAAGTGGCACCTCAAGGTGCATCTACAGCAGAAACCAACGATGCGGTAGCAAAAGCTAGTGCAATTGATGAAGTCGTAGCATTTGCGAATGCTAAGAAAGGCGGTAAATAATGGCATATTTCGAACAAGTAAATGGTGTCGCAGCTGATTATCTATTAGGTGGTGGCGGTGTACCTGTATTAACTCAAAATGTAAAAGTAGTAGCCGGTGATTATAAACGTGGCCAAGTTCTTGAAAACAACTCTGGTACATTCCAAAAAATCGCAAGTGGTAAGCCTGCGGGTATCGTAGTATCTGATACTACCGCAACTACTGAACACAATGTATTAACTGTATACATTTCCGGTCGCTTTAATCGTGAAGTATTGGTAGTTGACCAAGCTTACAAAATTAATGATCATGAAGCGGACTTCAAGGACGCTCACTTATTCTTAACTAGCATTAAATAGGGGGAACTATATAATGGCAATTGATTTCAAAGATACATTTTCCTTGATGCAAGCTGTGGAACGAATGAAAACTCCGGCAAGTTTCTTGCTTGATACTTTCTTCCCACAAGTTCCAGCAGTTGCAACTTCTAAAAAAATCGCAGTAGAAACTCGTAAACGTGGTCGCACATTAGCACCTTTCGTATCTCGTGGTGCATCTGGCGTTAATGTTAAACGTGCAGGATCTAAAATTGCTTTATACGAAGCACCTATGATGGGCCCTCGTACAGTTATTGACCCAGAACAACTTGATAAACGTGCATTTGCTGAAAACATTGTGTCTACAATGACACCTGCACAACGTGCCGCACAAATGCAAGCTGAAGATTTGTCTTACTTACAAGGCACAATTATTAATCGTAAAAATAAAATGGCAGCCGATTTGCTTACTACTGGTAAATGCAAAATCGAAGGCTATGCTGACGATGGTGAAACAGTTCAAGTTGATGAAATTGATTTCGAATTTGAACAAGACATTACACCTACTACTACTTGGGACCAAGCGGGTGCTGACATTTATGGCGACTTGAAAATGGCGTCCGAAAAAATTCAAGAAAACGCAGGTATCGTTCCAACTGTGTTAGTCGTTGGTAAAAACGTTGAAAAATACATTCTTGATAATGCATCCATCAACAAAATGTTAGCAATTCCTAATCGCGAAAACATGTCTATGTTCAGTTTTGCTCCTGAATACTTGTCTCCACAAGTTCGATATGTTGGCCGTATCATGTCTTTGAATATTGATGTGTACGCATACCTTGAAACATATCAAGATGATGAAGGTAAAGTAAAATCCTTTATTGGTGATGATGCAGCAGTAGTAGGTGTTCCTGGCCGTGGCCGTCAACAACATGCAGCAGTAACATTGCTCAACGATGACAATCAATTCACAACATATGCAGGCATTTATGTACCTTACTACTATGCTAATAAGGCTACACAAGAATTAACATTGTCTGTATACTCCCGTTGCGTATTGATTCCTGAAACTATCGACGATTGGGCTACTATTAAGACTAAATAGGGGGTAACCTACTTATGAAAATCAGAGTATTAAAGGGTTATTTAGCACATGAAGGCGAGATGTATGGCAAAGGCGAAGTAGTCGACATCAAAAAGAAAACGGTTGCGTTGTCCTTGCTTGAATCTGATAAGTTTGAATCTGCTGAAGATGATCCTATCGAAGTACCGGAACCATTGGAAGTCGTTCCAGATGAACTAGAAGAAGAAATGGAATTACCTGAAGTTGATGCGGAAGTTACGGTGAAAAAATAATGCGATTTAGAGATTACCTAGAAAGCGATATTGACGATGTATTCCTTAATGAAGACGAATTCGCCGAAGGGCATAATCTAAATGGCACAGTAGCTAAAGCGATTATCCAATCGCCAACGGCGAGGGAGTCATTCTTGTCGAATGGCTCTCACGTATCAAATGACGGATTACACGGGGGGTCTGTATTTGTGCATTGCAAATTAAAGGACATCCCTGAAATTCCATCACAGGGAAACGTATTCCGATTAGATGATGATGTGTACATCGTTCAAAGTGCAACGGAAGAAGATGGGCTCGTGTCTATCGAACTTAGAGCAGAAGCTAGAGGCGGTGTTGACGGATGGTTGAGCTAGAACTTGATAAAAGTGCAGTGAAAACAATTGAAAAAGCACTGGAAACATTAAAAGAAGATAGAGTTCGACGTGTCTGCCAAGCCGCATCTAAGCGTGCTGCAACAACCGCAAGAAAAGCAGGTACGCAAGCACTACGTAATATCTACGCCATTAAAGGTGTATCGGTCGTAAAGTCTGGTGTATCTATTAATAAATTGAATGATGGCACAGAAATGCGTATCAAAGGTGGTTATACTAGCGCTCAAAAGTACTTTAAGATTAAATCGCTTAAACGAAAAGGTGTGTTTGTGTCTATTAAAAAAGGTACAGAAACAAAGGTACCAAATGGCTTTGTTAGTGCATCTGGTATATTCATGAAACGCCAAGGCAAGGACCGATACCCATTAAAAGGGATATATGGACCAGCCTTACCGCAAATGTTTGGTAATGAAACTGTTATGAATGCCATGCAAAAAGAAGGCATGGAAATGTATGAAAAGCGCCTATATCACGAATTAGAGCGTGCGTTAGGAGGTAACTAATGACACCATTAGATGTATCAGACGGCATTGCCGCCTATCTCATGGATGAGTTGCGCAAGCTAAATGAAACAAGTGATGTTACCACGAGCCCTATTCGAGTATGGAGCGGGTTCTTACCAAGGGTGGATAAGAATGAAGATAAGCGCAAGTTATGTCCAGCCGTAGTAGTGCATCCGTATTCTGTTAGTGATGCGGATAGTTCGACGGTAGGTATTACTGTATTGGTAACTACTTATGACGAGGCCTTAACAAAAGGTCATGTCGGACTATATCACCTCTTAGAGGTAGTGCGTGAGCGGTTACTATCTGATAATCCAGTAGCACTTAAATATGAAATTAAGGAGAATACCGTTAATACAACAATTCCTGATGATCAACCATACCCTCAATGGGTTGGATATCTTGAATTTGAAGTGTACATTCCAGTTATTCGTAGAAATCTTAACAAGATATTTACGGATAATAAAGTAATTGAATAGGAGACAACGATGAACCCTGTTGTATATATTGGGCCTTCGTTCCGCAGTAGCCGGTTAAATCAATTCATGGTATTTAGCGACGGTGCACCACTGCCGGAAGCAGAAGACCCTATTTTTATGCATTTATTCGTGCCTCTGGACGAACTCAACCAAGCAATGATTGATGTGAGAACACAAGGCACACAATTAAATGTATTCTATGTTAACGCATTGAAGAATTATAAAGGAGTGAAGTAAATGGCCTTTTATCATGGCGTCAAAACAAGTGAGCAAGCTACCTCTGTAATTGCTCCTGTCCAAACTACTGCCGGCCTTCCAATTGTGTTCGGTACTGCACCTGTACACCTTACAGAAGACCCTAGCGCAGTAATTAATAAGCCAATCATCTGTTATAGCTGGGAAGAAGCTGTTCAACAACTTGGCTATTCTGAAGATTGGACACATTTCACATTGTGTGAAGCAATGTACGCACAATTCAAATTGTATGGCGTAGCTCCAATCGTATTTGTTAACGTATTGGATCCTGCTAAACATAAGAAATCCACTACAACAACTGCTACATTGACAGAAAAGAAATGCATTGTAAAAGCTGCAGTATTGCTTAACACATTGCAAGTATCTAGTGGCGGTCAAACAGGTGTGGCCAACACAGATTACACGGCGGCATTTGATGACAAAAATCAATTAATCATCTCTGTTATCAAAGGTGGTAAGTTCGATTCCGCAAGTACATTGGACCTCACATACGATGAACTCGATGTAGAAAACTTCGATTATAAAAACGTAATCGGCGGTGTAGATAGTAATGAAAAAGCAACAGGCTTTGAATTGATTGATACAATCTATCATCATTTCGGTATTGTACCTGGTCTTATTGCTGCACCTGGATTCTCTCAACATCCTACAGTCGCTTCCGTGATGAAAGCAAAATCTCGTGTTATTAATAACTTGTTTGGTGCGACTACTTTGGTAGATATCGATACTACACAAGTTGTTAAATACACAGATGCTTACGAATGGAAGAAAGGTAATAGCTATACAGGTGAATCTGAAGTCGTATGTTGGCCGATGGTTCGCAATGGCGATTATATGTTCCATATGTCTACGCACATCATGGGCATTATTGGCAAATGTGATGCATCCAATAGCGATATTCCTACGTTATCCCCTTCCAATAAGTCTATGAATATCACAGGCTTGTGCTTAGCTAATGGTAAGGAAGTAATGCTTACGCATTCGCAAGCAAACTTATTGAACTCTCAAGGTATTATGACGGCCGTTAATATCAATGGTTGGGTATCTTGGGGTAACTATACAGGTGCATATCCTGGCACAACTGATGTTAAGGATACATTCATTTGTGTACGCCGGTTCAATGATTGGGATGACCAAACATTCATCTTAACCTATTGGCAAAAAGTGGATATGCCTATCTTGCCTCGTAATATCAAGACAATTCTTGATAGTGAAACAATCCGTCTTAACGGTCTTACTTCTCGTGGCTTTATCTTGGGCGGTCATATTGAATTCAAAGAAGCAGAAAACCCTACAACAGATTTGTTGAATGGTATTATTCGCTTCCATAAATACCGTACACCTCCAATTCCAGCGCAAGAAATTGAAAGCATTTCTGAATACGATGTTTCTTATTTCAAAACGCTATTTCAAACAGTATAGAAAGGGGTAATTAATCATGGCATCTATCAATCAAGTGCCGGAAGTACTTAATGACTTCCGTGTATACGAAGAAGGCTCTGACAACTGTTTAGGTGTTGCCAAAGTGGAATTACCTAGTGAATCTGTAATGACTCAAACTGTAAAAGGTGTGGGCATTGCAGGTGAAGTAGAAGCGCCAGTTATTGGACACTACTCCTCTATGGAAACAAAACTTACTTGGAACACTCCAACAGAAACTACACACCGCCTTACAGGTGGTCGTGGCGTACGCTTAGAAGTACGTGGTGCTATCCAATGTTGGGATAGTGGCAAAGATAAATATGTAATCGTGCCTACACGTGCTGTTATTCGTGGCCGTGCTAAATCTAAAGAAAATGGCACATATGAATCTGGCAATACTATCGATGCAACGAACACAATCGAAACTACATACTTGAAACTCGAACAAGATGGCAAGGTAGTTCGTGAAATCGATAAATACGCCTATAAAGATTCTATTTCTGATGGCACCGACTTCCTTGGCGATGTTCGTGCTGCACTCGGTATTTAGTCTGTAGAAAGGACGATCACTAATGAGTAAACATAACACTATGAACGAAACACATGAACAAACAGGTATTGAATTAGTAAAAGCTGGTCATTCCTTACAATTTGAAGGCATCAGCGGTTACACATTAATTAAATGCGAAAAGTCCGCTAAGGGTGAAGATAAAACTATTACAGTTCCGGCATTATCCATGACGTATCAAGCACATGTAGCAGCTGCTGTATGCGGATGTAAAGTGGATGATATTTATAGTCTCCCGGCTGCCGATTTCACTAGAGTGTGCTTAGAGGTACAGAATTTTTTGCTCAATTCCGAAAAATAACAGACCTAGAACGGTATTTTACTGAGTGTGCAATTACGTGTAGTAAATACACTAGCACACCGATGGACTACTTCATTAGAGAGCTAGACGTGGATGAGTTCATAGTCCACGTTCGGCTCATTAGTGATAGTATCGAGCGCGAGAATAAAACAATGAAAGGGAGAAAATAATGGCCAATAAAGTCTTAGAAATGGCGATTGCCATTAAAGGTAAACTCGATGGCGGGTTATCTTCCTCCGTATCAAAAGCATCTCAGGAACTCAATAAATTATCTAATGTAATCAAAGATCAACAGGCGCAATATAGAAAACTACAAGCTATATCGCAAAAGACTGGTAATGTTAGCGATAGGAACGCAGCAATTGCAGCTGAGCAAAAGCTGAATTCTATGTTACAACGGCAAGCCCGGTTACGGTCTAATATCGCAAGTCAGACGGCGCATCAAAATGCAATCAGTAAAATGGGTGGTGCAAGTCCTTTAGCAGGTGCTGCATCAGCTGCGCAAGGTGCTAGTGCTGCGGTAAGTGGTATTACAGGAAAGCTTGCAAGTTTCGCTATGGTTGCCGCCGGTGGGTTTGGTATTGGTGCCATTATAGATAATGTAGTAAATGCTGGCGAAGCACTTTATCAATTGTCTAATAAATTACATATGACAACCGCTGAAACGGCACAATTTAAGAAGATTATGACATTAAGTGGTGTTGATGTAGAAGCGGCCGCAAAGTCTTTCGCTAAAATGGATAAGACTTTGGCTGGTGGCGGTAAAAGTGCTGAAGCTTTGCAAGGATATCTCAGTCAATTTGGTGTATCCTTAACCGATGCCAATGGCAAGTTATTGCCTATGAATCAACAGTTGGATGCAATGGCTAAAGGTTACCAAAATGCGGTAGCACAAGGCCGGGGACAAGAATTCATGCTTGAAACGCTAGGTGCAAAAGGTATGGAGCTTACTAAAGTATTTGAGAACTATGCAGATGCACAAGCGGCCGCATCACAAATCAAAGGCGTCGGAATAGATCCTAAATCACTCCATGAAATATGGCTACAAATGAACATCTTGAAAGCGGAAGCTACGCAAGTTGCATTAGGGTTGGCACAAGCCTTTATACCGATTGCTCAGCAAATATTACCAGCACTAATACCGGTATTGCAAGCTGTTGTAACCTTCATGAAGGATAATAAGGAAGCTATTGCCGCCGTAGTCACTAATGGATTGAAATTAGCCTTACTGTATGGTACGGCTACAAAACTAGCATCAGGTATTACTACAATTACCACGGCATTTAAAGGTGTAGAAACGGCAACGGGTGCATTTAAAGCAGCGGGTGCATTAATAGGTGGTCCATGGGTAATCGCTATCATGGCGATTATTGCGGTGATATACCTATTAGTAACTAATTGGGATACTATCTGTGCCACGTTAACATCTGTTTGGGATAGTGTATGTTCTGGATTGAGTTCAATATGGGATAGCGTATGTTCTGCTTTAAGTTCCGCATGGAGCGCCATTATATCCGGTATTATGGCTGTAATTAATGGGTTCTTATCATTAGGCCTTAGCGCATTTAATGCATTGAAAGCGGCAATAATTGCTTATGTAAATCTATGGTTAAACCTACCAACATATATTGGTATGGCCGTAGGATTCATAATAGGCATTATTTTGCGATTACCAGAGATAGCGGTACAAGTTGGTACTGCTGTTATATCTGCCGTTGTATCATTCGCTACTGAATGTTATAACTTCGCAGTTACTACATTTAGTGCTATGGTCGATGATATCTACAACTTCTTAATTAACTTACCTATGTACATGATCACTTTGGGCGCTGAGTTTGTAGCGGCGGTTATTTCGTTTGCCTCTGAGGCATATGCTACGGCCACATCATGGATTAGTAGTTTGGTTAACGATGTTATTAATTTCATCATGAATTTACCAAGTGCATGTGCTGATGCGGGAGCCGGTTTCGTAGCTGCCGCAGGCCAATGGGCAAGTGATGCCTATAATGCGGTATTAGACTGGATTAAACAAATTCCTAGTGCTGTATCTAATGCAATTTCAGGCGCATGGGATAGCATTAAGGCTCAATTTAGTGGTGGCTTTACTGTAGGTGTTCAAGCTGCAGGCGGTAATGCGTATGCTAATGGTGGTGTGATTACATCTCCGGAAGTCGCATTGATTGGTGAAGCTGGATATCCTGAAGTAATTGTACCTATTGATGGTAGTGCTAATGCTATGAACCTATGGCAAACGGCCGGACGAATGTTAGGTGTGAGTGGTGCGCAGTCAGCTGTAGCGCCTACTGTATCATTAGCACCTAGCGTGCCTGTTGTATCCTCATCTAGTAATAGTGGGGCACCTGTACAGATTACATTTGCACCAGTTATAAATGCTGGTAATGGTTCAACTGATGATATTATGTCGGCATTGGATGCTAAAATGCGAGAATTTGAACAAATGATGCGTAGCTATACCGCCGGACAACGGAGGTTGAGTTATGACTAGTTATACAACAATACAAGGGGATATGTGGGATTTAATCGCTTATAAGGTGTATGGCAACGAACGATACATTAATCTATTGTTAGAAGCAAACCAAAAACATCGTAATACGGCGATATTTTCCGCTGGTGTTGTGTTAACATGCCCAGATGTTCCTGCTGATTCCTTGCCTGAATTCTTACCACCATGGAGGCGATAGTATATGAGCTTACAAAAGAGCCTAGCTAAGGTCCAGAAATGGAAGAAAGATTTAACGCCACAAACGAAGTTAGCACGGCGGGTATGGTGTACGATTGGTTACCAACATTGGGGGAGTAAGGAGTCAAAGGACATCACCGACGATATTAGTAAATACCTTCTTGATGTAACTTTCACAGATAACCTTTCAGGAACTGTAGATGACGTGGCTATCTCACTAGAAGATAGGGGCCGTCTATGGGTCGGCGATTGGTACCCTGTGAAAGGGTCATTACTAGAAGTGGCAATTAATACTGTAGCATGGGAGAAATTAGGGGATGAACAATTTACGTTGCCAATCGGCAAATTTGAAATTGATGAATTCGAGGGCAGTAGCCTTCCTGATGTAGTTAAAATCAAAGGTGTCGCTATTATCGGTAGTACTGACTTGCGGGAGAAAAAGAAAGACAAATCGTGGAAAACTACAACGCTTAAAGCGATTGCTACCGAGAAAGCAAAAGATAATAAATTAAAGCTAGTATGGGATGCGGATTTTGACCCACCGTTAAAAGATGCATCACAAAGTGCTGAATCAGACCTCGCATTCTTGCAGAAACTATGCAATGATGCGGGGTTTTCTCTTAAGGTATCCACTGAACAGTTGATTATATTCGATGATTACAAATACGAAAACGTGAAGCCTAAAGTTATAATTCGTAGACCAGGTGGCCAATATCAACCTGTACAGACGAAGGAAGGCGAGCAACCGCCTTTGATTATTACTAGAGCCTTATCTTATTCGTACAAAAGTAAAACTCGTGAAGTATATCGAGCATGCCATGTGAAATATACAGATAAGGATAAGAAATCCGTTATCGAGGATACATTCGAAGATCCTGACCGTAAGGGTCACACGTACCTTGCTGTATTAGAGGTTAATGAACAGGTTAAAGATAAGGCTGAGGCAAAGAGATTGGCTAAAAAGAAGCTAAGAGAAGCCAATAAAGAAGCCGATACAATGTCTTTTAGTTTTCCTGGCAATCCTCTTATTATGGCATCGGTTACGGTTAATCTCGAAGGATTTGGGGTGTTCGATGGTAATTATTTAATTACTAAAGCAACGCATACATTAGGGGCCAATTATTCAACGTCGATTGATGTAAGGAGGTGTCTGAATGGCTACTGATATATTATCTGCATTAGCGGATATGATATTTATTGGAAATGTTTCAAGTACAATTCCTGAAGAAGGAAAAGCCGTTGTTACACGCCTAGATAGAGAAGGTGTTGTAACGGCGCCGTTATCTGTCATTAATCGAGGTGCAGCACATGATAAGGACTATTGGATGCCGGCTATCGATGACCAGGTACTATGCATTATGTTACCTAATCGGTCCGGTCGTGGCTTTTCTGATGGATTTATTATTGGAACATTCTTTAGTAGTGCGGACCCAACTCCAGGTGGCGCAGATAATGGTAAACGTGTGCTCACTGTTCCTGGAGATATGACGCTTAATGTTGGTGGCACATTATCAATCACTGCAAGTAGTGGCGATGTAGTGGTTAATGGTATTTCATTAGTCCATCACGTGCATGGCGGAGTAGTGTCTGGTGGTTCTACAACAGCAGGACCAGAATAGGAGGTATAGATGTATATCGGTTATTTAGCGGATATAGTATTTTATACCGCATTAGACAATGTTCTAACTGTATCGGATGTAACACGGTCAGGCAGTGCTAGATGGGAAAAGCACAATTTGATGCTAGAAAAGCCTGTTAAACAATTTAGTGGACCGGATGCAGAACAAATTACTTGTAAAATTCTTATTTCTGCATCGCTTGGCCAATCTCCGGATAGTACTGTTAAGAAATTGCGAAAGTATCGTGATACAGGGGCTGTATTGCCGTTCATTATTGGTGGAAAGCCCGTTAGTCAAAACTACTTCGTCATCATGTCAATGAGCGAGGATAGCTTGTTTACGGATGCCTACGGGAAGACACAATCCATTGAGGTTTCCCTTACTCTTGAAGAGTATCCGGACGAGAATATTGTAGAAGAAAAATCCATGCTTAATCAATATGGTCAGAAGTTCAATAAAGTTAATACGATATTGAGGAGGTTCTAGCCATGTCAGCAACGTATGAAATCAAACCAGTTACGGACAATAGGATATCGCTAGCACCTGAAAGTGAAGTCGCTGAGATTTTGCAGAATGTACAAACGATTATTTCTACTGTTCGTGGTAGTGTGCCTCTAGATCGGGAGTTTGGTATTGATGGACGTATTATTGATATGTCTATCCATCAGGCCCAAGCCCATCTATCTAATGACATATTCCAACAAATTAAACGGTACGAACCGCGTGCCAAAATTAGTGATATATCCTTTACCGCCACACAAAATGGGGCGTTGATTCCGAAAGTGATGGTGACTGTATGAGATTATCTGATTTACCTAATGTTGAGTTTTTTAATACAGATAAAGAACACGTTCAACAAAAGGTATTTGATATTTACACAACAATAACAGGGCGAACCTTGGGAGAGGGAGACCCTGTCACTTTATTTTTAAATGTAATTTCGGAAATTATAATCCGATTATTGAACGATGCAAATTATGCTGCTAAACAAAATCTATTGGCTTATGCAGAAGGCGATAATTTGGATCACGTCGGAGCGGTTCCTGCTGCTGTTGAGCGATTACAGGCAACAAAAGCGACTACGACTATCCAAGCTACATTATCAGCAGTGCGTACGAACTCTGTTATTATTCCAAAGGGCACTAGAATATCAACCGGAGGTGGTGAATATTTTGCTACCGTTGAAGACTTGGTAATTCTGCCAGGCCAACCCAATGGGTCTGTAAAAGCAGAAGCACAACGTACGGGCGCTCAAGGTAATGGGTTTAAACCGGGTGAAATAAGTACAATTATTGACCCTATAGCGTATGTGGATATGATGAGTAACACCACTTTATCTGAAGGTGGCTCCGACACAGAAGATGATGAAGCCTATCGCGAACGTATTCATGAGGCCCCTGAATCATTCTCCGTGGCAGGGCCAGAAGGTGCCTATGAGTATTTCACAAAATCTGCGTCGCATCTTGTGGCCGATGTAGGTGTATCCTCTCCGCATCCCGGGGAAGTTAATATTTACCCATTACTATCCGGTGGCGGCATTCCGGGGCAAGAATTACTTAAGACTATTACGGATTATTTATCCGATAAAAAACGTAGACCGTTAACAGATAAATTGACCGTATTAGCGCCTACTGCTACGCAATACAACATCGATGCTAAGTACTACATTGATAAAGGCGCCGATGCAACAGTTGTAAAAGCTAAGGCAGACAAAGCTGTTAATGACTATGTGACATGGCAAAAATCTAAATTAGGTCGCGATATAGTGCCTGGTCGATTGGTGCAAATGCTCATGGAGGTATCCGGCATTAAACGCGTCGAAGTGACAGCACCTGTATTTACTCCGATTGCAGAACAAAGCGGCATAGCAGTAGCCAATACAATCGCCGTAGTATTAGCGGGAAGTGAGGAAGAATGATACGTGATAGCAAGTATACCAGTGCGGAATATCTTCCTTCGTCAATCGATAAGGAGCCAATTAAGGCCCTTGCTAAAACGTGGGACGATACACTAGCCGAATTCATGAATACGAATACGCTACTATTGTGGTCATCTATTGATACTGAATCAGAAAGTGTAATTGATCATTTAGCGTATCAATTGCATGTGGATGACTATGATAGCGGACTGCCGATAGAAACTAAACGCGAGATGGTGAAGAATTCAATTGATATTCACCGTCACAAGGGTACACCGTATGCTGTTGAAAAGGCCGTACAGACTATATATTCTGATTCAAAAACCGAAGAATGGTTTGAATATGGCGGGAAACCGTACTATTTCAAGGTTACGCTAATCACAGCCCCATTAAGAGGCGAAACAGATATAGCTAAGCTTGTACGTGCTATTAATGCGGCTAAAAATGTACGGTCCTGGCTAGATGGTATTGAATTCATTCGACGAATTAACTTCAATAAGTATTTTGCCGGATGGTGCGGTGTATCTAGGAAAGTGAATATCAAGTGTGATTTCACGAATGCATGGCGCATTAATTTGAATACCCATGTAACGTCTTACACCGTTGAATCTAAGAAAACGAAGATTAATGTAGCGCTAGATAATAGCGTTAGATAGGAGGAATATATGGCAGAATGGTCAAATGCAACCATGACTGATATCGGTGCTGATCTTCAAGCGAAGGTAAATGCAGGCAAAACTAAATTGACATTCACTAAAATCAAAGTCGGTAGTGGCGTTAATGCAACGAATCCATTGGCACTAACTGATGTAATCTCCTCTAAATGGGAGACTACTAATTTTGTAGTTAAACAAGAAGGTAAAATCGTAAGCGTTGATACGTTTATTACAAATAACGGCATAAAAGAGGCATTTAGAATGTCAGAAATTGGGTTATTTGCCAATGATCCAGATAAAGGAGAAATATTGTATGCATACCTAACAGATCCTGAACCTGATAGAATGCCGGCAGAAGGGGGTGCGGTTGTTGTATCTCAAGAACTATCTATCGGGATGATGTTTAGTAATACAGGCAATGTATCACTTACAGTCAATATAGGGGCGCTAGTTAATCAGGAGCAACTTAACGAGCACAACTCCTCTATTTCATCTCATCCTCCTATTACTGACCAAATCAAAGCAATCCTCGGCAGTACTAACTGGAAAGATGTGCCGGCAAGCACGCTCGTCACAATTAAAAACCTGTTGGGGCAAGGTGCTATCGTGGCTTCTAAACTTGATGCTAATGCGGGGTTCGTTAAGTTTGCGAATGGTTTCACTATCCAGTGGGGACGCGATAACTATGATTCTGATGAGAGGAGTCATTGGGTTACTTTTCCAATATCATTTATTGAATGCTATTCTGCGGTGCCGTCTATAATTGGAGGTTCTAGTGATAGCATTAAGATTTACAATATTAATAAGACGGGTTTTGAAAAAGTTTCTTATTATAACTTTCAAACAAATAAGACAGTCTCGAGACCGTGTCTTTGGTTAGCAGTTGGTAAAGCTTAATGCCCAGTGGGTATTATTTAATGCTAATAATCAACCAAAGCCATGGACTGTGCGATATCCGATAGAGTTCAGTAATAAAACTATCGCCGTTTCTGCAACAAGATATAACGGTGATTATTCATTTTCTGAAATCATTTTATCGACATCTAGAAATCAGTTGACGTACAAGGATAGTGATTATAGAGGGCAGCAAGGTGTTGGTGACCAGATTATGTTTCTGATTATAGGTAATTAAATTTTTCCTAGAGCGAACCAGTAATAAGAAGCAGCATATCTATCACTTGCCGAAAATACGGCCTTAGTGGTGTCGCTCTCAGTCACGGAGTTGGCAAAATACCTAGGGGTATCTGAGCCCGACCAGTACGCATCAATAGCGTTCGCCATGAATAAAGTTGTAAATTTGATAGGGAATCGCACTTCTGTCTTAGTTACATTATCTTGGCCGCCTATTCCCCACTGGGTATTAAGATAATCCGACGGCTATCCACACAAAACTTCCAGTATCTGCTCTGTTAGTTAAGAATCTGATTGCGGTTCTATTAGATTGAGAAAATCCACTGTTCCACGAAATAAAGCATTCCGATCCAGAAGTCGCAACACTGACAGAGTCGTCGGTGGCTAAGGATACCAGAACAGTACTGTTAATCGGTAGCGAAATATCTTTGTAGTACCTATTGGAATCAAACCAGGATATTCCCCACTGGGGAGTTACTTTAATAATTCTATTGTTTTACGTAGTTCCCGAATGGTTTTGTGCGTGTATACCCTGGTAGTGATATCGCCTTGTTTATGACCTAACAATGCGCGTAACGTGTTAGGCGGCGCAATCGCATCAAGTAGACTTGCAAATGTGTGCCGGGTATCGTGGATAGTATGCTTGCAGTTAAGTTGTTTCATAATATCATGGAAATGCTTGCGAAATGATGTGTAGCTGATAGTGAATAGATAATTGTCTGTATCGTTGTATAATTGCTCAATTAATGGCATGATGCGGTGATGGATGGGAATGATACGCCCTTCACCAGCTTTTGTTTTAGCGTGTCTCACAATAAGGTATAATGATCGTCTATTGATATCTTGCCTACGTAAGTTAAGTAGCTCGCCGATACGGAGCCCGGTGTAGAGCAACATTAAAATCATTTGGGAATAAGAATTATCTATCGCCCATAATTTGTTGATTTGTTGGCGAGTGAATACTCTTCTTTTAATCATTGGTATATTGGGCCCTAGATTTAAGTGTGAGGCGTAATTAGTGATAGGGTAATCTTGGATGATTGCGTAATTAAATAATTGATTAAGTAACGTGCGGACTTTCTTACATGATGAGTAAGAAAGTCCTTTTACGTGCATGGAATTAATCACATTTTGAAGGTGCTGAAAATGAATATCCGTGATAGGCATATCCGCTATGTTGGATATGTGTTTAAAAGCAATATGGTAAGACTTAACGACACTCTTAGTAATAGCTTGTGAGTGAATAGGCAACCACTCGTTAAATAGTTGCCTTAATGTAATGGTATTGCGTTGTCTACGTTTTAGTATAACGGCGTAACGGCGCATAATTTCACCTCCGAAAGGATGCTACTATGAATCAATATGTATTTATTTTAAATGACAAAGGGGAGCGTATTACATCCCTGTGTGATAACACGTTGAGCCGTGATGATATTATGGCGCAAGCTGAACACGATTATCCAAATGCACAATATGTGTATTCTGCAGATGGTGACAGTATGCTAGATGAATTTATGAGCGGTAAATTGTATGTAAACGGAAAATTTATTGAGCCTGATCCGTATGTTCCTACAAAGGAAGATAAGATTAACGCTATAAAAGCTGAATATGAACCCCGCTTCAAAACGCTAGAAGAAGCGCAACGTAGATTGCTACTTATGGGAAAACCTACTAATGCAATTAGCACTCAATATATCAAGTTGAATAACGAAATGGTCGCACGAATTAAGGAGGTGCAATAATATGCCTAAATATATCGGTGATAGCAAAGTTCCTGTTATGGAATTCTGTGAGTACTGCTGGGAAGTACTCAACGATGACGGTACATGTCCAACAGAAGGATGCGTGCACAATGATTTAATGGCTTTAGATGAAGAATCATAAGGGCATGGGGGAGTGAATGGATATTCTTAATGATATTTTAATCATGCTCATCAGTGGTATATCGCATGAACATATAGTCAGTATGGGGGTAGTGATTATTTTAACCACTACATTGTTATTTGTGGACACAATACAGCGGATTGCTGCAGAAGTGTTGCGGTATAACAAAGATAATCACAGGCCTAATAATCCTATTACACTACTAACAACATTGACCTGGTATGGATGGGGAAAAGGTAGGTATATCGATGAAACTACCGGTGAACGGCGTAGATATTTAATGAGTGAGCGCCTTAGAGGTGATCTATTAAAGAAACTATGCATACAATATCCGGCATGGATGATACTATCCATTGTATTTATTTCATTACCTGATATCCCAATACCAAACACCAATCTATTCTTAGACCATATATTCTCTTATGCATTTATGCTGATACCATTCTTCGCTGAGTGTTGGTCTATTATTGAAAACCTACGTGAAATGGTTGAAGATGACCTAATTGATATAGGAAAAATATTTCAATATACGATTGAAATCATAAAGGCATGGAGGGGTAATGGATAAGCTAGCGATTATTAACCGCATTAAGCGGTCATATAAGTCCATTCGAATAGCTGGCATACGGCCAACAGGTGTATTAGCAACGAGGGCATTGGTCCTCGTCATGCTAGTACCGATGATATTAGTCGTTGCCCAGTATGTGCTATCGACGATTAAGGGGTATGTATCCCCTGAAGAGAATCAGCTTATCGATAAGGGTATTCTTATAATTGACCATATATTCGTACCATCAGTGCTTATGACCATTGTTGGATTGTGTGGCATGTTCATCGATAAGAACCATAACGGGATTCCAGATAAGCTTGAGGAACCAAATACATTGCCTATGAACAGACCTGGCATACAACAATTAGAGGATGATATTAACCATGACGAGAGGGGGAAATAAATGTTTAGACAAATTACAATGGACGAGTTAAAAGACCTAGCGCTAGATGCCTATGGCCAAATTGAAAAGGCGTACTATCATTGGACAGGGGTAAAAGGTGGTAAGCACTTCACAGATTACCATATCAACATCGACCGAGCAGGTACAATGTGGACCGATATAGAGGCCTTAACCGATTATAAGGAACACACCTATATGCGCAATAGTAACGCTGTAGGCATTGCCATTGAAGCGTGTTGGGATGCAGTCAGTGAAAATAACCTAGGTAGTGAACCACCAACAAAAGAACAGTTGGCCACTATGACACAAATTATGGCGGTGCTTACTATTAATGCAGGTGTGCCACTTGACCTACAACATCAGATGACGCACGCCGAAGCAGCAGATAATCGGGACGGATTGGACCTCTATTATTTAGATCCGACGGGCTATCCAAATAATACGTACGGCCCAGACTCCAACGTTGACCGATGGGACCTCTTGGTGTGCCATGAGGGCGACGAACGATGGAGTGGTGGTGACTGGTTACGTGGCACCGCTCGATGGTGGGGTGCTCAGTGGGGTAGTACAATTTAGGAAGGAGTTACCATGTATGAAACTATCAAGAACAAAGTTATATCTGCGTTTACTCTTAAGCGTGTTATTTGTGGTGTGCTTAGCATTATTTCCATCTATTTCGCATGCAGCCTCATCGGAGGGTACCTCGACACAAGAGCCGACTATCAGCGTACCCGTGAGCAGTTGGAACGAACTCAAAGGGCGCTTGATGAAAGCAGAAAGCTCAATCAACAACTCCGAGAAAGCATTGCAGCAAGCCAACAGCTTAACCGCGACGCAGGGAACAGCATTAACAGAATTGAAGATTATCAACGAAGAACGGACGAAGGAATTGAACGCGCTCAAAGCAATCAACGAGAAACAGGGGCAAGAATTAACGAAAGCCTCCAATCTCTTGACAACGCAAGAAGCGAAATTGAACGAAGCCTCGACCTCATTAGAAGAATTGACAGAACAAATCAAACGCAACAAACGAACCGAACAGCGCCTTAAACGGCAACGTGACACATGGGCCGTGGTAAGCGGTGTATTTGGATTGGCAGGTGCAATTCGTCGATGACTGAGAGGTGATCCATACATCTCCTGAGCATGAGCAGGTGGACTCATGGATTGACTATATAAAAGACCTTACCAGGATATAACTTGGTAAGGTCTTTTTTTTATATTTAATTTATTGCATACAATCTAAAAATATGGTGTAATTAGGGTAATAATAGGAGGTGGGAGTAATGCTGCAAATTCTTAATTGTAATCCACATTTTATGAGGGACCCAGTGCCCGTGTCGAACTATGCTGAAGCGTGGGACGTAATATGTTCCATGCAAAGGGAATTAGGTCAAGGGATACTTGCTGTTGACAGAGAGGCTTGGGAAGTTTTGGGATTAGCTGAGCATTTCCCTGAATTTGTTTGGAAAGAAAATGTAAAGGCGGTATACATTAATAGCGATAAATCGTTACTGATTCCTGCCCCAAGGAGATATTGTAGATCTAATGTTTTGAAGCTTATCAAATTCTTTGGACTCCACTATTCTATCCGAGAAATATAAATGTATATATGACATCATTTTGACATCATATTATATAAAAATATAGTGAAATATAAATAGATACGCTAGTAATCGAGCTAGATAATTGCTGTATTTATAAGTTTTGTGTGTGAACTTTAAATGCCACGCCATCTTGAGGGGGTGGTGAGCTAACGCTCGTGCGGGTTCAAGTCCCGCCAACCGCACCAGCGCAAAAGGACTTACAGTTTTCTGTAGGTCCTTTTTTTATACCCGTATTGGCATACTTTCATATTATGTGTACAATCATAGTAATTAGTAATATACATTTATGTGTGTAGTTTTCAGTATGAGAGAAGATTATGGTTTTTAATTATGGTGAGACGTTGCGTATTCGAAGGGATCTATATACGATTTTAGGCAAGATACGCTATATTGACACTCATGGAAAAATTGGGTATGAGTATAAGTTAGTTAAATATAAGAATAATGCAGAGTTTTGGCTCAGTTGGGATAAGAAGCGAGATGCGTACCAGTTTTCCAAGTTGTGTGGAAAAGCACTACCAGCCGATATGAAACTCGTAGATAGCGGTTATGAGATGGTAACGGGCACTTGGGGTGAGGTAGACGTAGGTACTACTGATACTGCTAAATATAAAGAGTATGAAAATGCTGATGGTACTGCTACGTTTTCTGTTCAAGAGTGGGCTTTTGAAACGGAATATTCAAAAGGCTTTTACATTAATAAAGAATACGTATCTGTCGAAAAGGATTCAGAGGTAACCGAGTCTATTCTAGATAAAATGGATACGATTAAGAAGCTAAAGTTCATAGGACCAATCGGTTGGATTTTGGGGAACTTACTACTTTATATGCCAATCTTTGATATAAAAATATTGAATGATGTACGGGATGTACTTACATGGCCTTATATAGTAGCTGGGAGTATAGTCCTTGGTATCATTGTGGTTTGTGCTTTCATTATTTCCAGAACTATGCGTTGATGAAAACACATCGGTTATATAGGAGTCCCTTTCGTGGGGTAAATAAAAG
The DNA here is from genome assembly GCF_902810435.1 of Veillonella parvula. GTDB lineage: Bacteria > Bacillota > Negativicutes > Veillonellales > Veillonellaceae > Veillonella. The sequence continues at coordinate 509,877 of NZ_LR778174.1, forward strand.
GTCGTAACATGTATTAATACATATTACGACCTTTTTACTATAGGATTTATTTGTTAGGGGTTAGCTATTAGCTTCAGCTGGTTGAAGTTGTTCAAGTTCAGCTTCTTTAGCATCTAATTCTTTGGCGCCAAAATGAGCCAATACACAGAATGTTATACAAAGAACACATGCTACTAATAAAAGATAAAAACCTGCATTCCAACCAAATTTATCTGCTAAAACACCAAATAGTGTTGTACCTAAGTTTGCACCAACAATGTAACTCATGAATCCACGAAGACCAACAGCAGAACCTACTGCAAATGGTGGTACAATATCCATAGTTTGTACTGAAGCTAAGAATTGAGGAATGTAGATTAAACAACCTACAATAGCAGCGAAGAAAGTAACCCATAAGAGAGACTCGCTTTGCCAATAACCAAATATACAGAAGAAGATAATGCTTATAGCAATGATTGCAGGTGGCATGCGATAACCTTTAAAGAATTTATCGGAAATATAACCAGCAAAAATAGTAGAAGGAATAGCCGCCCATTCAAAGAATAAAAAAGCAACAGACATTTCTGCTTTGGAGAAACCTTTTACTTGTAATAAATAAATTGGAAGCCAAGTAAGCATACCAAAGCGAATCATGTAAACGAAGGTATCAACTAATGATACATACCAAGCGTTTTTATTTTTCAATACGTATTTTACAAAGATTTCTCTTGTGCTCATATGCGGTGCTTCAGAACTTCTGTGCGCTTTATGAGCTGTGTCGGCAATGATTTCACTTGTTGGCGGTAAGCCTTCACGTTCAGGGCTTTCTTTGATTAAGAAAGAAATGGCAATTGCTATGATAACTGCAATAAGCGCTGGTACACCATAACTCCCTAATTGCCAGTGATCTGTAGTAGTGAAATATAATGCGGCGGCTACGATTGGTGCTACGATACCACCACCGAGATTGTGTGAAATATTCCAGATAGCTCCATAACGGCCACGTTCCTGTTTTGGGTACCATTTAGCTAAGGTGATAAAGGATGGTCCTACACCAAATCCTTGGAAAAAGCCATTTAGTACTACTAAAACTAAGAAGAAGGCGAGACTATCGGCAAAGCTCATAAAGATATTGATAATTGCACAGCAAATGAGACCGAAAGCCATAAACTTGGCAGGACTTGCTTTGTCCGCAAGACTACTCATAAAGCCTTTACTTAAACCATAAGCGATAAGCATACCACTAGATAGCAAACCAATTTCTGTTTTGCTCATATGGAGGATATCTGATAAAAAGTGTGTTGATAAGGCAAAGTTATTACGAACAATATAGTACGCAGCATAACCTATAAAAATACCAATTAATGATTGCAATCTATATTTATAATATAGATTCATAATCATGCTATCTGGAACTGATGATTTTGCCTCTTTAGGTTGTAGAAATGAAAACATAGTTATTACCTTTCTTTCTTAATAGCTAAATCCTATTGCATTGTTAATACTACCATTTCTATAGAATTCATGTAAATGATTTATGAGATAAAAATATTAATTTACAATTTAAATTGCTTATTATTAGCTGAAAATGTGTATAGAAAATATTTGAATTATAGACAAGTACTTCTTAATATATTAGATTAAATATATTGGGAGGTTATTATCTATGAAATATTTACGCCGTGAACTTAATCAAGTAGAAAAAGAATATGTAAAACAATTTGGTGAAGATTCTTTAAATCGTGTCATCCTTCATGATCCTGATACAAAGGATAAACAAGATGTGCAAGATACTATTGATATTCTAAAAGAAGCAATTGCGAAAAATAAACCTCTAGAACAGGTTCCAGAGAATATGTGGAAGCTTATTGAGTTTTAATGTATATGACTAATTATATGAGATGTATAGCCAGTTTTTAATATAATTATTTGATGGAGACTTGAATGAATTTAAAAGGAATTGTACTAGTTGCGACAGCATTGTTTGCTAATATAGGAATAATAAATGCTGAGCAGATATCCATCTCATCTGTATCAACGCTATTAGGCGCAAAAACTACTCAACTTGATAGAGTACAACCTCAAGAAGTTATGCCTTATTTGGAAAGTAAAGTTACGGGTGAAACAGAATTATCTTATGCTGTTATGTCTGTTGCTAAAAAAACATTTAATGAACAAATGTTGCTAAATCGAGAGGTAGAATCACGTATGCACGCTCATATTGAGGAACATAATAGAACAATAAGAAGTGTGCCGCAACGAGACCTTATTAAAAATCCTTATACACGAGAAGAAATTGAAAAACAAATTGTAAAGGCCATTAATTTTAGAGAAAGCAGTAAGTACCCTGTTAATGACAAGGAATATTACAATCATATAGATATAAATAAAGTAAATGATTTGTCTGGTTTTCCAAAGAAAATACCTTCTTTTGCTAAGCAGGTTGATATTCATTTAAAGCCGCCTAAGGCGATTGAAGATGGTCGGTATATTCAAGTTTCTTTTACGGGTAAACCATCAGAACTAAAGCCCTATATTCAAGATGCAGAAAATCATGCTAAGGTTATTATTACTAAGGGTGAGGCTGAACGTGTTTCTATTAAACCGTACGAAGATGTTAAGATGAATTATAGAAAATACTTGTCTACTATATTGCCAGAAGAATGGATTGAAGTAACTAATATATTCAATAATATGTATCAATATAAAATGGCGCTAAGCAATGAGAATATTAAGCGAAAGGTTGATCGTGAGCTCTCTAACCAAATGAATAATCAAATGGTTTTGGACTTAGAGCAAGATATTAGTAAATTAAGTTCTGATAAAGTGTTGTCCAATGATGAAAATAAGACTTTACAGAAAAAATATTTAGGTTACTATTCGTATAAAGAAGTAAAGCGACCATTTAACGCAGAGTACACATTCTACATCTTTAAATTTGATTATTCATATAATATGTTTACTGTTGCAGGCATGGCCGTTAATCCAGAGCAAACTAGAGTCATTTATTTTCTTAATACAGTAGAGTAAAAATAAAAAGGCACATTGTTTTATGCGCAGACCATCTATAAATGAATTGTTTAAGATGGTAGTTAAAAACGATGTGCCTTTATTTTATAGCTTGTAGAGTTCAGGTTTGCGATCTCTAAAAATATTGATTTTATTGCGAATATCCTCTACTACGGTGAGGTCGATATCTATAGATGAGATGCCCTCCCTAGTGTCCATTTCGAGTAGATTGGTGCCCCATGGGTCGTATACGGCGGAGTGACCAGTGCTTTGAACTCGACCTACTGTACCACAGCCGTTGACAGCACATAAGAAGAGTTGGTTTTCAATGGCGCGCACTTCGTTTAATACTTGCCAGTGGCGTAAACGCATAGTAGGCCATTGAGCAGGTACAAATAATAACTCTGTATTTGATAATGCAGCCATTCTCACGAGCTCAGGAAAGCGAATATCGTAACAGATAACCGTACTACAAGGAATACCATCCAATTCGAAATGAGTGGTATGTGTACCGCTAGCAAAGTATTGGTCCTCTTTAGCAGGACTAAATCCGTGCATTTTGGAATACTCTCCTACGAGCGTGCCTTTACGGTTGTAAGCATAGGATGTATTAAATACTAAATCCTCTTTTGCTACGGCTACAGAACCGCCCACAATGTTTACATTGTGTTCTTTTGCGAATGTACTTAATAAAGCTTTTGTTCTTTCTCCATTTCTGTCAGAAATATTGATTAAATCCTTAGATGGATGAAATCCTGTATTCCATGTTTCGGGCAAGACGATAATGTCAGGACTTTCTGATAGGGCTTGTGAAAGTAATTCTTGGACGCGTGCATAATTGTATTCCACTTCGTTTACATGGACGTCCATTTGTATAAGGCTTAAGCGTTTTTTCATAAGAAATCCTTTGTCTATTGGATGAGCATAATTTTAGTAATGTGTATTATAATTAGAATATTAAAGCATTATTGAACGGATTACAATATAGCTCTAAATAATCGTAGAAGTTTTAAATGATTTTTGATACTGAAGATTTATATGAATTTAGGCTTTCCGGTGTTATAGGCATCCAGATGAAACTATGTATCCTAGATCCTGAAAATTGATTGATGAAGTACTAATAAAGCGTTACTTTTTACTATTCTTCATGGAAATGTTATAATATTCTGTATATAATTGTGTTCTAATAGAGGAGGACCTATGAAACGGATTCCGTTGGTAACACTGTTACTTTTGGTATTGGCAATGGTTGTGGCAGGTTGTGGCGTGCTTTCACAAAAAACAGAACCTACTAGTTCAGTACCGCCTGTAAAAGAAGTTAAGATGGTACATCCATCGGGCATTCCTGTCCTTATGTATCATAAAGTCGGCGACGACAAAGATAATGATGCGGTTATTCGGGAGGATTTATTCAGAGAACAAATGAAGTTCCTCAAGGATAACGGCTACAATCCATTGACGATGGAACAATTGTATGAATATGTTGTAAATGGTGCTGCAGTGCCTGAAAAACCAGTTGTTTTGACCTTTGATGATGGTTATGCAGATACATATTCTATTGTATATCCAATCATGAAAGAATATGGTTTCCCAGCGACTGTTTTTATTAATCCTGGCGATATTGGTACGCGTTTAACTTGGGATCAAGTGCGTGAAATGCATAAAAATGGTATCACTATTTCCAATCATGGTTTCCAACATATAGAAATGGGTCAATTGTCTGAAGCGAAACAAATTGAAAATATCACAAAGGCCCAAGAGGCACTTGCTAAAGAAGTAGGCATTAAGGATAATCCTTGGTTCTGCTATCCGTATGGAGATAAAAATGAATTCACCGATTCGGCATCTAAGAAAGCTGGTATCAAGATGGGCATGGCTATGAAGTCTGGCTGGGCTCATACGGGTGATAATCCATATAATATTTTGCGTGTTTGGGTAGGTAATGCGGTAGATATCAAGCATTTTGAAGAGCGCATTAGCACTGAACATTTCACTGATTTATAAGGAGAAATACATTGTTCAAAAAGAATTGGGTAAAGTTCATCATTATGGTGTTCTTATTTACCGTTGTCACATCACCCTTCGTGGTGCTCTTTGGACCATTTAATAATGTAAAGCGCGCCGTTATTGGTGCTATCTTACAATCTCGCCATCCTCATTACATTACGTGGTTGTTTAATGAAGACGAGTTACAATCTATTTTGGGGACTGTAGGGGTTGTTAAAAGCCAAGATTTGTTCAAGTTTAATGCTCGTGAAGATAAGACTTTAAATCTTGAAAAAATCCAGTCTGCTCGTTATGTAGGCTATATTTTAGAAATTCCTGATCCTCGTCGTATCCAAGTAGGTACAGCGGCTAATATTCAAGAAAAAGGCGATACTACAAGTAATATTGCAAAAATGAATAATGCTGTAGCAGCGATTAATGGCGGTGGTTTCCACGACCCTAATGGTACTGGTACAGGCCGTTTGCCATATGGTTTCATCTTGCATGACGGTGAGTACGTTATCGGTAAGGATGTAGGCCCTGATGAAGACGTAGACTTTGTAGGTTTCTCTAAATCTGGTAATCTTATCGCTGGTAACTATGATAAAACTCAGCTTAGTGATATGAAGGCCATGGAAGGTATTACCTTTGGTCCGCCTCTTATCGTTGATGGTAAGAAGATGATTACCGAAGGTGATGGTGGCTGGGGCGTAGGTCCTCGTACTGCTATCGGTCAAAAGAAAGATGGCACAGTGCTATTCCTTGTAATCGATGGTCGCCAACCAGGGTATTCTATTGGGGCTACCTTGCGTGACGTACAAGATATTCTATTTGAAAAAGGTTGCTACATTGCAGCAAATTTAGATGGCGGTTCTAGTTCAACTTTGTACCTAAATGGTAAAGTCGTAAATAAACCTGCCGATTTGTTAGGGGAACGCATGATCCCAACGGCGTTTATCGTGAAATAGGAGGACAGATGAAACCTTTTACGCGTGTACTGAGCGCCTTTGCGGTAGGTATTCTTCTGCAAGGTGGGGTATACCTATACCTTGATCAATATATGTTTGCGCCGACTACAGAGTTTAACGTAGCAGGCGCATCAAAAGATGATACTAAAAACTTCCCTGATGTGAAGGAAGGCACTAAATATGTATCCTATGACCGTCAATTCATGGCCGTTGTTACAGAAAACTCTTTGAAAATTTACAAGGCTAATGAAAGTACCCCTACGAATATTGATTTGAAGGGGCGTTCGATTAGTTACTTCAACTGGATGCCAGACCGTAACTATGCTATCATGGGTTTATATGACTCCAGAGATGTTGTCATGGCTCGTCTTAATGCGGATGATCCAGAACATGAGGTTGATACGAAACTTGAAGACTTGCCTCGGGGCAGTAAAATCGTAGATGCTGCGTACTCTGAAGCGACGAATGTGGTTTATATGAAGGTAAAAGTTCAAGAACATACATATCGTATTTATCGTACCGATGCTAACTACGATACACGTCGTGTTTACATGCAAGCTACTGATATCGGTCATATCGGCGTATTCTACGATGAGGATAACTTCTTCTACGATAATGTGAGAACTGGGGATGTCTTCATGTTTAATGGCATTGAAGGTGGTTGGCGTGTTATCAACCCTGAAGGGCGCTTCCGCTTTATCGGTGTTGATATGGACAAAACTATCTATATCGCTCGTGTTGATGAGGATAATAATGCATTGACTGTTTACACTGGTAAACTAGGTGTAGGCTTCAATCCAGTTTACAAATACAACCACCCTACTACATTTAATGAGTTGACATTATCAGATGTAAAAAACATCATTAAGAATGGTAGTGAAGAAACTACTAAGGTAACAGAAGATACTACATCTTCTAAATCATCCAATAGTAGTAGTAAAAAGAAATCTTAAGAAAAAGCCTTTATAATGTTCTTTCATTATAAAGGCTTTATTCCTATAATAGTATGTACCCTAAGGATATCTATGAATATATTATTTGTACGCCTTAGTTACATAGGTGATATTTTGCATGCTACACCTGCTGCGCGGTGGATTAAGAAACAGTATCCTGATGCTAAGTTGCATTGGATTGTAACGCCTAGTATGGTAGAGCTTTTACAGGACAATCCCTATGTAGATGAGATAATTCCCTGGGAACGGGATGAATACGAGGCTCATTCTAAAAAACTACATATCCCTACAATGTGGCGCATGTGGTGGGATCTTAAGGCCAAATTAGAACCTTATAAATTTGATGTAGCCATTGATGTACAAGGACGTCTTATAACAGGGTTAGTACTATTAGCTTCAGGAGCCCCCATTAGACTTGGCCTTGGTGGCACAAAAGAGTTGAATTGGTTGTTTACTAACTATAAAACGAAGCCTAGTACAGAACACATGATTAAGCGCTATGTAGAGGTAGCTCAGTTGTTAACAAAGGCTGTTACTGAACATGCAAATTTAGATACATCGCTTAACATAGCTAAATGCGGTGTTGAAAGCAGTTCTCCACTAAATGAATCTAGTGCTAATACGCTGTACCACATGGATTTTCAGGTGCCATCAAATTTACATAGTTGGGCAGAAGAACAGTGGAAAACGATTGATAACGACATTTCTTTGAATCGTGGGGAGGTGGATACACCTCTACGAGTTGGGCTTGTATTAGGCACCTCTTGGGCAACGAAAGAATGGCCTCAGGAAAAATGGTACTCCCTCATTAAATCCCTTCAATATAGAGCAAATTTTGTTTGTTTAGGTGGCCCTAAAGAGGCTACTCAATACAAACCCTTGATGGACTCGCTAACAGATGAGGGCATTGATAAAATTGTACTGAATATGTTAGGGAAAACGACGCTTCAAGAATTAGGGGCTTTAATTGAAAGTTGTGATGTAGTAGTTACTGCTGATACTGGAGCTCTGCATATTGCGTTAGCTTTAAATAAGCCTGTAGTAGCACTCTTTGGCCCTACGGATCCTAAATTATGGGGACCTCTGACGGGAACCTTTAAGGTGCTCGTAAATGATGAATTAGATTGCTTGGGCTGCCGAAAACGACGTTGTCCTAAGCCTGATCAATATTGTATGTCTGGTATTGAACCAGTACGCGTAAAAAAAGCAATTTTTGAATTGATAGGAGATACACATGGCAAAGTTTAAAATCCAAAAAGGTTTATCCGATGCGGATATGATGAAAAATTTTAAGGATACGGAAAATTTTGAAGATACTATGCTCAATATGGAGCGAGATGCTAAGAAGCCAGTAGTTTACCAAAGTCCAAAGCAAAAAGAAGATGCATTTTACCGTGAGTTCTTAACTGAAAAAGTAGAGACTATAATTGGTAAAATGCTCCTTGATATCAAGATGGAGTATTTTAAAGAAGGAGAAGGGGCCTTTTCTATTCAAGTAAAACGGGAAGGTAAAAATATTGTCCTTGAAACTGCGCCTAAAAAGGTTAAGCCTGAGAAGTAATGCGTATAATGGGAACTCTTAAATTTTAAAGATTACGTCAGAGCCTGTCCGTAAATGGACAGGTTCTTTTGTATGTTTATGCATTTAAAAATATCGACTAAGTTATTAATAAAATTGATGAACTCATAAGCATACCGATGTTTATCGAATTACTACATTTATAAATACCGATATATTTTGAAAAGTATTTAATAATAACTAAAAATTATTACGATATAATTTTTAGTTTCTCATTAAAATGAGCAATTACAAAAAAATTAATTTGATTAAACATACATGCTAAACTCTAGTTCCTCTGCAGTTTTTTGTGATATTCATCACGAAAAAATCATCTTTGTATACATGAAATTATGAGTAAATAGCATAATGTGGTTGTTGACAAAGAATTTTATAAGTAGTCTAATATAAGTATGTATTACGATTTTAGCGCGTTTGGCTAGTGTGAGCAGACATCGAAAAAATCGTAAAAAAAATAGGTATGAGATAGTTGCTTGATGAGTGTATAAAGTTACATACACAGACTATTTCGATTTGGAGGATTAACATGGCTAAAAAATTAAGAATTTGCGAAACCGTTCTTCGTGACGGTCATCAATCTATTTTGGCAACACGTATGCGCTACGAACAAATGGAGCCAGTGCTCGGCCTTTTAGATGATATTGGTTATGAAGCTCTTGAATGTTGGGGCGGCGCTACTTATGACAGCTGTCTTCGTTTCTTGAATGAAGATCCATGGGAACGCCTTCGCAAATTGAAAGCTAATTTGAAAAATACCCCATTGCAAATGTTGCTTCGCGGTCAAAATTTGTTGGGCTATAAACACTACTCCGACGACGTAGTAGAAGCATTCTGTAATGCGGCTGTAAAAAATGGTATCGACCGTATCCGTATTTTCGACGCATTGAATGACCCACGCAATATGGAAGCTGCTATTAAGTACTCCAAAAAAGCTGGTGCACACGTTCAATCCGCTATGGTATACACAATTTCTCCAGTTCACACAACTGAAAGCTTCTTGAAAGTAGCTGAAACTTTGGTAGAAATGGGTACTGATTCCCTTTGTATCAAAGATATGTCCGGTTTGTTAGGACCTGCTGATGCATATGATTTGGTTTCTACTTTCAAAAAACGTTTTGGCGAATTGCCAATCGACTTGCATAGCCATTTCACTTGCGGTCTTGCTAGTACTACATACTGGGAAGCTGCTAAAGCTGGCGTAGATATCATCGATACTGCTATCTCTCCATTCGCTCATGCAACTAGCCAACCAGCTACTGAAACTATGATTGAAATGTTCAAAGGTACTGAATGGGATCTTGGTCTTGACCTTGATAAATACATTCCATTAGTTGACCACTTCCGTAAAGTAAAACAACAAATCGCTGAAGAATTCAACTTGAAACCAGCTAGTGATGTAATCCCTGCTGTTCGTCGTTACCAAATTCCTGGCGGTATGTTGTCCAATACTCAAAACCAATTGAACGAAATGGGTATGGGCGATCGCTTCTTTGACGTTATGGATGAAATGCCACGCGTTCGTGAAGACTTGGGTTACCCTCCATTGGTAACTCCAACATCCCAAATCGTTGGTACAATGGCTATGATGAACGTTATGATGGGTGACCGTTACAAAATGGTTCCTAACGAAGTTAAAGATCTTGTTCGTGGTAAATATGGTCAATTACCTGGTACAATTTCTGATGAAATTCGTCAAACTATCATTGGTGATGAACAACCTATTACTTGCCGTCCAGCAGATCTTATCGAACCTGAATTGGAAGGTTACCGTCAAGATTTAGCTTCTAAAGGCTACAATGGCATCACTGACGAAGACGTATTGACTTACGCTATGTTCCCAGAAGTTGCTATTAACTTCTTCGATGCAAATCGTCGTTAATCCAAATTTTAAAAGAGGATTCTTAGGAATCCTCTTTTTTTTGACCATATTTAAACTATCCTCATAGAGAAATAGTATAATTCAGTATATATTTTGTTTTATTAAATGAAGAGATTCAATAGTTGTTTCATTTTTTATATTTTAGCTTTTTTATAAACAGTATAGACGAGTTCCTATTAAAAGGGGAGACTAAGGAACTATGAAATATCAGATATTACCAATTTTCATATCGCCATAAGATACATGGGTGCGTGTGAAAATATAATTTTTACGAAAAGTATTAGATATTAAAAGGGTCGAGATACCTTTGAATAATCGGTCAATTATAAACTACGTATGAAAGAATAGTGAAAAATATGTTGGATATTTGCGTGTTTTACTTGCGTTAAGTTATAAAAATAGCGTAAACTATAGAGAGTATCTACTATTTATGATATTGAGGTAATCCTGTGAATTTACAAATACGAATTTGGATATCCAATGTTGTGCTGTTTGTTGTACCTATTTTAATAGCAATTATTTTATTTTTGCTATATTTTACAGGTTTGCGCATATTGGCCAATGCCGGTTACTATTTGCGTATTGAGCAGGAACAACAGTTTAAAAGTGTCAGTCGAATAACTGAAACCATTACCTTTTATGGGTTAGAAAATGATCTAATTAATAGCTTGGTTAAGCCTAGCTATAGCTTACTTGATCCAAAGGAAGTATATGTTGAAGTACTTGATCAAGGAAGTATGGTGTATAACTACGGTAATCCACAAATCTATAGTGCTTCTGCCATTGTTGGTCTTATTGATGTTAACCCTGAATTACAGGGCATCGTATATCAATCCAATAATACTTTCGTTTATGAAATGAGAAAGTACGATGGACGTCATTCCTATGTATACCATATTGCGATTAGGCGTGCTACTCATGGTAGTGATAGCTTAATGGAATCCGTATCTTTCTATATTATCGTAGTTTCCATATTGCTCTTTATTGTTACATTTTTTGCTATTAACCGATTTGTTACACGATTTATCATGATTCACGTTAAGAATATGACAAAGTCGTTAGAAATGGCGAATCGTCAAATTGAAATGGAACAGGAGCAACAAAAAGAGCTACTCGCTGGTATATCCCATGATATACGAACTCCATTGACGGCTATTAAAGCGTATGCTGAAGGTGTTCGTGATGGTATTGCACCAACGGAAGAGCAACAAAAAAGATACATGGGAATTATTTTGAAACGGGCCAATGATTTAGATTCTATGTTAGAGGAACTATTCCTCATAACAACATTGAACTATAAAAAAGAATCTCGTCCATCTGAACGAATTGAATTAGGTCAGTTTGTACGTGACTTTGTAGAAGATCATTTAGCTCCGTATCAATCGAAGGGACTTGAGATTAAGGCCCGTATAGCTACGGAAACACCTTTTATCAATGCTAACCCACAATTGTTACAACGTGTTTTGCAGAATGTGTTGAACAATAGTGCTAAGTATAAAATGACCGATATTGGTCATTGCGTCATAGATGTAACGAGTGATGATGATTTTGTATACTGTGTCATCAGTGATGATGGACCAGGTGTGCCGCCAGAATCTCTAGAGCGTCTGATGCGCCCATTCTATCGTGTAGATTCGTCTCGTACGAATCCTCAAGAAGGTAGTGGCCTAGGATTGTCGATTATCCGTCGAATTATGGAAATCTTTGAAGGCCGAGTTATGATTGAAAATGTAAGGCCACATGGTCTACGTATTATATTAGAGTTTCCTAAGCAAGGAGAAGAATCATGAGTGAACATATCTTAATTATTGAAGACGATTTGGATATTGCCAATATTGAGCGTGATTATTTAATGGTGGCGGGCTATGATGTAACGATTATGACTAATGGTACAGATGGCATTGAAGCAGCATTAAATACTCCTGTAGACCTTATTATCCTTGATGTTATGTTGCCAGAAATGGATGGCTTTGAAGTTTGTCGTCAAATTCGTGACAAAGTTCGTGTACCAATCGTTATGGTAACTGCGCGTCTTGATGATATCGACAAAATCCGTGGCTTAGGCGTAGGCGCTGATGATTATATTGAAAAGCCATTCTCTCCATCTGTATTGATTGCGAAGATTAAAGCTATGTTGGCGCAATATAAACGTTTAACAGAGCGCGATGCAATGGAAACAAACGCTATTCAATCCGGTGAAATCCGTCTCGACCCTAAAATGATGAAAGTATGGGTGAATGAAAAAGAGGTTCATCTTAAAAAGAAAGAATTCCAGTTGTTAGAGTTCTTGATGCGTAACCGTGATATTGTATTTAGCAAAGAAGAATTGTATTCTCGTGTATGGGGACTTGACTCCTATGGTGATTATGCAACTGTAGCGGTTCATATTAATCGTTTACGTGAAGAAATTGAGGATAATCCATCCGATAGTAAGCATATTATTACAGTGTGGGGTGTAGGGTATAAATTCGTTTAGTATCGAGAATATGCATTCACATTATACTCACGTTGTTCGTGGCTGTTGATTAGATATGACTTTATAGAGATTTTATTATAGAGATATAATCAAAGGTTTAAGAATTGTTTATATAGTTACTTTGATAGTTTAGATATTCCATGTATACTTATTTAAGTAAGGCTGACTATGACTCTAGATAAGTAATATTTTAACTTCTCTCTCTTAATAAGTTCTCTCTAAAGCTTATCTAGATCACATATACTCTCTCTCTCAACAGTCCTTACACTCTCAAACTATATGCATAAAGGGCATTTGCTAGCGACGGCTAGTAAATGCCCTTTATGTTTTTTAGATTTTAGATATTTGAATACATTCTATACAGCTTCTTTCAGGATTCTAGGTATTTATCTAGTGGAGGATATACGGTTATAATAATTATACTTTCATAAGAAAAGTTATAAATTGATATCTTGCATTGTAAAAGCAGGCGTACTATAATAGGTTCATCAAAATCAATTTTATAAAATTAATTTTGAGATGATTTGAATTAGTGTGAGACGTGGCGTATTTATAAAGTATCATAATTATATGATTTATGATTTGATTCTTATTTTAACTTTTATAATCATCATTAAGATGTTATGGGTGATGTAGAAGAATATTAAGAAGAATATAAGGAGATCTACATGACATTTTCAAAATATAAGAAAACAGTAATTGCGTGTATTCTTGCTTTGGGTATTGGGGTAGGCGGAGGATACTATTTCTTTGGCAGCCCTGTTAATACGCAACCAACAAACGTGAGAGAACAAACTAAACAGACTAAGCCTATTACTGAAGCGCGTAATACCTATGTAGTGCAAGCGGCTAAAGAATCTGGGCCAGCTGTAGTAGGGATTACAACACAAGTATTTCAAAAGGATATATTTAACCGTACAATCTATGCTGGAGAAGGTGTCGGATCTGGTGTACTTATCGATAATGATGGACATATTGTAACCAATAAACATGTGGTAGCAGGGGCTAGAAATGGGGAGGTTACAGTATCATTGTCTGATGGCAGTACGGTGACGGGGACTGTTATAGGTTCAGATTCACAGACGGACTTAGCAGTTGTAAAAATTAAACCTCCAAAAGATATTAAACCTATCAAAATTGGTGACTCTGACTCCTTGCAAGTGGGGGAGCCAGCTATTGCTATTGGCAATCCTTTAGGTCTTGAGTTTAAAGGTTCAGTTACCTCTGGTGTTATTAGTGCCTTAGCACGTACAATTGATGATCAAGGTCAACGATTCCCATTGATTCAAACTGATGCAGCCATTAATCCAGGTAACTCAGGTGGTGCGCTTATTAATGCAGATGGTGAGTTAATTGGTATCAATAGCTCTAAAATCTCTAAAGAGGGAATTGAAGGTATGGGCTTTGCTATTCCAATTAATTCTGCGATGACAATTGTTGATTCTATTATTAAAAATGGTAAGGTCATTCGCCCTTATATTGGGGTGTGGGCTGTAGACCGTCAAACTGCAGCGCGCAATAATGTAACCTATGAAGGTGATGGACTTCTTGTTGTTCAACTTGATCCTAATGGTCCTGCTGCACAAGCTGGTCTCGTAGAAGGGGATACGATTGCACAAATTGATGGTAAAGATATTACTACATTACTTGAATTAAAAGAACAAATTGATGCTAAGAGCCCTGGAGATACAATTTTGGTATCCTATACTCATAACGGCAAAATGAAGAGTGCACAGCTTAAATTAGGGGAAGCGTCTTCAAATTAGAATCTAGTAAATAAAACTTAATTAAGTATTCCAATAATGCACTAATTTCTTTTGTAGTGTTAGAAAATCCTCATCTTTTAGATGAGGATTTTTAGTTATAATAGGGTGCTTTAATAGATTTTGTATAAAAAATACCATAAATAAGAAAATTTTTTTGAAAAAATTTTTCCCTATAAACGCAGAAATTAACTGTGTTTATAGATTAGAAATAAGAAAAAATATATTAAATTTCAATATTTTTTTACAAAGTACCTTGCGTTCCGAGGTACCTTATGTTATTATGTATTTGTCAGTACATGATAGTGACCGTAAGAGAGCTTTCACATTGGCAGGCAAGCACAGCCTAAAAGGGAGGAACTATGCAAGTTCAATTAAAAAAAGGTGTTATGGACATGCTGGTGCTAGCATTATTAACACAAAATGATCGTTACGGATACGAAATCGTAAGCACCATTTCGGAATATATTGAAATATCTGAAGGAACGATATATCCATTGTTTAACAGACTGAAAAAAGAAAAGTATGTTGAAACGTATTTAAAGGAGTCTTCTACAGGCCCATCACGGAAATACTATCATATCACGAACGAAGGCCGTGCAGCATATAACAAGATGCGTCAAGAATGGGATGATTTTTCTGGTGTTATCAATATGCTGTTGAAAGGAGTCGATAATAATGAACAAAAATAGCTTTTTGGATGCATTGCGTAATATATTTAAAAAAGCGCGTGTTGCAGATGTAGAGAGTATTATAGAGGTTTATGAAGAGCATTTTGCGGTAGGTTATGAAAAAGGGCTTACCGATAGTGAGATCATTAAATCCTTAGGGTCTCCAGAGGAAATATATGCATCCTACGTAGATGCAGGTATTATTACTGACACAATGAATCAAGATGGTAGTGAAAGTAAATCCGTTAATATGCAGGAAATTTATGCACGATTTGATGATTATAAAGAGCGTCTTTTACCTCAATTACCGGGGATGGCTAAAAAAGCATCTAAGACTTTGCTCTCTATTGGAAGTGCCTTATCCTATATTGTAGGTGCTCTTATATTCATTATTACACCGGCTATCTTGTTCTTACTAGGTAGCTCATGGCAACCATTTGAGAATGTTACTGCATTTCCAGTATTGTCCATTGTAACTTTAGTGGCACTTGGGGGTGTAGGTTTATTTGGTGGACTTACATGCGTCTTTGTTGGTACAGAGCTTCGTGGCGTACGTGAACGTTATTTCCGCAATTTAAATTAAGGAGGACCTATGAGACGTATTATAATTACAGCAATTTTAACAGTAATCTGTGCTGTTGGAGCATGTACATCTTTTGCTGTTAATGATTTACCTAATTTTGGTGAATGGATGAAAACGAATGAACAACAGTTTAGAAAACCACATAGACATGATGGTCCTAATCAGTATATGGATAAACATATGATGGATAGAAATAATCATATGATGCCTCAAGATAGTATGGGGCCAAATAATGGCCAACATATGCACCAAAATGGTCAAAATCAAATGATGCCTCAAGATGGTATGGGACCAAATAGTGGTCAGCATATGCACTCAAATGGTCAAATGCCTCCGCAAGGTCAAATGCCTATGCAAGGCCAACCACCTCAACAACCTAATGGCAATGCACCACAACAACAAACTGATCAAGGTGCACCGCAAACTACACAAAACTAATGATACTTTATGAGTTCATTTCTCTCATAAGATATAGAGAACGTGGTCATGAAAGTGCATTCATGGCCACCATAGAGTCACACACTCTATGTGATACATTCGTATCAGAATCTCTCTCTTACACACAATAACTACACACAAACAAAAAGAGCTCCTTAGCGAAGGAGCTCTTTTTGTATCTATTTATAAATATTAGATAGTACTTGATGGTTTGGGAATATATTATTAACTTCTCAATGAAAAACGACCTATACATGTATATAGGTCGTTAAAAAATTATTTGATATGTTTAGAGCCACGTTCTGTCATAGCTACGCCGTCTTTGCAAAGAGGGCATTCTTCAGGTTTATAAGTTGGAACTTCAAGATTAAGTAATGCTTGTACCTTTTCGTGAGGTACACCGAATTCTGCTTTACCCCCAGAACGGTTAACAAGAAGGCCTACACCTACGATTTCACCACCGGATTGGTTTACCACATTTACTACTTCTTGTACAGAACCACCAGTAGTTACGATATCTTCAACGATAAGTACTCTTGTGCCTGGCTCGATTTTAAAGCCACGACGTAATGTCATAATGCCTTTTTCGCGTTCTGTGAAGATAGCACGGGTGCCAAGCGCTTTACCTACTTCGTGAGCAAGTAAGATGCCACCGGTCATAGGTCCAATAACAAGTTCCACATTTTGATCGCGGAAGCGTTCAGCTAATTCTTTACAAAGTTTTTCTGTATATTTTGGATGTTGTAATACATTAAATTTTTCAACGTACATTGGACTGTGGAGACCAGATGTCAAAAGGAAGTGACCTTCTAAAATAGCTTGAGTGTCGATCAGTAATTGTTTTACTTCTTGTTCTGTCATCATTTGGATACTTTCTCCATTTCTTCAATAATTAAACGAACCGCTTCACGAGGGTTTTCGGCTTGTGTAATAGGTCGACCGATAACAAGGCGAGATGCTCCATCTTGTAGTGCACTAGCTGGTGTAGCAACCCGTTTTTGGTCGTCTGTTGTTGCAAAGGAAGGGCGAATACCAGGGGTAACGATGAGGAAGTCATCGTCACATGCTTCACGAATCATTTTGGCTTCTAATGCGGAACATACAACACCATCCATACCACAGTCTTTAGCGAGTTTTGCAAGGCGAATGACTTGGTCGGAAATTGGTAGCTGACCACCAATAGCAGTCCAAGATTCATCGTCAAAGCTAGTTAATGCGGTGATGGCTAATAATTTTGGGCGTTCCACGCCTAGTTCTTTGCCACTCTCATGAGCTGCCTCAACAGCAGCTTTCATCATGACAGGACCACCTTGACCATGTAAAGTAATTAAACTAGCACCGAGACGTGTTAAGGAAGCTACGCCATGGGCTACGGTATTTGGAATGTCGTGCAATTTCAAATCAAGAAATACTTGTTTGTTTTGCTCCTGTAAAAAACGAATTGTTTTTGCTCCTTCGGCGTAGAATAGCTCCATGCCGACCTTGTAAAAGCTAACCGAATCACCGAGGGATAATACGATTTCTTTCACTGCATCCATCGTGGATACGTCAAGGGCAACGATTAATCTGTCATCTGCCATGTTGCAACCTCCATACTACATACATATCTAAATAATTTTCACATACTGAGGGCCTATCTGTCAATTAAAATTGGTGTGAATGAGGTGATTATTGGTCACCTTTGAACAGTAGATTATAGTCTATTTCATGCTATAATAAGTAGAGTAAATGAATATAATTCTTATATATAGATTTTGAAAGGAGTCCTATGTTAGATTTTGTTGCATTAGACTTTGAAACAGCAAATAAATTTAAAAATAGCGCGTGCTCCTTGGCGGTTATTACCGTAAAGGACGGACAAATTACCAAAAAGGCATATAGCCTCATCAAGCCTCCGTTTATGAGTTTTGATGATGAATGTATTGAAATTCATGGTATCCAACCGAAGGATGTTCTTCATGAAAAGACCTTTGATGAGTTGTGGAATGCCATTTATGAAAACCATTTAAAAGGGAATATTATGGTGGCTCACAATGCGAAATTCGATATGAACGTATTGCGTGCTACTTTAGATTATTATAAAATCCCTTGGCCAGAACTAGATTATGCATGTACAGTTAAACTTTCACGTGCGGTATGGCCTGATTTAGTTAATCATAAGTTGAATACAATGGCCGCATATATTGGAGTTGAGTTTAAACATCACTATGCACTGGATGATGCAGAGACTTGTGCAAAGGTTGTATTAGAAGCTGCTAAGTTGAAAGGCGTTAATAGTTTACCAGATTTATTAAAGACTACAGGCGTACCGTTAGAACCATTCATTGATGATAAAAATCGCTCTGCTCAAGATGCATTACATAAAGAGCCAGAACCAGAACAAATGTCGTTCTTTTAGTAAGGAGAGGTACTATGTTGGGGAAAGAATTATTAGCTTATGTAGATCATACATTATTGCGTCCTACAGCTACATGGGATGATATTAAAGAAGTTTGTGAGGATGGTATAAGGTATAAAACCGCATCTGTTTGTATTCCTCCAGATTTTGTAGCATCTGCCCATGAAGCATATCCAGAACTTAACATATGTACCGTTATCGGCTTCCCTTTAGGATATGAAACAACAGAGGTAAAGGTGGCAGAAACGAAACAGGCTATTGAAGAGGGCGCTTCTGAAATTGATATGGTTATTAATCTTGGAGATGTAAAGCAAGGTGATTTTGAAGCGGTAACTAGCGAAATTGAGGCGCTTAAGAAGGCTTGTGGTGATAAAATTTTAAAAGTTATTATCGAAACTTGTTATCTTACAGATTCTGAAAAGGTGGCGCTTTGTAAATGTATTACAAATGGTGGCGCAGACTATATTAAAACATCTACTGGATTTGGTAGCGGCGGTGCAAGCCTTGAAGATATTAGACTCTTTAAAAAGCATATTGGTCCTAATGTACAGATTAAGGCTGCAGGTGGTATTCGCTCTATTACGGATATGAAAGCCTATATTGCAGAAGGTTGTAGCCGAATTGGAGCCAGTGCAGCTGTAGAGTTACTAAAGAATCACTTGAACGAAGAAGTATAATAGAAAACCACCTAGGCTATGCTTAGGTGGTTTCTTAGAATGGCGGTGTAACTATGCGTATGTATGATATTATTCTGAAGAAAAGGGCGAACTTGCCGTTAACAGATGAGGAAATCCGCTTTGTCATAGATGGTTATGTAAAGGGGGAAATCCCTGATTACCAAGTGAGTGCGCTCTTGATGACCATAGTTTTTAATGGTATGAATGCTCGCGAACTAGGAACTTTGACCTTGGCTATGGCTCAATCAGGTAATATGGTAGACTTGTCAAATATTGATGGGATTACCGTAGATAAACATAGTACAGGCGGCGTGGGAGATAAGACAACACTTATTATTGCACCTCTCGTAGCCGCTTCTGGCGGCAAGGTGGCTAAGATGTCTGGACGTGGACTTGGTCATACAGGTGGCACTATTGATAAGATGGAATCTATTCCAAATTTAAAGGTATCTTTAGAGCAAGATGCTTTTATCAATCAAGTTAATAAAATTGGTCTTGCTGTTATTGGTCAGTCGGAAGGGCTTGCACCTGCTGATAAAAAGCTATATGCTTTGCGCGATGTGACGGGAACTGTTGATAGTATCCCTCTTATTGCATCCTCTGTTATGAGCAAAAAATTGGCTTCTGGTGCTCAAGCAATTTTGTTAGATGTAAAGGTTGGCAGTGGTGCCTTTATGAAAAACATAGAGGATGCTCGTGAATTGGCTAAAGCAATGGTAGATATTGGAAAGGAAAATGGCCGTTCAGTTAAGGCTATTTTGACGGATATGGATCGACCGCT
Source organism: Veillonella parvula (assembly GCF_902810435.1). Classification (GTDB taxonomy): domain Bacteria; phylum Bacillota; class Negativicutes; order Veillonellales; family Veillonellaceae; genus Veillonella. The sequence goes on from NZ_LR778174.1 coordinate 530,017, forward strand.
AGGCCATGCTATTGGAAATGCGTTGGAGATTCGCGAGGTTATTGATACGTTGAAAGGTCATGGTCCAGAAGATTTAACGCATGAATGTATTATCATGGCTGCCCACATGCTCGTATTGAGTCATATATGCGACTATGAAACGGCTCTCAGTCGTGTGCAAGAGGCACTCGACTCTGGTGCCGCATTAGAACGATTGCGTATGATGATTGATGCTCAAGATGGCGACAGCCGAGTTATTGATGATGAAAGCCTATTAGCCATTGGCAAATTCACCTATGATGTTACAGCGCCTCAAGACGGTTATATTACCCATATGAATACAGAACAATGCGGGATTGCATCCGTTATGCTTGGAGCCGGTCGCACTGTTAAGGATGGTCCTATCGATTATAGTGCGGGCATCTTGATGCACAAGAAAACAGGCGACTCAGTTACAGTAGGTGAATGTATAGCTACCTTGTATGCTTCTGATGAGAGCTTGCTTTCTAATGCTGCAAAGACATATTTAGAGGCGATTACCTTTGGCGAAACTGCACCAATCATGGCGGATACGATTCTTGATATAGTGGAATGAGGAGATCCATATGATAGAAAAGGAAACTCATATGACAGAACAGGAAATTCAAAACCTTATAGATCGCGCCATCGTTGCTCGTGAGAAAACTTATAGTCCGTATTCCCATTTTGGCGTAGGTGCAGCTATTCTCTGTGAGGATGGGACTATTTATGAAGGGTGTAACATAGAAAATGCTTCTTATGGCTTAACGAACTGTGCAGAACGAACCGCTATATTTAAAGCTGTATCAGAAGGGCATACAAATTTTAAGGCTCTTGCCGTAGTTGCTGATACGGAAGGGCCTTGTGCACCATGTGGTGCTTGTCGTCAGGTAATGGGAGAGTTTAACATTCCTATTATCATTATGAGAAACATGAAGGGCAATATAAAAGTAGTATCTATTGAAGCGTTATTACCATTTAGTTTTTCATCTAACGATGTAATTGATAGATAGTACCTTCAGCATTGGAATATTCCAAAGACAAATTATCTGAATTTATTGTATCTGGAAGATAATCGTCACCATAAACGAGTAGATATATTTTTTTATTTGTTGGTAAGTCATTTATAGATATAAACGGCATGACATCTTTAGCGTTCCAAGAAATAGTAGTTGGATCAGGGGCTACTTCATTGGGGCCGAGTAATTGATATACTTCATGACCGCTATAGTAAGTAGGTGAAACGCGATATCTACCACTACCTTGTACAAGAATGGAGTCATCACTAATAGACTGGCTAATAAATTGGCTAATACTAGGTGTTGAGGCTTTCTTCATTTGTGGTACTGCTACTGCAAATGTAAGCACTATATAAGCAATACCCATAACGAATGCCGTTTTATAAATTAAGTTGATACGTTTGTAGCACATAACAGCTATTAATATAGTTAACGGTGTTAAAGCAGGAAAACTATAGGTGGAGTACTTAGTTGCCATACAAGTGAAAAATAGGATAACTATACCAGCCCAGACAGCTAAAAAGCTATGGAATGGAATATTGGTAAACCAATTCTTGCGATTACTATAAATTGACTTCGGTAATATAATGGACCAAGGTAATAATGCTATGATTGTTATAGGAATGTAATAGTACCAAACATTGAATCTTGGATGCTCAGACACTGTAGCACGAAGCCAATTATGGACACCTAGAAAGACATTGATAAAGTCATTTCCATGGGTGATATACATATAATAATACCAACTACCACCGAGGCTTAGAAATAGTAACAGTCCAGGTATAATCTGTAGACTAAATAATTCTCGAATATCTCGTCTGATTGCAAGGTAAACTAATATGATGAGACCTGGCAATAGGAATCCAATTGGACCTTTAGTCAATACGGCAAAAGCAGATGCTATATAGGCTAATAGATAGTAACGTTTATAACCTCGTTGACCTGTTTTATGATGTATGTATCCTATGTAAAAGCTCATTAAGGTAGCATTAAAGTATAGTCCTAGGGTCATATCTGTTATAAGAGATTTTGCGATAATCCAATATTCTGCTGACACGGATACGATAATGGCGCTCACAAGAGCAATAACGTGGTTTGTTTGTGCTTTTACAAAGCGATAGATTAGAAAAATATTGCAGAGAGCTAAAAGGCTAGAAAAGAATCTAGCGCCAAAGTTTGTAATGCCAAATAGTTTGAAACCAACAATGAGTTCCCAATAATAAAATATAGGCTTATCATACCAATAATGACCAAAAATTTGTGGAGATAAATAGTTTTTGGTTAGAAGCATTTCTTTTGCGGTTAGCGCATAATTAGACTCTACAGGATCCGTAATACTAAGATATGCATTTCCAATAAAATAAATGATGGCAGAGAAGATAAGGACTATCAAAATATGATAGTTCTTATTTTTTAAGACATACTTCATAGCCTTAACCTTTCATGCTAAATTGTTTACTCAATGGTTGGTTTGCTTTTTTTATAAGATATAGGCTTAGTTTTGTATTTATGAGTAATCGGAAAATATTATATTTAGGGTGATTTAATAGCGTATCAATCTTAGAAGATAAATAGTTTTGATAGACTTTAAATAACAAATATGTGATGAGGATACCCATGATAACGTCTAGAGGATAATGATGACCAACAAAGACTTTCGCAAAACCTGTTAAAATGGTTCCACTTAGTAGAATAGAACCTAGTCTCTTATAAACTGCTAAAATTGGTAATGAAATAGCAGTCATTGCCATAGCATGGGTGCTAGGAAAACTAGAATCAGCTACATGAGGAATAAGTAGATTTACTGTGTGTGTGACGAATGGTCTTGGTTCTTGCACTATGAAACCAATGATACTATGAGCTATCATGGTAATACCAAGAAATGCGATAGTATGTATGCAGGTTTTTATAAGTCTTTTATCTTTAAAATAGAGGCCTAATCCAGATAAGAGTATCAGTAATAAAGCAAAGACTATTGAAAGGTATTTTACAATGTATATCATACTTGTATCTAGCCACGTATATGTACCTGCTAGGCTGTTGATAAGTTGAAAGATTTCGTAATTCATATATATCTCCTTTTTATTTGATGACTTTCTTGTATGAATACATCATAAAGGAGAAATATTACGAAAATATAACGATGAAATTACATCTTCTAAAAGATTGATTTCTATATCATGACAGATAAGATATAGGTTTGTATAATAGTTAAAAAGGAGGTATCTATGCTTTTTAACTGGTTTAATAGCTTAGGCGTACGGCGAAAGATGATAATTAGTAATTTATTAATTATTATCATACCTTTTATTGTTTTACTTACCGCCTTATCTATAGTATGGGGGGTTATTCGTTATACTAATCCTGTAAATCATCGTCAGTGGATGATGCTAGCGCCTAGTACAATTCAGTCTCAAGTATTTCAATTGGGGTTAGAACAAATAAATAAGAAACTTTCAAAAGAGTCTACATCAATAAGTGATATTTTGGATAGTAGTGCTGTTTTAGAAGCACAAGGCTTAGATATAGTCATTCTCAAAGATAATAAAATAGTTTATGCTACGCCAGATATAGAGCCTAATATAATGTTATCGAACGTTAAAAATATGATAAATGGCTTAGAGTCTAATCATTATTTGAACTGGGAAGGCAACCAATTTACCTATGTGAATTCCTATGATATGGGACTTACAGTGTATGGTGCTGGTAGAATCCCATTTATGACTAAAAGTATGGGGCCAGAATCAACGGATAAGAAAATGGTGGAAGGCGCTTTTGGTATAGGTATTTTAATGATAATAGCTATTATCATTGGTATAGGCCTATATATATCCAATCGATTAGGTGAGTATATTTTGAGACCTGTCATAGATTTGAAGCAAGCTGCTGATGATCTCAAAAATGGGATAGTGCCAAAAAGAATTGCTGTAAGAAATCACGATGAATTAGGGGTTACTTGTGAGGCATTTAATAATATGCAGGAATCATTGCTTAAAGCCCGTCAAGAGCAAGACCTTTATGAAGAGCGTAGGCGCGAAATGATAGCAGGGGTTTGTCATGATATTTCAACACCACTTACATCGGTAAAGGGGTATGCTAGTGGTATTATTGAAGGTATTGCAAATACAGAAGAGAAGCAAGCACGCTATGTGCAGCGGATTTATGATATGGCGGGGCGTATTGAACATTTAGTTAATATGCTATCGGACTTTTCGCAACTAGAGTTAAAACAAATTCACTACAATCGAGATACATATGCATTAGATGATTTAATTCGAGAGTATATTAGAGAGCGACATTTAAATAATCATGAACTTATCGTTTTACATGAATCGTATAGTGCCGAAGATAGTTTAATAGTAATTGATCGGATACAGTTTTATCGTGTTTTGGATAATCTTGTATCCAATAGTATAAAGTATAGACGTGGCGAATCTGTATCTATTGATATATCTACAGCTAAGATAGATAATGGCTGTAAACTGACTTTTTCAGATGATGGGAAAGGTGTTCCTACAGAAATGTTAAATCGTTTGTTTGATATTTTTTTCCGTACTGATGAAGCACGTACAGAGGTAGCTAATGGTAATGGCATTGGGCTGGCTATTGTAAAACAAATCGTTGAAGATATGAATGGTTCTATTCATGCTGAACATAATGATAGTGGACCTGGACTATCCATTGTGATGGAGTTTCCTTTGGATAAGGAGTAAAAGTATGGGAAAAGTTTTAATTATTGAAGATGATATGGGTATCTATGAGTTAGAGCGAGATTATTTAGAAATCGAAGGCTATGAAGTAGACATTCAAACTAATGGCGTTGATGGGTTAAAGGCAGCCCTTGATTATGAATATGACTTAATTATTCTTGACATTATGATTCCTAAAAAGGATGGATTCTCTGTGTGTCGAGATATTCGTAAGGAAAAAGAAATACCTATTATTATGGTCAGTGCTAAACGTGAAGATATTGATAAAATTCGGGGGCTAGGACTTGGTGCTGATGATTATATGATTAAACCTTTTAGTCCGGCAGAGCTTGTAGCACGTGTTAAATCACACATTCAGCGTTATAATCGCATCCGTAATAGTCTAAGCCCTACAGTTGTGTTGGACGCAAAAATTACTGCAGGTAGCTTAGAGATATTGCTTGATTCTCATCAAGTTTTTTTAGGTGGTACTGAGGTGAATTTGACTCCACGTGAATATGACATTTTAGTTCTTCTTGCATCTAGCCCTAATCGTGTATTTACAAAAGAAGAAGTATTTGAAAGTATCTGGGGGATAGACTCTTTAGGAGAAACTTCAACAATTATGGTTCATATAAATAGATTAAGAGCTAAAATTGATAAACAATTCCAAAATGAAGAGTATATTGATACTGTTTGGGGTGTAGGGTATCGTTTCCATAAATGGGATAATTATATAAAACAATAGTATAAAATATTAAATAAAAAAGGCGTCTCAATGGAGACACCTTTAAACATAATTTTGACTAGTATATGAAGAAAGCTAGCCGCTGAGGCTAGCTTTTTGATGCTTAGAATGCAGGAACAATAGCACCTTGGTATTTTTCTTGGATGAATTTGATAATTTCAGGACTATGAAGTGCAGCCATCAATTTTTTGATGCGAGGGTCATTTTCATTGCCTTTAAGTACAGTTACGATATTTACGTAAGGGGAATCGTTATTTTCAATTGCCAATGCATCTTTGCCAGGGTTAAGACCTGCGTTTAATGCAAAGTTAGTGTTGATAGCGGCTAAGGCTACATCGTCAAGGGAACGAGGTACTTGCGCTGCTTCTAATTCTACGAATTGATATTCGTTAGGGTTCGCAGTAATATCTTGCACTGTAGATAAGATGTTTGTAGAGTCTTTTAATGTAATTAGACCTTGTTTTTGTAATAACAATAATGCACGGCCACCGTTTGTAGGGTCATTAGGAATAGCGATTTTAGCGCCTTTTGGAAGATCTTTCAAATCTTTGATTTTACGGGAGTATAAACCCATTGGCTCAAGATGAACACCACCGGCAGATACTAAGTCAAGTTTGTGAGCTTTTGCGAATTCCTCCATGTAAGGTACGTGTTGGAAGAAGTTGGCATCAATCTCTTTGTCCCCTAAAGCCAAGTTAGGTGTGTTGTAATCAGTAAATTCTGTGATTTTTAATTCGATACCATCTTTTGCTAAGATTGGTTTAACTTGTTCCAAAATTTCTGCGTGAGGTACTGCTGTTGCCCCAATTTTTAATACTTGTTTGCCATCGCTAGCAGCTTGTTTGTTGTCGTTACCACAGCCTGCGATTAATAAAGCGCCGCCAAGGATGACAGTAGCTGCTAATGCTAAAAATTTTCTCATTAGACACACTCCTTATACAATAATTACATATAAAATATTAAATCTATAGTACTAAATAATTTCCTATCTATCAAGAAGGAATTATTATAGGTTCTCCATAACTAAAAACTATGGAGAACCTATAATATAAGTATGTTCATTTTTTAAATTAATTTGCCCATGATAAGTCCAATCGCCCACATTAGTTGATAAATCATAGCGGCTCCAGCGGTAGTACCCATAGCCTTATCTAATTGGAACTCATCTGTATTGGTAGATAATGTATGAATTGTTTTGAAAGCTAGTGGTGCTGCAAGGAACGCTAATAAGGCGAACCATGTCATATGGCCTACTATAATCCAAGCAATGATCCAAATAAAATTGAAAATATATGAGATACTCATTAAGCTGAGTGCTCTTTCACGACCAAGCACGATTGGCAACGTGTGACGTCCATGGCTTTCATCATTACGAATATCTCGGATATTATTCGTCAACATGATGGAACCAACTAGCAATGTAGATGGAATTGCAGGAATTAACAGGGCTAAGGATAATTCTCGTATCCAGGCATAGCCTGTAATGAGTACGATAGCAAAACCCATGGCGATACCAGAGGAAATTTCCCCAAATGGTGTTCGAGAAATTGGTTTTGGACCGCCAGAGTAAAGGAAACTAATTAGAATACATAAGAAGCCTACCGGGATGTAGTACCAAGTTATAGTAGCAGATAAATAAAGACCAATAATAATGGGTACAAACATGAGTACTTTAATCATCGTTATAATGAGCTCTGGTGTTATAACGCCACGTGTGATAGAACCAGCATTACCTACCTTTTGACCAGCATCGAGTCCAGATTTAAAGTCTTTATATTCATTCCATAAATTAGCTACAATTTGGGCTGTTACAACAGCTAAAAATATGAGCATTGTATGGAAAATGGCAAGACCTGTACCCTGAGCAGCACCAAATGCATAATAACTAAAGGCGGCACCTAAAATGGTAGGCCCCAATGTAGCAGCTAATGTGCGAGGCCTAGTGAGGGGAATTAATTCTTGTATCATGTTAAAAGCACACCGAGTGTGCACTCCTTTCCATTTCTCATACATATATCATCTTTACATGTCTATTTATGTATTGTATAGCAGAAAGGTAAGCTTGTAAATTATACTATACAGTTATATATGTCGATATAGTATAATAATTAATATATGCAGTATAGATTCTCCTTTAAACTCTTAATATATACTGCACAGATTATCTAACAATCTATACATAGTGTATTGTTAAAAAGGTGAGGTGTCTTATGAGAACTCTCAATAAAAAGTTGATGACATTGGCTTGTGCCACCTGTTTAACTGTGGGTATGGGGGCAGTGGCATGTGCTGATACGGTAGATTTAGGTTATGGTATGTACGGCACAACTTCCCCAACTGTGAAAGCTGTAGAAGTTATGCATATTTCTACTGATACAAGATTGCGTAATCAAGAACAAGATAAATTTCTTAAAGTAGCAAATAAATCTGCTGTTGATACTATTAATAATGTTGTGAAAGCACAGACTGGTGTAGCTGTTGAACCAGTGAAGGGGGACTTTCTTGATGGTTACTCCTTCTATCAATTGCAAGGTACTGATAAACAAGGACATCATATAGGTGGTTTAATTGTTATTAACTATTCTAAAAATGCAATTGATCAAGTTATAGGTATGAATAAGACTATTTTAGAGAAGGGGGCAGATGCGGAAAAAGCCGCATTAAAGCATTCTATCTCTAAATATGTAGAATCTTACTCTAAAGAGACGGCCCAACAACAATTACAAGGCCTGAAGAGCAATACTATTGAAGGTGCTAAATTAGCTAAAGATCTAAAAACGATAAATGATAAGTTACCTTCTCAAATTATAGGTGTCTTTGATAAAATGCTTGCCACAGATAAGAAATCATCTCCTAAAAGTATAGAAGAGATCCGTTCTTATGTAGACTTTATGGCAAAACAAGTAAGCCTAGATGCAACGCATGTGGCCTATAAACCTGTTCAAACACGCTATGGTACAGCTGTGACAGGCGATTTACGCGGTAGTCTAAAATATGATGGCTTTAGAAATACTTATTCCTTAATTGGTTATGCTGTTCCTACAGATAAAGGTGTATCTTTACAGATTTTAATGTCTGATGACTCTAGCTATGATTATTGGGCTAATGAGTTGAATCATATGTATCAAACACAATCTCTCAAGGGAGGTAAATAATATGAAATCTTTGAAAGTATTGGCTTGTGCAGCTTGCCTAATGGGTACTGTATCTGGCGTAGGTTTTGCTAAGGATGTACAAACAATTGCAGGATCCATGGTAGTGCCTAATAATGTAAATATTGTTTCTGCGTCTAAAACAAATACACGTGATTTTGTAGAGAAACAAATGCAACAGAATCCCTCAAAATCTACGATGGCGAATATGATGGCAAAGGAATTTTTCCAAAACTTTGGTACTAATTTTGATATATACCAATTGCAAGGGGCAGATAAAACTGGTCAAAAAGATGCATTCGTAGTGGCTGTAGATGTTAAACAAATAGCGCAACAAGTGGCTAAAGAAAAGGCTAATGACCCTATGTTTATAGCGGCAATGGCCGCTCTTGATAAAGGTCAAATTGATCCTGTAACAGAGCAACTTCTATTAGGAACAATAAATAAACAGATTCCCACTAGCACAACAGTAGTTCCTTTGAATGGACCTATTAATGTGTCTAGTCGTGATTCCCAAAAAGCAACGATTATGCCTAAAACACTTAAAACTCTAACCGTAGAAAATGCAGAACAAGTACATCCGGTGGCTGGTACAAAATATCAAACATATGCAGCAAGCTCTCGCTTGTTATATGCAGATGGAAATGTACAAACTCCACTCTATGCAAATGCTGCATTTGTGTTGAAGCCAGGAAAACCAGTGTTGTATGTAGGTATAACAACTGATGTACAACGTGATTATTTCAAACCAATATTTGATAATGCATTTAAATCAATTAAATAATTGGTTATATACGTACTTTTGTGTAATATGTGATATATTGAGGTAAGTCATATATATCGAGGCATCAACATGAGTTTCGCACCTTAAATATAGTCATATTAATTTATATTTATTTATAAAAGGAGATTTATCATGAAAACAATTTCTACAGACAAAGCACCAGCAGCAGTAGGCCCTTACTCTCAAGCTAAAGTTATTGGCGGTTTATTATTTGCTTCTGGTCAAATTCCACTCAATCCTGCAACTGGTACAGTTGTTGAAGGGGGCATTGTAGAGCAAACTGAACAAGTATGCAAAAATATTGAAGCCGTATTGACTGAAGCTGGTACAGACTTTTCCAAGGTTGTTAAAACAACTTGCTTCTTAGCTGATATTGGTGATTTCAAAGCATTTAATGAAGTGTATGCTAAATATTTCACTTCTAAACCAGCTCGTTCATGTGTAGCAGTAAAAGACCTTCCATTAGGCGTTATTGTAGAAGTGGAAATTATTGCGGAAGTATAAGATGGATTATATTTCTTTGTTACAGTCAGAGATGCGTCCTGCCTTCGGTTGTACTGAGCCAATTGCATTGGCTTATGCGGCTGCGAAGGCAGTCTCTGTTTTAGATGAGTTTCCTAACCATATTCACGCAAGATGCAGCGCGAATATTATCAAAAATGTAAAATCTGTAGTCATTCCAAATTCTGGGGGGCGAAAAGGACTAACGGCGGCCACTACACTGGGTGCTATTGTAGGTCATCCAGAGCGTGAACTAGAGGTGTTGGAATCTGCTACAGACGAAGATCGCAAATGGCTTGGTACATTGCTTGATGCTAACTTCTGTACCGTTTCACTTGCTGAAGGCGTAGATAATCTATATATAGAAATCACTGCAGAAACAGATGAACATACAGCGGTTGTTCGCATTGAAAATGACCATACGAATGTAACCTATGTATCAGTAGATGGTGAGATTGTCTCTGAAACAGTCAATGAAATTAAGAAAGCGGCTAAAACAGAATATGCCATGACCTTCGATAGCATTTACGAATTTGCTTTAACAGGTGATATTTCTGGTATCCTACCTCAAATTAAACAGCAAGTTGAGTATAATACTGCAATTTCTAAGGAAGGTCTGTCCAATGATTATGGATCTAATATTGGACAATTGTTATTGTTAGATGAAGAAAATCCATCTCTCGAAACGAAATGTAAGGCTCGTGCCGCAGCTGGCTCTGATGCGCGTATGAGTGGTTGCCCATTGCCTGTCGTTATCTGCTCTGGCTCTGGTAATCAAGGTTTAACCGTGTCTGTACCAATCATTACGACTTCCGATGAACTTGGTAAAAGTGAAGATGAATTGTATCGCGCTCTCGTCTTTGCTAACTTGCTAACGCTTTACGTTAAATCTGGTATTGGTAAATTGTCTGCATACTGTGGCGTTGTATCTGCCGGTGTGGTAAGTGTAGCAGGTATTGCCTTCTTGAAGGGTGATAGTAAAGATATAATCGAGAACACTCTTGTAAATGGTCTTGCAAGTTTATCTGGTATCGTATGTGATGGTGCGAAACCATCCTGTGCAGGTAAAATTGCAATTTCCCTTGATGGCGCCTTTATGGGATATAAACAAGCTCGCCTTAACAAAAACTACCAAAAAGGCGATGGACTTGTAGCATACTCCGTTGATGAAACTATCCGCAGTATTGGTGCTGTGGCACAAGGCATGAAAGAAACGGACGTAGTTATATTGAATGAAATGCTAAAACACTAAGTTTTAAAATAAATTAACCCCCGATGCAGAAAAATTTTTGCAAAGGGGGTCGTTTTCTTAGCCTTACTAAGAATATGATGTATAGTTGGTGATATATAAAGGTATATTAGAATAAGATATTCTAATTATAATCTAGATAGTTTGAGGTGTGTTTATATGAGTGTGTTATTACCTAAAAAAGCTAGCTTTCCCCAAAAGTTTGTTTATTTTTATCATAAAGTATTTCCGAGTGCAGATAAAAGATATTGGCGTACATACAAATTGAAAATTTGCGATGAGATAAAAAATCTTTCAGTGCGTGATTTGAGCTGGGAAATAATTAAAGGACGAGCAGAATTAGACAGTAAGTTTACTTTTATATGGAGTTCCGTTGTATTTGGTGTGATAAGTGCGGGAATTTTCACTTATGGATTAGATTTAGCTACTCAAGTAATTGTATTAGGACCAGCCACTAAAGAGTTTATGATTACTACTGTTTATTTTGATTTTTTATCTATGATTTCTTTATTTACTCTTGTTGTCTCTTTTGCTGGATGGTTAGTAGCTTTATTTATGGAGCTTCCAGGAGGGCGTGCTTGGTGGTTTTACGGAATTTTCTTTGTGATTAGTGTTCTCCTTGTCGTAATAGGATATTTAAAGCATACAATAATTATTGATTTTGTTTTTTTGTTGTTAAATACATTTTGCATAGCTATACTACTGGGAATTGTAGCAGATTTAAAGAAGCAAAGGGCATTGATTAAAATATCTATTATGGAAGATAGACTGAAAGAACTAGATAAGGTATAAATATATAATTTGGCAAAAATTCAAATATTTTGATACTAAAAAACCGTTGTTTCCAATTTAGAAACAACGGCCTTTTTTATTGTAATTTTTTAGGATCTTTAAGTATCAATGAAGCCCCAAGACCCACTACTAGGAATGGTACGAGTGTCATCATAGCGGCAGGTAAAGAATAGGTATCCGCAAGGTTACCTACTACAGGTGCGATGATACCGCCGATAGTTTGGCTCACCCCGAGGGTAATACCGGACGCAAAGCCGATGCTTTTAGCAAGGTAGGTTTGGCCTAGTACAATAACGGGGCTGTAGCTAAGAGCTTTAGCAGCGCCAATCATGAGTAGTAACATATAGGCTACAGGCATCATGATAACAGGGGAGAAGGTTGGCACTTCTGTTAATAGGAACATAGCTGGCAACCAAATCAATAGGGATAGTCTAATGATTTTGATGGGACCATATTTGTCGCCTAATAGACCGCCAATATATGTCATGAAGATACCGATACTAAAGAATATGGTTAATGCAAAGCTCCCTTGCTCTGGGCTAGTGCCGAGTTCACGAGTCCAGAAGATAGGAATAAATGCATTGATAACGCGGAAGTTTACTGATTGGCTTAGGATGATAATAAACAAGATACCAAAGTATTTCCAGTAATTCTTTAGCGGCTTAGCCACTAGTGTAGGGTTTTCCATAGCTACCGCTTGGTCGATAGTGCGTGCTTGAGTTACTATGCGCGGCATGAGGACGAATAAAACTGTTGAGATAATAAGACCCACTATGGTGAAAGCTGCCAGTCCATGAGGTCCTACTGTATAGGCAATAGAGCCCGCAAAGAGTGGACCGATGGCAAAACCAGAGCTACCACCGATGGCAAAGGTCCCCATGGCTTTACCTTTTTTACCACCTCCGAGGCGATTCATGATTTTCGCTCCTTCAGGGTGGAAGATAGAGGAGCCTACACCAGCTAAGGTAGCACAAACAAGCAAGCTTTCATAAGAGGTTACAAAACCCATAACACCTGTGCTACAAGCTGAGAGCAGAACACCTAAGGCGATGAGCCGTGGCTGATTGATCTTGTCAGAGACATAACCTAATAATGGCTGTAACAATGAAGATAATGCTGTATTGGCTAATATGAGAAAGCCTGCTTGCTCTAAACTAAGTCCATAAGTGTAGATAAATAATGGCAAGAGGGCAGGTAATACACTTTGACAGGAGTCGTTAATCATATGACTCACCGTAATGAGATAAGGGTAATATTTTTTCATAGTAGTGGTCCCTTCGCAAAAAAGCGCTAACCATGGTTAGCGCTTTATATATTTTATATGGCAGAGGAGGAGGGATTTGAACCCCCGCGCCGGTTGCCCGACCTACCGCATTTCGAGTGCGGACCCTTCAGCCTCTTGGGTACTCCTCCGTGTTTTACGGCGCTCTTTAAAAAAGTCTTTCATGATTTGACTACATTCATCACCAAGGATCCCCGATGCTAATTCGGGTTCATGATTTAAACCAGGGTGAGAGAGTACATTGAAAAGAGACTCTACAGCGCCTCCTTTGTAATCACTTGCACCATATACAACACGGTCAATACGACTGTTGATGATGGCTCCAGCGCACATCGGACACGGCTCTATCGTAACATACAGGGTACAACCAGTCAACCGCCAACGCTTGAGTACATCGCATGCTTCGCGGATGACGAGCACCTCTGCATGAGCCGTTGCATCGTTATCTAATTCGCGGCGATTATGGTGGCGTGAAATGATTGTATTGTTTTGAACTAAAATGGCGCCGATAGGAATTTCTCCTAGAGCATAAGCTTTGTGGGCCTCCTCTAGGGCAAAACCCATAAAATATTCATCACGGCTACGCTCATCCATATTTTTAATCTCTATAGGTGTAATGTTCTTTGTCATTCTCATACCTCTTAATGTATAATATCTTACATAAAGTCTATCATAGTGTGCGCAGTTATGCGAATAGATTGTGTGAGGGTATTATGGATATTATTTGGTATATATTTGATATGATTGGCACTATTGCCTTTGCTATCTCTGGAGCACTTGTTGGGGTGGCGCGGAGAATGGATATATTTGGTATGGCTGTATTGGCACTGGCCACGGCAATCGGTGGTGGAATTGTACGGGATGTTCTCTTGGGGTATTTTCCGCCGAATTCGTTACGCAATATTGTATATGTAACTGTGGTTATTTCCGTAACAATTATCGTATTTATTATCTATAACAGCCGTTATCGCAAGCATGCTATGGGCCCTCGTAGCCGAGCAAGCTATTTATTAGCCGACGCTGTGGGGCTAGCATCGTTTACAGTAACTGGAGCATCTGCAGGGTTTAAACTATATCCTGAGCTGCCAATTTTCATTGTTTTATTAGGAACTATTACTGCCGTTGGAGGTGGTATTATCCGAGATATGCTGGCTCAACGGATTCCCTCTGTTTTAAAAGAAGATGTGTATGCTCTACCTAGTGTTATTGGGGGCATCGTTTATTACTTAATGGTTATTTCTAACTGGGTTGGAGAGGCTGTATATGGTGCTTTTACCGTTGTACTAGTTATCCGTTTACTAGCTATTAAATATAATTGGAGCTTACCCAAAGTGCGCTAAAGCTAAAGGCACTGCATTTGAGAAATAACAGGTAAATGATATAATTATACTATTAAGTATTTCATAAAAGTGTCAGAAAAAAAGAGTATTATATAAGAGTTAATTTTCGAGTCGAGAGTACTCGTGTACACAGAAGGAGATTTGCTTTATGACAAATAAATGGTTGAAAGTAGCATTAATGGTTACAGCCATTGCTACAGGTACATCCATCAATATTGATGCAGAAACCGTATTATATGTACCTCAAGATGATCGTCCTGTAAGTTTGCAATATACAGTCGATACAGCTCGTGAGGCGGGTATGACTGTGTTGACACCACCTCAACACTTGATTTCTGGTAAGACGTACCAAGGTCAAGCTGATCAAATTATGGCTTGGGTAGAGCAAAATGCAGGTCGTGCTGATGTTATGGTATTAAGTACAGATACTCTTATTTATGGAGGTCTTGTAGATTCTCGTAAACATAATATTCCGCTTAGTACGTTGCAAAATCGCTTGAAACGTATTGAAGGTTTAAAAGCGCGTAATAAAAATGTACGCATCTATGGCTTTGGCACCGTAATGCGTTCTCCACGTGCGAGCGGTGGTGGTACTGAACCGGCCTACTATGCGGAATATGGCCCAACAATCTTCCAAATTGCTGCATTACAAGATAAATTGGATTCTGGCTCCTTAACGCAAGAAGAAACTCAAAAATTGATGAGTCTGCAAGCCTCTGTTCCTGTGGAATACTTGCAAGACTGGTTTGACCGCCGTCAAAAAAATATGAAAATCAACAAAGAGTTGATTGATGAAACTCGCAGTGGTGTATTCGACTACTTTGCATTAGGTCATGATGATACATCTCAATTATCTCAATCCGCACTAGAAGGTCGTTACCTCAACAAATATTCCAAGGATATTTCTGTTGAAAAATACGGTAGCTTCCCTGGTGCTGACCAACTTGGTCTCTTGTTGATGGCGCGTTCCCGTACCGATGTGAGCACAGAAAAACCTACATTCTCCGTAATTTATCCACTCGGTGGTGGCGGTAAAACATTGCCAGGTTACGAAGATCAAACGATTGATAAAACAATTGCTCAACACGTTGAGGCTGTAGGTGGCACAATGGTGACACAAGGTAAACCAACTGTATTATTGGCTGTTAATACACCTCTTACAACGAGCACAGGCGAGTCTGAAAACTTCGAAAACTTCCCGATGATCTCCAACTCTACAAATGCTTTCGTAGATCGCATTCAACAAGCTGTTGACTCTGGTGTGAACGTAAGCGTTGCAGATATTGCTTTCAATAATGGTGCAGATAATACATTGGTATCCGCTATGTACAAACGAGATTTGTTGTACAAAATCGGTGCGTATAATGGTTGGAATACAGCAAGTAACACAGTAGGTTACGCTATTGCTCAAGGATTATTGCTTAAATCTATGAGTCCAGAAGGTCATCGTGATATGTTGACGCAACAATATTTGGATAACTGGGCATATCAAGCAAATATTCGTAAAGATATTTATCGTATGCAAGATTCTATCAGAACAGATAATGTTCGTTACTCTGGTGAATTAAATGAACGTCTTGAAAGTTATTTAGGTGAACGCATTCAAGATTTCGCTGAAAAATACCTTAAAATCAATCCTCGTACAGTAAAAGCTACATTCCCATGGGGACGTCTATTTGAAACGGATATCACTGTTTATGACAAACCAGTGGTACCACTTGAAAAAGAATTACGCTTGAAACGAGAAGCTGAAGCAAAAGCTAAGGCTGAAGCAGAAGCTAAGGCTAAGGCAGAAGCGGCTGCTAAAGCAAATGGTCAGGCTGTACCAGCACAAGCCGCACAACCTGAAAAAGCTGCAACGCCTCAAACACCTACATCTACCCCTCCTGTAGTTAAACAACCAGCTACAGAGTCTCAAGGTCCACGTGTGGTACCGACACCTGCAGTGGCACCTGGTCAATAGTGAATAGGCAATGGCTATGAAAAAAGCATTTTTACCGGAAATTACTTATATGCGAGGCCTCTGTATGCTCGGTGTTATCGGCATTCATGTAGGATCTTACGCATTGCAAAATCCTTTTGTAAATTTAGAACTCATCAGCGTGTTAGAAATTCTCTCTCGCTTTGGAGTGCCTGCGTTTTTCTTTCTCTCTGCATTTGGCTTGTTTTATCATACCTCGGTAGAGGGACCATTCTCATATAAGGAATTTATGCACCGCCGCATTCAGGTGGTGCTATTTCCATATATTACGTGGTCCATCTTTTACTTGCTATATACAGGGATGACAGCTCATAACCTTGGCAATTTACATCCAGGGCCGTTGGCGATAAATCTACTCTTTGGTACCTCTATGTATCATCTATATTTTATGGTTATTTTGCTATGGTTCTACGTGATGATGCCATTATGGCGGGCCATGGTGAAAGTCATCTTAAAACGGCCTGTATTTTGGCTGGTGTTACTTTTTGTCATCCAAGTTGGTATCGATTATGTTTCGTCTTACATGCTTGGCCGTTGGGTAACAGAAAATCTAAGCAATCAGCCAGTTCTTAAATATCTTTTTGATATGCGACTCAACTATTGGGTTATTCATTATGTGTGGATTTTCCTTTTAGGTGCCGTATGTGCTGAACGATATGAAATCGTCTGCGAATATATGTGGCGTTATCGTTACCTTTTAGGCGTCAGTGCGGTAAGCTCTATATTATTGATGCTTGGCTCTTATTACTATGTCATGGACGTATGGCATTATACTGTGTTAGAAGCAATTTACACGGTACATCAAATGAGTCCTATGGGCGTTCTTTATACAGGATTGGGAACGATGTTTAGTTTATTCCTATTCCAAAGGCTACCTATGAATGTGACTATGGAGTCCATTTGGTCTGAGATAGGCGATAAATCGTATGGTATTTATTTAGCGCATCCATTTTGGTTGTTAATCATTTCTGGTGTGATGGCTAAATATAATCTCTTGTATACGGTGACCAACGTGCTAATTATGTATGTTATGGCGTTGGGATTATCCTATTTGTCTACGGTGGCTCTTAATTATGTGCCTAAATCTATCCGTAAATTTATACTGGGGCATTAGTTTAGTATGAGAACTATTTTATAGAGAGCCCTAATTGGTGCTAGTACGTTAATGGTGTACGTAGTTTTAGTTAGTTTTGTAGTGCTGATTTAGTATAAAAATAATATTTGTTATACATCCGCTAGGATATAGTTTTTAACTATGGTATCCTAGCGGATTTTTGTATATCGAATTAATATCTTTCACAAAGTAAAGTGTGAAAATTTAAAAGTAATTGTGTTATAATAAGTCCATGATGATTACCACTTGATAGAGTAACGAAATAGAAAAAGAGGTGCTCCTATGCAAGAATTAACATATTTTAACGGTGAATTCGTCGAATCAGGTGCCAAAGTTATCAGTATTGATGACCGTGGCTATTTGTTTGGTGACTCTGTATATGAAGTTGTTCGCGTCGTAAAAGGCCGTTGCTTCGCTTTGTCTTACCACCAAGATCGTTTGTATCGCTCTATGCGTGAAATGGATATCCCTGTAAAAATGACCCCTGATGATTTGACAGAATTGCACGAAATTTTGATCGAGCAAAGTGAAATCAAAGAGGGCTATATTTATTTACAAATCTCTCGTGGTGTAGCATCACGTCACCATGCTTATGATCGCTCCAAATTAGAACCACAAATGCTTATGTTTATCCGTACCTTGGATTTAGATGAAGTTAATAAATTGGGTGAAGGTGTAAAAGCGATAGCTTTACCTGATGAACGTTGGGAGCATGTAGATATTAAGACTACAAACTTGATCCCGAATATCTTGGCACAAACAAAAGCAGAAAAGAAATTTGCCTATACAGCAATGCTATTTCGCGATGGTATTTGCACAGAAGGTGCAACATCTAATGTGTTTGCTGTTAAAGATGGTATCTTGTACACGCATCCAGCGGATAATCATATCTTAAAAGGTATTACGCGCCAAATGATCTTAACGCGTGTAGCACCATCTTTAGGTATTACCATTATTGAGAAAGAATTCAATCGTAATTTTGTAGATGATGCGGATGAATTATTCTTTACCGATACAATTGGTGGTGTCATCCCAATTACTAAGCTAGACAGAAATTTAGTATCTGGTGGTAAACCAGGTGCCATTACACTTCGTCTACGCGAAGCACTAGAAAAATTGATGGAAGAAGGGCTACCTTGATAGATAAGTTGCTTTCATCAAATGATACACATTTACCTTAAGAAAGGAAATTATTTTGATACAATTAGAACACATTAGTAAAGTCTATGAAGGTGCTACTCGTGTGGAAGCGTTGAAAGATATTAGCCTAAATGTGAAAGAAGGCGAAATCTTTGGCATTATCGGCCAATCCGGTGCCGGTAAATCCACCTTGATTCGTTGCATCAATATGCTCGAAGCACCTACATCTGGCTCTGTTATCGTAAATGGTACAGATTTAACAACACTTAGCAAATCTGATTTGCGTAAAGCGCGCAAAGATATTGGCATGATTTTCCAACATTTTAATCTCTTGTCCTCTCGTACCGTATATGACAATGTGGCATTTCCGTTGGAATTACAAGGAATGAGCAAATCTGAAATCAAGGAACGCATTACGCCAATTCTTGATATTGTAGGCCTTACAGACCGGATGAACAACTATCCATCTCAATTGTCTGGTGGTCAAAAACAACGTGTTGGTATTGCTCGTGCATTGGCCTCTAATCCAAAGGTTCTCCTTTGTGACGAAGCTACATCTGCCCTTGATCCTCAAACAACAGATTCTATTTTGAAATTGTTGAAAAATATTAATGAGAAGATGGGGCTCACTATTGTACTCATTACACATGAGATGCACGTTATCCGTGAAATCTGTGATCGCGTGGCGGTTATTGAAGGCGGTGTCATCCTCGAAGAAGGTAGTACTATTGAAGTATTCACACATCCTCGCGAAAATACGACAAAAGAGTTTATTAGCTCTGTAGTGAGTGATAACTTACCTCCAGAAGCATTGGAACATCTAGAGTTGCATGATCAATGGATTGCAGGGACCGCACCATTAGTACGCCTCAAATTTACAGGACAAGCAACAGATGAGCCTGTAGTAGCAGGCCTTGTAAGACGCTTTAATTTAGATGTAAGCATCCTTTTTGGGGGCATTGATTACATCCAAAATACGAGCGTTGGTCGCCTTATCGTTATTTTGAATGGTGACCCAGAAAATGCGCAAGAAGGTTTGGACTACATCAAAACGTTACCAATTGAAAGCGAGGTGATCGGTTATGTCAGAGCAAATCATTAATCTACTCATAACTGGTACCCTTGATACATTGCAAATGACGATAATTTCTACCGTAATGGCAATGTTATTAGGTATTCCTCTTGGTGTTGTTCTGGTCGTTACTTCTAAAGGTCATATCTTGGAGAATGTAACACTCAATAAAGTATTGGGTGCCATTGTCAATGCCACGCGTTCTGTACCTTTCATCATCTTGATGGTTGCCATCATTCCGTTTACTCGTATGGTGGTAGGTACCTCCATTGGTACAACTGCAGCATGTGTGCCGTTGACCATTGCGGCCATTCCATTTTTGGCACGCCTAGTAGAAACGTCTATTAAGGACATCAATTTTGGCGTTATCGAGGCGGCTCAATCCATGGGGGCAAGCCCATTACAAATCATTTGGAAAGTATTATTACCAGAAGCATTGCCAACAATTATTGACAATGTAACGGTGCTTATCGTTAACCTCATCGGTTACTCTGCGATGGCTGGTGCTATTGGTGGTGGTGGTCTTGGGGATATTGCTATCCGATATGGTTACCAACGTTTCCAAGCCGATATTATGATCGCTACAATCATCATCTTGATTGTATTGGTACAAGTTGTACAAATGATTGGTGATGCTTGGTCTAAAGCGATGAATAAGAAGTAGGAGGATCCTATGAGTATCAATGAAAAATTGAGAAGTCAACAAAATGACGAATTGTTCACCGCCATTTTAACGCTTGAAAATACAGAGGAATGCTATGCATTTTTTGAAGATATCTGTACGATTAACGAATTAAAAGCATTATCTCAACGCTTACAAGTAGCAAAAATGCTTCGCGCAGGGGATAGCTATGAGAAAATCGTAGAAGAAACGGGTGCGAGTACTGCTACGATTAGTCGTGTAAAGCGCTGTTTAGTATATGGTGCGGATGGTTATACATTGGCCCTCGATCGTCTAGGTGCAAAATAAAATAAATTAGCATGACAACGGTGGCCTTTGGCGACCGTTGATGTGCTATCTGTAGGAGGTTTATTATGGAGTGGCTCATTGCGGTAACAGGTTTACCATTTGATATCCTTATACTCGTTTTACTCGCCGTAGCTGGTGCGTTTGCTGGCTTTGTAGACTCCATTGTGGGCGGCGGAGGCCTCATTTCTGTACCTGCCATGTTATTAACAAATCTTCCACCTAGTATGGCTCTGGGCAGCAATAAATTATCCAGTATTTTTGGTGCTGGCAGTGCATCGATTACATTTTTGAGAAATCACATGGTTGATTTTTCCCTAGTTCGCAAATTATTGCCTTTTACCTTTGTGGGTTCTATGCTTGGTACATTGGCGGTTGTTTCTTTACCACCGCTATATGTAAAGCCTATTATCATCATATTACTTGTTTGCGTAACACTCTTTGTGGTGTTCAAAAAAGACTGGGGTGAAATCAATCGTACATCTCAGGTAGCAGGAAAAGCGCTATATATTTGTATGACTTTTGCTCTTGGCATCGGTGTATATGATGGCTTTATAGGCCCTGGTACAGGTACATTTTTGATTATGGGCTTTATCTTTACAGGTTTTGATTTCTTGCATGCTTCTGCTAACGCAAAGATATTGAATTTTACTAGTAATTTGGCGTCTCTATTGGTGTTTTTATATTTAGGACACGTCAATGTTAAGTATGGTCTTGCCACCGGGGCAGGTCAAATTATAGGTGCTTATTTAGGCTCGCATTTGGCAATTGCGAAGGGCTCATCTTTGGTGCGAGTTGTATTCTTGTCGGTAACGACAGTTATGTTGTTGAAATTAGTCTATGACTATATTTCAACATTATAGGAGGGCAAGGTATGCCTCATAAAAGTGATGTTCAAGTGGCCTTGATTAGTGGTGGTACATCGGGTATTGGATTTGCTACGGCAAAGCTTTTACTCAAAGAAGGTTGGTGTGTAGTCATCAATGGTCGAAATGAAAAAGTTGGTCAAAAGGCTAAAACTAAGCTACGTCGTTACTCCTCTAAGGTACAATATATTCAAGGTGATGTATCTAAAATTGAGGACTGTCAGCGAATTGTAAAAGAAACAGTAGATTTATTTGGTGGGGTGTCTGCTCTTGTAACAGCTGCAGGCTATTATGAAGAAGAGTTGCTAGCTGATGTTACAGAGGCAGCTTTTGATGAAATGTTTGGGACTAATGTAAAAGGTACTGTATTCTTATGTCAAGCGGCGCTTCCCTATTTACGATCATCAAAGGGCAGTATTGTAACAATCGCTAGTGATGCAGGTTTACAAGGTAATGTAGCGTGTTCTGTATATGGTGCATCAAAGGGGGCTGTAGTGAGCTTTACAAAATCTCTATCCCTTGAAATGGCACCTCACAGCGTTCGTGTAAACTGTGTGTGTCCTGGTGATGTAGATACATCATTAGTGGACAAACAGATTGCTAATGCCAATCAAGATGCGGCAGCTGCAAAGGCTGAAATGGGCCAACATTACCCATTAGGTCGCATTGCTAAGCCCCATGAAATTGGCGAAGTAATTGTATTTTTGTTGAGTAATAAGGCTTCTTTTGTGACAGGTGCAGCATGGACAATCGATGGTGGACTCACAAGTTGGTAATATAGAAAATATTAGAAGCTGTTATATATGGATAATTAGAAAAATTCATTTCACTTCTATCAATAGAATGGTATAATAATACTAATAATAAGACCTATAGTTGGTTCACAACAAAGGAGAATACTTATGGCAGAATATAATGGCGTAACACTTGAGCCACTTATGGATGGATCTCAAGATCGTGACTATCAAGTTGAACAATTTATTTTCTGGGGGGCAGGTCGTGCGGCAGCATTGGCATTATCCTCTAAATTCAGCAGTGTCGCTTTGTGCGCCAATGCTACGTACATGGTAACTCGTATTGCTCATCTTTATGACGTAGAATTGCAAGCTGGTGCTGTAGTTGGTTTAGTAGGTGGTCTTAGCACAGCTGTAGGTACAGCTGCAGTATCCCTTCTAATTCCAATTAAAGCTGTTCGCGTTCCTGTAGCTATCGGTTTAACTTATGCTATAGGTAAAATTGCAAATATTTGGATTCAAGATGGTATGCCTTCTGATATCGAACGTTACAAACCGATGGTTGCTGAATTCCTTGAAAATGGTAAAGCTATTGCTTCTGAAATCGTTCGTGATGCAAGTGCTAGTATTCCTTTCACTCAAGGTCAACGTGATGTATGGGCTGGGATTGCTAATGAAACAGGTCTTGCTAAAGAATCTTTAAAGCAAGTTTACGAAGAAAAAGTAACACCTGCCATCAATAAATGGAATAATGAAACAAAATACCAAATTCATGATAACGCAGCAGAAGTTGTAGCAAAGGTTTCTGATGCAGCGAAAGAAAAACTTGATTCTGCTAAAGAAGGTATTGAAGTAGCTAAAGAATTCGCAAAAGGTGGTGTAGAAGTGGCAAAAGCTTCTGCACAGGTAGCAGTAGAAACTGCAAAAATTAAAGCTTCTGATGCTGTAGAGACAGCAAAAGATGTTGCTACAAACACTGTTAACACAGCGAAAGATAAAATTGGCGGTTTGCGTAAATAAACGCTGAAGGATTATTATTACTATGAATCCATTTAAGATTATTAAATATGGTAAGTATTTTAGCGAATCAAGATTTTTAGGGTTTCTTGGTCGATATGGTAAGAAACTTGCCTTTGTACAACAAGCAGTAACCTTGTTCCTTTGTTTTCGCGACAAGGATACTCCCAAATATGTAAAAGCGGTCATTGCAGGTGCCTTAGGATATTTGGTATTACCTATTGATATTGTACCGGATACGATTGCTGTATTAGGTTGGGTAGATGATGTGGCAGTACTCGGATTAGCCTTTAAGATTGCGAATCGTTATATCAAAACGAGTCATCAAGAAGAGGCAAAAAAATTCTTTCCATTTGGTAGCAGTCGCTAACTTTTACCATTTTAGGCAGTTTGATCCACAGTGATTGAACTGCCTTTATTTATTTGACACCCTAAAGTAATAGATATAGAATAAAAATTGTATACTATTTAAAAAGGACAGAATTTATGCATATTGCTTCAGTAAATGTACGATTTTATGAAACTGATATGATGGGGATTGCTCACCATAGTAATCATTTTAGATGGTTTGAAATGGCGCGCATTGAATTCCTTCGTAAGATCGGTGTCACTTTGTGGGATATGATGAATGAGGATATTGTATTTCCCATCATGAATGTATCTTGCAATTATAAAGAACCTGCGAATTTCGATGATGAACTTCACATCGAAACGTATTTGGTTAAGATGACGAGGGCTCAAATGGTGTTTCGCTATCGCATGCGCCGTGCTAGTGATGGTGCAATACTTGCTACGGGGGAAACTAAGAACGCCTTTATGTCAAAATTAACAGGAAAAATTGTGCGATTAGACGATACTTTCTATCTGCCTATGTTAGCAGCTGTTGAGGAGATGCCGCATGAGTAATGTACAACAATTGCCTATCGGTGTATTTGACTCTGGTGTAGGCGGACTATCTGTGTTAAAGGTATTACAAGAACAATTTCCTAACGAAGATTTTATCTATATCGGTGATAATGCGAATAATCCTGTAGGTAATCGCAGTGATGATGAAATCACTTATTTAGCGTGCCGTATTGCGGAGACGCTAGAAAAGCAGCCTGTTAAGTTGATGGTGATTGCTTGTAACACCTTCACCGTTGTGGCTCTTGATGCGGTACGTGAACTTGTATCTGTGCCAGTTATTGGTGTATCACAAGGTGTAAAAACAGCTATTAATAAAAGTAAAAGCAAGACTATCGGTATTATGGCGACCGTGGCCACTGTAAATAGTCATATTCATAAGCATGTGGCTTTAGAAGTTGATCACGAGGTTTTTGTTTGGGAACAACCTTGTCCAGAGTTGGCGGGGCTTATTGAACAAGGTCATTTAGATGATTACTTTGTTCGTGAAGTATGCAAGGATTATTTAGAACCTTTATTATCTCGAGAAATTGAGGTTGTTGTTTTGGGGTGTACTCATTTTCCATTTGTACAACCTTTACTAGAGGAACTAACATCGTGTCGCATTCAGTTCATTGATCCTGCTTTTGAAACAAGTGAATTGGTTCGTCACAGACTAGAGAGTAAAAATCTTTTCAATCATCAAGATACTGTAGGCACCGTGACATTGTATTTTACAAAGGATGTCGAACTTGGTGATACGTTGAGTGCATCCTTCCTTGATACAAGCCGTCGTACCATTGAACATATTACATTATAAAGGAGATATCCTATGTGGTTTTATAACATCCTCAGTGCAGTAATAGCTATTATTGTGGCTGTTGCAGCTCTGTACTTATTATTCCGTTTGTTTGTGTTGAAACAAGGTAATGAAAATATTGTCTTATTAGCGAAACGGGCAACGAACTTCCAAGTATCTGATCGTAGTTTTGAGTCCATTACTTTGTTCTGTGATATACCATTTGTAAATAAAGGGCGCCAATTGGGCACAATAATGGACTTATTTCCACGTCCATTATTACCAGAAGAACATTTTGATGCAGTTAAAGTAAATGCTTGGGCTATGGATATTAATCGTCCGCGTCAAGATGGATACTTTGAAGCTATAATTATCAAACCACGCAAAGGTGGCACAATTCGTGTATATGTTACATTAACAGGTAAAACTGGCAATATTCGAGAAGATATTAAGGGATTCCCTTATATGGACATCGATATTTACTACCAAATCGTAGGCCGGACAGACTATCATATCGATAAACAGCGTATTCGTTTGACTGCTGAAGAAGTTCAAGCAGCAATGGTTCAATAAGGAGGCATAACAATGGCAGAATTAGAGTTAGTATGTGTGCCAACACGTATCCTTACAGATAATGATGACATCGTTGATGCTATCGTTGAATTTGGGGGACATAATATTGGACCTGAAGATATCGTATGCGTTGCTGAATCTGTAGTAGCTATTACGCAAGGTCGTTTTACACGTCCTGAAGAACTAAATGTGTGCTGGCAAGCTCGTTTAATTAATCGTTTTATCCATCCAGATGGTTCCATGGCATCTATTTATGGTATGCAATCGGCTATGAATTTGGATGGTAAATGGAAGGTATTAGGTGCTTTTATTTTAGGTGCTATTGCTAAAATTTTCCGTAAACCAGGGGTATTCTATGCAATTGCTCGGGCTGCATCCTTAACAGATGATGTAACGGGGACTATGCCTCCATTTGATAAGCACATTGTATTTGGTCCAAAGGATCCCGATAAAGTGGCTGAGAAAATTGTATCTCGCACAGGTTGTTATGGTGCCGTTGTAGCTGACGTTAATGACTTGAAGCGGTCCGCTATTTTAGGCACAAGCCGTGGCATTGATGCTAAAAAAATTGCACAATTGTTGATTGATAATCCATTTGGTAACGATAGTCAAATGACTCCGATTGTTATCATCAAAAATTACGCATCTGTATCTGGTAAATAACAGAAGGCTGTACTCATCACATAGAGATGGGTACAGCTTTTTTATATAATGAGCCTGAATATGGACTATACGCAGATTTGAATAGGGATTGCATATTAGATCAAATAGAGAGTATATGGTAGCTTAAATGGAGTTTCCTTTACTCCGTTTTGAGTTTGTAAGGATTCTCTATTCATACTAATAAGGAGGTTATATGTTACTAGGATTAGACGTAGGTGGTACTTTTACCGATGCTGTTATCATTGATGGCCATCGTGTAGTGGCAACTGCCAAGAGGCGGACTACAAAGGATAATCTAATGAATGGTATAGGTGAGGCCTTAGATGCAGTTTTGGAGGGTTATGATGCATCAAATATTGAACAGGTAACTTTATCTACTACCGTGGTGACGAATACCATCGTAGAAGAGAAGGAGCAAGTAGTAGACCTCTATGTGGTTACAGGTCCAGGCCGTAATGTAGATGATATATTCCCTGTGAAACCTATATATCTTCAAGGTTATACAGATCATAGAGGTATCGTTGTAGAGCATACCCCTGCTGATGCGGTACGTGGCATAGCCAACATGGTTCAAGCACGTAGTGGTACTGATTTGGCTGCTGTATCAGCTAAATTTGGTGTACGGAATCCTCAGGAAGAATTATCTATTACAGAGGAATTGAAAAACACATATCATACAATTTCTAATGGCAGTTTATTAAGTGGCTCTTTAAATTTCCCTCGGCGTACTATTAGCGCTTATTTTAATAGCGCTGTGACACCCGTATTTACGGTGTTTAAGAAAAATGTTGAAGATGCTCTCAGTGCACGGAATATATTGGCTCCACTTCACATTTTAAAGGCCGATGGTGGTTCTCTACCTATGGAACATATGGTGAGTCGTCCAGTAGAGACTGCCTTTACAGGCCCTGCTGCAACAGTTCTTGGACTATCGGCTCTCGGCGTTATAGGTAATAAGCATACAGTGGCTCTAGATATTGGGGGTACTACAACGGATATATCCCTTTGGAAGCATGGTAAACCATTGATGACAAAAAATGGTGTATCTATCCGTGAGTATCCAAGTGCAGTGCGATCCTTTGCCGTTACTTCCGTCGGTATTGGTGGGGAATCTGTAATTCGCCTTAAAAATGGTAATCTTACCGTAGGTCCTGAACGAGTGGGACCATCAGTGGCTCTAGGTGGTATAGAACCTACCTTGGGGGATGCACTTATCGTGCTCGGTCATGCAAACTATGGTGACTTTAATCTGGCATCACGAGCTTTACAAGATTTAGCGGATGCTATACAGGCTACATTACGATCTAAAAATGTAAATACCTCAAATAATCAATTAACTCTTATTAAGACTGCCTCTGATGTAGCACGACTAATCGTAGAAAAAGCGTTGCAAACGATTCAACATGGTATTAACGAGGTCGTAAAAGTAGAAAATAAACGACCTATTTATGTGGTAGCAGATATTGTAAATCCTGATGTATTTGTACCAGAACATATCGTTGTGGTAGGGGGCACAGCACCAAGTTTAGGTCCGAGTATCGGGGAGTATCTAGAGTTACCTGTTACGATTCCTGAGAATGCTGCCGTAGCAAATGCTATAGGCGCTGCACTAGCTTTATCTACCATCGAACTCACTGTTCATGTAGACACAAAACGTCGGTTGCTAGTCATTCCTGAATTAGGTGTTAAACAACAAAACTGTACTTTGAAACGAGCGGAACAAGTTGTGGAACGAGCAAAAGAAACTCTTAGTGAAGAGGCGATACGTTTAGGTTTAGATACGGTGCAAGAGATAGAGGTCATTAGCATTGAGGATTTCCCTGTAGTAGAGGGATGGCAATCTATGGAGCGTTTAATTACTGTGAAAGTACAACTGGCGGCGGGGGTGAAACACTATGTGGAATAAAGGACTATCCTATCGAGAGCGTCATGGTATTCTGAATATGGATACTAAACAGGATGAGGCTACGAGCTCTACTATTGATAAAGCTAAATATCATCATAGTTTAGGTCTTGTCTTTTTCCCTGCTTTTGATTGGAAAATTTCTGAAACACATCCTGAACGACAAGAGCGTTTACTCTATACGCGAGATCAAATCGTAGAGGAAGGTTTATTAGATATACCAAATATTAGAGAATATAATCCAATAGTAGCGGATTGGGATACAATAGAGCGAGTTCACGTTGGCGCTCCAGATTTAGAGTCTTGGGTGACGGAAGCCCATCGTGTATCTGCTGGAGGTGCTATTGCGGCAGCTGATGCAGTCATACGTGGTGAAGTAGACCGTGCTTTTGCGTTAGTAAGACCACCAGGTCACCATGCAATGGCTATGGTTCATGGTATTCGCGGCTTCTGTACGATTAATATTGAAGCCGTTATGATCCAACACATGCGCCAAACCTATGGAATCAAACGTGTTGCCGTAGTAGATACCGATGTACATCATGGTGATGGTTCTCAAGATGTGTTTTACCATGATCCTGATACGTTGTATATTAGCTTCCATCAAGATGGACGAACCCTCTATCCGGGAACAGGCTTTATGGATGAATTTGGTGGACCTCAGGCTATCGGTAGTAATATAGATATTCCGCTGCCCCCGGGCACAGGTGACGAAGGCTTGATGAAGGTCATGCGTGAGCTTGTATTGCCTATCCTTGAAGAGTTTAATCCAGATATCGTCATTAACTCGGCAGGACAAGATAATCACTTTAGTGATCCGTTGGCTAATATGCAGGTAACTGCGAAGGGTTATGCAGAATTAGTCGATTTGTTACAAGCAGATATAGCTGTACTTGAAGGAGGCTATTCAGTACAAGAAGCGTTGCCATATGTAAATACGGGTATCATTTTATCCATGGCAGGCCTTGATTACAGCAAAGTTGTAGAACCTGCCTTTGATCCTGTTAAATACAAACAGAGTCAAAATGTAACTAGTTACATAGATGATTTAATCGTTAAGTGGAAGATACAATGGGCTAACCGTCATAAGATGGCCGAAGACGAGCGCGTAGGTGCAGGGGATGTTTGGTCTAATCATTATAACGTGTACTACGATGAAACAGGCGTACAAGAGGAGCGCCTTGAAAAGGTGCGCATGTATAAAGACAAGGTAGGCTGGCATAGCGTGCTCTCGCGAGGACAATACGGACCGTATGGGCCGCAAAGTGTATATGCTATGTTTATACCTTGGCAAGCAGATGAAGGGACGCGTCAAGATGCTATTGTAGAAGCAAAACGAGCCAAAGTAGAAGGGGGAGCAAGCCGTTACGTTGTGGTAGATCCACTTGGTGACGGACAATATGAACTATAATGTTAATTTCCATAAATAATAATGCGAGTCATCATGTTAGAATCGTAAATTATAATATGATTTGTAATACTGAAAAATAGAAAAAATATGATATAATATAAGAAATAACGCCCCTTTGTATAAGGGGCGTTCTAATATTTACTTTTAGAATGGTGAGGTTCCTATGCGCAGCGATAATAGAACAGCGGGTCAATTGCGACCTATTAAAATAACACGGAATTTTACAGAGTATGCAGAAGGATCTGTACTTATTGAGTGTGGTAAGACCAAAGTTATCTGTACGGCTACTGTTGAGGATTCTGTGCCACGCTGGTTAAAAGGTTCTGGGCAAGGATGGGTAACTGCGGAATACTCATTATTGCCACGTTCTACGCAAACTCGCGTGAGCCGTGAGGCCGCAAAGGGAAAACAAACAGGACGGACTGTAGAAATTCAACATCTTATCGGTCGTGCATTGCGTGCTGTTGTAGATCTTGAAGCATTAGGAGAACGTTCTATCACTATCGACTGCGATGTGATCCAAGCGGATGGTGGTACACGAACAGCCTCTATTACAGGTGCCTTTGTAGCCCTCGTTGATGCGGTGGACTTCACCTTTGGCGGAGCAGGCAAATTCCCAATTACTGACTTCTGTGCCGCTATTTCGGTAGGTATTGGTCCTGACGGCCCTATTACAGATCTTTGTTATGAAGAGGACAGTGCAGCCATCGTAGATATGAATGTAGTCCGTACAGGTTCTGGCAATATGGTTGAAGTGCAAGGTACAGGCGAACACGGTACCTTTAACCGTGATGAACTCAATGCTTTACTTGATTTAGCAGAGGCTGCTACAGATGAGCTCATGGCTAAACAACGTGAAGTACTTGGTGCGACAGCAGATAAAGTAGGTAAAGCGTATCCTACAGTTCCGGAGGTGTAAGATGGAACAAATTGTACTTGCTACAGGCAATAAAGGAAAAATTCGTGAGTTTTCAGAGGCTTTCTCCCATTTATCTATCGATTGTGTACCTGTAAAAGCTGTGATTTCCATTGAGGAGCCTGAGGAAACTGGTACAACCTTTATGGAAAATGCTTTGTTGAAGGCTCGCTACTATGCAAAGGCTACGAATCGCCCATGTCTTGCTGATGACTCTGGCATTATGCTTGATGTTCTCAATGGTGCACCAGGTGTATATTCTGCGCGTTATGCAGGTCGTCATGGTGATGACAATGCAAACAACGAGAAGTTAATTCGTGAACTACAAGGGAAAAGTAATCGTACAGGTCATTATGTATGCGCTTTAGCACTTGTATATCCTGATGGTCGAGAAGTGACGGCTGAAGGCTATTGCGATGGACTCGTTCAAGATGAGCCAAAAGGAGAGAATGGCTTTGGCTATGATCCGTATTTCTATGTGCCTGAGTTTAAAAAGACGATGGCAGAGCTTAGTATAGAAGAGAAGGAAACGATTAGTCATCGTGGCCGTGCACTACGTGAATTGATTAACAAGCTTTGATATTTTTGAACTATATGGTATAGTTCATATAAATATATAATATAGTGGCATTAGAGATTAAATACAATGAAACGAATTGGCATTTTAAGTGATACTCATGGGTATCTAGAGGATATCGACCTCGTATTGGAGGCTACTGCCGATCAAGATATCGATATGTGGCTTCATGCTGGTGATTTTGGCGATGATGCACGCTATATGCAGGAACATACGGATATTCCTGTTTATGCGGTGCGTGGCAATAATGATCGTGTGCAACCGCTTGAACCACGAGAGCAATTAATTCCTCTTGAAGATACCTATATTTACATGACTCATGGTCATGAGGTATCATATTATAATCGAATACAAAAACTGATTGAGTTAGGAACTGACATGGGTGCACGACTCATCGTGTCCGGTCATAGCCATCATCATGGGGAGGTTCGTGCCCGTGATGCGGTATTTGTAAATCCTGGTAGTATTTCTTTGGCTCGTGATCGCTCCGGTGGTACCTTTGCCATCGTTACCTACGATAATGGACAGTTTGATGTAGAGTTTGTGTATAAACAAGATATTGTTTAGTTATATGGTGAAAGCTTCGTTTGCGAAACTTTCAAAAGGAATAGTAAGTCTATGCATGGAAAGGGTTATGACATATCATGGATACACCAGTTAAAGCAAAGCCTAAAATGAAGTTATATGGTTTTAACAATCTCACAAAGACATTGAGTTTTAATATTTATGATATTTGTTATACTCGTACGGAAGAAGAAAAAAAACAATACATTCAGTACATTGATGAAGTATACAATGCGGATCGTTTAACGGCTATTTTGACGGAAGTTAGCCATATTATCGGCGCTAACATCCTTAACGTAGCGAAACAAGATTATGATCCTCAAGGTGCGTCTGTTACGATTTTGATTTCTGAAGAGGAAATTGAAAAAGAAGATGTAGTTATGCATCTAGATAAATCTCACCTTACTGTACATACGTACCCTGAAAGCCATCCGCACAAAGGAATTAGTACATTCCGTGCCGACATTGAAGTGTCTACATGTGGACAAATCTCTCCGCTAAATGCACTTAATTATTTAATTCAAAGTTTTGATTCTGATATTCTTACCTTGGATTATCATGTACGTGGCTTTACTCGGGACGTGTCTGGTAAGAAAATTTATATTGATCATCGTATCAATTCTATTCAAAATTACATTAGTGCAAAAACTCGCAACATGTACAATATGATTGATGTAAATGTATATCAAGAAAATATTTTCCATACAAAGATGATGTTAAAAGAATTTGATTTAGATAATTATCTTTTTGGGATTACTGAGTCAGAGTTGAGCGATCGTGAAATCAAGCAAATTAAACATCAATTAAAACAAGAAATGATGGAAATCTTCTATGGACGCAATTTGCCATCTGTAAAAGCTTAAAGACAGCTTTTATGACATTGGTGTGACAGCTTTTACCGTATAATACGAAGATAGATTTGAAGTAGATAAGCTTTATATGGTTTATCTACTTTTTTATAATTTACTTTATAACTATTAGAGCTTAATCTTTATTACTACTGGAGCTTAATGATAGTAGTTTTTAAAAATTTCGAAAAACTATATCGAAAAACTTGAATTATGATTTAGCATTTTGTATAATACAATTAGTTAAAGGTATAAATTACCGACTCTAAAGAGTCCGAGTGTATCCACAAAGGAGAATTGTTATGGACGTACGTGAATTAGCTGTACAAAAAAAACGTGAATTAAAAGGTTTCCTTACTGTAGGAACTAAATATGAATTAAAAGACGCTCATGATTTATCTGTAGCTTACACACCAGGTGTGGCAGAACCATGTTTGCGTATTAAAGATAATGAAGCAGAATCCTTCGAATTAACTTGCCGTTCCAACATGGTTGCCGTTGTATCTGACGGTACTCGTGTACTTGGTCTTGGTGATATTGGCGCTGCAGCAGCATTGCCAGTAATGGAAGGCAAATCCTTATTGTTCAAAAAATTCGGTGATGTAGACTGCATTCCATTGGTTGTAGATACAAAAGATGCTGATACATTGATCAATACAGTAAAATTATTGCAAAAAAACTTTGCTGGTATTAATTTAGAAGATATTTCCTCTCCTAAATGCTATGAAGTTGAAAATCGTTTGAAAGCAGAGTTAGAAATCCCTGTATTCCATGATGACCAACACGGTACTGCAATTGCATGTTTAGCTGGTGTAAAAGGCGCTCTTCGTTTGGTTAAAAAAGATTTAGCTACTGCTAAAATCGTTGTAAACGGTGCTGGTGCTGCTGGTGCAAACATTGCTCGCTTGTTGTACCTTGCAGGTGCTCGTGATATCACATTGTTGGTATCCTCTGGCGTATTGCACAAAGACTACAAACGACTTGACTCTTTGCAAGCTGAATTGATTGATTTGCTCAAACTTGAAGAAAAACATGGCAACTTGGCTGAAAATGCTAAAGGCGCCGACATTCTTCTTGGTGTATCTGCAGCAGGTGCTTTCACAAAAGAAATTTTGGAAAACTTGGCTGACGATGCAATCGTATTTGCAATGGCTAACCCTAACCCAGAAGCTACATATGCTGATATGAAAGCTGCTGGTATCCGCGTTGCTGGTACAGGTCGTTCCGACGCTCCTAACCAAATCAACAACGTAGCAGTATTCCCAGGCGTATTCCGCGGTGCTATCGACGTTCGTGCGTCTCAAATCACTGACGAAATGAAATTAGCTGCTGCTGACGCTTTGGCTCACTTGATTCCTGATAGTGAATTGAACGAAGAAAACGTAATGCCATCCGTATTCGATCCTCGTGTAGCTTCAGCTGTTGCTAAAGCAGTTGCTGAAGTTGCTGTAAAACAAGGTATCGCAAAAAATCCTCAAGCAGTAGAAGATGGTAGCTACGAAGGTTAATCTATTTGCTTTACTAGCATTTTAAAATCTTATATAACTATAGAACAATACAACATGCACCTCGAAAGGGGTGCATGTTTTTATATGCTCGATTAAGCATATGATTGGCTTTATACTATTAGGGTGAATAATTTATAGATTAAAATGATATGGAGGCGTAGGCGTATAGGATAATAGAAGTAAGGATAGATATATATTAAAGAATGTATTAATGTATAAGTAAAAAAATTAATGAAGTTGTAAAAAAGTACTTGTCACTAGTTTCTATCAATGATATAATAATTTTCGTTGCAGAGCGATACTTGAGAGAGTAAGAACTCAGCAAGAGTAGTGGTTGACATCAACTACCGGGTTTGCTATAATAGCAAAGTAATTAATGACGGGGCATAGCGCAGTTTGGTAGCGCACCTGGCTTGGGACCAGGGGGTCGCAGGTTCGAATCCTGCTGCTCCGACCATTTTTTATTTGCGGGTGTAGCTCAATGGTAGAGCCCCAGCCTTCCAAGCTGGTCGCGAGGGTTCGATTCCCTTCACCCGCTCCATTTTTTTTTGCCTTTTTTAGGGTATACTAAGATAGGGTGTAGTTGACGATACATAGTACATAATTTATACTATAATAGATAATTCCATATATAGGTAATCCACATGGTTCAGTAGCTCAGTTGGATAGAGCAACGGCCTTCTAAGCCGTGGGTCGGGGGTTCGAATCCCTCCTGGATCACCACTAAGAATGCAGTCACTGCAAGGGTTTACAGCCTTTGCAGTGACTTTTTTATTATCCTGAAACAGTGCGATAGCATATGTCGATAGCATAAATTTACGCAATTATTTGCGCAATTAACTATGCTATCGATTTTGAGTTAAGAATCAAATTATAGATAGATATTTTCCACTAATTGGAATTCTTTTTTTTATTATTGATTGGATGAGCATAGACCTTTATAATCATTTCTGTTGTATCATGGCCTACTAATTTTGCAATAGTGGTATATGGTACGTTTGCATTTATAAGATTACTAATATAGGTATGACGGACTGCATGAGAACTAAGAGGTTTATTAATATTGAGTCGTTTTCCAACTGCTTTAAAATAGCGATTAGTAAAGTTCTTTTTTTCAATAGGACTTGTTCCAACTTGATTAGCTAAAATCCATTTACTCTTAGAGTTCTCTTTTGCTTCTAGTAGTAATTTAACTAACTTAGAGCTAGTGAAAGACACTACTCGGTTACTGCTTTTTGTCTTAGTTGCTTTACGTGCTAGTCCTAATTCTGTTTTACTCCATGAAGCGTTGATATGAAGTTCTCCATGTTTATCGCCTAATATCTCTACTTCATTCCAGTATAGTGCCTGTAATCCTCCAATTCGAATACCTGTTTGAAACAATAATAATATTGTATATTCCAGATTGTGTCCTTTAAAGTAGTCTAAGAATAAATTGACCTCTTCATGTGTTAACGCTTGTTTAGGATGGAGTGGGGCAGTAGTATTGGGTTTGATTAGCCCATCATAAAAGTACTGAGGGATTAAGTCTAAACTATATAGTTTTCGCAGCGTCTGCCGTAATATAACAAAGGTTTTTTTGATAGCTGTTGTATGCTGATCAATAAACCTTTGTATTAACCCTTTATTAAGGTCTTTTATGGCTATTTTACTAAAGTAAGGTTTAAATCGTGATTCAATAAGATGAAGTTAGAACTTTTTTGTAGCAGTGGCTTTATCTCGTTCTGTAAAGAAATGGAGATAAAAAGAGTAATAGTTTTCATCTGCTACAGTATTTGATGATTTTAGTTTTAACTTTCTTGCTGTTAATTCATTGATATAATTTAGTTTATAAATACCTTCATCACGCTTCATAATTATCTTTTGTCGATGTTTTCGATAGTTTTTTTACTGGTAAAACCTTTTAGAATTATAATTTATAATTTTTTCGTTTTCATCTATATATATGTAGATTACGGAGGCAGTAATAGCGAATCCCACTCTTTTGTAGGATATTAGATATACTTCCTTTACTGATTGGAAGTAGAAACATATAATCTCCTTTTTACAATCGGAGCGTATTTGTTCGAGAATGTTGGAATATAGTTTTCTTCGATAAGTAAATAGAGTTATTTGATGAAACAAAAATTTACAGCTACAGTGCTAGTATCTAATAGTATAGAGTCTTAAGTGCATTAAGAGAGAATTCATGTTATAGTAAATTTAAAGAGGTGAGAATAATGGAACATTACATTGAAATTATTGTTATGCTAGCACCTGGATTTATTGCTAAGGAAGTTGCTAGAGCATTAGGAAATGTGAAATCAAGAAGTAGTTCGATAGACCAAATATTAAATTATTTTGTATATAGTATCTTTTGTTTTTTTATAACGCTACTTATGTATACAATTATCAATAAGTTACTTGGTATTGATAGCTTGCAATATTTGCTACTTGTATTCTTGGCCATATTAAGTGGGGTTAGTGTCGGATATGCTTGGCAGTCAATAGTAAAAAAAAATGTTAAGCGTATAATTGATAAGTATACAAGTGCGAATAATGGTTATATGTATTTTCAAGAAGATAGCATGCTCAATAATTGTATGTTAGATGGCAAAGATCATTTAATTCAAATAGTTAAGTCAGGGAATGTGATAGCAACAGGGAAATTTCTAGGAGCAACATTTTCGAATGAAGATACTACTGAAATAAAAATAGATAGCCATCCAGTGTATGCTAGCTGGCTATCTGATGAAAGATATAGTGAGTATTTTGGATACCTACATTCTATATTTGATATTAAAAATGATATCGAAGTTAGAGAATATGACTATCCCAATGGTTTCTTTGAAGAAGGCTTCTCAGCAGATAAAATTACTTCTTCGGAGTAGGTGATGGGGGTGGCGGAGCAGGACGAACAGGCTTGCCACTAGTAGTTTTTTGTGCTCCGTCTCTGCGTTCGTATCCGTCATTGATAGGGTTTGGAGAGTTTTTAGCCATAATATTCCTCCTTTCTATAAAGATATTTTTATTATATCAAAATTATATTGATATGGACTCATTTTTCTAGATATATTATTTACTAGACAAAATACATCGATGTTTCCTTGTATTTTATAGGGGGAGCATTCCTTTTATTGTTGTCTTTAGACTGGTTCGCGACGTAGTCGCGAATCATAAAACCACCCGCTATGCGGGTGCGGCAACGAAAGTTATACAAAAAATCACCTTGCTTAAGTATAATGTAGGTGTTCAAGCCGCATTATATGCAAAAGAAAGGTGATTTTATATGGCAACAAAGACATAGAGTCTTGCGCACACAAAATGGTTATGCAAATACACATAGTATTTACACCTAAGTATAGACGTAAAGTTATATATAATCAAAATAGAAATAGTTTATTTGAATATAAGGGTGTCAAGATTATAGAGGGGGGAGCTCATGGCAGATCATGTGCATATGTTAATATTAATCCTACCTAAAATAGCAGTTTCATCTTTTATGGGATATTTAAAAGGTAAAAGTGCACTTATGATGTTCGATAAACACGCAAACTTAAAGTATAAATTTGGAAATAGACACTTTTGGTCCGAGGGATATTATGCTAGTACAGTAGGTCTAAATGAGGCAACAGTAAGAAAATTTTAAGGGTAGCAAGTAATACATATCCCCTTTGAGGGGAAGGTTACGAGTCAATGGCTATGCGGCTTGAACGTAGTGAAAGCCAGCGCCTTTAGACGCTGGCCTAGTACTATGGGCTTATAGTCCGTGAGCAAACCACCCGTCTTACGAGCAGTTCTGATTGTATAAATTTATAAATAGATGACGTATAAAGTAAATCTATCTTTATTTTTTATCGATAGATATGTAAAATTATATAATAAAATTGATTTTGTTAAGAGGTGTTACGTGTTGGTAATAGTATTGCCTAGTTCTAGATTAGCAAAGGGGCGATTTTAGATGGCAATAAAATCATTTGAATCAAGAAATGGTTTGGTTAATAAATTAAGGTCTCGAGGATTAATATTTGATGAACAAGAGTTGAGAAATACTTTAAAAAAGTTCAATTATTATTCTTTATTTAATGGATTTGAGAATTTACTTTTATGTGAATTACATCCTAAAAAATATGATGCTGTGACACTGAAAGATTTTGAAGCTTTATATGAGTTTGATAAGAAGCTTTCACGCATTATATTTTCTTATTTAAATAAGCTTGAGTCTGCTTTGAAAACGTCGATTGCTTATCACTTTGCTAAATGTTATTGCAATACTCTTGCAAATACAATGCAATATACAAATAAATTAAACTATATGGATCCTCAAGATGATAATATTTTGAGTGATACTTATTGTCCATATTCTAATAACTATCCCTTTTTTAATGATCAAAATAAAAGGATATACTTTAGCTTTAATGATTTTCTGTTCTTTAAGCCGTTTTATTTATCGAATTTAATTAATTATAATGATCATATAGATAAAACTTTTTATAGGTCTCCAACTTATAGTGCGCCAAGAGGTGTAGCTGTATATAGAGATGATGATAATAATTACTATTCAGATGTTGCTGTGCCTATATGGGTAGCTATTGAAACCCTATCATTTGGTGAAGTATTACGACTTCTTCATTATTTAAAAGTTGATGTTATTGAAGGGGTTTTAGATGATTTTAATTTGAGAATTTCAAAACGGTTTGAATTTTTGAATATGCTAGATTTTCTATTGTATTTAAGAAATTGTTGTGCGCATGGCTCGTTAATCAATCGTTTTAATACACCGATTCGTTATATAGTTAACTCTAATATTGTTAGATCATTTGGATTACATCCACAAAAATACTTAAATTATAAACACTCAAAATTATCTTTATTTGATGTATTAAAGATTTTAAGTTATTTCTATTCTTTAAATGATATAAGAAAATTGTTGAAGCACTTTTTTTATTCAAATAATCAAAGAATGGGTGTAAGACGTGGAAATGAGTTGAAAGAAAAAATTTTGAATCAAATGGGGTGTCCTAGATATATAGAGTGGAAATCCTTGTTATCAGGAGATATTTTGTTTGAACTGTAGTTTTTTTGGTTGACGTAACAGTTTACTTTTGATATTATAATAATCAATTAAGTTTGGCTCTTAAGAGCTCTTGGTGATGGAGGCATCACCTACTGGGAAAGGACAACACATTTGTGTTGTCCTTTTTTGGTTAAATTAATAAGATATTTAAAATTAATAAACTATAATAGTAAACTTAAAATATACTTTTAAGTAATGAAAAGACAATTTGATTTTATATAAAAATCAAACTTAATTGTTAATCGTAAACCCAGTATTTATCTACATTCTTTCCTCATAAGTCAAATTAGTCAAAATAAAAGTCAAAAATTCTAATTTGATATATTGACTTTTTGACTTTTAGGGGCTATTATAATGTCATAGGGTAAATAAACCCAGTAAAAATAGTATTAGTCAAATAGTTAAACTCTATGATGTATGAGGGGGTAAAATATATGAACAACAACTTTAACAACTTTGGTAATGAATTTTCTAGCATGAATGATTTGTTTAATCAATTGATGGGTAATATGGGTGGTTATTCTACAG
The DNA here is from genome assembly GCF_902810435.1 of Veillonella parvula. Taxonomy (GTDB): domain Bacteria; phylum Bacillota; class Negativicutes; order Veillonellales; family Veillonellaceae; genus Veillonella. The sequence goes on from NZ_LR778174.1 coordinate 569,689, forward strand.
AACGACGTAGTTATAAGATTAATGGTCGCGAAGTAACTCCAGAAGAATTTGCGTTTTATCGTCAAACTGGTCGCTTACCATCTAATGAAGAAATGCAAGCTGCTCAAGCTGCGCAACAAGGTAAAATCAAACAAGATGGAATCCTTGCTCGTTTGGGGACAAACTTAACTCAACAAGCTCGTGATGGTAAACTTGATCCTGTAATTGGTCGTAACAAAGAAATCCAAGAAACAGCAGAAATCTTGGCGCGTCGTACTAAAAACAATCCAGTACTTGTAGGTGATGCTGGTGTTGGTAAAACTGCAGTAGTAGAAGGCTTGGCACAAGCTATTGTAAATGGTGATGTTCCAGCAGCTATTAAAAATAAAGAAATCATTTCCATCGATATTTCCGGATTGGAAGCTGGTACTCAATACCGTGGTTCCTTCGAAGAAAACATTCAAAACCTTATTAAAGAGGTAAAAGCCGCAGGCAATATTATCTTGTTCTTCGATGAAATTCACCAAATTTTGGGTGCTGGGTCCACAGGTGATGGTCAAGGATCTAAAGGCTTGGCAGATATCTTGAAGCCTGCTTTGTCCCGTGGTGAAATGACAGTTATCGGTGCTACAACACAAGATGAATACCGTAACACAATCATGAAAAATGCAGCTCTTGCTCGCCGTTTCAATGAAGTTAAGGTCAATGCACCATCTGCAGAAGATACTTTCAAAATCTTACAAGGCATTCGTCCATTGTACGAAGCGCATCATAACATTGAATTGCCAGATGTCGTTTTGAAAGCCGCTGTAGATTATTCCGTACAATATATTCCGCAACGTAGCTTGCCAGATAAAGCTATCGACCTGATCGATGTAACAGCAGCTCATTTAGCATCTCAACATCCTGTAACAGATATTAAAACATTGGAAGCAGATATTGCAGATGCTAAAGCAAAACAAGAGGAATATGCTCAAAAAGAAGACTATGAATCTGCAATTAACGAAAAAATGCGCATTCAAAAGTTACAAGCAGAGCTCGACAATCACACAGAAAATCAAAAGGTGGTAGCGCAAGTAAACGACGTAGCAGAAGCCGTTGAAAGAATGACTGGTATTCCTGTATCTCAAATGGGGGCGTCTGATATCGAGCGCTTGAAAGATATGAAATCTCGTTTAGAAGCTCATGTAATCGGTCAAGATAAAGCAGTAGAGGCTGTATCTAAAGCAATTCGTCGTAACCGTGCAGGCTTTGACGAAGGCAACCGTCCAATCGGTAGCTTCTTATTCGTAGGTCCTACTGGCGTAGGTAAAACAGAATTAGCTAAACAATTAGCTTTAGATATGTTTGGTAACAAAGATGCAATCATTCGCTTGGATATGTCCGAATATAGTGATCGCACAGCCGTATCTAAATTAATCGGCGCTACAGCTGGTTATGTTGGTTATGAAGATAACTCTAATACATTGACTGAACGCGTACGTCGTAATCCTTATTCCATCGTATTATTCGATGAAATCGAAAAAGCAGACCCTCAAGTTATTACATTACTTTTACAAGTATTGGACGATGGTCGCTTAACAGATGGTCAAGGTAACACAGTAAACTTTAAAAATACTGTTATCATCGCTACATCCAATGCAGGTTTCGGTTATGGTAATGACAGTGATGATGAAAATAAAGTAGATGTAATGGAACGCATCGCGCCATTCTTCCGTCCAGAGTTCTTGAACCGTTTCAACGCAGTTATCGAGTTCAATCAATTAAGCAAAGAAGATTTGAAAAAAATCGTAGATTTAATGCTCGATCAAGTTAATAAGACTTTGGCTAAGAAAGACATTACTCTTGATGTAACTGATGCAGCTAAAGAATTGTTGATGGAACAAGGGTATGATAAAACTATGGGCGCTCGTCCGTTACGCCGTGTTGTGGAATCTGAAATCCGAGATAATGTAACAGATTTCTACTTGGATAATATCGATGTAAAACACTTGCTTGCTGATGTTAAGGATGGACACATTGCAATCTCTGAAAAAGCAGATTCCGATGATAGTAAAGACCAAGATAAGGCTGAGAAATAAACAATAGACGTATAAGTGTCGGAATAATCATTTGACAAATCTGAATAAAGTAGTAATATTAATAGCATAATTATATAGTGAGTATGCAAGGGAGCCTATTATATAGGCTGAGAAAGGGCTGCGAGCACCTGACCTTTATACCTGATCGGGATCATGCCCGCGTAGGAAGCACGCTAATACTTAATACGGGTATCGATCATTTTGTTCGATACCCGTTTTTGCATACCTAACTATATATGTCTTTTATATAGGAGGATGTAAAAATGTTTATGACACAATTGGAATCGGCTGTGGCTGGTGTAGTTACGAAGGAAATGAAAGTTGTCGCGGAAAAAGAATGTATGGATGAAGACGTATTACGTTCACTAGTGGCAGCAGGAAAGGTTGTTATTCCTTGTAACAAGCAACATACTAGCATTTCGCCAGAGGGGATTGGTAAGCGTCTTAGAACGAAAGTTAATGTTAATTTAGGTACATCGAAAGACGTTACTGATTATGATAGTGAAATTGAAAAGGTTAATCGAGCCATTCGACTTGGAGCAGAGTCGATCATGGACCTTTCAACTCATGGTGATACTCGTATTTTTAGACGTAAATTAATCGAGACATCGCCAGTAATGATTGGTACGGTGCCTATCTATGATAGTGTTATTCATCATCAAAAAGATTTGGGTGAATTAACGGCTCAAGACTTCTTGGACACTATCCGATTACACGCTCAAGATGGTGTAGATTTTATTACTATCCACAGTGGTATTACGAGAAAAACAATAGATCAAATCAAGAATCATAAACGGTTGCTTAATATTGTTAGTCGCGGAGGCAGTTTGGTATTTGCGTGGATGAGCATGACAGGTCATGAAAATCCATTCTACGAATACTTTGATGAAATCTTAAAGATTTGCAAAGAATATGATGTTACGTTGTCTTTAGGTGATGCTTGTCGTCCAGGTTGCTTGGCGGATGCAACTGATGTGTGCCAAATTGAAGAGCTTGTAAGGCTTGGTGAATTGGCAAAACGAGCGAAACAATATGGTGTACAAGCTATGATTGAAGGACCTGGGCATGTACCTTTACATCAAATACAAATGAATATGGAAGTTCAAGAATCTTTATGTGATGGAGCGCCATTCTATGTATTGGGACCGCTCGTCACAGATATTGCTCCAGGCTATGACCATATTACGGCTGCTATTGGTGGCGCTGTAGCGGGTATGCATGGTGCGTCCTTCTTATGCTACGTTACACCAGCGGAACATTTAGCCTTACCAAATGCAGATGATGTAAAAGACGGAATTATGGCTTTCAAAATAGCGGCGCATGCTGCAGATATTGCTCGTGGTATTCCTAATGCAAGAGATATAGATGACACTATGGCTAAGGCACGTCAAGTTCTCGATTGGGAGTCACAATATGCTTGTGCCCTTGATTCGGAACGGGCTCGTTCTATTCGTGAAAGTAGAGCACCGGAGGAAGATCATGGTGAAACCTGTTCGATGTGTGGCAAGTTTTGTGCTGTACGCAGTATGAATAAAGCTTTACAAGAAGAATATATTGATATTTTATAAGCTTTTTCATATGGGAGGTCACTATGGATTTAATTGTTAATGGAGAGCCAAAGCAGGTTTCAAACGAGCAACTTCATTTGGTTCTTAATGAATTAGGGTATGCCGGTAAACACTTTGTAGTTGAGCTTAATGGCGAGATTCTTAGTAAGGAAACGTATACAACCACTAAATTAACGGCTGCTGATAGATTAGAAATCGTTAGCTTTGTAGGAGGTGGTTGATATGTTGGATTCATTTACTGTAGGTAATACAACATTTTCTAGTCGCTTGTTAGTGGGGACAGGGAAATATGCATCCTATAATTTGATGCATGATGCATTAGTAGCATCACAATCAGATATTGTGACAGTTGCTCTTAGGCGAGTAGGTACAACACAAAGCGAGGAGGATATAATAAACTATATCCCCGATAGAATGCATTTATTACCGAATACATCGGGTGCTAGAAATGCAGACGAGGCTATACGCATTGCACGTATGGCAAAAGCATTAGGCTGTGGTAATTTGATTAAGATTGAAGTCATTCAAGACCAGATGTATTTGATGCCCGATAATTTAGAGACTATTAAAGCCACCGAGGTGTTGGCAAAGGAAGGGTTTATAGTCTTTCCTTATATGAGTCCTAATTTGATGGATGCAAAGCGACTAGTAGATGCTGGTGCTAATTGTGTTATGCCTCTCGCTTCGCCTATTGGTAGTAATCGTGGACTTGAAGCAAAAGGATTGATAGAGATTTTAATCAACTCTATTGATGTGCCTATTATTGTTGATGCAGGGATAGGACGTCCTTCTGATGCAACAATAGCTATGGAAATGGGGGCTAGTGCTGTTCTTGTTAATACGGCTATTGCTACGAGTTCGGACCCAGTAGGCATGGCACAGGCTTTTTATCATGCTGTAGAGGCTGGTCGCAAGGCATATCTTGCAAAATGTGCACCTAAGAAGTCTGTAGGTAATGCATCTTCACCGTTAACTGGTTTCTTGCGAAAGTAGGGTGATGATATGTCATTTTTAGATGTACTTTCAAGAGTTTCCGACGAAGATATAGCTGACATATTAGGCGCAGTAACTGATGATGAAATACTTTCAACACTCTCTAAACCTAAGTTAGCTATTGATGATGCACTTATTCTATTATCACCTCAAGCCCTGCTGTATTTAGAAGATATGGCCCAGATGGCTCATGAACGGACGGTACAGCAATTTGGTTATACCATACAGCTGTTCACGCCTATGTACATTTCAAACTATTGCGACAATGGTTGTGTGTATTGTGGATATAGTCATCATGGTGGAATTGCCCGTGAAAAGCTAAGTTTAGCTGATATCGAGCTTGAGTCGAAAGCAATCGCTGAAACGGGATTAGAGCAAGTTTTAGTGTTAACCGGTGAATCTAAATCTTGTAGTCCACCGTCGTATATACAGGCTGCCGTAGAAAAATTGGTTTCTATTTTTAGTAGCGTTAGTGTAGAGGTGTATTCGCTTACGCTGGCGGAATATAGAGGATTAGTTGCAGTTGGAGCGGATGGAATGACGATGTTCCAAGAGACATATAATCCTACGTTGTATGCGCAATTACATCCATTTGGACCTAAGAGTGATTTTGCAAAGCGGATTGATACGCCTGAGTTGGCTTGCCAGGCTGGATTTAGAGTGGTCAATATTGGTGCTTTAATGGGCCTTGATGAATGGCGTCGAGAGGCATACAAGACGATGTTACATCTTAATTACCTTATGCAACATTATCCAGATGTAGAATTATCTGTTTCCGTTCCAAGAATTCGACCTTGTGCAGTAGGTTATTCACCAAAACATCCTGTAGATGATACGGCATTGGTTCAATATATTTTGGCTTTGCGTCTTTTGTTTCCCCGTGTGGGAATTACGCTTTCCTCTCGTGAAAGCAAGTATATGCGTGACAATCTGGTGAGACTGGGGATTACAAAAGTTTCAGCTGGCGTAACAACCTCTGTAGGGGGACATACAAAACAAGATGATTCTAGCCAATTTACAATTAGTGACAATCGCAGCGTAAGTGAAATGGCTGCAATGCTCGAAAATAATGGGTATCAACCCATTTATAAAGATTGGCAGGCACTATGAGGAGATATATGTATGGCTCATATGAATAACGAATTTGAAACGGCTATATCCCACTTCTATAGCCCTGAGGAGTTTCGTAAATTGCAGAATTCAGTAGTAGGCGTTTTAGGTGCTGGCGGATTGGGATCCAATTGTGCTGTTAATCTTGTCCGTAGTGGTATTCGAAATCTAATTATTGCAGATTATGACATTGTAGAGCTAAGTAATTTAAATCGGCAATACTATTTTTCGCGTCATGTCGGGCAGTATAAGGTAGAGGCTTTACAAGATGTGTTAACTGCTATTAATTCAAATGTTATCGTTAAGATTTATAAGGATAAATTGACAACCGAGAATATACCTGAAATCTATAAAAAAGCCGATATTTTGATAGAAGCCTTTGATGCGGTGGAAGCTAAATCTATGTTTTTAGAAACTACAATCTCACTAGATGTACCTAAAATCATGGTATCCGGATTGGCTGGAATAGGTAATTCTGATACGTTACGAACTAAAAAGCTAGGTCAAAATTTATATATTGTTGGTGACGAGCATTCCAGTGTAGAAGATGCGTATCCTTATGCACCTCGTGTAGCTATTGCTGCTGCAAAACAGGCGGATCTAGCGTTATCACTTTTACTAGAGAACACCATGTTTAATGAGGTGAAATAAGTGAATAGAAAAGACAAACTAACAGCGGTAATGAATGCTTGCCCTATATATGGAATTACGGGTGGTACTCGAGATGTAGTTCCGCTTGTAAAAGATATGCTAAGCGCAGGGATACGAATTATACAATATCGTGAAAAGGGAAAAACGCCTATTCTGCGATATCAGGAGGCTATGATTTTGAGACGATTGACCTCTAATTATCATGCTCTATTAATTATTGATGATTATGTTGATCTTGCGCTGGCTGTACATGCTGATGGTGTTCATATTGGGCAAGCTGATTTGCCGCCCAATACGGTAAGACGAATTGTAGGGCCTAATATGTTGATTGGCTGGTCAACCCATAGTATATCTGACCTAAAAGCGGCAAACAGATACATAGGTGTTATTGATTATATTGGGGTAGGGCCTATTTTTTCTACACAAACAAAACCCAATGCTAATCCTGTAGGCATTTCTTATATATATTGGGCAAAGCAGTTTAGTAAGGCTCCCATTGTTGCTATTGGGGGAATTAAAACTACAAATGCTGATACCGTTTGGCAAGCGCATCCCGATTTTATTTGTGCCGTTTCTGAAATAACAGAGTCGGACAATATACAAAATACGGTTTATGAGCTTATGACTGGATATAGTAGAGTGAGATAAAAAATTGAGTTTACATAAAAACCACAAGATTAAAATCTTGTGGTTTTTGTATTTATAAAATAATTTTGTAGATTTGATAAATATCCTTGCTAAGATATAGGTTTATTTAGTATAATCGTATCATTAAATTCAATATTCTATAGAATTTATATAATAGATGAAGATGGAGAGGTAATAGTATATGTCTCATTATGTAGATTTAAATAGTGATTTAGGAGAAAGTTTTGGTAATTATACATTAGGTATGGATAGTGAAGTATTAAATCACGTAACAAGTGCTAATATTGCCTGTGGTTGGCACGCTGGAGATCCTCTTATTATGGATGCGACTGTCCGAATATGTAAGGAAAAGGGTGTAGCCGTAGGGGCACATCCTGGTTATCCAGATTTGATGGGATTTGGTCGTCGTGCGATGGCAGTAAATCCTGCGGAGGCAAAAGCCTATATGATATACCAATTAGGTGCACTACAAGCTTTTTGTGATAGTCATGACCTTACTTTACAGCATATGAAGTTACACGGTGCCTTTTACAATACAGCTTGTGTTACGCCTGTAATAGCTGATGCAATTTTAGATGGTTTACAATCGGTAAATCCTAATATCGCGGCCATGGTATTGAGTGGTAGCTATATTGCTCAAGAGGCACAGCGACGAGGTATTCCTGTTATACAGGAAGTGTTTGCCGATCGTGGCTATACAGAGGAGGGAACATTGGTCCCTCGTACAGAAGTAGGTGCTTTCATCAAAGACCCACAAGAGGCTTTAGACCGAGTACTGATGATGGTTACAAAGGGTAAGGTCGTTACTAATACGGGGAAGACCATTGATATTGTGGCAGATTCCATATGTGTTCATGGAGATAATCCTGAAGCGATAGCTTTCACAAAGTATATTCGGGAAGGGCTATCAAAAGCTGGTATAACGGTGGCGAATTTTCAACACCGATAACACTATTAAGAACATTAAAATAAATGCTTAATTAATACTAACAGAAAATACGAATATAAGTATTAAAAGCAAGTATGAGCTTTAAGCAATAAGTATGACATAGATTAATTATTATTTTGGAGGTTCCTATGAAACCAATTACAGGTAAAGCGAGTTTCTCTGTCCTATTAGGGGCAGCTTTCTTAATGGCCACGTCATCTATTGGGCCTGGCTTTATGTTGCAAACAGCAGCGTTTACAAATGAGTTGAAAGCAGACTTTGCATTTGCTATCGTTATATCCGTTATTTTCTCTATTATTGCACAGCTTAATGTGTGGACAATTATTGGTGTATCCCAAATGCGCGGTCAAGATATTGCGAATAAGGTATTACCAGGCCTTGGGTATATAGTGGCATTTTTAATTTCCCTTGGTGGATTAGCCTTTAATATCGGTAATATTGGTGGTGCTTCTATGGGCCTCAATATTATATTTGGTATCGACACAACAACAGCAGCGGCTATTAGTGGTATTTTGGGCATCTTACTATTTACATCTAAGAAGATGGGTGGTGTTCTAGATAATACGGCTAAAGTACTCGGTACGGTTATGCTCGTCCTCATTGCTTATGTAGCATTTTCAACGAATCCCCCGGTAGGGACAGCAGTGACTCATGCGATAGTACCTACGAATTATCCGTGGCTTGCTACGATAACTCTTATTGGAGGGACCGTAGGTGGCTATATAACATTCTCTGGTGGTCATCGCCTTATTGATGCTGGTATTACAGGTCAAGAACATTTAAAGGATGTACGTCGTGCAGCAATTATGGGCATGTCTGTTGATGCGCTAGTTCGTATATTATTATTCTTAGCTGTTCTTGGTGTGGTATCTATGGGATTTGTACTAGATACTAAGGATCCAGCTGGTTCTGCTTTTCTTTTAGGAGCTGGTGAAATCGGGCATAAATTATTCGGTATAGTGTTCTTCTGTGCCGCATTGACCTCTGTAGTAGGGGCTGCCTACACATCAGTATCCTTCTTAAAAACATTGTTTAAGGTGGTAGAACGAAATGAAAAATTGACTATTATGGCATTTATCTTTATTTCCACATGTATCCTGATTTTTATTGGTAAACCAGCATCTCTATTGATTTTAGCCGGTTCTGTAAATGGTTTGATCTTGCCTGTTACGTTGGCAGTTATGCTTGTCGCAACTCATAAGTCTGAAATCGTAGGAACATATAAACACAATAAACTTTTATATTATACAGGGTGGATTGTAGTGCTCGTAACATCTTACATTGGTATTACATCTTTAAAGGGCATTGCTAAGTTACTAGGTTAATTAATTATCTGTGAAAGCACCATTACGTTCGTCTTGAATGTGATGGTCCTTTCTAGTTATAGCAGGAGGTACATATGAAACCTACAATTTCACCTGTAGGGGATTGCGCTATCTCTATTGATTTTGGTCAAGCAATCGATCCAAAGATTAATCGACAAATCCGACAAGTTATAGAGCAGATTAAACTCTTACAGCTAGATGGAATTATTGAACTAGTTCCTACATACTGTGCATTGCTTGTTCAATATGATGCAATGGTATATACGTATTCCGACATTTGTAGAACTATTAATCCTATATTACAAGAATCTGTAACAGACAGCGCAAATGAACGTGTTACGATTGTTGAAATCCCGACCATATACGGTGGCGAGTATGGTCCAGATCTAGGCTTTGTAGCCTCTCACAATCATATAAGTGAAGCTGAGGTTGTATCCATTCATAGTGGTACTGACTATTTGGTTTATATGTTAGGTTTTATTCCTGGTTTTACTTACTTAGGTGGAATGAATCCTCGCATTGCAACTCCGCGGTTGTCTTCGCCAAGAACTTTGATTCCTGCCGGGTCTGTAGGTATTGCAGGAGAACAGACTGGCACATATCCATCAGATTCTCCAGGGGGATGGCAGATTATTGGGCGCACACCTGTGACTATGTATGATATGTCTAAAAAACAAGCTGCATTATTAAGAGCAGGGGACTACGTTCGTTATGTGCCCATCGATGATACTGAATTTTATCGCATAAAATCTTTAGGTTCAGCTTATGTTCCTGTTGTACATGAAGTAGAGGTAGGTGATTTGCGTGGCTTTAAATAGTTTTAAGAAAGCTTCAATCCACGTAGATGGACCAGGGATGTATACAACGATTCAAGATGCAGGACGAGTCGGCTATCAACAATATGGTATGCCTGTAGCGGGGCCTATGGATAGTGAAAGCTATCTATTGGGGCAGGCTTTAGTAGGAAACAAGGAGCCTTTAGGTGCTTTAGAATGCACCGTGCTACCGCCTACACTAACGGTTCAAGGTACATGTATTGTTGCTTTTACAGGGGCTGATATGCATCCCACTATTAATAATATAGTCGTGCCTCGATACATACCTTTTATATGTCATGAAGGAGATATTATTTCTGGTAGCTTTAGCCAATGTGGCGTGCGTATGTATATTGCTTTCTCAGGCGGTATTGATGTTCCTACTATTAATGGTAGCGTATCGACTCATACAAAAGCTAAGATAGGTGGTCTTGAGGGGAGATCGTTACAAGCAGGTGATCAGTTTGGCATTAAAGCATTTACTAGAGACGAAGTGAATGTGTGCGACTTCTATGATGGTCATAACTTATTCAATATCGCCCTATATAACCGCGGCGGCCGTGAGTGTCACGAACCTTTGCGTGTAGTACTAGGGGAGCAAGCAAAGTATTTTACAGAGAAAGGAATCAAGACCTTTGGTAGTAAAATATATACATTGACTGTACAATGTGATCGTATGGGCTTTCGCTTGGATGGCCCTGTTATAGAGCATATAGATGGTGCGGATATTATCTCCGATGGCGCTGTATTTGGTTCTATCCAAGTTCCTTCTGATGGAAACCCTATAGTACTCATGGCAGATCGGCAAACAACAGGTGGCTATACAAAGATTGGTACTGTGATTACGGCAGATTTACCTAGGTTAAGCCAATTACCAGTGGGGGATGGAATTCATTTTGATATCATATCTGTCGAAGAAGCACAAGCGATATATCGTACATATATGAAACGCTTACATAAGCGCATACAATTAGCACACGAACAAAGTGTATATGCCTTTAATGTAACTTAATTGGTTTTCCCTATTTAATTATATAAACTAGCAATAAAGCTATCTTGTAGATTGTTATTTCTATGAGATAGCTTTTTGTTATGTAATGTAAGATGAATTGATGAGGTGGAGGGAAAATATAATCTTATAAAACAAGTTTAAAATAATGATTATGAATTTATATTCATTTTATCTCTTCTTTATGGTATAAAATAAGCCCGTATTTTATATAAATTTGTGATATGAATCACTATAAAACGCATTAATGCTGCATTTGTGCGCTATATAGAATTATGAATAAAAAATGAAAAAGCTTGATAGTGTATTAAAGGTTTTGATATACTTATAATATTGAAAATTTTGGAATTCTCGTATGACTTACCATATGATAAAACATCGAGGGAGCATTAATATTACTATAGTTTATAGGAGAAAGTATGAATAAGATTTTTAAAGTGGTTTGGAGCAAATCAAAAAACTGCTACGTAGTAGTATCTGAGTTCGCTAAGAATAATAGTGGCAAAAAGAAAACTGTTGTAGCAGCAATCTTGGCTGCATTAGCAATGACTAATGCTAGCATCTCTATGGCGGCAAATACTTTGCCTACAAATATGCATGCAACAGCAGTAGGCTTGGGGGCTGGTGCTTCTGTTACTGGTGATAAAGCTGTAGGTTTCGGTCAAAATGCAGCAGCTGCTGGTGGATATTCTATTGCAATAGGTTCTAATTCTAGTACCAGTGTTAACAGTCCACAAGGAATCGCTATTGGTGGTGGTAATACTGCTAATGAAGGTGCAAGAGTAATTGGGGAGCAAGCAATTGCCATTGGGGGAAATACAATAGCTCAAGGTAACTCTTCTATTGTTATTGGTGGCGATGATGTAGTTAAAGCCGATGGTGTAAATGTTATTTACACTACGAATAATGGTGAGAATAAAACTGGGGATTTGCGTAGTGCAGTTCAAAGCTTAACAGGATTTGATATGAGAAACCCACTATATACATCGGCAACGGCTGGTGAATCCGGTATCACATTAGGCATGAAAGGTCAGTCAGGCAATGTGGGCATTGCCATTGGTACAGGTGCAAATGCGAAGGATCGTTTATCAGGAACTTCTAGTGGGGCTTCTGGTCAAGCCAATAATGATGTAACAAATGCTATTGCTATTGGCACAGGGGCTAGGGCAAATCGTGATAATGCTATTGCCATCGGTGGTGGTTCTAACACTGATGTAGGCGGTACAAAACAATCTAGTTATACTTTGCCAAATAACGTTGTTGCTTCCTGGGCTGGTGGTGATAAAACATTGCCAGGTGACGTTGTATCTTTTGGTTCTAAAGGGTATGAACGTCAGTTGAAACATGTGGCTCCTGGTGAAGTAAGTGCTACTTCCACAGATGCAATTAATGGCTCTCAACTTAGCGCTATTGTAGACCAAATCGCTTATAAATATATATCTATAAAATCTTCTGATGCTGCTAATAAAGATAATACTGGTGCTACGGCAGCTAATTCTATTGCTATTGGCCCAAATGCCGCAACAGACGCATCTGCGAGTCGTTCTGTAGCTGTTGGTGATGGCGCTAGAGGTAAAGTAGTAGATGGTGTAGCTGTTGGTTCAAAATCTACAGCTGATATTGCTTCAGGCGTAGCGGGATATAATGTTAATGCTAGTCGTACAGATATATATGATGGTTTAAGTGGTGCTGCCCTAACGTCTAAATTAGGTGGTGTTGCTGTTGGTACGATAAACCAAACACGTCAAATTAACTATGTTGCTGCAGGTACTGCTGATACAGACGCAGTAAACGTGGCACAGTTAAAGAGTGTTAATCTAGCTTTTACAGGTGATACTGGTACAGGCGATGTGAACCTTGCTAATAGTAAATTGGCTGTAAATGGTGATAATACATACATCAGCACTACAGCTAATGGTAAGAAAATTACAGTTTCTGGTAAAAAGCAAGACATCACTGTAGCAAATGGTAGCGCTACAGCGACTGCTGGTATGGCGGATTCTGCTAACGTAGCTAATGCAATTAATCAAGCGATTGATCAAAATAAATATGGTTGGAATCTTTCTGCTAATGGTGAAGCTACACCAGTAGCGGTTGAAAAAGGTAATACAGTAGATTTTTCTGGTGACGATAATGTTGCGGTTACTAGAAATGATAAGAAAATCTCTGTAGCTTTGAAAAAAGATCTTTCTAAATTAAACAGTGCTTCTTTCAATAATGCTGGCGGTAATGAAACTGTTAAAATTGATGGTGATAAAGGTATCAATGCTGGGAATTTGAAAGTTGCTAATGTAGCAGATGGTGTTGCTGATAAAGATGCTGTTAATGTATCTCAATTGAAAAAAGTTGATGATAAAGCTGAAGCTAACAAAATTGCTATTGATACAAATAAAACTGCAATAGCTAAAAATGCAGGTGATATTGCAACAAACAAAACAGATATTGCTGCCAATAAGGACAGTATTGCTGCGAATACGCAAAAAATTGCTGACAATAAAACTGCAATAGATAAAAATACTGGTGAAATTGCTACAAACAAAGGGGATATTGTTTCTAATAAAGCTAATATTGCCCAAAATACTGCTGCTATTGGTCGTAAGATTTCTTTAGGTGGTAACTCTGGCTCTACCGATGAAAAATCCTTGAGCACAGGTGATGTGAAATTTAACGTAAAAGGGGAAAATGGTCTTACTACTGTTGCTAATGGCGACGATGTGACTGTTAAACTCGATGATGTAACTAAAAATAAACTCGACAATGCAGCTGATCGAGACTTGAGCAATTTGACTCCTAATGGTAAACAACAAGTTAAGGACTTAGCAGCTTGGAATGTAGTCGCTAATAATGAGACGGCTGAAAAGGTTGAAGGTAATAACACTGTTAAGTTTATTGATGGTGATAACATTTCTATTACTCAAAATGGTAAGGACTTCACCATTTCTGCTAAGAAAGATGTAACCTTTGATACGGTAACAGCTACTCAAACGATTACAGCGCCAAAGGTTAAAGCGACAATTGGAGTTGAAACACCTCAAGTAACAGGCTTGACGAACACTGCGTGGGTTCCAGGTCAAACACAACCTGTATCTGGTCGTGCAGCCACAGAAGACCAATTGAAACATGTTGATGATCAAGTAGCAGAAAACAAAGCCAATATTGCTGATAATACAGCTAAGATTGGCAAAAATGCTGATGCCATTGCAGATAACAAGCAAAAAATAGCTGACAATAAAGATGCTATCACTAAAAATGCTAGTGAGATTGCAATAAACAAAGGGGATATTGCTTCTAATAAAGCTAATATCGCTCAAAATACTACTGCTATCGCTCGTAAGATTTCTTTAGGTGGTAACTCTGGTTCGACTAATGAAAAATCCTTGAGCACAGGTGATGTGAAGTTTAACGTAAAAGGTGAAAATGGTCTTACTACGGTTGCTAATGGCGACGATGTGACTGTTAAACTCGATGATGCAACTAAAGGTAAAGTTGACAATGCAGCTGATCGAGATTTGAGTAATTTGACCCCTGACGGTAAGCAACAAGTTAAGGACTTAGCAGCTTGGAATGTAGTCGCTAATAATGAGACGGCTGAAAAGGTTGAAGGTGGTAACACTGTTAAGTTTATTGATGGTGATAACATTTCTATTACTCAAAATGGTAAGGATTTCACCGTTTCCACTAAGAAAGATGTAACCTTTGATACGGTAACAGCTACTCAAACGATTACAGCGCCAAAGGTTAAAGCGACAACTGGAGTTGAAACACCTCAAGTAACAGGCTTGACGAACACTGTGTGGGTTCCAGGTCAAACACAACCTGTATCTGGTCGTGCAGCCACAGAAGACCAATTGAAACATGTTGATGATCAAGTAGTGGAAAATAAAGCCAATATCGCTGATAATACAGATAAGATTGGCAAAAATGCTGATGCCATTGCAGATAACAAGCAAAAAATAGCTGACAATAAAACGGCAATTGATAAAAATGCAGCTGATATTACTACTAATAAGGATAATATTGCAGACAACAAACAAAAAATAGCCGATAATAAAACGGCAATTGATAAGAATACTGGCGACATTGCTACAAACAAAGCTGACATTTCAACTAACAAAGATAACATCGCAATCAATAAAGCTAACATCGACAAAAACACGACAGCTATTGGCCGTAAGATTTCTTTAGGTGGTAACTCTGGTTCGACTGATGAAAAATCGTTGAGCACAGGTGATGTGAAATTCAATGTGAAAGGTGAAAATGGTCTTACGACTGTTGCTAATGGCGACGATGTGACAGTTAAACTCGATGATACGACTAAAGGTAAAATCGAGAATGCAGCGGACCAAGACTTGAGCAATTTGACTCCTGACGGTAAGCAACAGATTAAGAACTTAGCAGCTTGGAATGTAGTCGCTAATAATGAGACGGCTGAAAAGGTTGAAGGTGGTAACACTGTTAAGTTTATTGATGGTGATAACATTTCTATTACTCAAAATGGTAAGGATTTCACCGTTTCCACTAAGAAAGATGTAACCTTTGGTACGGTAACAGCTACTCAAACGATTACAGCGCCAAAGGTTAAAGCGACAACTGGGGTTGAAACTCCTCAAGTAACAGGTTTGACCAACACTGCATGGACTCCGGGACAAACACAACCTGTATCTGGTCGTGCAGCTACAGAAGACCAATTGAAACACGTTGATGATCAAGTAGCAGAAAATAAAGCCAATATCGCTGATAATACAGATAAGATTGGCAAAAATTCTGATGCCATTGCAGATAACAAGCAAAAAATAGCTGACAATAAAGCTGCAATTGATAAAAATGCAGTAGATATTGCCACTAACAAAGACAATATTGCTGCGAACAAAACAGATATTGCTACTAATAAGGATAACATTGCAGATAACAAGCAAAAAATAGCTGATAATAAAACTGCAATCACTAAAAATACTGACAATATTGCTACCAATAGACAAAATATTGCTGATAACAAAGCGGCTATCACTAAAAATGCTAGTGATATTGTAACTAATAAGGATAACATCGCAACCAATAAAGCTAACATCGACAAAAACACGACAGCTATCGGTCGTAAGATTTCTTTAGGTGGTAACTCTGGTTCGACTGATGAAAAATCTTTGAGCACAGGTGATGTGAAATTCAATGTGAAAGGTGAAAATGGTCTTACGACTGTTGCTAATGGCGACGATGTGACAGTTAAACTCGATGATGCAACTAAAGGTAAAGTTGACAATGCAGCTGATCGAGATTTGAGTAATTTGACCCCTGACGGTAAGCAACAAGTTAAGGACTTAGCAGCTTGGAATGTAGTCGCTAATAATGAGATGGCTGAAAAGGTTGAAGGTGGTAACACCGTTAAGTTTATCGATGGTGATAACATTTCCATTACTCAAAATGGTAAGGACTTCACCATTTCTACTAAGAAAGATGTAACTTTTGATACGGTAACAGCTACTCAAACGATTACAGCGCCAAAAGTGAAAGCGACAACTGGAGTTGAAACACCTCAAGTAACAGGCTTGACGAACACTGCGTGGGTTCCAGGTCAAACACAACCTGTATCTGGTCGTGCAGCCACAGAAGACCAATTGAAACACGTTGATGATCAAGTAGCAGAAAACAAAGCCAATATTGTTGATAATACAGATAAGATTGGCAAAAATGCTGATGCCATTGCAGATAACAAACAAAAAATAGCCGATAATAAAACGGCAATTGATAAGAATACTGGCGACATTGCTACAAACAAAGCTGACATTTCAACTAACAAAGATAACATCGCAATCAATAAAGCTAACATCGACAAAAACACGACAGCTATTGGCCGTAAGATTTCTTTAGGTGGTAACTCTGGTTCGACTGATGAAAAATCGTTGAGCACAGGTGATGTGAAATTCAATGTGAAAGGTGAAAATGGTCTTACGACTGTTGCTAATGGCGACGATGTGACAGTTAAACTCGATGATACGACTAAAGGCAAAATCGATAATGCAACTGATCGAGACTTGAGCAATTTGACTCCTGACGGTAAGCAACAAGTTAAGGATTTAGCAGCTTGGAATGTAGTAGCTAATAATGAAACAGCTGAAAAAGTTGAAGGTGGAAACACTGTTAAATTCATCGATGGTGATAACATTTCCATTACTCAAAATGGTAAAGACTTTACCATTTCCACTAAAAAAGATGTAACCTTTGATACGGTAACGGCTAACCAAACTATTACAGCGCCAAAAGTGAAAGCGACAACTGGTGTTGAAACACCTCAAGTAACAGGCTTGACGAACACTGCGTGGGTTCCAGGTCAAACACAACCTGTATCTGGTCGTGCAGCCACAGAAGACCAATTGAAACATGTTGATGATCAAGTAGCGGAAAATAAAGCCAATATCGCTGATAATACAGATAAGATTGGCAAAAATGCTGATGCCATTGCAGATAACAAGCAAAAAATAGCTGACAATAAAACGGCAATTGATAAAAATGCAGTAGATATTACTACTAATAAGGATAATATTGCAGATAATAAGCAAAAGATAGCTGATAATAAAACGGCAATTGATAAGAATGCAGGTGATATTGCTACTAATAAGGACAATATTGCTGCGAATAAACAAAATATTGCTGATAACAAAGCTGCTATCACTAAAAATGCTAGTGATATTGCAACTAATAAGGATAACATCGACAAAAACACAACAGCTATCGGTCGTAAGATTTCTTTAGGTGGTAACTCTGGTTCGACTAATGAAAAATCCTTGAGCACAGGTGATGTGAAGTTTAACGTAAAAGGTGAAAATGGTCTTACTACGGTTGCTAATGGCGACGATGTGACTGTTAAACTCGATGATGCAACTAAAGGTAAAGTTGACAATGCAGCTGATCGAGATTTGAGTAATTTGACCCCTGACGGTAAGCAACAAGTTAAGGACTTAGCAGCTTGGAATGTAGTCGCTAATAATGAGATGGCTGAAAAGGTTGAAGGTGGTAACACCGTTAAGTTTATCGATGGTGATAACATTTCCATTACTCAAAATGGTAAGGACTTCACCATTTCTACTAAGAAAGATGTAACTTTTGATACGGTAACAGCTACTCAAACGATTACAGCGCCAAAGGTTAAAGCGACAACTGGGGTTGAAACTCCTCAAGTAACAGGTTTGACTAACACTGCATGGACTCTAGGCCAAACACAACCTGTATCTGGTCGTGCAGCTACAGAAGACCAATTGAAATACGTTGATGATCAAGTATCAGAAAATAAAGCCAAGATTGCTGACAATACAGATAAGATTGGTAAAAATGCAGAGGCTATTGCGGATAACAAACAAAAAATAGCTGATAATAAAGCTGCAATTGATAAAAATGCAGTAGATATTGCTACTAACAAAGATAATATCGCAACTAATAAAGCCGATATAGCAACTAATAAAGATAATATTGCGACGAATAAACAAAATATTGCAGATAACAAAGCGGCCATCACTAAAAATGCTGGCGATATCGCAGCCAATAAAGCTAATATTGATAAAAATACAGAAGCTATTGGTCGTAAGATTTCCTTAGGTGGTAATACTGGTTCAACCGATGAGAAATCCTTAAGTACAGGCGATGTGAAATTCAATATTAAAGGGCAAAATGGTATTGTTACTGAAGCTAATGGAGACGATGTAACTGTCAAATTAGATGATGCTACGGCTAATAAAATCAACAATGCAGCAAATACGGATTTGAGCAACTTAACAGATGCTGGTAAACAACAAGTTAAAGATTTATCCGCATGGAACGTAGTAGCTAATGGTAATACTGCCGAAAAAGTTGAAGGTGGCAATACAGTTAAGTTTATCGATGGTGATAACATTTCCATTACTCAAAATGGTAAAGACTTCACAATTGCTACTAAACAAGACGTAACTTTCAATATTGTAAAAGCAAATCAAACCATTACAGCACCAAAAGTGAAAGCTACAGAAGGTGTAGAAACACCTCAAGTAACGGGTTTGACTAACACTGCATGGACTCCAGGTCAAACACAGCCTGTCTCTGGACGTGCCGCCACAGAAGATCAATTGAAACATGTTGATGATCAAGTAGCAGAAAACAAAGCCAACATTGCTGATAATACAGATAAGATTGGTAAAAATGCTGATGCCATTGCGGATAACAAGCAAAAAATAGCTAATAATAAAGCTGCAATTGATAGAAATGCTGCTGATATTGCAACTAATAAGGAGAATATTGCTGCGAATAAACAAAATATTGCTGATAACAAAGCGGCTATCACTAAAAATACTAGTGATATTGCAACTAATAAGGATAACATCGCAACCAATAAAGCTAATATCGACAAAAACACGACAGCTATTGCTCGCAAGATTTCTTTAGGTGGTAACTCTGGTTCTACCGATGAAAAATCGTTGAGCACAGGTGATGTGAAATTTAATGTGAAAGGTGAAAATGGCCTTACTACGGTTGCTAATGGCGACGATGTAACTGTTAAACTCGATGATGCAACTAAAGGCAAAATTGATAATGCAGCAAATCAAGACTTGAGCAACTTGACAGAGACTGGTAAACAACAAGTTAAAGATATATCTGCATGGAATGTAACGGCTGCTGGCGGTACCGTTGAAAAAGTACAAGGTAGTGATACCGTAAAATTCCAAGCTGGTGATAATCTTGTAGTTAACCAAGATAGAACTACTTTCACATATGGCTTGGCTAAAGACTTAAAAGGCCTAAACAGTGTTATTGTAGGTGATGAAAACGGTGTATCTACTAAAATCACTCCTGCAGGTACAACTGTGAAAGATGCAGCTGGCAACTCTACTACAATTAATGGGGGTGGTATGACTATTACTCCTGCAGATACAGCAGCTAGCCCTGTATCACTTACTGTAGACGGCTTAAATAATGGTGGCAACAAAATTCATGGAGTAGCGCCTGGCACAGCTGATACTGATGCAGTAAATGTTAGCCAATTGAAAGCATCTAATGCTGGTTTACAAGAAGCTGTTAACCGTGTCGGTACTGAAACACAACGTGTTGGTGCTCATGCGGCAGCTATGGTAGCGTTGAAACCAATTCAATATGATCCATTGGAACCAACACAAATTATGGCTGGCATCGGTAACTACCGTGGTGAAACTGCTGGTGCCATCGGTATTGCTCACTACCGAACTGAAGATACTATGTTCAACGTAGGTGTTTCACTTGGCACTAGCCATAACATGGTAAATGCAGGTGTAACGCATAAATTTGGTGGTAGTCGTGAAAGAAAAGACGCTATTCCAGAACGCTATAAGGCGGGGCCTATTAGCTCTGTTTATGTAATGCAAGATGAAGTATCTAGTCTCAAAAAAGAAAATAGTAATCAAAAAACGGTTATTGCTAATCAAGCAGCGCGTCTAAATACATTAGAAGCTGAAAATGAACGTCAACGTCAAGAATTGGCTGAAACTAAACAAGGCTTAGATGACTTGCGTGCCGTAGTAAATCAATTATTAGCTTCTAAAGGTTAAGAGTTGAGAACTAATTTTGATAATAGTCTAAGATAGTTATTTCTCTGTAAAACTAAAGAACCTCTTATACATTGTTGTACTTGATAGGGTATATACATTTCGTATAAGAGGTTCTTTTGCTATTTTGATATGTATTCTTATTTAAAATGCATAACATATGAATGACTTCTCATATGTTGTGTGATATAATACAGTGGAAATAAGAGGTAAAGTGATACCTCTATTATGTATGATCTTGCATGAATAGGAGATAGGATGTTAGACCGTATACAACGATGGCTTTCAATAGACACCATGTTGCCTGTTGCAGAACGATTAGGACCTGTAGGAACTACAAAGCAGCTATATGGTAATTATTTAAAAATAGCTTGGCCAGCTACATTACAAGGCTTGATGTTACAATTTATGACTGCCATTGATTTGGCGATGGTTGGTGCCTTAGGTGCGTCAGCTCTTGCTTCGGTAGGCATTATGGGTCAACCTGAGATGGTAATGCTCATCTTTTGTCGAGCCTTATCCATTGCTGTGACAGCAATTATAGCTCGTCGTCATGGTGAAGGCGATGTAGATGGTATGAATGCCGTACTCAAGCAATCTATTTTATTGAATTTTTTAATTTATGTACCGTTATTATTGATATGTTTCTTGAACTTAGAGCATATTCTACGTTTTACGGGTGCTGAAGATGGCTATATTGAAACAGCCGTTTGGTATGGTCGTTTCATAGTTATTAGCTTAATATTTCAGTCCTTTAGCCAAATCGTAGGGGCTGCACTCATTGGATATGGTAACACTAAAGTTATTTTTAAATCTAATGTAGTAGGGAATATTTTGAATACGATAATGAATTTCTTCTTAATTTATGGTATTGGTTTCTTCCCTGAACTTGGCGTTATGGGGGCAGGTGTATCCACTATGATCAGTAGTGCTATTATTGCATTATTGTTGTTGCGTACGATTTCACAACATACTTCTACTGGATTAACATTGCGCCATCCGTCGAAATGGACTTTTGAAAGGCCCGTATTACATACAATGTTTCATGTCGGTGGCAGTTCTTTAGGAGAACAGTTCTTTGAGCGGTTCGGTATGTATACATACACTATGATTGTTGCTTCCTTAGGTGCGGTACCTTTAGCAGCACATTACGTATGTATGAATTTAATGGATATATTTTACTATTTTGCGATGGGTCTTGGATTTGCAGGTGCATCACATACGGGGCAAAGTCTGGGACACAAACGACCAGATATTGCACGTACTTATGGTAAAATTGGTGCTCGTATTGGTTTAGTCGTGGGCCTTGTAAGTGCATTAATCTTTATTGGTCCTGGTGATTTTTTAGTACAGTTATATACTCGTGAAAGTGATGTTGTTACACTTTCAGCCACTTTGATGGGCATTATGGCTATCGCTGCATTCCCTCAAGCATTACAGCAAGTGTATTCCGGTGTGTTGAAAGGGGCAGGAGATACATATTACATCATGAAATATTCTCTTGTAAGCGTAGCAATCATTCGTCCTATTATTACTTATTTATTGTGCATTACACTAGGTTTAGGGCTTTTTGGGGCATGGTTATCTTTGTGCTTCGATCAGTCTCTAAGATTATGTTGTTCTTATTTGAGATTTATTCGAGGAACATGGCAACATAAGGTTGTTTAATGAGATGTAAATTCTTTTTTACATTGAAAGTTTTAGAAGGATTCATGAAAAAGAAGTGAATAAACTCTTGTCTATTAAAAATTTTTGATGTACAATACGTAATGTGAAAAAAATGACACATTGGGGAATGTGTTATCTGACCAGAAACTTCTGATTTCACGTATATATGTAAGGGATATACATATGAAATGATAAAAGCTTCCTTAGTGCATAAGGGAGCTTTTATTCGTTCAATTATAGTTAGATTTATTAGTATATATAATAATGATTTTGATGAACTTATAAGACCAGTAATTTTATTATTGTTAGAGAATCTTAAAAAAGATAAATAGTATTATAATTTCGGGAATATAATATGTGCAGAGAATCGCAGTGATTCGGCAATAGAGAGGGTTTAAATATTTATATTTATAATATTTATAGATAGATATAACTAAAAATTCATCAAATATTCATGAAGAATATTGAATTATATTGAAAAATTGTGTAAAATATAAGCATATTATTACTAAAGCCTAAGTATTATAAGGGCTGTTTTTGGAGGGAATTATAATGAATAAAAAATTATTAGCTTTATTGGCAGTTGCTGCTGTAGGTGTGTCCGTAGCAGGTGCAACTCCTCAAACTCAATTCAATAAAGGTGAGTTTCAAGTTGATCTTGGTGCGTCTGATTCTAAAGCAAAAACTAAAGCTTGGACTTCTGATGCAAAATGGAACTTTGATGGTGGTGTAACATACGCTTTTACAGATAAAACAGCGTTGCAATACCAATACCATGGTTTGAATGATAAAATGTTCGGCACTAGCTATAGTGATAGAATGCAAGAAGTTAATTTGATTCAATCCTTGAACAAAAATTTCGCAGTATATGGTGGTTATGCTCACATTTCTGGTGATACATTCCCTAAAGCAAATAATATTGCTCAATTAGGTGTAATTGGTAAAGCTAACCTTGGCTCCAAAGTAGACGTTTATGGTAAAGCGGGTGTAGGGACTAAGAGAACTACTACTTGGGAAGCAGGTTTAGGTTATAAAGTTAACCAAGACTGGGATATTAATGCAGGGTATCGTTATATCAATACTAAACGTGATGATAAGTCTAATATTTCCTTCCAAGGTCCTGTAATAGGATTATCTTACCGTTTCGGTGGTCACAAATCCGTAGCTCCTGTATACACTCCAGCGCCAGCTCCTGTATACACTCCGGCTCCAGCTCCTACTGTAGAAGCGCCTGCATATAAAACTCCTAAATTGGATTACTATGTACAATCTATCTACTTTGACTCCGACCAAGATGTTGCTCGTGCAGACCAATATCCAAACTTAACAGCTGCTGTAAATGCTGCTAACCAATATTCTCAAGACCAAGTTAAATTGATGGGTAACGCTGATACTGATGCAAATCCTCAATACAACATTGCTTTGTCTGAACGCCGCGTACAACATGTGGCTCAATATTTAGTTAACCATGGTGTATCTGCCGATCGTCTTATCGGTATTGCTAATGGTGATGTTAAACCAGTTGCAACTAACTCTACAGCAGCAGGTAAAGCTGAAAACCGTCGTGTAGACGTTTATATTCATCGCTAATCTCTAGACTTATCTAGATTAGTCCTATAATAAGTCCACCTTCAATTATGCTCTCTTGTTTATCGAGAATTCGAGCATGCGACAAGGTGGACTTTTGTGTTATACTAAAATTGCATACAATCCTAGGTCATACAATGTTCATTATGCTTTGGTAATGTATGCGATGTGAGAATCGTATAGTTATATAGGTGTAGCTTATTAATAGTGTTATGTGAAGTAGGTTATTATGAAAGAATTCAAATATTACAAACAGCTCATAGGAGCTATTATACTAGCGGGCATTATGATTATGATGGCACTACGTATAAGTGATATTGCTAGTGGTCTTGACGCTATCTTTACGGCTTTTGTTCCGCTCATTGTGGGTGCTTGTATTGCTTTCGTATTGGATATTCTAGTCGTTCGTTATGAACGATGGCTATGGCCTAAGTGTGACTCTGGATGGAAGTATAAAATACGTCGCCCGTTGAGTCTTTTGCTATCCTTTGTAACAATTAGTGTTATTGTGTATTTTATTGCTCGGATGGCTTTACCTCAATTGATTCATTCTATGTCGATTATTGTAGCTGCATCACCGCAATTGTATACGGATTTCCAAACATGGATGCAACATATTACAGAAACCATTCCAATGGCGTCGAATCAAACGATTATAGATGCCCTAAGTGGAGAGAATATTGCTAAATATACTCGTGAATGGGGGACAAAAGGTGGCACATATATTGTAAATGCAATGGGCACCGTATTGTCTTGGACTTTGAACATAGGTCTTGGCTTAATTTTTGCTGTTTATATGTTGCTTGATAAGGAACGCCTTATGTTACAAGGTAAACGTATATTAAAGGCTTATGCATCAGATGAGTGGGTAAATCGAGTTAGTTATGTAACTCGTGTAGCAGTTCAAACATTCAGTAATTTTTTTGTAGGTCAGTTTATAGATGCCTTGGTTCTAGGCGTGATGGTAGGTATTACTTTATGGCTATTTAATATTGAATATGCTACAACGATTGCTTGTGTAATTGGTCTAACTGGTTTGATTCCACTATTAGGTATTTATGTTGGTGGTATCATTGGAGCCGTTATGCTACTTACTGTTAGCCCTATGGATGCTCTTATCTATGTAATTATTCTGGAGATACTACATCAAATTGAAAGTAACTTTATTTATCCTAAAATTGTAGGTAACTCTGTTGGATTACCAGGTTTGTGGGTATTTGCTGCTGTTATCGTAGGCGGTAGTTTGATGGGGGTTACTGGTATGTTGATCGGTGTACCTTTAGTGGCTACATGCTATAAATTGATTATGACTGATGTAGATGGACGACTTGCATCTAATGAAGGTTTATAGTATATTGTCTAAATGATATGACTATTTACATATTTTTCGTGTTGCTGAATATAGCATGAACTTATAGAAATTCTAGTGTACTAATAGTTTGATTAATAGAAACATGGTATCTAGTAGGAGGATTATAATGAATAAAAAGTTGATTTCTATGGCATTAACGGGGGTATTAGCAGTGGGCATGTTATCCGTTGCTACACCAAGTGTGGCAGATGCACGCAAAACAAAGCCTGAAACAAGTACGGATATTTCTGTAAAACGTGCACCTGGCGAGTCCATAGTTATGACTATGAGCCAAATTGGAACTATTTTCCAAAATCGCTATCCTAATGCGGCGCTTCATTCTGTAGAGCTCAACTCTAATGACTTGAACTATGGTTATAAAGTAGTTGGTTATAGTAAGTATCATCAGTACAAGATGAAAATTGATGTAATCACTGGTAATGCTTCTGATATGGAAGAGGGGGGCAAACCTAAGAAAGTTATTGGTGAGATTTTTAATAAAGATAAAGTTATTGAATCAACACAAGCAGAACGTGTTGCAAAACAACAACTTGGAAATGATGCTGTTATGAAGGGCTGGAAAATTGAAGCTCATAATGGTAAAGTTTTATACTATGTGACTATGCATCAAGATGGTAAAAAAGTAGTTGTTACAGTAGATGCTGAGACAGGTGCTTATGTAGAACAATCTAAATCCTATAAATTACCACCTGAGCCAGATCAAGGCTTCGATGGTCGTAAAACAAATCTCGTTTGGGGTTCTGATATAGATATGGGCCGCTAACCTATCTATTGATGATTAATAAGAAAAGAGCCGAAGGCAATGCCTTTGGCTCTTTTTTGCGATTCCGATACTATAAAATATCGGTTGATAGTGCTCTTATGTTAGAATATTTTTTTTACAATAGATATGTTTGCAACAAAAGGACTGCGCCTAGGTTTAGTCCTTTTATTATTTATAACTATAGTTGTATTACCAACGATTTTCGTAGTACACTTGTGTCCACATGATAACCTCGACGAGGGATGGATGTGGGCTCATAGTTTCGCCTACAGTGATAACGGATCTAGGGTCCATTTCACGAGTAATACCTTTTTCACGTAAACGTTTAGTGCGTTCAGAAGCGATTTCTTCATTGATGGCTGTCAACGGAGTTACACCACTATTCATAAGGTTCACATAAGGCTGGAAGAGGATAGAGGCTTGAGGACCTACGACATGCATACCAAGGATATGGTTGGTGTCTTTATCTACCACAATTTTTACAAATCCATCGTTTATATCTCCAGGGTTGATACCCATTGCATAGCCTTTTGCAGTGGAGGAGTAGAAGTTCTTCCCAACTCCTACATTGTAACCCGCTTTGATAGCTTCAGCCTCTGTGAGACCTACACTACCAATTTCAGGATAGGAGAAAGTAACTTTTGGTAATGTATCATACCTTGCCCAACGGTAATCATCTTCACTTGTTGCATAGAAGAGATTGTGAGCAATGATATCTGCTTCGTAGTTTGCACGGTGACGGAATGCCGGCTCCCCATTGACATCACCTAAAGCGTAGATACCATCAACGGATGTTTCTAAGAATTCGTTAGTTTTGATCCAGCCTTTAGGCCGTGTTTCAATACCAGTATTTTCTAGGTGAAGTTCTTCCACAGCTGGACGGATACCTGCAGCTACAAGGATTTCTTCAACTTTAGTTTCTGTAATTTCGCCAGTAGTACGATCTTTAGTAACTACTACTTTAAGGCCATCCTCTTGGCGGATTTCAACAGTGTCTTGGTTTAGAAGTACGTTAATACCACGTTCTCTGTAGTTGTTAAGCAAGTGTTCCGATATATCTGCATCTTCTTTAGGAACTAAACGTACATTATGTTGTAGAATTGTTACTTTTGTACCAGCGGAATCAAATACATGAGCGAACTCAACACCAATCGGACCCGCACCAAGTACAGCAAGGGATTTATATGGCTGTTTAGGGAATTTATCACCAAAGAGACTTTCACTAGTAAGGAAACCTGATTCTTGAAGACCAGGTACATTTGGAACATTACTATAGCCACCAGTACCAAGGATAATTATAGGCGCTGTAATTTCTACAATGCCAGACCCATCGTTAAGATGGATGTTCATCACTGTATCAGATACAAAGCTTGCTGCACCACGATACACATCTACGTTGTCATAGGCATTGTAATAATCATAGATGCCTGCAGATTCGTCAATTTTATGCCAAGTACGCTTGGACACTGTGTCCCAGTCCATAGTAGCAGGTCCAACGTTAA
The DNA here is from genome assembly GCF_902810435.1 of Veillonella parvula. Lineage (GTDB taxonomy): Bacteria > Bacillota > Negativicutes > Veillonellales > Veillonellaceae > Veillonella. Next base: position 597,248 of record NZ_LR778174.1, read on the forward strand.
CGCCAATTTTTTTGAATTCTTTTGTTTCTTGAATTGCATTAGCTGCTGTAACCATAACTTTTGTAGGAATACAACCGCGAGTTAGACATGTACCACCAAATTTACCTTTTTCTATGATTGCCACTTTAAGGCCTTTTTTGAGCGCAGCATCAGCTACGATGGTTGCGCCGCCTGTACCAACTACAATAATATCGTATTGTTTCATGTTGATTCCTTCCTATATATCTACTAATAGTTATTATCATTAACTATATTATACCACTACATTGAAGAAAATCAATATAGTTTGTTAGTGATTGGTGAAAGTTTATATTTAGTTTATCCAAATACATAATATTATTTCCAGAAAATTAAGAGACGCGGATATATGTAACTTTCACAAAGTCCTATAAAAGAATGTACAATTAGTTTACAAAAAAAAAAGACGGTCCCAAAGGACCGTCTAAAAAAATTTTAGTTCCAATCTTGATGATAACCGCGTTTTGCATAATCAGCAGTAGCAGTGAAGAGGATATCTGTGCTAGAGTTAAGTGCAGTTTCCGTGGAATCTTGTAATACCCCGATAATAAAGCCTACGCCTACAACTTGCATTGCTACATCATTGGATATACCGAATAGGGAACAAGCCAATGGAATAAGTAACAAGGAACCGCCTGCAACACCGGAAGCCCCACATGCACCTATAGTGGCAATAACAGATAATAGGATTGCGGTAGGAATATCTACAACGATACCTAATGTATGCGCCGCAGCTAATGTCATGATTGTGATTGTAATTGCTGCACCACCCATATTGATTGTGGCTCCTAATGGAATGGATACGGAATACATATCTGGATTAAGTTTCAATCGTTTGGCTAAATCAAGGTTTACGGGAATGTTTGCAGCAGAACTACGTGTAAAGAACGCATAGATTGCAGATTCTCGTAAGCATTTAAATACCAATGGGTATGGATTACGACGAAGGTAAATAAAGGATAAAATTGGATTGATTACTAGTGCTACAAAGATCATAGAACCAAGTAATAATACGAGTAATTGAAAGTATCCAATCAAGGCTTCGATGCCGTTAGTAGCAATGGATTCTGCTACAAGGCCCATAATACCAAGAGGGGCGAATCGAATGATCCAACCTACTACAGTAGTAATAGCTTGTGCAATGGACTCCATAACTTCCTTCGTATTCATCGGTGCATGGCGTAAAGCACCACCAATGATAAGTGCCCAACCTAAAATACCGATGTAGTTAGCAGTCATTAATGCTTTTACAGGATTATCAACTACATTTTTTAGTAATGTTGTCATAACCTCTACGATACCTTGAGGTGGTGCGGCATCGGCTGCACCTGCTGCTAGGTGTAATGTAGTAGGGAAAAAGAAACTTACGATTACTGCTAAAGCCGCAGATAGGAATGTACCTAGTAAATATAAGGTTATAACAGAGCCCATACCTGTTTTTTGTCCAGAGCGATGTTTACTAATCGCAGCGATTACTAAGAAAAATACGAGGATAGGGGCAATACCTTTTAGCGCTCCAACGAAGAGGACTCCTAATAAAGCAAGTTCATTGGCCACATCTGGCACATAAAGAGCAGTTAAAATACCAATAATCAAACCTATGATAATTTGTTGGATTAGACTGACTCTATTGATTGATTTTACAAATCGATTCATAGTACACTCCAATACTTATATAAAAACAAATAAAACTCCATGATAAAGTATCCTTTCAACATGGACATATGTCATTATACAACGAACATGAAATGGTGGCAATAGATATTATAATCGATATTTGTATATATTTATTATGAATATAGGTAAAAAATAGATATGTGTGTTTAGTTCTATATTATGTAGCGGAAAATACTAAATACCAGTGTTTTTAGTAGATATGTATATATTACATAGTCACTATATAGAGTATATATATTAGGATTCTTTTTAGCGTTCCTATAGTGTGGTATACTATGCCATATATAATTCTTGAACATAGTTCTTGATTTGTGAAAGGTCCATAATGAATACTAAAGAATTTAAAACGTATGCAGATAAAGAGAAATTTGTACAAGGCGTTTTTTCTAATATTGCAAAAAACTATGACTTAATGAATACGGTGTTAAGCTTTGGACAAGATTATTTTTGGCGTAAATTCTCTGTAAAAGCGATGAATATCGGTCCTCACCAATATGTACTTGATGTGGCATGTGGCACTTGTGTATTTACGAAGGAAGCATTATGTCAAGAGCCCACTTTGAAGGTAGAGGCATTAGATTTTAATAGTGAAATGTTAAATCAAGGTCGTGTTCGTATTGAGGCTGCTGGTTTACTTAATCAAGTAAATTTAGTACAAGGTGATGCCATGGCCTTACCATATGAGGATAATACATTTGATGCTGCAATGAGTGGCTTTGCAATGCGAAATGTTCCAGATATTAAGCAGGTATTGTCTGAAATGCAACGCGTGGTAAAACCAGGGGGGAAGGTTGTGGTGTTAGAACTTGCAAAACCAAGTATGTTTGGGTTTAAACAGTTATATAACTTCTATTTTTCATATATATTGCCTATTATAGGAAAATTGAGCAAAGATAACTCTTCCTATGCCTGGCTTCCAGAATCTTTACGTAGATACCCTCATCAAAGTGAGATTTTAGAAATCTGGAAATCTCTAGGATATGAAAATGCCACCTATCATGAATTGACAGGCGGCATTGTAGCTGTACACGAAGGTGTGGTACCGGAAAATTCTATTG